>DASUVM010000005.1:0-124575 GCA_036378955.1 Saccharimonadales bacterium (SeqCode)
TGGGAACGAAGTGACCAGGAGCAAGTGTTCCTTGAGGTAGTCAAAGACGCATTCAATTTTTGGTCTGGCATGGAGTAGGGTGAGTTGCCACGTGGCAAGAACTTGTTTCTTTTGTTGTGGGTGTGGTGGCGACAGAATGAAACAACCATGCTCCCGCCACATCTTCCTGCGCATGACACTGGCGGTGTAACCGCCGTCGCCAACGGCGACCATGGTAGTGTCATTCACGAGGCGTGGTATCTGTTGGCCGTCGTTCTCGTTGGCTGGCGTAAAGTAAACGGCTGCCAAATGTCCTGCGGGATTGCAAGCAGCGTGAAGCTTAAACCCATACCACCAGCCTTGGTGGTTCTTGCCGAAACTGGCGATTGCCTTGGCTACCCTGTGCCGGTCAGCTCTAACGAGCCGACAGACTGGCAGCATGGTTGAGTCCATGAAGCGGAGCGGAGCTCCGCTATCCAGGGTCTGCTCCAAGAGCCAGCACATGGCCGGCAGGGCTTTGTGGCAGTGCTCCACAAACTTCGAGTAGCCTGGTAACTTGAAGTCGTCACTGTGGTTGGTCTGTGCCCAACGCCAAACATTCTTGAGCAATTTCTGAGGTGCTGTCAGGCTACAGAACAGCAGGATGGTGACGGTTTCACTGGTGGTAAGCTTAGGGTGCCTGCCACCCTTTGGGCTGGGTAGTTGTTTGGGCAGACTGTCATCTACCCAAACAAACATATCTACGATATGCTCTCTGTGTAACGCTTGCATGTTTGTTTTCCTGTTTAGTTTTGTCACCAAACAGTATACAGAGGTGCGGCGTTACTTTTTAGTTTCGGGATTCAGGTTTTTTTAATGTAGAGTAAATAAGTAAACCCTGACCACCAAAAGGCAAAAAGGCGCCGAAGCGCCTTTGCTCACCTCCTTCTCTTTCTTTTGGGCTGACGTGCTTGTCGCTTGTTGCGACGTTGCTTCTGATCTTCACGCTTCTTGGCTTTTTCGAGCACAGCTTCAGCTGCGTCTATCTCGTCAAGAAACAGCTTGTCACGCTGTATTTGGCGCCGCCAAAGATGCAAAATAACCAAACCAACAACGAGTGCGAGAACGTAACAGAGCACGTCCCACCACTCAAAGTGCCCCACTCCCATAGCCTTCAACTGCTTTTCAGCACGGCCCCTTCCGTGCATGTAGCCTGCGGCAAGCTCGTATATCATGGCCAGGCAAAAACCGATAATTAGCGTTGTTCGATAATAACCCAGTTTCAAGTACCAACGCTTATCCCAGTCTAGCTTTTCGTAGTACGAGCTCTTCACCTCAGACCACCACATGGGCCGAAAGAAGACATAACCAGCCATAAAAGGTGCACCGAAGTCTGAAAGGTAAAACCTCAACGGCGCTGGGCCAATAACTGTATACTTAAAACCAAGGCCTAATATGTATATTCCCGTTCCTAGCATAAAGAGCGGGCCGTAATGAGAGACCTCGTGGCGCACAAGCTTGTAGATTTGGCGCAAGCACCACACACTGCCCACAAGCAGCGCAAAACAGCCAACTAAAAGCGTTAGGCCTTCACCCGCCGGATCCATAAAACATGCCCCTTCAAGCCCGAAAACAGATAGGTGAACTTGGCTATAGTGGCACTTAGTAGAGCTTAAGTCAACATGCGCCCTAGCAATCATTCTAATAATGTGCTATAAGAAGGTGGGTTTCGCCGAGAAAAATGTGTGCCGAAGGAGCAAACTATGCCCAGCCCGTTCACCGAGGCCACCCTCGAAGGATGGCCGCAGACGTTCGAGGAATTCGTCTTCGCCGCTGCCCAGCTGCTTGCGTATTCCGATCACCCGTTAGAGGAGATCGCGCCAAACGACCACTACCGGCAGGAGCTCGAACAAGCCTGGCAGCGACTCACGATGCTCGAACAGCTCAACGATGACGCCTGGAACGACCGGGCGACATTGTCTACGAACAAGGGCTGCAGAGGCATAAGGCCCAACTTCAGGACATTGCCGAGAAACGGCCAAGAGTTGAGGCGCGCATAGCCGAGGTTCAAGCCTGGCAACCGCCCACTCCCGGGCATGAAACTCTCAAAGCTACCATGATGAACCAGCTGCAGATGACGCTCGAGTACGACTGCGATGTCTCGCACCTCACCGAGCCTACCCGCATTACCGGGCAAGAGCTCAAACAGCAAGAGCTCGCCGCTGCCCGGCGCAACATCAACCACTGCAGAGAACAATATCTGGAGGATATCAAGTTCGTCAAACAGCGTAAGGCCTGGGTGAAGGCACTGCGCGAAAGTCTCGCGCCACCCACGCCGACGACGCCCGAACAAACCGAGTAGCTCCTTAGAGAAACTACTCGTCTAAAGAAGGAGAATGAAGGCGACGGGTCGGCGAGGGAGGGTGCTCACATAAAACAGTAACCCCCTCGCCACCGTTCGTCCCCCTCCTTCTACCACTGTCTATGAGTGCAACTCATACTGATGAGCTCAAAAGAGCGAAACAGCGGCAATAGAAGTCATCACTAAAAAGTCTATAAGGCCACCGGTTCAACCAACTTTTACCATGTAAAAACCCCACACAAAGTGGGGTCTTTACATGGTAGCACCGACTGGGCTTGAACCAGTGACCTTAGGCTTATGAGTCCTACGCTCTAACCAGCTGAGCTACGGTGCCGTGTTATTAAACAAACTTTGTTGCTTAATTGTTATTAGAGTGCCCAATAACAGCGGTGATTATAGCAGAAATACCGGGTTTGTGCCAGCAATACCCTGCAACTTCTTTGACATTTTGGCGGCATAAGCGCTATGATAGTTATAAGAAATCATCTTAAAAAATAAACATGTTTGCATTTAATGACACCAACACCTATCTCGTTTACTTAATTGCCTTGGCGGGGCTCCTTCACGCATGCTTGCAGCTGCCATCGGCCTCACTATTACATATGCTTACCAGCACTATGGGCCGCAACGATTACTACAAGGCCGTGCGCCTCACAGTTGCCATGGCCCTCGGTGTCGCCCTTACCACGGGCGTGCTTTTAATGCTCTTTTCGTTGCTGGCCAGCCTTCCCTACACACTTTATAGTCATCTTATAAGTGGCAGCCTGGTTGTGTTCTCGGGCCTGTTTGTTATGCTACGCTATTTTCGTAACGACCAAGCCGCTGGGCTGTGGGTGCCACGTACCCGCATTCGTTGGTTGCATAAAAAAATCGAATCAATTGGCAATGTTCCAAGTGCCTTTGGGCTTGGCATTGTAACAATTCTTACCGAGCTTGTCGTCTCGTTTCCCCTTCTGCTTGCCGCCGGCAGCCTCCTCACCTACCAAGAAGCAACCGTGGTTGCTACAGGTTTCTTAGCCTACGTTGGGTTGGCCACCTTGCCTGTACTTGTTTTTGGCATAAGTGTGGCCTGCGGCATCAGCCCTGCCCGCCTGCAACGTTGGCGTAGCGATGGCAAGCACTTTTGGCAGTTCTTCATTGGCCTCGCCATGATCTGTTATGGCCTATATATTGCCAGCGAGCAATTTATAGGAAACGGTATATGAATGAAGGAACAACCATAGTGAAACGGCTGCCCGGCTACAGTGAACCTTATAACGAGCAAAAACTCTTTGCTAGCATCTATGCTAGCTGCCTAAGCGTTCGTACGCCAATTGGTTCGGCTGAAATGATAGCCCAAAAAGTCTGCCGCGCCCTTACCCCTTGGCTTGCTAAAAAACCCGAGATAACTTCAGCCGACATTCGCCGCAAAACCAGCGAACACTTGGCTGCGTATCACCCTGAGGCAGCATATATATACAAAAATCACCGAATGATGTTATAGGAGGCTCCATGCCAAAACAAAAATTCGATTACGATCTTATTGTCATCGGTGCTGGTGCCGGCGGCAGTGTGGCCGCAACTATTGCGAATAATGCCGGTAAACGCGTCGCTATGATTGAGGCGGGACGAATGGGTGGCGAGTGCCCAAACTGGGGCTGCATTCCAACAAAAGCAATGATTTATGCCGCTAACATCTATGCAGATGCCAAACACGCCAGCGAATTCGGCCTGCGCACCGCCATGATCGGCTATAACTACCCCAGCATCAAAGCCTGGAAGGATAAAGTTGTGCGCCGCACCGGTGCTGCCCAAGGCAAGCAATATTACGAATCGCTCGGTATCGATGTTATTAAGGGCGAGGCGCATTTTTTAAGCCCCTACGAGGTAACGGTGAATCGTCGCCACTATACCGCTGCTAATTTCATTATTGCAAGTGGCTCAAAAACCACTATTCCACCAATCGACGGCTTGGCTGATGTGCCCTACATTACCAACCGTGAAGCTTTGGAGCTTAATCGCCCACCAAAATCTACTTTTATCGTTGGTGGTGGTGCCATTGGCTGCGAATTTGCCCAACTGTTCGCAACCTTCGGTAGCAAAGTACACATTGCCGAAATTGCGCCGCGTATTTTGCCTAATGAAGACGAAGAAACCAGCAAGCTACTGACCGAAATTTTCACCAAACAAAATGGCATGAGCATACACACCAACGCCAAAGTGCTTTCAGTTGAAAAAGAAGGCGTTGCCAAGCGAGTAACATATCGCATTGGTGACGATACTCGCTCAGTGCGGGTTGATGAGCTTATGATTGCCACTGGCAAAGAAGCCATTGTTGATTTTGGGCTTGAAAACGCCGGAATAAGCTATTCTCGCCAGGGCATTACCGTGAACGAACACCTGCAAACCAATGTCAGCCATATATATGCCGCTGGTGATGTTATCGGGCACTTTATGTTCACCCATATGTCAATTTATCAGGGCAGGTTAGCTGCGCATAATGTGCTGCACCCTCGCAAAATGCTCTCGGCCGATTATCGTGCCGTTCCGCATGTTATTTTTCTGCAACCTGAAGTTGCCGCAGTTGGCATGCTTGAAGACGAGTGCTTAAAACGCGCCATGGAATACAAAAAAGCTACCGCACCCATCAGCATTATTAGCCGAGCGAATGTTAATGATATCAACAATGGGTTTGTAAAGGTCATTACCAATCAGCACGGTATTTTGATTGGGGCAACAGTTGTAGCACCGCATGCCGGCGAGATTATTCACGAGCTAACGCTTGCCGTTCAGCTTGGCGTGTCGGCCAGTGAAGTTGCCAGCACCATTCACGCCTTTCCTACCTGGAGTGAGGCCGTGCGGGTAGCATGTGCAAAAATTAAATAACAAAGAAATAGCCAACCAAAAAGCTCGCCAAAAAAGACGAACTTTTTGATACTTACTAGCTAAGGGCTAGTAACGTTGACGAAAGCTTCCGCCTCCGCCGTTTCCACCACCGCCAAAGTCGCGGCGTGAACGTTCTTCACGTGGACGAGCCTCGTTCACAACAATCTTACGGCCTTCGATCTCACTGTTGTTCAGCGCCTCGATAGCAGCGTTAGCTTCGTCGTCGCTTTCGAACTCTACGAATCCGAAACCACGCGAGTTGCCAGTGTCTCGGTTGGTCATAACCTTGGCCGAGGCGACGGTGCCGTGTGACGCAAACATCTGCTGCAAATCATCATCAGTTGTTGAGAAGGGCAAATTACCTACAAATAGTTTCACTTAAAAAAATACCGTTTAAATTTCCAAACAAGTCGACCGCCCCGACTTGTTTTCTAAAGTAAAGTCCACAAACCAAAGCCTTGTCGACCTTCATTATAGCCTACTTTCAGATTACAAGAAGGCGTGAAATGAACAGATTTAATAGTTTTGCAATGCACTAACAGAGGTAAACAGTAAGCAAACATTAAATATAAAATGTGTTGTAATTAGTAAAACTGTTGTTTAAAAGTCTTCAAGAATCTCTATTTCTATGCCTTAAGCCCTCATTAGCAGCTCAAAAATCAGTAAAATTCTACATTTAAGCACTGAAAACACTTTTGCCAACAAGCTATTAATGCTACACTTCTTTTGCTCATTAGTCTACTGAATAAGAAAGGCGAATGAGAACAGGTGATGCGCACCTGAAGTCACCGTAGCTTAACAATGCGCATCCTGAGAATATGGGGTTTCGTTTCTCGTGCGTACCCAGCCTGGGACGGGGTGTGCGACGTGAGCCGCGGTGCTGTCTGGTGGCGACTTCCTTCGGGTTGTCGTCATCAGACATAATACATAGTATCTAAGAGTAGGCTCATCTAAAAATGAAAAAAATTCCAGCCTTAAGCTGAAAATCTTTTCTTGGTAGCGGGGGCAGGATTTGAACCTACGACCTTTGGGTTATGAGCCCAACGAGCTACCAGACTGCTCTACCCCGCGTCGCACTCACTAGAGTACCATCTTAGCTATGTCTAGGCAAGGGTTAGCGCATTTCTTTTTTGTCACTAAACAAAAAATAAAACCACTGCTCAATATTCGATCGATCTTGCATTGCCGTGCGATATACCGGCTGTTCAGCTGGGAGTGGTGCTACGGTGGTAGCTAGTGGCAGAACAACCATTTTTTCACCCGGCAAGGCTTTGCCAAGTAACTTGCGAGCCTGCAAATCTAGGTATTCGTTTGTTTTATAATATTGATTTTGAAACTCAGCGGTCTCGTTTTCAAGCTGAAGCAGCGCCACTTCTTGCTTCAGACTATCTAATTCAACCTGACGCTGAAAATTCATTTGAATCGCCACAACAGAGTTCGCTACCAGCCATACAACCACTGCCACAACAGCAATACCCACCGCGCCGCTCAAGCTCACGCGCCGCCACAACCGAACAATTATGTGCCGAACTTTCTGGATCATATGTTTGTTTTTAATAAAACTTACTGGTTTTATTGTAATCTCTGGGGCCATATTCTACAACAAATCTGTTATACTAATGGCGTCCTTTCAGGTTTGCAGGAGCAAGCTTAGAGTTCAAACAGCTCATTGTTTTGAATTTTAAAAGAGAAGACGACAAGGGGCTGTAGCTCAGAGGCCTAGAGCAGGCGGCTCATAACCACTTGGTCGCTGGTTCGAATCCAGCCAGCCCCACCAAATAAAATGACCGATCTTATGATTGGTCATTTTATTTGGGTGAGGTTGGACCGTGTTAGCGGTCGAAGCTTTTTGTCGCAAAGTCGCTGGTTTCAACGTAGCGAACGCCAGAAAAGAAAACACCAGAGCGTTTAATTCTGTAGTAAGCAAAGGAGCGGCAGTAATAATCTAGCTAGGCCACTCACGCCCAAGCCCTTCGCTATTGATCGCAAGTTATAAAAGTATTATGATATATCACTGTCGCCCCCTGCCGACATGTTTGTTGCCTTTATTGTGGCCAGCTTCAGATGGCCTGATAGGCAATACCGAGTAGTTAAACACTCAAGGAAGCAAAACCAGCTTATCGAGCTTAAGAAGCCTACACCGGAACCTCTATAGAGGGACTTTTAAGGGAATCGATACGCTGCCAGTGAGTAGAGAGAGTGATCGACATGACCACAAACGGCGATAACGAAAAGCTGGAAGATTATTCCAAAGATTGTCCACACACCAATAAGGTAGATATAGTGAGAGACGGTAAAAAGATCGGTGAGTCTTGCAACGGTTGCGGAAAAAAAATGTAACTTGTGGTTGCGGTAATCACACCGCATCTCACATCGCAATCTTATAACTCACACTTGAGGCATCCAATTAATGCAGGAGGCGATTCTGTTGACCTCGTCTCTTAACCGAGACGAGGTCCTGTTTTCAATCTCATAAACCAGGTAAACCTTTGCTTACTCTTTTAAACAATCGTTTACAACACCAAAGACACGGCCTAACTATCTCGCCCCCGCTTATCGTTAAGGGCTAAAAACACCCCATTTGTCCAGCCAAAGCCGTCTTGCAGCTCATATTCACCACCGCTAGCGCTGGCGCCATCGTACACGTTATATTTTTCGACAAATTTGTAGCTTTTATTATAGGTAGCGAGATTGCCGTTGAGCCAGCGCTGCATCACTTCGTCGGCTAGGTAGTGCAAGCCATAGTTTCTCAGGCCTTGCACCGACACCCATTGCAGCGGTGCCCAGCCATTCGGGGCATCCCACTGCTGGCCAGAATCAACTAGCGTGGTGGTTAACCCCAGTGGCTTTAAAAAGCGTTTTTGCAGTACGTTTGAGGCAGCGGTTGCCTGCTCCGGTGTGGCTACTCTGGCATAGAGCGGGAACATACCCGCCAGCGTTAGGTTGCCTTTTTGCGCACCAGCAATAAAATCATAATCTACAAAAAAGTTCTTTTCGTCAGACCAACAATAGGTGCGAATTGCCTCAGCCCGGGCAGCGGCTTTGGCTTCAAAGCGCTTGGCAAGCAACCCTTGTTTTAATATGCGATAGGTATGCGAGATGGTTTGCTCGAGCTCATACAGCAAGCAGTTCAGATCAACCGGCACAATATCGGTGGTATGAATTGTTTCGATTCGGTTTGCGTCTTTAAACCAACGCGACGAATAATCCCAGCCCGACTCTGCCCCGGCCCGAAGGTCTAAGTATACCTGGCTGGCTATGCGCTCAGGGGCCTTAGCGGCCGTCTCAATGTCTTCGCGGTAGCTTTCAGGCCGTGGTGTCATTTTGGCGTCGTAATAACGGTTTAGGAGCACTCCATTCGGCATTCGCACCACTCGGCGCCAGGCAACACGGTCTTCATTAACATAGCGCGAGCCTTTCATCCAAAAAGCATATTCAGCCAGCAGATACGGCAAATACTGAACATACATGCGCTTGCCCTTTTGTTCAGCTAATAATTGCACCATTTTGGCAAAAAACGGTGGGTGCGAACGGCTCAGAAAATAAGTGCGATTGGCAGTTGGAATAAAGCCGAGCTTACGAATCATGTAGGCATAGTTCTTCATCATATCTTCAATTTCATCGATGTGGCCTGAGGTGGCGAGCCCTAGCATAATAAAATAGGTGTCCCAATAAAACTGTTCAGCAAAGCGCCCGCCTGGAACAATATAAGGGTACGGCAAGGCCACAATTGAGCCTTTGTTAAGATAGGTTTGGCGAGTCAGCACCTGCCAAAGCGCTTCAATGTGGTCGGTCGCACTGCGCCTATCGCTGGCAGTGTATGTTTCATCAGTCACATAATCTTGAAAATTAGCTTTTAAAAAAGCTTCAAGATCGAAATTCGGTGCCTGGCGAGCTTTTTCATAGGCTTTTGCAATTTGCCGCAGGTCTTTTTTTGAAACTAGGTCAACAAATGTTTTGCCGTCGGGGTGAATTCGCCTTAGCTGGACATCTTGAAACAACTGGCCCAGCAATTCGTCGGGGCCTTTGCGCGCCGGCATGATACCAGCAAGATTGGTAAAGCCGGCTTTTACTTTTTTTCTAAGCATAAGGGATCACTTTTATGTATAAGCAGATTATAATTTGTTCGTGAAATAAGATCAAACACCTTTTAAGGGTAATAGGGTTGCAAGACTAAGAATAGCTGAGCCTAAAAGGATCCGGCTGCAAAACAACCGGATCCTCTTTTTGAACTCCGCTGTTTGTTTGCTACCAGTGTAGCATCACCAGCCGCGAGCCGGCAAGAAGCTTACGCTTCTTTTCTGATTTTCTTAACTGTGCAGAAACCGTTTTTTAAGTTTTCAGTTACAGTGTAGCCCTCTGGCAAGCCAGTTGGTTCGCCTTTTGCGCCCTTTTCGTCTTTGCAGAAGAAATAAATTGTTTGGTTTTTACCACCACGCAACACAACATCTTTTTTGTGTAGGTAGTAGGTAACACCCTTAGAGTTCGTGTGTGCGTAAGCTTTTACGTCAGCCATGAGATTGTCCTCCTTTTAACAGGCTTTACGATATTCACCTTAGCGCTCTATAAACACATCTGTCAATAGGTTTATGCCAGATGATGATGACGAATAATCAAGAAGATAGTCAGTTGCAGCCCCAATTTACACACAATTACAAGGTACATTACTACTGTTAAAGCCACGCTAACGCCGGCCAGGTCGAACGACCAGGTCGGGCTCATAAATGTATATTGATAAAGATCGGCATTTGGCATGCTTGTCTTTACAATTGGGTCTTGCCCTGGCGCAACTTGAGCCAACTTTTGCTCAACACACTTGGCATAGATAACATACGAAATGCTGCTTTGGCCCCGGCAGGCCATTTGGGCTTCGTCGTATTGATCGTCATAAATAGAACCGCTGCTCACAAGTTTGTCGAGCGCCACTTGATAATCGCGCTCGAAAGTTTTTTCAAGGCTCACACGCTCTAACTGCGTGTTCATGTGGGTAGCGACGTATTTTTGCAGCACATTCAGTGCACCATAGACATCTTTACCCTCGCGGTCGGCTTGCTTCACAGCGTCAAAGAGCCGCACTGCTTCAACACTGTTACTGCGAAGTAGCCCGATTGAAACAGCCGTTAAAATAAAAGCAATAATAAGCAACTGCCAGGCCTTAAGCCTTCGGAGCACTGTTAAATAGTAGTGTAGCCGCTTTTTGTTCATTCCCACCCTGAGATTAGAGTCATCGCTATGACACTAGTATAGCCTTTGGGCAGTTCATTGCCAAAATGCTACTGATCATTAATACTAAAGTTATGCATATTTATTTCTCAGGTGTCGGTGGTGTCGGTGTCGGGCCGCTGGCACAAATCGCCCGCGATATGGGCTATGAAGTATCTGGCTCAGATATGGCCGAAAGTCTCATGACCAAACAGTTACGCGAGCAGGGTGTTAGCGTTCATATTGGCCAAAGCGAAGCTGCTATTGCCCAGCACCACAAGGCAAAACCGATTGATTGGTTTGTCTACACCGCTGCGCTGCCCGCCGACCACACCGAACTGCAATTTGCAAAAAAACAGGGCATTCGCACCAGCAAGCGCGATGAGCTGCTGGCGCATATGCTGAAAGAAAAAAACCTCAAATTAATCGCCGTTGCCGGCACACACGGTAAAACCACTACCACCGCCATGTTTGTTTGGCTCATGAAACAACTGAATGTGCCGGTGAGCTACTCGATCGGCACCACTATTAGCTTTGGTGCCAGCGGCCGGTTTGACCCAAAAAGCGAATATTTTGTCTATGAATGCGATGAGTACGACAACAACTTCTTGCATTTTTGGCCGCACGCCAGCCTTATTACCGCTCTTGGCTATGATCACCCCGACACCTTTCCAACGGTGAACGATTACAAAACCGCCTTTCGCACCTTTTTAGAACAAAGCGATCATACCATTCTTTGGGAGCCTGACGAGCACTTTTTAGAGCCAATTGGCGCACATGTCAGTTACACCGCCTTTTCAAATGACGGCGATTTCAGTAGCTTCAAGTTGGCCGGTGAACACAATCGCAAAAATGCCTTTTTGGTTGCGCAGCTCGCCGAACGGCTTTTTAACACGAGCCAGCAACAAGCCCAAGCAGTTCTGAGCCGTTTTCCGGGTACTACCCGACGCTTTGAGCAGCTAGCACCGAACCTCTACACCGATTACGGCCATCATCCCGACGAAGTGAGAGCCATGGTGCAACTGGCACGCGAGCTTTCAGAACACGTTGTAGTTGTTTACCAGCCACACCAAAACCGCCGCCAGCATGAGCTGCGCCATCACTATACCGACTGCATGGTGGGAGCTGAAAAAGTCTACTGGCTGCCAACCTACCTCAGTCGCGAAGATGAAAACCAGCCGATATTAACCCCCGAAGAACTCATTCAAGACCTTACCAACAAAGACATCGTGCATGTTGCCAACCTAAACGAATACCTTTGGCATGATATTCAAGCAGATCTTGGTGCCGGCCGGTTAGTACTCTGCCTGGGTGCCGGTTCAATTGACGGCTGGTTGCGCGAACATATTTGAGCCACTCTCCATTTCTTGCTATGGTAGCTTTGGGCTCATATTTGAGTAGCCCCTTGCCATAACAATTGTCGGTTTCGTGGCATCTCAAAAAGTCACAAGACCGACGACATCCCAGAATAGGAAGCCCACTCGTGCTCCCCACTTGGTTTGAAATTGTGAAGAATCCGTATGGTGACATCACCAAAGACGCCGACGGCAAAGACATGTTCCCAGATGACGTCGCCGGTGTCGTGCGAAAGCTAGCTGAGTGCATCGAAGAAGGCTGCGAAAAAGGCCTCGATGGATTTACCCGCAATTGCGCGGTTGTGCTGCTTGACCCAACAGCCGAGGCCTCTGTAGCGTCCATCGACACGATCATGCTCAAGATGTGTATTGGCAGCCCAGCTCCCCATCTTCTCATGGAGGCGGCTGCAAAGGCGTGTAATACGCGAAAGAATGTCATTTTTGGATTTACCGGCTTCAAGTCGATACTCTCGCGTGGTAGCGGTGGCTTTCGCGGCAGTTCAAGCCCAACCGGCAAGCATAAGGTGTGGAGCGGTACTGCTGGCCAAGGCGATAGTGTCAATCTGCAATTGAGCCTTCAGGTAGAAAAAGATTTCAGCGATGCCATACGTGCCGCCGAGGCAGAGTGGGGCGCTCGGCACCCGAATTTTTCGTGGAACGACGAGCACAATCGGCCACACCCCATGTTCCAAAACGTTCACTCGACCACCGGTCAGCGGTTCGTCGTTGATGAGGGTGGTAGCGCTCTGCCCTTCAACAGCTAGGCAAGGGGCTCCTGTCATCCGCTTTCAAGGCGGATGACAGGCAGGCTCCTCAATTAACGACTAGATTCGCTACATCACCACATCAAGCGCCCAAATCGGCTTTGATTCAGCCGAGTAGCGCTTTTCGTAAACAGTTTGAACTTTATAGTCGCCCGGTGCCTCGCTCTCATGAAGGTCGAAGGTTAAGAATGTCAGCTGCATTTTTTTGGCCACCAGCTGTTCTAAGCTCCATAAAAAAAATGGCTGATTATCAGTTTTGAAGTGAAACATTCCGGCCTTTTGCAATAATTGCTCGTATATGTCAAGAAAATATGGGTGCGTCATGCGATGTTTGGCCGCCCGCTTCTTCGGGTAAGGGTCAGGAAACGTCAGCCACAACTCACTCACTGAATGGCTATTAAATACATCTAGCAGCTGATTCGCATGGGCTCGTGTGAAACAAATATTAGTTATGTCTTCTTCAGCGGCAATGCGCGCGCCTTGGTATAGCCGGTCGGCCTTTACATCAACCGCTATGAACGCCCGTGCCGGGTGCCGGCGCGCTAGCTCTAGCGAAAAGTGGCCAGTGCCAGCACCCAATTCAATCGTTAGTGAGCGGTGCCGCAAAAAATCATCGCGCACCTCAGGGGTGAATTCTTTCGTCTCGTAACAATTTGGCAACTCACTAAAACGCGCAAATTTATATTTTTTGCGTTTTTTAACAATAATAAAATCTTCAGGCTTCGCCTTGCTTGGGTTCATCGTAGCCTCTCTATAGTGCCGTCGGGTAAAGGCTTAATGAGTCGCGAAGGCTCCCCTTGCTTGACGTGACCATTATTAACATACACATCCACAGATTCACCAAAATAATCAACCGCTTCTTCAATCGTTTCGGCAGGCGGCTCACCTTCAGGGTTGGCACTCGGTGCAATTAACGGCCCGGTTTTTAGCAAGAGCTCACGCAGTTCTGGGTCGGCCGGCACGCGAAAGGCAAGGCTTTTTAGCCCTCGGTGCAGCCACTCAGGCACTACATTATCAACCGGTAAAATAACTGTTACCGGCCCCGGCCAAGCGTGGGCCAGCACTTGTTCGGCATAGATCGGCGGCGGTGTTGGCAAATGGCTTTCGCTCGCCACTAGCACTATGCAGGCTTTTTTAGCATTGCGGTGGCGCAATCTATACACCCGCTCGACCGCCGCTTGCGACAATACCGAAGCAACCACACCATAAAGTGTATCTGTGCGCAGCACCACAACACCGCCACTACGCAGGCAGCGAATTACTTCAGGATGCAACCGTTCGTCATAGATTTTCACAACTGCTATACTAGCATTAAGATGAATGATTTTGTATCCTCAATTTTTGGTTCAGCCGAAAATATGTGGAGATGGCTTGGGCAGGCTGCCGGGTTCACCCTGATTGCCATTGTTGTTATGTGGCTGGCACGACGCTTTGGGAGCATTGCCATCACGCAGATCATTCGGCGCACGGTGCGCAATAATCGCTTCACGCACGTTGCAATGTCGCCCGAAGACATTCGCAAGCGTCAAGACACGCTTATTAGCCTCTCGACAGCCATTTGGAAGGCATTGGTCTGGATTGTGGGCATTTTAGTTATTATGCTTAATATCTTTCCTGGCGTGCGGCTTGAACCAATTTTTGCCAGCGCGGGTATTATTGGTATCGCCCTCGGTTTTGGTGCGCAATCGTTAATTAAAGATTTTATTACCGGTATCTTCATTATCACCGAGAATCAATATCGGGTTGGCGACGTAGTAGACATTGAAGGCGCCAGCGGCACGGTTGAGAAAATATCGATTCGCTCGACAACGCTGCGAGACACCGACGGAAACGTTCACTACCTCACCAACGGCAATATTATTCATGTTATTAACAAAACCATGGGCTACAGTAAGGTGAACCTTACTATTAACGTTGAAGCCGATACGGATATAGACATACTCGCCGAGCTTATTAATCAGGTGGGCGAAGAGATGGCCGAAACATCGCCATGGAAAGAACGGCTGCTTGAACCGCCGCGGTTTCTTAATATCGGTGCTTTTACCGACACGTCACTCGAGGTAAAAATTACTGCCAAAACGCAACCTTCGCAGCAATGGTCGGTTACTGGCGAACTACGAAAACGACTACTGCGAGCTTTTCACGGCAAAGACCTTCAGCTCACCCATACCGGCTCTGAGCCAATTACCATTTCGGCAATTGGAAAAAAGCCGAAGCCAAAAGCGTAGTAAGGCTATTGGGATTATCAAGAATCTATTGCGGTGCCGGCTCACCGGCGCCAATGCCAAGTGTTGCGTCTTCAAGCACCGGCGTATCAAAACCGCCCGCTTTTTTCAGGTTTGCCTGAGCCGACTGCATGTGTTCACGCATTTTTTTAATGCTGTCTTTCGTAATGGGGCCACTTGTGTCAATTTGGCTTTCTTCATTCGTCGAAGCACTCACTTTGTCGCGAATATCGGTATTTTTGGGTTTGCTCAAATCAATACGCGAAAAATTACTCGATAAATAGAGTGCTGTGCTCACCCCCGTTAAAAACAAGGCAATGCCAATGGCAACCATCAGCGCACTCGACAGCCCAAAATGACGTCGCGGCTCGCTCTCGTGGTTAGCAGGCTTAGCAATAGATTGTTCAACCATACTTACTGCTGACTCCCGTTGATAACCGGCGTGAACCGCTGCTCAAGCACCTGTAATTGACCAGTGTAAGCGGCAACTAGCTGATCAATATGCGCTACCTGGGCAGCCAATGTTGCACGATCTGCCCGAGCTTTGTCGAGCCAATCATAGAACTCACCCGGTTTGGTTTTGCAATCAATACGCTGTGCGTTCGTCAGATCATCTGAATAAGTTGTGAACTGATTAGCATAGGCGTTGACACTCGCCTGAATTTGAGCGGCCGTGCTGATTAATTCGGGCGCATCAACGTTATTGGTAGCAATACGGCTGTTAAAGGCCGTAACATAGGGGATAATTTCAAGGTCATAAACGCGGCCACGAGTAACACGAGTAACTGTTTCATTCTTCTGCACCGTGCCAAGCTGCACTCTTAATTGATCGCAGCGAGTCACAATCGCCTGCTGCTGCTCAAGCGTTGCCTCGGCAGCATAGGCCGTTACAATCCAAAAACTTGCGGCCATACCAGTGGTGATGAGGCCAGCAACAATAACAGCACGGAGTGAGCGTTTCATTCTGTTGTACTATTATGGCAGCCTCGATGAGCCTGTCAAACAAAACAATCCTTCTTTTGATTGTTCAAGAAACCCTTCTGCTTGCAGAGCTGCCATTACCATAGGCAGGCGCTTGTCAGCCATCTGTTCACTGAGCACCTCGAACGAAAGTGCTTGCGTATGTAACTTCTGCAGCACGGCACCACGCAATTGCCTCAATGAACCCTCGAACTTTGATTGCTTTTTGTAATGATAGGAGCGTTGAATATTATTACCAACGGCTGCCTTCAGGTATGTGCCGTAATCCATCAACGCCCAATACCATTCCCGGGGATTGGTGGTGTCGATTGTTTGTTGAAGCAGCGCTTTTATCTCGTTGTCGCTCACATCACTACGGTCATTAAAAAAATGATGAATATAAACACTACGTACGTTAGTTTCAATAAAAATAGCAGACTTGTTAAACGCATAGGCCAAAATAGCACCGGCGGTGTTCGGGCCGATACCAGGCAAAGCCTCGAGTGATGGCTGGTCACTCGGCACTATGCCGCCATAATCTTCACTTATCTTTTGTGCCGCCAGGTGTAAAAACCGCGCCCGTCGGTTATAGCCCAGCCCCAGCCACATATCCAGCACTTCAGCTAACGATGCCTGTGCCAGGCTTTCAAGGGTTGGAAATGTACCCATAAACTGCTGAAACTTTGGTAACACTCTTGCAACCTGAGTTTGTTGGAGCATTAATTCACTCACCAGAATAGCATACGGTTCAATGTGCTGGCGCCACGGTAACTCATGGCGACCATTGCCATGATAGTAGGCGAGCACGACCGTCTGGAATGAATGCATTTGTTGGGCATTCATTCTTCGGCCACCTTCAGTTCCTTTTCACTATTGGTGAGCTTTGAGGCGGCAGCGGCAATGTCATTGATCAAATCGTCGATCGCTTGCAAGCGCAGCGGTGTTGTAGCTGGCTGCACGGTTGGATCTTCAGCCGGAATACTGCCTGCGGGGCCATAAAAATCATTCAAGCTTTTTGTTACTCTTTGTTCTAAAAAATCTGCGATTGCCCGGCGATTACACCCAACACTAAAACCCGTAGCTTCACTGCCCGGCGCAAATGTCAGCCAGGCGGCAATTTCAGGTGGTTCGGCAATGTACATCACTTTATTTTTGTATAAAAAACTAAATCTTAACCGAGTTATCGCGTTGGCTTTGTCGGCTGTCTTCGCAATTGAAGCAGCAATGCGCACCGGCTCAACCGCCTCTGCCGATTGAAATGTCAACAAGCCCGGCTGCCACGCTTGTCGCCTAATAGATGCCATAACTTCTTCTACGCTAAACCCCTTGCCAAGTTTGCCTTCGACAACCTCAAACTCTTGCAGCTTTTCGTTGTATCGAATAGTTGCGTTCACCGGAGGTACAAATTCGTTACCGAAGGATAGTGCCAGGAAGCGCATAACAGATTCACGGTTATAATGAACAATAAGTGGTGTATTAAGCGGGCGCCATAACTGCGCACCTTCTGTTAGATTGCGCCGTAAATTGTAAGCATAAGCTGCGGTTTTTGGAGCATCAAGAGTTATCCCTAATGCAGCTGCCGAAGTGGTGACGGTTTTTGTCGGTGAAATAAATTGAAACCGCAGTTTTTGAAACTGCTTTTTCGCAATTACCTCAAGTTCAGGCAGTGTTTTATGCCCCGCCTCAGCCGATGCCAGCTGCACGTTAGGCAACGCATGGGCGTGATAAAACATGCCCAGCCAAACAATAGCCACAAAAACGGCAACCATAGTGACAAGCATAAAAAAGGGCTTGAAAGACCGGCTTTTGGGCGGAATAAATACCGGGATAGTTCTAAGAGGTCGCATACATAAAATCGAAAATTATTAAAAAGCTCTGCTACCATAATACCCGATAGAGGCTGCTTATAAATTATGTCATTTTGTTATAAGTGCAAGCTTTTGCAGAAAAGCCCGAGCGCCGCTATTGAGGCCGGTCTCGGCTATCCTCGCCCTAACATAGGCTGGTTCAATCTTCACCGCCGCCGTTAAGGCTTGGGCATCAGCCGCATCGAACTTACCTTGCTCTTGGCCACGGCGCATAAAGGCCTTGATAAGAATCGTATCAAACGGGTGGGCTAAATAAACAGTCGTTGCAGCAATTTCAAAAATCAGGCGACGCTGGCAGGCTACATCTGTTAAATAGGTCGGGAATATTCCTTCACTGGTTTTAAAACGCGAGTGGCTCATAATGTCAATGTCAACACTATCGAGTGTTAATGTGAGCGTGCTCGCAATATCTTCAAGCCGTTCGCCATCACTAGCGACAACCAAAAAGGCCTTGTTACTGCCTCGCTTTGCCTCTGGCAATAGCACTGCTAGTTTCTCAAAATCGTCATTATGTACAATAATGTCGAGGTCAGTCGGTGTACGATTGGCCGTTAAAAATGCCACCTCTGAGCCAGCAAAAATAGCCCAACGAATTTGCGTCTCGTTCATACGTTGCAATAAGCCTTTGACAGCTGGCTTCTCTGTTAGCAGCGACTTAACGGCCTCCATACGCACCGCTTACTAACTGCTTTGTTTCTTGAATTATCTGCACCGTATTTACCGCAAGTATTGTTGTCATTCCCAGCTCGCGGGCTGGCACCAAATTTTTTTCTTGGTCATCAATAAAAATACAGTTCTCGGGCAAACACTGGGCAGCTTTTAGCGCAAGTTGGTATATTTCAGGCTCAGGTTTGCAAGACCCGACTTCACATGAGAGTATTTCGGCGTCAAACCCCTCGTATCCTGCCAACTCCCTAATGCGTGCCGCACTGGTCGGTAAGATATTCGAAAACACCACGGCTCGCAAACCAAGGCCTTTCACATATGTAACCAGTTGCTCCATTTCTGGCAACACATCGGCACCATGCCATTCCCGCCAAATAGTATCTTGAAACTCTTTCGTGAAGGTAACACCCAAACTAGCACCGACCTGATTCCAAAAGGTACTGTTGTTAACTTTACCTCGTAGGAAATCAGGGATGGCTGCATGGAGCGCAGAAACAGCATCTGCTTCACTAACGGCATATTCTTGCGGCAGCCGGTTCATAAGCCAGCCAAATGGGCGCGTGTCATTTTTGCCCATGACACCTTCCCAGTCAAAAAGTACCGTCTTGTATTCAGCCATGATAGATCACCTTTCTTACCTCTGTTAAGTCGTTCTCAGGAACCGCCTGGCAAAGTTGGGCTCGTTCTTCGTTATTTTGAATACCAATTCCATAGCGGTGATTATATTTATAAAGCGTAACGTGTAAGGCTGGGTCTGGCAACTGTTGTAATTGAGAAAAATGCAATCGTATACCCTCAAATAATTCATTTATACCGTTCAGCCTAGCGGTTACCACAATTGAGCGAGCACCTTGATGTTCGCAGCTATAAAGCTCAGCACCAAAACGATGAAACGATATGCCGTGCGATTGCACAAAATCTTTTACAAATTGACGCAGCGACTGTTCAAGTGAATGGTCCGCCGCCAACGCCGTTATGCTTGGAATACAAAGTACACTACAATGTAGCTCTTGCTTCGGCTCAAACACAACACTCCGATAAGTGAGGGGTGGCAATGTCAGCGTCGGTAATTGCAGCATAACATAGCCAAGCCCGCCAGCGTCGTAGCAAATAGTGTCAGTCCACCACTCTAGAGTGTTACTCATGAACTTCATTCTAACAAGAAAGGTTTATTTTGTTACAATCAAATAGTTTATGGCAATTGAAACACTGAAGTTATTCTGGCGCGCCACTTGGCGCTATAAGTGGCTGCTTATTTGGAGCGAAGTTGGTGGCACCCTTTTTGTGCTGGCCAATGATATATTGGGCCCGCTCATTATCAGCCAGGTGATCGATAAGCTCACCAGCAATAACCTGGCAGAATTAACTTTTCATGATTTTTTGCCGCTGATCATTATTTTTGCAGCAGTGCGAATTTTATATATACTTTCGAGTCGCCTCATGATGCAAGCCCATATTCGCCTTGAGCCAAATGTTATTCGTGATCTTGAGAATATAAGCTTTCAGAAGCTACAGGGCCATAGCCTAGGGTTTTTTGCCAATAACTTTAGTGGTGCACTGGTTGCTAAGGTAAATCGCCTCACTAATGCCTACCAGCGATCTATCGAGACACTGCTTGGCGATTTCGGGATGCTGGCTCGTCAATATCTGATTGTAATCGGCATTCTTTTCTTTGTGAATTGGCAGATTGCCACTACTTTTTTGGTGTGGACGATCATTTTTTGCGGTTCAATTGTATTCATGCATCGGCGCAAAATGCGGCATTCTAAGGCAGCCTCGGCGGCGCAGACTCGCGTTACCGCTCGGCTAGCCGATAGCATGGCAAACGTGTTAACAGTGCGCTCGTTTGCCCGCTCGAAAGAAGAAACTGCTTATTTTCAAGCTTTAAGTCAAGAACGGCGAGATCTGCGTTTTTATACCTATCGAATTGGTGACCGTATTCGGTTATACAAATCAATTTGGATTGTCGCTATGGAACTGACCGTTCTTTATTTTTCAGTTCGCTTCGGGCTTGACGGCACCATGAGCATTGGCTCAATTGTGCTCGTGCAGCTCTATATTCAGCGCCTGCTCGGAACACTTTGGAACTTTGGCCGGTTTATGGATCGTATCGAAGAAGCCTTAGCCGATGCAGCTGAAATGACAGAAGTTATCAATCATCCGCATGAAATAACCGACCCTGAACAACCTGAAAAAAGTAGAATCAAAACTGGTGCAATTGCGTTTCATGATGTCAATTTTCAATACAATGATGCCAAAAAACATACGCAGCTTTTCGAGCATTTTAGTGTCACTATTTCAGCCGGCCAGAAAGTCGGGTTGGTCGGGCCATCGGGCGGCGGCAAGACAACCCTGACGAAACTTTTGCTCAGGTTCATGGATATTCAAAAAGGCAGCATTAAAATTGACGGCCAAGATATCAGCGCCATCAGGCAAGACGACCTGCGCCAGGCAATTGCCTATGTTCCACAAGAACCGCTGCTGTTTCACCGCTCAATTTACGAAAACATTGCCTATGGCAACCCAAAAGCCAGCAAGAAGCAAGTGATCGATGCTGCCAAAAAAGCCTATGCCCACGAATTTATTTTAGAATTACCGGTGCAATATGACACCATTGTTGGTGAACGCGGCGTGAAGCTCTCGGGCGGTCAACGGCAGCGTATTGCCCTGGCCCGAGCCATTTTAAAAGATGCCCCGATTTTAGTGCTTGACGAAGCCACTTCAGCCCTCGATTCTCATTCTGAGAAGTTAATTACCGCCGCACTCGATAAACTAATGGCCAATCGCACCACTATTGTGGTTGCCCATCGCCTCTCAACCATTCGACGCATGGATCGTATTTTGGTGCTAGCCGACGGTAAAATCATTGAAGACGGCCCGCATCAAAAGCTCGTCAAGCAAAAAGGCCTCTATGCCGAACTTTGGTCGCACCAATCAGATAATTTTCTCACCGGGTAAAACCTCTTAGGTCTTGTCGGTAAGTCTAGCCATATGCACGAATTAAGACACCTTTACGCCACAGCAAAGCCAATTACGTGCCTTTTCTGTCGAAATCTTCAGTGCAATGCTCTTCGAGCCAAGCAGTTATTTCTTCAACAGAAAGACGATCAACAGCTACTTTAACCGCGAAATCTTCGAGTTCGCCACTTTGCGCCCCATAAATCATACCGTTAATGCTCAAGAAGGTTAAACCTGCTAACATTGCCGTCCGTTTGTTGCCATCCATAAAAGGGTGGTCACCAATGATATTGCGTATAAACACAGCCGCCTTTTCAAACAAAGTCACATAGAGTTCTTTGCCAAAGGCTGTTTGAGTTTGGGTGGCAATTGCTGATTCAAGTCGCCCTAGGTCACGAAGCCCTTCCGATCCGCCAGTTTGGCGAATAACCAGAACATGTAACTCAATAAGCTGCTCGACACTTAGCACCTTCATCTTTTTGCGAGGTTCTTAAAGTCTTGTCGGTAGCTTTTCAATATCTGCTTAGCGGCAGAAATTACCTTTTCGTCTTCAATTGAGGTAGGTTTACGAACAGAACGCACCGTTACTTCAACTTCGTCACCGAAAGTAATGTTTTGACGTTTCATTTCTTTTGCCGGAATGGTAACACCACCGCTTGAACCGATTTTGATGACTTTTTGAATGCTGTGAATCATAGTTTTATTATAACAAAATTATAATAAAATGTCTAGTTGACCAGAATGTGTTGCCATAAAGTGTAGCTCACTATATAATTCAAAATCGTTTGGTGAAGTTCAAAAAGTCCGCCTGGTGGATTTCTTGAATCGCTAACAACCAATACCTCGCGGCCAGAAGCACCTGGCCAACCGTGAACAAGAAAGGTTTCGTATGCCAGAGAGAAACTGGGTGTGTACCTACCCCATTGACGAGCCCGGCCCTTGTGAAAGAGCGGAGCCGGCCACCCATATGGTGCTCGTTCCTGCCGAACTCGCCCAGAGCGGCGAGAAGAGTGAGCTTGCACCGCGCGGAGATTGCCACCCAGGGCTAGTCAAGCAGGGTGTCACGGGAACATGGCTGGGGTTCGAGGATCTCCCCTCACATTTCTAGTACCCTGCTTACTACTACACGAGGTAACGAGCCCTGCTGCCGATTATTCAATCTGGCGGCAGGGCGTTTCACTTTACGGCGCTAGGCGGTTAATATCGCGCGGAAAGAGCGAGGCCTCTTTGACATTTCTGAGCCCTAACATCTTCTGCGTCAGGCGCTCTAAGCCCATGCCGAAACCACCGTGTGGCGGCATGCCGTGCTTGAAAGCATCGAGGTAATACTTAAAGCCAATATTCTCAGGGTCACCACCGGCCATACCACGCAACTGCGTCACCAGTTTGTCGTAGCGGTGCTCACGCATGCTGGCGGTGGCAATTTCAACACCGCGAAATAACAGATCAGCGCGTTCAGCCACCTGTTGATCATCGTCTTTAAACTTGTGATAAAACTTGGCACCTTCGCGCGGCCACTCGGTGACAAACACAGCATCACTCTTCAGTTCCTTCTTGGTCCATTCACAAATCCAACGTTCTTCATCAGGCCGAAGATCTTTTTCGCCAACAGTGTTCGTACCAGTTGAGGCTGAGTATTTTTCGTGAATTTCAGCCATGGTAATTTGGGGGATTTGCTTGAGCATTAATGGCTTAGCGGCGTTCCAGATTTTTAAATGAGTTTCGCCCTTTGTCCACACATCATCGATTACACTATTCATCAAGCCGCTCATCATATCAAGCAGTTCCTCTAGGTCAACAAAACCCATCTCGGCATCAATGTGCATAAATTCGGTCATATGACGAGTAGTAGCGCTTGGCTCGGCCCGATAAGTGGGGTTAATTTCAAAGCCGCGTTCAAACACGCCAACCATAATTTGTTTATAAAACTGGCCGCTTTGCGCCAAAGTTGCCTCTTTGCCAAAATAATCGAGCTTAAAGACCTCTGCACCACCTTCGGTTGCACCTGGTAGTAATTTTGGCGAGTTAAATTCGGTAAAATCTTGGCCTCGCAAATAACTGCGAGCCGCCTCTTTCACTGCAGCTTGCACCTTAAAAATCGCCTGTTCGCGCAGGTTACGCAGGCCAACCACCCGATAGTCAAGTAATGTTTCCAGGTTTTCTGACTCATGGCTTAAGGGTTTATCAATTTCAATTGGCGATTCAAATTCAACGGGCACTAACACCTCTAGCTTGGCATCGTGCAGTTCAGCGCCACCAGGGGCGCGCGGTTCTTCAACAACCTGGCCCTCAACTTTCAAAACAGTACCAATTTGCAAACCTCGTAGTTTTTCAACTTCAGTTTTATCTTTAATTACCACCTGCACCAGGCCACCACGGTCGCGCACGTTAATAAATGTTACGCCGCCTAGCAAGCGCTTTTTATGTAGCCAGCCTTTGACTTCAATCGACTCACTAATATGCTTGGCTACTTCGCTACTTAAAGTTCGCATAGATTCTCCTTAGATTAGCAGATAAAAGACATAGTAAGGGCCGCTGGCACTTGCACTGTCTAATGCAAGCAACCGGCCCGGCTATTGCTGTCGTTATTGCTGATTTGTTGCGTCATTAAAGCTATTATAACACCTTAAACATCTTTTCGCTTCGGAGGGAGGTTATTATGCCGCGGATTATGTGCAGCCACGGCACGCAGATCGTCGTGTTTATCAAATTCATCGATAATTTTGCGACCCAAGAGTGATTCAAGTACGTCTTCGAGTGCCAATAAGCCCACTGTTTCACGATACTCATTAACCACAACGAACAAATGGTGATGTGTGCGAATAAAGGCCGCCAAGGCGTGCTCTAAATCTTGATCTTCACGAATATAAAAAACATCGGGGCGCATGGCATCTTTCACGGTTCGATAGTCTTTCTTAAGTGGAATAAGATCACGCATGTAGAGCATGCCGACAACGTGATCGATATCACCTTCAACCACCGGAAAACGGCTGTGGCCCGAGGCGTGTAACCGGTTTAACACCACCGGCCCGAGCGTGTCGGTTTGGTAGGTAAGATCAATGACTGAACGCGGCGTCATAACGTCACCCACTAACTTCGAGCCAAACTGCAGGCCAGAGGCAATCAGAGCCAGCTCGTGCGCAGTTATTACACCGTGGGTTGTTTTTAGTTGATCAATTAACTCTTCTTTTGAATAGACAAACTGGCCCACACGCGGCTTTGCATCGCCATAAAACCACTGCAGCGACCCATGCCAACGGTTCACAAAATGAATAATGTGCGGTTCATATTTCAAAAAAAGGTACTCTACGCGTTCAGCCAAAAACTTCCAGCGACTCATGCCAGCTAAACCGAGTAACACTGACACCATTGCAATAATAGCCGCTAGGGCGCCAAATTGGGCCGCAACTATCACAATCAACACAACAAGTAAAATCGTCTCAAGAAGATATTTCAGCGCTTTTATATCAGGTAGAGCGTGCTCGCGGGCCATAATGGCTTCGATGGCAACATCTTTTGCCTTGAGGCGACGGTTCAGTTCATATTCTGAAAGCTCTGTGTGGCGCAAACGGATACTGCGCAGCGCCACTAAGAGCAGCCACAGCAGAATATCAATCAGAATAAAAAGTATAAACATCGTTATCAAAATTGTAACCTAAAGTTGTAAAAGAAAGAACGGTAAATATCGAGATGTTGGTTGGGGCGGCGAAACGCACGCCCCAACCGCAGAATAATCATTCAGCAGGAAGCAAGTTACTGCTGGGTGGTCGTTGCCGTTCCCGTTCCTGTTCCCGCGATGGTGTCCCCGAACTCTTTTTGCGTTGCCTCGCTCACCTTCCCCGTTCCGGCCTTCTCTGTGGCCGCCTTCGCAAGTACGTCGGCGACTTGCTGAGTTTTCCCTCCGTTGTCTACCATGAGCTTCTCCTACAAGAGAGAGGTTCTTCTGCATGGCAAATTATACTACACTACTTGAAATAATCTAGCAAAAGGATATACTAGTTATGTTTAGAGGAGTTTTTTGATGGACAAATGGCGTTGGTTCATTTTTGGTGGTATTTGTGTATTGATTTTTGGGTTGGTTATTTTCACTCGCGAACCTTCGGTGCCGTTTAACGGGGATCCGGCGAAGGTTGTTGAGGGTGATTACGTTTACGGCAATAACAGAAAGGCCAAAGTTGTACTAGTAGAATATGGCGATTTTCAGTGCCCTGGCTGCGAAAACTTATACCTAGCCATGAAAACCGCCGATTTTAAGAATGTGTATAAAGATAAAATTGCCTTTGTTTTTCGCCATATGCCATTAACAGCGATACACCCGAATGCCAAAGCGGCCGCTGCGGCTGCCGAGGCAGCCGCTCAGCAAGGTAAGTTCTGGGAAATGCATGACACACTCTATGACTATCAAAGCGAATGGGAAAGCGCTTCTGCTAATACACGGGCCAGTTTTTTTGAGAAATATGCCAAGAGCCTAGGGCTTAATATGACAAAGTTTAAAGAAGCCCTTGGCGGCAAGGCAACGAGTGAACGAATCTTACGTGACGCCACAGCCGCAGCTAAGGGCAATGTCGAAAAGAGCACTCCTGCCCTGGTATTAAACGGCCGGCTCTTAAAATTTGAGGAGACTTCTGAAAAAGATGCCACCGGTGAATCAGTTTTTAGCATTAAAAAACTTGAAGAATTAGTTGATAAAGCGCTAAAAGAGGCCGGTGAACAACCACCTATAAAGACAACAGAGACCGCCGCTCCTGCAGCCCCTACCGCCCAAAGCACTGAATAGTTTTAAAAAGAAACACCCGCCTGGTACATGGTGGTACATGCAAGACGGGTGCGACGTTTAGTGTTCTATATACTGCTGCCAGTCAGCTGGCTCAACGTCTACTGGTATCCGCGTTTTTGGTGACGGCACCTTAATGACGTTAATAGGCATAGAGTAGTTCCTTGTTTAGGTGCTTTTGCGATGTTTTGCTTTTACTTGCACAAACACGCAAAATATATTCTAGCAAAGTTTTTGTTATGTGTCAAGCATGTGTATATGGCTATGCTTGCAAGCTACCTCTGTTTATTAGATAATCCGGCGACGTCGCGCCCATATCAGCAGCCCGGCAGTGACGACAATGGTAGCGCTAATAACTAAAAAATAACCCCTTAAATCATCGCTTGCTGTTTCAGATTGAGTTTGAAACGGCAGGTCAATGTTCATGCCATACATGCCAAAAAAGACATTTGGTAATGCAATCGCAACTGTGGCCGCCGTTAACCACTTAATTGCCCTGTTTAGGTTGTTATTGGCGATAGTTGAATAGGCGTTGCGAATGCTGGCAACTGTCTTGATGTTACTTTTACAACTCTCAATCGACTGTTCGTTGTTCAGCAAGAGGTCTTCAACTATATCTTGGTCTTCTTCAAAAAGTGGAATATGCCGGCCCAGCAGCAAGCGCCGTAAAATGGCAGTAGTGGGCAGCAGCGCAGAGAGAAACTCATTAAGCTCATCTTCGATCATCACAAAGTTCACAAAATCATCGTTATTAATTTCGTGCTGCCGAAGTTGCATTCGCATCATCTTGATTTGTCGACTTACATTATTAATAAAGTTTTCGTATTGGTCGGCAATTTGCGACATAATCTGTAAAACAAGTTTGGTGCGCTGTGTAGTAGCAAAGTCAACTTTGCCGCCCAAAAAGCGCTGCAAGCGGGGCAACCGATGCGGTGTTATTGTTATTAACAGATTAGGCCCAACTACAAATAGGAGCGGTGATGTTGTTACTTCGACATCCTCGGTTGTAAAGGCATACCGCACAAAAATGTAGCTAATGTCGCCTTCGCGTTCCAGGCGCGGCATTTCTTCGGCATCCAGCACGTCTTCCATATGGCCCGGGTCGAGGTTAAATTTTTGCACCAACCATTCAATTTCTTGCTCGGTTGGTTCTTCAACACAAACCCAGGCGCCAGGTTGGTACTCTTTGGGCTGTGTTAGCTTTATCGAACGGAGGTTCTTGTAAAAATATCTGATCATATCACTTCAAAACTTAGTATATACTATAAATACAAGCTTATGGTTACTCCCCGCATTCGTCACGAATTACGACATCGCCGCCGACGTCTGCATTTGCCATTCGGTGCTCAAAAGTTTCTCTCGGTACTTGAGGGTATTGAGGGCGGGTTTGCAATTAGTGCCGGTGTTGTCGCAGGGTTGAGTTTTGCCGAAATAACAGATCAGCGAATTCTTCTTATTACTGCCGGTGTCAGCATTTTAGTGAATGGTTTCAACGCCTCAGCCGTAAAATACAGTTCAGAACACTATGAAGACGAGCTTGACGGACGCGAGAAGCACGACCCTTGGCGAGCTTATTTTGTGCCGGCTGCGATTGAATTTGTCATTTATTTTGCAGTCTGCCTGCTCACACTTTTGCCGCTGCTTGTATTCAGTAGTACATTTATCGCAGTTGGTTGGTGTACCCTTTTAACAGCACTTGTCTTATTTGCGGCAGGCATCTGGCGTGGGTTCCTTCTAAAATTGCATCCGATTCGTGATGGCATTGAGCTGACATTACTGGGGCTACTCATTATTGCCATTGGTGCCAGCGCCGGATATATATTGAGTTATTAAATTTTGGCAAACCTGGGCCTTAGGGTTTAGGAAAAGTTGCTTCACCATATTGCAGTGTGCCATACTTAAGCAAGAAACCTGAGAAAAATAAACATGACCGGAAACGTTTTTGTCGAACTAAGCCTCGTGATTGCACTGACAACTGCAATTTCATTAGTGATGCGTTTATTGAAACAGCCACTTATTATCGGCTACATCATAACTGGCGTTTTAGTAGGGCCGGCGTTTTTACACTTAATCAGTCAAAAAGAAACATTCCATAGCTTTAGTGAAATCGGCATCGCACTGCTGCTTTTTATTATTGGCCTTGAGCTTCGCATAGGAGTTATTAAGACACTGGGCAAAACAGTATTTTTAACTGCCGCTGCGGCCATTTTTGGTACCGGCACGATTAGCCTGATTGCCTGCTTGCTCTTTGGTATCGGCTTTATACCAGCGCTTATCATTGCACTTGCCCTCACCTTTTCAAGCACTATTATTATCGTGAAGGTTTTAAACGATAAACGAGAAAACAATCGTTTATATGCTCAAATTACAATCGGTGTATTATTGCTTGAAGATATTTTGGCAACCTTGGCGCTTTTATTTGTCACAACAGATCAAAAAGAGTTTTCAGTACTTACCTTTTTATCGCTTGGCGGCAAGGCTCTTTTACTTGCCCTGCTTTTGTGGCTCGCCGGCAGCAAACTGCTGCCTCGGGTGACACGTTTTATCGCAAAATCTCAAGAGCTTCTATTTTTAAGTGCCATTGCTTGGGGGTTTGGTATTGCTACCATATTCGAGCTCGCTGGTTTTTCAATTGAAGTCGGTGCTTTGTTCGCCGGTATTTCACTCGCATCGCTGCCCTATGCTCAAGAAATCGGTGCCCGTCTTAAGCCGCTGCGCGACTTTTTCATTGTGTTGTTCTTTATTGTGTTGGGCGAAAGCCTAGAGCTACAAAACTTAGCAAACGCACTTATACCGGCCATTTTACTCTCAATTATCGTGCTTATTTCAAAACCGCTTTTTATCATGACCAGCCTTGGCCTGCTTGGCTACACGAAGCGCACCAGTTTTAAAGCTGCCATGCCATTGTCGCAAATTAGTGAGTTTTCGATTGTACTCGTTGTGATCGCTGCTGGCGCCGGACTTGTAAGTAGTGATATTAGCGCAATTATTACTTTGGTGGCCATTATTACCATCGGGGCAAGTGCCTACTTAATGCAATTTGATGATCCGATATTTAACCGTTGGCAGCATCGCTTACAACTTTTTGAACGGCGTGTCATAAAAGAACACGAAGAACGTTCAAAAGATTATCCGCTTGTTCTTTTTGGCTATAAAAAAGGTGGGCATGAATTTGTAAAAACCTTTAAAAGCATGCGAAGGCGGTTTGTAGTTGTCGATTACAACCCTGAAGTTATTGAAACCTTACAGCGTCAAGACGTTAATGTTTTGTATGGCGACGCAACCGATCTTGAGCTGCTTGAGGAGCTGAACATAAGCAAGCTAAAACTTGCCGTTTCAACGGTGACTGATCATGCTACCAACCTTGCATTGGTGAAATACATTACTGAAAAGAACGGGCGGGCGGTGATCATCTGCCATTCTGAGAATTACAATGACGCCGCCGAGCTTTACCAAGCTGGTGCCACCTATGTCATGATGCCTCATTATATAGGCTCTGAGCGCATTTCAAGTTTTATTAAACGCAACGGACTCAGCAAGAAGCATTTCGATAATTATCGTGAGCGCCACCTGATGTCTATGGGGCACACCGCGCTTATAAATCAGCGATAACTTTTAGCACTTTTTTCAGCTGTAAAAAGCAGCCCTTCAAAAACGTTCTTTTTTGGTGCAGCTGCCCGCTGGCGACGCTGGAGTAGCTTTGTAATATAGCCGGGGTTCTGAGTGTCTTTATGGTCGCAATCGGGGCATACACCGCAAATCGCAACGTAGCGTTTTTCACCACATGCACCACATTTTTCTTTTAATATTTTAACGTTCTTCTTGCCCCATTTTTCAATAAGATACTGCTTGTCATTAGCGTGTTTGGGCACTAGTTTTTTCTTACGTTCTTCCGCTTTCTTTGATGATTCTACTAATCGACGCGTCGCCTCTTCAACGCTAATGCCCTGCTGAGCGGCAAGTTCAGCTGCCGCATTGACGCTCACGGCAATAGTAAGCCCGCAACCCGCCGCACTTTCACCGCGCACCGCCATAGAAGCACCGCCTTTTGCTGCTGAATCAGCATAGCCACCCAGCATATCGGTTGCACTTTCGCCTGTTAACTGCTGCGCTTTACCGGTCTTCTTGTATGATTCAAATAAATCTTTGAATAAACCAACGTTAGCATGGAACAAAACTTTTTTATAAGCGGCAGCTAGATACTTGTTGAGCTTACCGACTTTAATTGACTGCACTATTTTGTCGGTTTCACTAGGGCTGAGCACTGAACTGCCAGCACTTTCGTAAGCCTGCAGGCTTCTCTGAAAATAATGCAACAGATGCGGTGATACAGCTTCGCCCTCGAGTGCTCTTGCTAGCTGTTCGTTATAGGCTTTGTAGGCTGCCCAGTAGTCTTGATGTTGGGTTATGAATTGCAATGCATCTACCGATGTCTCATTGCGGCCGTATGAGCTTTCGTTCAGCCCTCTCACTTTACAGCGGGCAACATCGAACTGTGCCACCGTGGCGGCTTCAATATCTTTTGCCGGAAATTGATTAGTGCGTAACTTCACAATGTATTTGCCAAACTCTTCTGATTTTTCAAGCGCAAAGGGTGCATCGGTGAAGCCATAATCACGCAAGCATTCGGTAACAATATCTGGTGTGCAATCGTCGAGCCGAATGGTGAGAAGCTCTAGTTCACCCTCGGGCAAACGCCGAGCAATGTACAAAAAGCCCATTTTGGCTGCTTCCTTATAGGCTTTTTCTTTTAGAATAGCTCTTCGATTATCGGTGGTAGCTTCTATAGGAAAGGTCGAGAACTTTATGAGGGTATCAGCCTCACTCTCGCCCTGCATCATCGAAATAATCTCATCATGAAATGCCATAAAAAGCTCATCTCGACGATATTGGAAATAATAGCGCTCGTCTGCTAAAGCTTCTTTTTGCGCTTTTTTTAAGCCTCCTTCATTAATACTGCGAAGGGTGAGTTCGGGGCGATTAGCCTGTGCTTCGGCCACAATAACATCGTGGCCGTTAAAACGGTACCTGGCTGGAGTGGTGTGGCGGGAATTGATATTCTCAGCTAAAAAGGTCATCTCGTCGGCGTCAAATTGCGCCCAGGCTTCAGGGTCAATCTTGCCAGTTGTGCGAAGATCATATTGTAGTGAATCAAGTGTCAATAAAACAGGGTCACGTGCTTCATGCTCTCGGCGCCAGGCTTCATACTTGGCGTACTCGCCCTCACGCCTGGCCGCTATTTCGGCTCTTTTTTCTTTTGTTGATACTGGCACTTAAAAACCCTTGCACGAGCAAGAGTTTTATTGGTTCAAGAAAGAACCACCAAAACATTCCTGCTCGGGAATCGCCTTATGTAGCTTAGCTTATCGGACTTGCTTGGCTTGCCAAGATCACCGTTGCGGCACAGTCCACGATTTACACGTGGTTCTGCCAATGCTACGACGTTAATTTGTGAATATCTCTAGTATAGTACGCTACCCATAGCGTTGTAAATTGTAAATTTGACGCTAGAAGGAAAAACTACCTCAGTGTAACACACTCGAAAAAAGATACTATGAGGTAGTTTTATCTCAAGCAAATTACTTTCCGCCGACGAATACGGCAATATCAACACTCGGCTTACTCTCGCCAGCTGGCAATGAGCCAACTATGCCGCCAAGCTTCTCGGCAACTTGCTTGACTGGCTCGCCTTTATTGCCATTGATATCAACAACTATTATCTGTGAGCCACTCTTGCTTTTAGCCTCACCGACGGTTTGGTCAAGCTGCAAACCGGCAATCTCGCCCACCGATTTCAGCACTGTATCGACAGCACCGGTTTTTGTAGTGGCGTTAAACACTTTCACCGTTGCCGCCGCTTGGCCTTGCTGCGCGGCATCGATGGCAATTGGCCCAACATTGATGAGCTTGTTTTCTTTGGCGCGATAGATAATGGCGACTTTTGCTTTTTGATAAATCAAGATATCATCGCTATTTTCAGCATTTTTAAAGAACGGCTGATCTTTTAGTTTCTCTTTATCTTGCACTTTACCGATAATCGGCGTTTCGTCTTTTGGCAGCTCATAGAGCTTACCGACTGCGTTTGTTAAGCGCGCTGTTTCTTCTTCAGCTGCCTGGCCAGGGTTGGCTCGCAGGTCAAAATATTTTTTGGCAAAGAAACCGGCCGTTCCAATAGCTAATAGCACAATAATAATGAGTGCAACATACATAAACCTGTTATTTCTGCTGAGTTTCGAAAGCATTACTCCCCCTTTTGGATATTCTTATGGTACCTGCTGATTGTAGCTTGGTCAAACTAGTTGCTAAACGCATGCCAATCAAACTGAATAGCTTTTGCTTGAGCCTTATTTACCTCTATGGTGAAGCCTGTTCTAAAAACATTCGTTACACGATACTGGCTATCACTCTGCAAGAAGTCACGCGGTGTTGCAGTAATATATGGCGGCACACCATAGGCACCACCAAATAAAATATGTATTGATTTCTTGCCCTTTGGCAAAATGACTGTATTGACTTGATCGTGCGAGAGCTTCACCTTGCCGCTAATCGATACATCGCCCTTAAATGAAGCCTCGCCCACAAAGCGCGCCGGGCCTTCAAAAATTGCCTGTGCTTTAAAAGTCGCATCTTTACTGACAATACCGCCCGACCACACCCCAGCATTAATGTGATCGAGCTGTACTTGTTGTTCTTTAATGGCCTGCAGCAAGATTGGCGTTAAACCAGCGTATGAAAACGATTTAGCTCCGTCGGCATCAGTCACCACCAGCCCAGGTAATACGTCTTCAACCTCTTGAGCAATCACACCAATCTGTTTTGTGGAACCACTTTTATCAGATTTCATGTTGTATTTTTTAATATTTATACGTTCAAGCAGCTCTACCGCGCCAGTAAATGCTTCAATGTTCTTCTTGGCACGTTCGTCAGAGGTACAAGTAACACCACCGGCTGTACTTGGAATAACGCTGCAGGTGCCGCCGCCATTCTCAAATCGTGTTACTGTGGCACCTGATGGCATCGACGTCGCCGACCCAACATGCAACAGAAAACCTGGCGCCGAGTTACCAATACCAACGGTTTGTGTTTGTGGGCAACTGACCACACCGCTTACACATCCTAAGATTACGCTGTTACTTTGAGCCACGGTCGCATATGCACCAATAGCAGTTGCATTTGTTAATTGTGTCGCCGAACCCGGGCCAGAAAGGCTACCGATAAAGGTATTGAAATTACCAGTAGTGTTAGCAAATGCACCAGCCGTACCCGTATAACCCGCATTATGGCCTATGGCAGTATTATCTGAGCCCGTTGTATTGCCAAACAACGATTGAATACCAACCGCACTGTTTGAAGAGCCGGTGGTGGTGTTAAAGAGCCCGTTAGCGCTCGCGGCCGTATTAAATGACCCCGAGGTAACATTCATGAGTGTCTGCGAGCCAATACCAGAATTAAAGGTTCCCGAATGGGTAAAGTTACCAGAGTTTTGCCCGACATAGATATTAGAGATACCGCCATAGGCGTGTAACGTTCGGGCACTATTTATCATCAGGATACCAGCCGATGAACTCGTTATGGGCATGGCAATGTTACCATTCACTTCGAGAGCTTGAGCGGGGGTGGTGTCACCAATTCCAACTTGGCCATTAGCAAGAATTGTCACAGCCGTGCTTCCACCTGTTTCGAAGTTGAGTGCAAAAGCATCATTTGTTCCAAGGGTTATCGCACCGCCGAGAGTGTTGCCATCTTGACAGATATAGGTGCTAGTGGCGCTACAACTTGTCGGTGCATAGGTTGTTGGTGATTGCCAGGCAAGGTTCGTTCCGTTATAAGTTAGCACTTGCCCCGAAGAAGCACCGGCAGTGTCGAGCCCAAAGGTAAGCTGCCGGCTGCCACCTAGCGTCACGGTGGTTTTGCTGCTTGCACTGCCGGCAAATGTAATCGCCTGGGTCGCAGCAACGCTTTGCGTAGTGGTGCCATCGGTAATTGAAAAATTTGTCGTATCAACGTCGGCCGAACAGCTAAACGCCGTACCCGACCATTGCAATTTTGTTGTGCCCGAGCAGGTCGGGCTATTAATAGCGATACTACCGCTGGTCAACTGTAGGCCGTTACCGACACTTACCGCCAAAGTGTAAGGGTCGATTGCCGTGCCACTGCCCGAACGGGTTAAGCCAGAGTTACTCCCTGTGACGTTAGTGACTTCATTGCCTATAACACTGTCACCATCAACCGCTAAGCTAGCCAACTCCCAGCTGTCACCATCCCACTGCCAGAACTGGCCGGTTGCTGAGCCGTTGGCGAAGGATATGTTGGGGTTTTGACCGCCAGTGCTGGTGAGCGCACCAGATGCCGTGACACCCAACACGCCTGTATTGTTAAAAGTAGTCCCTGCTAAACTTAAGCCCGTGCCAGCTGAATAAGTAGTGTCGTTATCGGCCGCACAATCCCACTCGCCACTGGTAGCTTGAGCTTTGAGAATTTGGTTCGTCGTGCACGTTTTAAGCGCAAAGGCCGTACCCGCAAGCCTCAACCCACCATTTGTCAGTGCTGAATAAGTTGTATCGGCGTCAGCAATAACCACACTGTTACCGTTAGAGATACTCAAGGTTCGGGTGCCGTCAACCCAACCAAGCGTCTGGGCATCTATATCGGTTGAACAAACAAATGCAGTGCTGTTCCACTGTAATTTAGTGGTGCCAGCACAGGTAGGACTGTTGACAGAAAAAGTTGTGCCAGCCAGGCTTATGCCGTTTCCGGCGCTATAGGTAGTATTGGCATCGGCCGAGCATATAAAAGCTGTGCCGTTCCATTGCAGCTTATCGGTGCCACTACAAGTGGGGCTATCGATCGCGACATTGCCACTTAAAAGTTGCAGACCGCTACTAACGCTTACTGCTAACGTATACGGGCTCACGCTCGTGCCCGCCCCTGAACGAACGAGGCCAGAGTTACTCCCCGTTGCACCCACAACCTCGTTACCAACGACGCCATCACCATCAGTGGGCAGTGTAGCCAGCTCCCAGCTGTCACCATCCCACTGCCAGAACTGGCCGGTTGCTGAGCCGTTGGCGAAGGCGATCGTTGGGTTTTGACCGCCAGTACTGGTCACTGGCCCCGTGCCGCCAACACTTAAAACCCCGCTGTTTATAATCTGATTAGAACCATTCACGCTTAACCCGCTCCCAATATTGGCGTTAATTGTGGTGCCAGCCAGGCTTATGCCCGTGCCGGCTGAATAAGTGGTGCCGGCATCAGCCGCACAGCTCCAGGCTAAGCTACCGCTGCTTTTGAGAACTTGCCCGCTGGCACAGGTTATGAGGCCAACTTTAAAAGGGTCAAGCGTGGTGCCGGTACCAACACGCACCAGCCCATCACCCGCTATAATATCAGTCACTTCATTACCGATGACATCATCGCCACTACTGCCACTTGAGGGTAGTGTCACGCTATTACCGCTAGATATCGAGAGTACACTACCGTTCAGTGACAGAGTTTGCGGAGCTGTATTAATGCCATTTTCTATGACTGTCGTCGGGTAGGTATTAAATACGTTAGTCACAGAAGGGTTTTCGGCTTCATTGGCGGCGATCTCTTCCTCAATAACTGCACCGACAGCTTCAGAGGGCGTAGAGGCCGTTAATTGACCGTCTTGACCAATTGTAAGGAGTGTGCCCGGCTCTAAGTTAACACCACTTTCAAGCAGTTCGCTGAGGGTACCTGGCGCTTCAATGAGCGGTGCAACCGTATCTTCATCACTGACCGAAGCTATGCCTTCGTCTGATTGACCGCAGGCCTTGGTGGGCGTTGCGTAGACAACATTCTTTGAAGCCAGCCAATTAATTGTGTTGGTTGGGTCTTGGTCGACTGCCGTTAAACCACAAATAGTTTGGTTATAGGCAGCCTGATCAGTCTCTACTTCAGGTACTTCACAAGAGGGTAATATTGCTTGCCCGCCAGTGATTGTCCCTGGCACTGCGCTATCAGGCGAGGCTATGCACACTTGCATTAAAGTTGCCACATGTAAGGCACCGCCGTCGGGTAAGCTGGCGCTAAACTTGCCTCGTTCATCAACCGTCACACCTTTTGCATCATAGCTATACACAAGATCGGTGCGGGTGGTGGCGTTGTAAAATTTTAAGCGAAAATCGTATTCTCCGGCTTTGACCGGCCCTTCTTTTGTCTTTAGTGTACCAGCCACAACCAGCGATTTCGGCATGAGTATAAGAAAAATAGCAGCCAACAAAGCAATAAAGAATACGACCGAAACCGTCCATACTATCAACTTCAAGTGATGATGTGGCTCAGCATGTTCCACCGTGAGGCCCCTTAGGAATGGATCGTTTGTTTGTTTTTTAACTCTTACTACTAAAAGTATATCATAAGGGTTTTCGATAAGTAAGCTCTTTTTCAGTTTATCGCAATGACAGGAGTGCGATCAAAGCATCTATTTAAAACCGTAAGATCGCCAAGCTTGCCTCTGCTTGCAGGCGAAGATGGCGTCGTTCTACCCACTCGTCGACCGCCCGGCGAGCGCCAGGCAGAGCTTCGTTCTGGTAATCATCAACCACAATAATTGCATTTGGCTGCAGCTTCGGTTCTATTAGCCTTAGTGAGTCGTTAATCGATTCATAATAATCACCGTCGAGGAATGCGAATATAATTCTATTCGGGATATCAACTGGTGTCAATTCATCAAACCAGGCCTTGTGAATAACTGGCAATGGCACATATGCCCGCTTAAAATGACGAACAAACGCTTGTTTTGATGCTTTGAGCTCGCCCGGTTTAAATTGCTCTCCGGCGGCACTTTTATCAGCTGCGGTCTTTGGGGGCAAGCCAGCGAATGAATCATAGACATGAAGCAAAGCCTCAGGCCTGAGCGCCATAATAAGCCGCTGCAAAAACAGGCTGGTGGTGCCTTCGTAGCAGCCAAATTCAACAACCGAACTCTCGCCCTGTGCACTCGTTAAGGCTTTTTCGCATTCGCGTAAAATGACTGCCAATTCGCGCGGCTCAATTTGTTCGGAAATAATGGGGTAACGACGCACCAGATTCTGAATAATGTGGGACATGTATCTATTATAAACAAAGAACACTCCAGCAATGGAGTGTTCTTGCTCTGTCAAACTTACTCTGGCTTATGACCAGTATGGCGGTACAACAATAATAACCATATTGTTGTTACCAATGACGTTAACGTTAATGTCGATATCAACATTAACGTTGGTGTTACCACCATAGCCAGAACCTGGGTTCTGGACAGCCGCACGGACACACTGGCCTTGGTTTCGATACCCAAGTTGTTGCCAGCCGCCATTTCTACAAGCTTCTTTGCTAGATGGTTGGCTCAACGCACTTGTTGGTGCAGCTACGCCAAAAGAAGCAACCGCCACAGCAACAAAAGCTGCTACGACGAATTTTGCTTTTACGATTGACCGCAAAAGACTTGATCCTTTTAGGTGTGAACGCATATGCTTTCTCCTTAATTCGACCATGGTCAAGTCTAACAATGCTTGGCGGAGCATACAAGTCAATTTAGCGGTGAAACACCTTAGATGAAATAATTTTTACAACTTTTTATAGTAATTTTTGCCCTTACGAACAAGTAATATAATAAACGCCGCGACAAGCAAACCAAACAAATAGGTTGCAATGTTTTTAGCAATAATGGTTTGCTGAAAACCACTCACCACCAACACAGGAATTGTTAATGAAAGCAAGAAAGCACCTAAGAAAAGCTCACGGCCCGAACGCCCCATAACAAGCCAGGCCACCATTAAAGCGCTGATGGCAACAAGGCCTATCTGCAAAAATATCAGACAGGCGACACTACCAACACTTATCACCACATATAATAATTGCTGCTTACTTAATAACTGCGTGAGCTTGAAAGCAGTAGCTGACAACGCACTACCCTTCTTGCGCACGTGCGGGCGCGGTGACATTTCGCGGTTACGCCGCGACTTAAAGGCCGTCGCTGTGCGCGGCTTTACTTGCAAGCCTTGTGCCGTTCGTATGGCGATAGTTCGCATGGGTGCCGCCGAGATGCCATCTATGGCCAACGACTGTTTATGTCTGGTCACTACCGTCTGCTCCAATACATATTTTTATACACCAGCATATGATGCGTATTTTGTATCACCCGTAAGCCAGCTGCCTTATGCAAGAATTCATATTTTTTAAAGTCATACGACTTGGCTACAATTATGTATTTTATATCAAACTGCGCAGCCTGGTGTGCAAAGCTGGTGGCATCACGTGGTGTGATCAATGAGTTAACAATCTGAGCCGATACTGAGCCAGCCGTTTCGTGCCGTAATGTGCCAATCTCTGGATTTGTACTGGCATACACTGAAGAACCAAAAAAAACAGGGCCAGGTGAGGCAATTGTTCGCTCGCTAAAATAAAAAGGCATGTAGAGATGCCATGGTAAAAATAACGAGGCATAGTGAGAGTTGTCAGCCTGCAACAATTGGCGAGCGCTATACCAATCACGGGGATAGTGGCGCGGCTGTAATTGCCCGGCAGCACCAAAAAAGAGTAACGGTGTGTATGTAATTGGTAGCGCAAGAATGATAATAGCTGTTCCTATTTGTACAACTATTGATCGCAGGCGGGTGAACACCCACCAGGTACCGGCTGCAAGACCAAGTACGTATATCATGGCTAGTAAGGCGACAAATTTGTGAGCATCTCTGTAGCCGCCAAAAAACGGTATGTTCTCATACAGCCACCGATTGAGGTTGCCGAAAATCGGATCACTTACGCCAGCCGCTAAAATAGCCCCGGTAACCAAAGCTATCGTGGCCCAAACAGCTAAAGCGCGCATGTGCTGCCACAGCGTAAAGAAGCCTAAGGCCACCAACGGTAGCAGTAGCAAAAGTGGCAGCCACCAGCCATCATACAAGTCTTGAGGCATAAGGTAAAGCGACTGCAGATCGGCCCAAAAACCCTGTAGCAATAAAGCACTCGTAGCACCGCCAAGTGTTTGGAACACCGCAGCATGGTCACTGGTAAAGCTCGTAATCTGCGCCGCCTCTTGCCCTGTTCCGCTCAATAAGGGCCATAGCCAATAACTACTACCTACCGCCCACGCCACCAAGCTGCCGCCAAACCACAAAACCAGCTGTTTTAAGTTCGTTGGCTGTTTGCGAGCCTGCCACAGAAACACCAAAAAACCGATGCCGAGCATAATAAGCGCCATGCCAAATATGTGCAACGAAAGAATGCTCAGCGCCACAAGCACACCGGTTAATTGTGCCGCTTTTGCTAGTGATGGGGCATTACAGAGCTTCCAAGCGGCGTGAAAGGCAAACGGCAACACTGCATAGGCTAGCAGTAGCGCAAACTGCCCGGCCATAAGCCGTGAATAAACAAAAGGGTTAACCATATAAAATAAACCGGCTGCAAACGCCGCCACTTTCGTCGCTGCCGAGAGCGGCGCAACGTTTTTTAACATACCTCGTGCCACGCTATAACCGCTCCAGCCGCTCAATAAGAAAAAACCAATCAGCAGTAGCTTTTGCATAACATCAGCCGGCATCACCAGGCTCACCCAATGCAGCAGCGCATAAAAAAGAAAGCCGCTATGCACTGCACTCGGCATAGGCATAGGTGAAGCAAACACCATATCAAGTGTGAGAATAAAACCAGGGGCAAGCCACGGTAACACGATAGCCAGCAATACAATGCCATACCCACCAACAGCAAGCAGTTGGTCACGGTACCGCCAAAGCCAATGTCGTACTACCTTCATGGCTACTCTTTTTTACGATGGTGATATTGTTTACGTATTGCGCTGACTGATATAAAAGCCAAGCAGGCACCAAGGCTAACGATACTCACAACACGGCCAATTAAAAACGCTTGTTGCGGCGCAAACGCCAGCTCAAATTGCATATCGTAGCGGCCATCTTTTCGCTGAACACAGCCGCTCTCGGCCTGCTCGCATAACTTTTGAGTGTCAATATACCAACCGTTACTGAAATTATTCAATCTCAGGTGTTGCTCGGTGGCAATTGATTGCGTGCCGAGCCAAAGCTTCCAACCCGGGTGAAAGGTTTCGCTCACATTCAATAAAAACCGGCCCGAGGCGCCCTTTACGGCAACTGATTTACGTGTAGGGTCAAACTTCGTTACCGTTATTGCGTCTGGTTGAGTTAAGGCCTGTTCGGCAGGGGTAACCAGATAAAATTGGTTCTCAAGGCGCGGTATCTCTATAAGCTCTACAGCGTCGTACAGTACCGATTGTTCTGTTATACCGTCTGATTCATACGCATAAAGATACAGCCGAACACTAGAGGCGTCGGCTGGAGCCTTTAAGTACTTGATTAATGCCTGCCAATCACTATGCTGAGAAGTCATTTCTTTACTGCCTACATCTTGTGAACCGACATCGTAGTTTGCTGTAACGCCATACTGCACACCTTTTTTTGCTTTGTATTTAAGGCTGAGCCGGTAAACGGCATTTGGCTTCAGTGGCAGCTCAACGAAGGTACAGGCATCGTGGCGAGTTGCGCGAAGCTCGAGCGATTGCCTTCCTTCTGCCTTATCGGTTTGGTTAAGGCTCGCAGCAATCTGAGGATCATAGTTATAATTACTACAATCACTGACAGACTCTTGCCACAAGCCTTGCTCGAATGCACCGTTTTGCAGCACATTTTTATAATCAAAACTGTTGTCGTTAATAGTAAAGCTATATGCTGGCTGGTTTTTAGGGAGCGCTACTTTTTTGTAGCTATGCACTTCTGGGGCCACGGGTACATCTTGCACCGCCTCAAGCTTCATGAGCGAGAAGTTGTCATAGCGATTAACCGTGGGCTCTTTACTGCGGCTTTCGAGCGCATAAACGAATAAATTAGCACTTGTAGCGCCGGGCTCAACTTGCAGCAGCTCGCTGGCTGTCAGCCAATGCTGACCGTAGACGGGCGCGAAGCCGTTTGCAGGCGGCGTTCCCGGCTTGCTATACCCAAGATAGAACCGGGTGGTGTGAGCGTTCGGGCTTTGATAATCGTAGCTTAATACATATTGCCCGCCTTCGGGAAACTTTACAGTCGTACTCATACAAGCATCATGGCGCCGAGCTTCAAGCTGCAAAGCGCGCTGGCCGTGGCTCGCTATTTGGCGGCTGAGTTCGGCTTTAATGTCGGGTTGCTTGTCGTAATTATTACAATCACCTACTTTCGGCTTCCATAGGCCTTCTTCAAACGAGGGGTTGGCGATAAGGTTATTGCCAGCACCGCGATACAGTTTTACCACACCCCCCTGAGGGAGCTCGCCGATACGGCGCTCACCGGGCGCCGCACGCACCAGTGCCCCCTCTTCACCTAAGCGAATAAAGTATGGCACTTGCTCTATAGAGAGTTGGTACAGAATTATATCTTGACCCTGCTCGGCAAGCGAACTGCCATTAACGCTCAGCGGCGGAAGAGGGCGCGTAAAAATCGTCAGCGAATGTTGACTGAGCCGATAAAAGAGTGTGGTTTTGGCTGCAACGTAGAGTTCAGTGCCCGTTTTGACCGAATCTTTAGGCACTAGCTCACTCATTTGCCCCTTAGCTGTATCAAGCTTGACCTCTGCCGCACTGGACAACAACGGCACAATATTCGTTTCATAAGGGAGCGGCTGCGCAGCAATATGATACGTATTTTGCCCCGCACTCAATTGTCGGGTAAACTGGCTGCCATTTTCGGCCTGCCCAGCCTCAGAAAAAGCAAAAAGTTGCCCGGGGGCAGAAACACGTGGCGTATAATGCATAATTTCAAGTATTTTGTCGTTTATTTTTTTTACTTTACCCGGGTTTCGGTCGATTATCTTTTGTAAAAATTGCGGGTCATTTTTTATCAGACTTTTATCGGCATCGTAGGTCATTTTCGGAACAAATACATCGTAATGTGATTCGTACACAGCAGAAAGATCATAAATATATTTGACATTATACGGCTGCAAAACAGCAACGTCATATGTTTTTAGCAGTTTATATTGCGGTGATTCTTTAAATTTATCGGGCGGAATTTTATTATTCAGAAACTCCTTGCCCGAGTAAGGCAAGAAGCTATCGTGCCCGGCTTGGTTCAGGGGGTAGCCTAGGTTGCGTTTTTGTTCGATATTAAGCATTTGATAATTTTCAAAGAAGGGGTACGCCAAAATGCGGTACGCCCCCTGATCACTTTCCTGCAGTTGCTCAAACGGAGCTAGCTGCGAGCGAATTTTTGCAACATTAGTTGCCTGGTTATGTACTATAAAGTGCGCAACGGCAATAAATACCAGCAGCGCGATGAGGCCCGCCGCAAACACTGGCAAGCGACCACGTCGTGGCCATAAAATAGCAACTAATACAATAATGCTCAATATAATAATTGGCGCAAAATGACCAACCTCACGAAGCATTGGGTATACCAGCGTTATCGGCCCGAGTGGTAAACGGGTAAACAGGCCGGTGGCCATAAATAGCAAAACCAACAAAAAACCGAAGCTAAACAGCGTCAAGCGATCAAACTTTTTAGCTTTTATGCAAAGCCATAGCAACAAACTTACGAGAAGACTATAAAAAGCAAACTCTATACTACTCAAAAATCGGCTAAGCAAAGTGGCTTTTGCAAACGAAAAGCTGAATATATCAATAAAATCGGCTGCAATAAGTCCCTTGAAGCCGGCCGCTGCCGCAGTGGCGGCCGTATCTGAAACGCTAGCGGCACCAGTTACAAAATTTGTCAGCCACACCATATTACCAAGTAAAGTGATGAGGCCGATAATCAGCAAGTGCCACCATTTCATGACATCTCGACGGAAGACGGCAAACAAAAGCAAAAAAATACTAACAAAGATAAAGAACTGAATCTGCGCGCCACTGAGCGCACACAGCAGCCCAACGGTCGCAATATGTTCAAGCCGGCCGCGATAGCAGTAAAATAAATAGTAAAGCAGGTAAATAAAGACAACATACGACACTATATAATTAAAGTGCCCGGCCGTATATTTATAAAATAAAGCAATGTTCACCATTGCAAACAGGCCAAGCAGCCAAGCAACTGGCGCGCTGACATGGCGCCGCATTATTAAAAAGCCACCATATGAACCTAGGGAAAATATTGCAACAAAAAGAATATATCGCAAATGCTCAGGTTGCAAAAAAGTAAACAAAGCAACAATCATCCGCAAAAAATAGTCAGAAGAATAACTTAGCGGCGTACCATTTTTAAGCATGGTCCAACTTTCAGCGTTATTCAAAAAAAGATTAGCAATATCAGATTGAAACAAAGGAAACGACCAATCCCAATATTGGCCCGCTCCGCCTATAATTGTGCTGAATAAAAGTAAAAAACTCACACTATACCCGGCCGCTGCCACGAGCTTCTGGGAGCGTTCTGTGTGGATGTAGCGACTCAGGCGTTTAAAAATGGGCATCTACAAACGCCTCGTATTCTTTTTGGTGCTCGAGTAAGTGAATTCGGGCTTTACGAAACGCCTGCTTTACCTCTGGCTGATGTGTAATGAATTGCTGCCAAACAGTCGGTAGCTCTGATAACTTATCAAACTCAACGCACCATTCTTCAAGCCCGTGTTGTTTGAAAAAATCGAGAACTTTTGGCCGATATGCTATGCCAATGCAAGGAATACCGGCCAACGTCGCTAAAATATTAGCATGTAAGCGAGTACCAATCACAACATCGAGCTCGCCAAGCATCTCGACATATTGGTTGATATCGCGTGCTTTGCAGGTGCTCACGTTATAACCCTTTAAATGGCGCTGTAATTGAGAAAGCGCCCACAAATCGTCTTTTGGCGTTTGCTCTGAGATGAGCATTGGCAAGAGTATAATCTCACATTCATTCGGGTGAACGCTGGTAAGCAAGGTTTTAATATGGTGAACAACTTTTGCAAAATTATGTTCAGGGTTTGGCACATAATAGAGTAAGGATACGCCAATTTTAAGCGGTTTTTTAGCAGCTTTCTCTCGTAAAGCTATGGTTCGAAAAGCCGGTAAGTTAACCGCTAAATCGGGCAACACTTGCACATGTGGCAGTGCCAATAGTTTCGCCGAGCGCTCTTCGCGTACAACAATTGCTTTGGCAAGACGTGCCGACAAGCGAGCTAGAAATAGTGAATAGCCCCGTAGCTTGCCAACTCCGCAACCAACATAATAAATTTTTTTACCGAATAACCGCGCAATAAAGTTTAATACCACCATTTTATAGAGTGATTGCCGCGGAAACCGGTCGCCATACAGCTCAACCCATAAATCGCCGCCCCAATAGACAATATGTGTTAGTTTTGCAAAAAGTCGCAATTTTTCTCGTATACCTGAGGCGGCACCAGTTTGAACTGTTTGCACTTTGCCTTTAATGGCATTCGGCAAAAGCTCATCGTTGGCTGAGTTTATATATAATGTGCGGCCTTCAAAAAGTGAGCTAGCGGCTTCTAAAAAGACATCGTCACCGATATTGCCGCGCCCATAAGAGCCAATGAGTAAAATTGATTCTTGTTTTTTCATAAAGCAAAAAACCGATACTCGCCTTCTGCGACATTAGCCTTCGTGAACTGCTCGGCGAATGCGCTTATATGTTGCTGTTCTGCGTGGTAGACTGCCGGCGTTTCGTTATATGAGCTTATTAGCTCAAGAGCAGCCTGCTGGAGTGCATCAACGTCTCCCAGAGAAACGGTGTGAAGCTGCTGATCAAAAATTTCTTGATAAACGGGCAGATCATATACGAGTGCCGGCGTGCCAGCAATTAAAGCCTCGGCCACAACAATACCCCACCCTTCTTCGATGCTAGGAAACACAAATAGCTTCGCCTGATTAAATAGCTTAAATTTTTCGGCTTCAGAAATGCGGCCTTTTATCTCAACCGGCAGATTTTCAGACGCTACCAACTCACGCAGCCGTTCAAGCTCAGGCCCGGCACCTATCATAACAGCTGAGAAGTCGGGTATTTTTTGTTGCAAAAACCGGCAAACGCTCATAAAATCGTACACCCCTTTTTGTTTGACCAGTCGGCCGCAAAACAAAATAGTGGTCGTCTTATGGGCAAACGCACGTACCGGCAGCGGGTCACTTGAAGCAAAGTTGCTCGAGACTTTTATAGATTGCTTCGTAAAGCCAAGCTCTTCTAGTCGCTGCTTTACTGCCCGGTTTACAACAATAACTTTCTGAAAATGCTTTTTTATTATCCAAAAGCATAGTCGTTCTTGCAGATGGGCGAGGCGGGTCGAAACACTCGCGTTTCTTGGCATATCTTGCACGATATGGTGAATATACGCCACTCGCTCACAGTTTTTACGCCGCCACTTATAGGCAACCGGCAGTACGTCGGGTAAAAAATGTGAACTTGCAATCAGAACATTCTTGGCTTTGCCATCATAAGGCAGCCGCGGCAACCACCAGCCAAGCAGCGCACGCATGATGTAAAGCAAGGCCGGCATTTTGCTACTCGGTGCCCAATAGGTGACTCGATTGACGTGAGAAACATCTTCATACATGGCCGCCTGGCCGTCGTTCTTGGCACTAACTAACGAGATATGCTCTTCAGGCTTGACGCTTTTGAGCCACCAAAGCACACCAGCCATGTGCATGTCTCCCCCCGAGACATCACCGGTAAAACAATTACGGTACACAACGATGTTCATAGCTCTGCCGACTCTCGCTTTCGAAGTCGCGTTGCGATATAGCCGAGACCACCACAGCCGAATTCGGCGGTTTTCATAAATAACATGCCTAGCCAGGTGTGTGGTGAGCGAACGATTTTTTTTTGCTCATTAAAAAACAGTTTATAGCGCGCCACAATACCGGTTTGCGACTGCATGTTCTGACTTTTTGTTTGATCCATATAAAGCGCGAATTTTTGTGCATAATAAAACTTCTTCTTTAAAGTTTTTCGCAGCGATAATTTGCCTTCGTTATGCAGAATAAAATCATCAATGCGCTCAAGCCGGCCCAGAGCCTCAACCCGCTGCGAAAGATCCCAATCTTCACCACTCACCAGGTTCTCGTTATAGCCACTCACTTGAGTGAAGACGCTCTTACGGAAGAATCGTGCCGCTTCCATCCATGGCACGCCAACATAATACGAACGCTCTAGTTGCTTGCAGGCCGCCCAAAAACCTTCACCAAATGACTCTTCGGGTATGATAATTCCTTGAGTTGTTTCGTCTTCGGTGATTTTATGAACGGCACTTTCAACAACATGAGTTGTGAGCTCCATATCAGAATCAATAATGAGCACGAATTCACCGGTTGCCTTAGAGGCGCCGAAGTTACGCTGAGCCGAACGCTCTGGCCCCTTCACCCAGACCTTTTTCGTATACTTATTGGCTATTTCAATCGTATTATCGGTTGAATGATTATCAATGACAATTAATTCAATCTGGTGATAACTCTGACCAACAATCGACTTCAGGCAGTTTTCGAGCGTTGCCGTATTGTTGCGTGTTGTTACTACTGCTGAAACCAGTGGTTGTTTCATGCAAGCTCCAATACTTTTTTTAAATCTTGATAGCTTTGCTCAAATGTAATTGCTTTGCTCATTTCGTAGGCACCAGCCTGCAGCGCTTTATACTGATTTTCATCTTGCAGCACTTCGCACATACCAGCCGCTAACGCCTCAGGTGTTGAAGCTGTCACGCGGCCAGAAATACCATCTTTCACCGCATCACGCAAGCCATCAACATTATAAACAATTGCCGGTGTGCCTTGGCTGTTCGCCTCAGTAACAATCAACCCCCACCCCTCTTTTATTGAGGTAACGACAATGCATGAAGCTTTTCGCATGAGCTCGAGTTTTTGTTCGTCGCTTACCCGCCCGAGCACCTCTATGCTCTCTTTGAAGCGACTTTTTTGAATATAGGCCTTTACCTGGGTACCGTACGCGCCTTTGTCATTGCCGGCAATTTTCATCTGTAATTCAGGAATTGTCGCCTTAGCAACTTCAAAAGCCTTCACCTGGTCGAGTGTTCGTTTCATGCTTCTGAGCGCACCAAAACTGAGCACTGTTGGCAGTTCAAATTTAGCACTGTTGGCAACTTTGAGCGATTCAACTGGAGCAATGTGTGTCCCTTCAGAAATAATATGCACGTTTTGGCTATTGAAGCCGTAGCGCAGTAAATCTTGCTTTGTGCTGTTCGAAACCGTTACAACACTCGCGTGCGATGCCGCAAGTAACTTCGTTGCGCCCGGCTCAAGCAAGTAGTAGCCAAGATAATTCAGTGGAAACGAGGCTTCTAAAAACCAAATTTCACGAGCTAACTGGTGATACAGCAACACCGCTTTCGCCTTACCTTTAAAAAATATGCCAAAATATGGCGCCGTGTTCACTACCTCAACCACCACATCAAACCTATGGCGCAAGTGAAACAGGTAATAAAGTAATGCCTGAAAAGAATGAAGGTAGCGGCTTTTGCCAATGCGAATTATTTTTACACCGTCAATCTCATCTTGCCTGCTGGCACCGGTGTAGCGTGCTGTGAGCACCGTTACTTCATGGCCTTCACGCAGCAATCGCTTTGAAAGCTCGTGCATTACCTTTTCAGCACCGCCAGCTTCGGGGTGGTGTATATCTTTCCATGAAAACCATAAGAATTTCATGCTGCACCCGCCTCCTCTTCATTCAATTTTTCAGCAATTTGTTCAGCGCTCTCTTCGGGTTTTACCACATACAGGGGCCGGTTCATCACCTCGTCATGAATGCGGGCAATATACATTGAAACCAAGCCAAGACACGAGAGAATAATCCCCACCAAGAACAGCAGAATCACTGCCAACAGTGCCGTGCCACTAAAGTTAAAGCCGCTGACATTATGCAACATATATTTGTCGAGAAAAATATACACGCCCAACGGCCCCGATATGAGCAAGATAAGAATACCGAGGTAGCCGGCCAGCTTCAGCGGTAAAAAACTGTGCGCCGTAAAACTATGGAGCGCTAAACGAAACAGCAACTTATAACTATAAGCCGCCTTGCCATGCAGCCTGGGTGACGCTTCGAAGCGTACATAATCACGACTGAATCCCAGCCAATCAATCAGCCCCCTTGTAATACGGTTTCGCTCAGTCATTTGCTTAAAAGCTTCAATAGCGCTGCGATCAAGCAAACGATAGTCGGTGGCATTTGGCGTAATTTTGGTGTCGCTCACCTTGCCCATAATTTTATAAAACTGTTTTGATGACCAACGCTTAAACCAGCTTTCTTTCTGGCTGTATTCTCTCAGGCCAACCACCACTTCAGCGCCGCGCTGCCATCGCATTAAAAAGTCTTTTATAAGATGAGGGGGGTGTTGCATATCGCCATCCATAATAATAGCCGCCTCACCGCGAGCGGCGTGAAGCCCCGCCGAAACCGCCGCCTCTTTGCCAAAATTACGAGCAAATTCAAGCAAACGTACACCTTGATCTGCCGCCATAAGTGTTTGAATTACTTCAACTGAGTTATCGCGGCTGCCATCATCAACAAAAATCAGTTCGTATTTATATGGCAAAGATGTAAATCGCTTTTGGATCGCTTTTTGTAAAATAGGAATATTGAGCGATTCATTGCGTACGGGAACTATAATCGATATGAGCTGCTTCTGTGTCACTGGTCGTTCGTTTACGTTTCCGGTTAGGTTTGGTAATCCAAAGCCATGCACTGAGCACGAGCATCATTGTCAAACTGCCTAGCAGCAGGTCACTGACGATTGCCTGCACATCTGAATGATACATCACCATCAGCCCAAGCGTCACAACAGCCCCTATTATAGCAACGATGGCAATGCCGCGCCTGTGAAGCGCTATAAAATACATCACTAGCAGGTTCATCACTGAGATAATAAAAATAGCCAAACTTAACAGAGGTAAAAGCCCAGCAAACGCCAGATAATTTGAGCCCATTAAGAGCTGAATACACAATTCAGGAAAGAGCATACATACTAACAGCGTAGGCCCCCCTATTGCAAAAATAAGAATAAGTGATTTAAACAACACCGCTCGATTTTGTTGTGAAGATTGCTGCAAGCTCACCGACGGCAATAAAACTTGCACGATTGAAGCGGTTAAGAAATAAATGATGCGTGCCACCGTTGCAATGCCAGCATATAGCCCGGCCGTCTCGGCATCAAACAAGTATTTCACTACAAGTACATCGACACTAAAAAGCATCGTCATTACAAATGAACCAATCAGTACCAAAGCAGCATATCTTAGCTCTGGCACCAACCGCTTATAGCTTGGCAGATGAAAATAACGGTCGCTAACGTAGCGTAGCCCGCCTTTTTTCGCTTTCAGTGCAGCATACGTGAGGGCTATCACCTGAGCCGCCACAATGCCACCAATTGCCCCGGCCGTGTTAAAACCCATGAAGATAAACAACACCGAAAGCCCCAACTTGCCTATGGCCGCCAAAATGCCGGCAATTGAAGTTTGGCCAAATTTTTTAATTGCCCGCAGAAAGGCACTACGAAAGGTGAGCGGCACTGTTATTGTTACCGCCAGGGCTATGAGAATAATTGGAAACCCGGAGTTAAAATGAAAGGCCTGACGTAGCGGCTCGTTCGCCAAAGCAACTACGAGCAGCGCAATAATACTTGCAAGCAAAGCTGCTTTTTCAAGCTCAAAAATGACTGCATGTGCTTCTTCGCGCTTTTTATAATTTGCAATGATCGAAATTGTGATCATACTAAACACGTTCAAGAAAATTGTTAATTGCAGAAATAACGAGACAAGCGCTTGCACCTCACCAAACGCTGCTGGCTGCAACAAACGGCCAATAATCGGATAATAAAAATAATTAAGTGCACCGACGCTCACCGATCCCATAAAAAATATGGCGTTGTATCTTAAGAAGGTAGAGCTATTGATTTGCTTTAGTAGTCGTTGTAACACAAAACTCCTTCTTTTTAGCAGGCTCCATTATGACATACCCTTGAAACTAGCGTACAATAATGCGCATGAATATTCTTGTTTTACAAGGTGGCACCGGCAACGGCCGCGATTATTCACTACATTCAGGCACGGTCGTTGTTCGCACGCTTCACGCATTAGGACATACTACAACTATTTACGACCCGGCTGACGGCCTTGAGGGCATGGATCGGCTGCTTCCACATATTGATCTTGTTTTCCCCGCACTGCACGATGCCATCGGTGAAGATGGCACCGTGCAAGCATTTCTTGACTCTTACAAAGTTCGCTACGTCGGTGCCGGTGTCGAAGCTTCGAAACTTTGCTTCGATAAAATCGCAAGCAAGCAAGCCTTTGAAGCAAACGGTATCAAGACTCCAAAGTGGCAAGAGGTAACCGCCGGCAGTTTTATTACCTCGCCACTCGCACAACACCCCTACACATTAAAGCCGCGTTTTGGTGGCTCGAACATTAGCACAATTGTTGCCCACACCGGGAGTGCAACCACTATCGATATGTCGGTTTTCGACCGTTACGATACTATGTTACTCGAAGAGCTCGTTGATGGCATCGCACTAAACGTAGTAATTATTGGCAACGAAGCCTTGCCGGTCGTTGAAATCGTGCCACCAGAAAGCGAAAAAAACGGCAACAAAAATACCTATACTGATCAGACAAAACTGCTCAGTCCGCCAACGCACATTGACATCACCATGCAAGAGCAAGCACAGGCAATTGGCGAGCTTATCCATGCTATGATTGGGGTTCGCCATCTCTCTCAAATCAACATGGTTCTCTCGCGCCACGGCGAGGTCTATGCGCTCGAAATTAATACCCTGCCTAGCTTCGCCGAGACGAGTTCCCTCCCAAAAGCTGCCGCTGCAGCTGGCATAAGTATGGAACAACTCTTTGAGCAACTTATTAACTTAGCGTTGGCCGATTGATTATTTTTGCTTCACACTAACAACATCGAGCGTGCCAACTGTGTCGTAGCGACCGCTAGCAGCTGGCGCCATATATACACCGGTGACGGTAACATCCCCGCTCGTCGGGCGTTGTGTGTCGGTGTCATGGTAGCTAAGCGCATAAAAAGCATCACCCACCTTAAGGCCCGCCGCACACTCAAGCGTATGGGGTTGATCGGCATTTTTAGGCGGCAAGCAGGCCAGTTTGCCCTCAAGTGTAATGATATTGTCTGAGCGCCAGTTATTTTTTATATCTTGCCTATGAAGTACGATGCCCATGGCAGTCAGCCCAAGCAGGGCCAACAGTGCAATCGTGGTAACACCGAGCACTGTAAAACGTTTATTTTGGTTGTCATGTTTCATGTTTTTAAGTATGGCATAAAGCGTTTATGTTTTGCAAAATATGCGAAACCAGCTTGCAGTTTAGCGTAGCATAAGCTTTAAAAAACAAGCGAGCGTCCACGCCTGCATCGGTTCGGGTGTGTTAGCGGCACCTAAGTCATGAAGCTTCGGTTCATCTTGTTGCTCAATTCTATAGTGAAGTTTGGCATGGTTTTCTCGATCTACAAAAAAGAATTCATATGCTTCGCCAGCAGCTATAATGCTTTCTATTAAATGTTTTTCAAGCACTGATGCTTCAGTCTCGAACCCCCATGCACGAAAGCCTTCGGCAATGTTTGAAGTATCTTTTGGCCAAGTGACAAAGCTGCCATGATAATCGGCAACTTGAAGAAGCTGGGCATGACGAAGCGACCGACAGCGGATACCGGCCGGTGTAAAAAAATCAACGTTGCTCATGAGCCGCTCTACAACCGGGGAGACGTAGGCTAAGGCCCCGTCGTGATCAACAGCCGAAAGCAGCCCTGTTTGCAATAATAAGCCGGCATTCGAGGTAAGGGTTGCGATCTTTCGTGGTTGGCCAGCTTCATCACGATCAACCCCCATGGCAAAAAACTGCTCATGAGGCAGCCACATGTGATCGATGGTTGCATGCGCAAGCCTTTGGGCAAGCTGCAAAAGCCGTCGGCGACGTTCGCCAGAAATATCAAGTAACCACGCTGCCACCTGTAGTGCATCAAAAGCAAACCCCTGCACTTCAACCGATGCAATGCCACTATCGGCATTTGCCCGGCTGCCGTCGGTATGCAAGAACGCCGTTTCAGAATCCTTCCAGGCTTGATACGGCAACCCCCGCGGATTTAAGCGTTTAAATTCAAGCAGCCCCCACTCTGAAGCTTCTATCTTGCTGGCAATCCAATTAACCGCTGATGCCAGGGCCTCATTTATTGTTACTTTCTTGCCAGAATAGTGCGTCACGGTATCTGAAAGAATATCATTGCCATATCGGCTAACAAATGCCCCCACGAGACGCACAAAAAGCGGCGTGGCATCAATTGACCCGTAATAACGTAGCTCGGTTGCTCCAGCGACCCCCCATAGCGAGAGTAAATATTCAAGGAGCTTCGCCGAGCCCGCCGATGCTCGCTTGCCATTAAACTGCAATTTGCGATATTCGTGATGAATTTTGCCTGGCTCCTCTTCGGTAACTGCGTTCGTCTCGTGGCCCTGCAACCGGGCCATCACACCAATAATCTCACGGGTCAGTTCAGGAAAATACTCCATAACATCTTCAGCATACTCAATTGAATCACGGCCAAAAACCGCAAATTGATAATTTGGCCCCATGCTGGCATAGACTCCCCAGCCAACCGGAGCTCGCACTAATTGAATGAGTGAGTGAGCAATAGGCTTCGAGCGAGCTTGCTGTAAATAGTGCCGACGTTCAATCAGAGGTAATGATTGCCAGCTTGCACTATTCATTGAGCTAACTAAGCGTTCCTTTAAATTTCATGATCGGTTTACCGGCAAATTGTCGTGCGACAGCTCGATAGAGTCGCAGATATTGCTTTGCCATGCGCTCAGCCGAGAAGTTTTCTTCGGCATGTTCTCGGCAGGCAGCGCGGCTCAGTGTATCAACCATCTTCACCCGCTCGACCATTTCATTCACATCTTTACATAAAAACCCAGTCTTGCCATCAATAATAATTTCGGGTATGGAACCATAGGGAGTAGAGAGTACGGGGGTACCGCAGGCCATCGCCTCGACATTCACCAAACCAAACGGCTCTGCCCATTGAATTGGCGAAATAACCGCTTTGGCGTTTTTTAAAAGCTCAACCTTAGCGGCGTGGTCAATTTCGCCAAGATAGATAATCTGCTTACCATCCACATAGGGCATCACGTGCTTTTCAACATAGTCACGTTCCCAATCATTAATCTTGGCAGCCATAACGAGTTTCACGCCAGCTTTAAGGGCCACCTGCACAGCCTCAGCTGCGCCCTTCACTGGCGATAAACGGCCCAAAAAAGCAAAATAATCCTTTGGCGTAGGATTATAGGTAAATGTATCGAGCTGGAGACCATGATATACCGTCTCAAGATAATTCATCTCAGGCAAAATATGTCTTTGTGAGTCGCTTATCGAAACAACTGGCATATCTTTATACTGATTATACATTGCCATCTCGCAGTCGCTGTCTATCCAGTGCAGTGTTGTCAGCATAGGGTGCGCAAACAAATCACGAAAAAGAAGCGCCTGCCACCCAGCATGATTATGGATAACGTCGAACCGCTCTTTTTGCAGATGTCCGGCCGTTTTCACTAACGCCTGATAGTTTGCCGCTTCTCTAATGCGCTTTTTAAGATATGCACCAACCGCTTTTCTGGCTATTGGCACGAGGCGAGCCGAAATCTTTGAATCTCCACTCGCAAATACTGTAACATTATGACCTAATCTATGTAACTCTTCTGCTAACACGTATACGACGCGTTCTGTTCCGCCGTATTTTTTCGGTGGCACCTTCTCTTCGACAGGCGCCAAGAGTGCGATTTTCATCCTCCCCCTTATGGCATGAGCCTTCTTGAGTAGCCGTTTTATTATACCATGCCAATGAAAGGCAGAGCGGCGCAGTGCTAGCGCGTTGCCCGTAAAAACATCGTTCTTCATCTGTTAAAAAACAAAAGAGCCCACAAAGTTTGCAAGCTCTTTTAAGAAAAATCTAATTGTTAACCAAGAATTCGACGGCTTCGAACATAGCTATAACCGGCATATGTCAGCACACCAACACCAGCTGAGGCACCAAGGATAGTCTCAACACCTGTCGCCGGTAATTCGGTAGGCAGCTCTGGCTGCACCTGGGGCACCGTTGGCTGTTCGGGGGTAGGGGCTTTTGGCTCTTCTGGCTTTGGCGGTACTACTGGTACCTTCACTTTAATCTTTGCTTCGTCGCAGCCCTTTTGCGGATTGTCGTTCACTTCTGTATCACCCGTGAAGCAAGCCTTGTTCACAATAACTTCACCGTTCTTTTGGCTTGTTACTTTCAAGGTATATTCTTTCGTCTTAGCCTCACCCGGTTTAATACGACCAAGGTTCTCACTGATAGTGCGCAGTGTAGGCTGAGAAGCCAGTTCAACACCAGCAGGCAGTGTGTCGGTCATAACCGTGCCAACCATATCGTTGTGATTATTTGCAGCCGCTGCGGCAGCATTGCGCACCTCAATAACATAGCGAATTGTGTCACCGGGCTTCACTTCAATAGCAGTGTTATTATCATTAGCGTCAGCCAAGGCTGAACTTGTTGTTACATTTTGAACTTTTTTGACAATTTTACCGTTAGGGTGCCATGCAAGAGCCGGCACGGCAGTCGAAACCACCAGCATAGCCGCCACCATTACCCCACTAAGTAGAGTTTTTACTCCAGACATTCTTATCTCCCATGTCTTAAAAAGACAAAGGGCCAGCAATTGCTGACCCAGTTATAGTTTGTATGCTTAATTATACTACTTTTAGCATTGTTGTCAAGTGTAACGAGTTCAGCGCTTAGGAGGCCGTAGCAAAACTCTCTAGCTTGAGCTCACCGAATACCTTTTTAGAGCTCTTTAGCAGCGTTGTGAGACATGGCTGCTAACGCCAGCGCCGCAAAAATTAAGGCGATATCACGAAAACTAATAGAAAAAAGCTGAAAGTTAGACACCACAATGCCAGCCAGCATAAACGCGGCGAACAATGCCGCAAACCGCACATATACGCCACTTAAGAGCCAGGCGGCCAGCAATAGCTCCACCACCGAGAAGATTTGCAGTAGAATCTCTGCCGGAAAGATAGCAGTAAGCGGCTGCGGCAAAAAACCAATCCACTCACGCGGGCTCACAAACGACGCCACTGCTGCGTAAGTAAAAATAATCGCTAAACCAATGCGAATAAGTAATGACGGCAACTGCGGATAATTAATAATTTTTTGAAACATAGCACCTCCTTTTTCATTATAACGCTTATGTCTTTTGCAAAAACAGCAAGCGTCGGCGTACAATAAATATGCAAAGGAGGTTCTATGAATAAAACCACTAAAATTCTCCTCGCCTTAGCGGCCGTCGTTATTATTGCAGTTGGCGCCGTATTAATCGCGAGTATCTACAAACAGCCAGCCGAGCAACATAACACCCCTGAAAACCAAACTCAGAATGGCAATGATGACAACACTCAACCGGCACAAGAACCGGCAGAGCCCACCGTTACCATAACTTACGACGGCAACGGGTTTGCACTTTCGGCGAGCACCATAAAAGCCGGTGAAACCGTGAAAGTCGTCAACAGTTCTTCAAAAGAGCTCGACTTTGACTCTAACCCCCACCCGGTTCACACCGATAACCCCGAACTGAATGCTGGCCCGATTGCCGCCGGCGAAAGCCATTCATTCGTCTTAACTACCAAGGGCAGCTGGGGGTTCCATAACCACCTCAATGCCAGCCAGCGCGGTAATCTAACGGTTGAATAGGCCCCAGCCGCTCAAATATGCCGCCACTTACTCTAGCGGTGTCGCCAACTCAATTAACACGCCGTTTATGTCTCTTAAGTAGGCCACAGTTTGGCCCCAAGGTTTCTCTTGTGGCTCGGCAATAACAACCGCACCAGCGTCTTTTGCGGTCTGCACAGCTTTGGCGACATCTGGTGTTATGAGTGCTAGCTCAAAACCACCCGGGTTGTTCGTAGCGGTGTTTCGGTAGTGTTTAACGCCGGTCAGGCTATCGGCAAACTCGGCCTGTGAGAACCCTAGCCTCGTAGCACCTGTATCGAGTTCACCATATTCGCTATTGTCGTCTATAGACTTTTGCTTTAGCCCAAAGGCGCGCTCGTAAAACGCGAGCGTTGCCGCTACATCGTTAACATAGACTATTGCATAGCCAAGCTTCATCTCTGTTTCCATAAAAATACCCTTCTTGTTAGTTCTCACTAATAGTACAAGACCGCCTATGACTTTTCAAAATGAGAGCCCGCTTGATTTTTTTATAAATTGCAAGGTCTCTTTTATTGAAAATGCTTCAGGAATAATCTGTTCAAGCTTATGATGCGACCTGTGCGCTGCTGGGTACCACTTTTTCATCTCTTTTTCTCCGAAGGTCTGCTGCCGTCTGCTAGCGTGGCGCCGCACAGTTTCTGCAAAACTGATATCAAAGTAAAACATGTAGTTTTCTTTCGGGTGTGCCACGAAAATTTCTTCAAGTAGTTCACTATATGCACCTGGGCTTAAAATACCTTCTAAAATAACATTGTATCCACCTTGCAGAGCAATCAAAGTATCATTCTTGATCATTTTATGAATGGTATTGGAGTTAAACTTTCCACCTTCTTCGGCAGGCTTAAACATAAACCGGTAATGATCTTGCTCGATAAGAGCAGTGGGAGTTTTCGCCTGTTCAAAAAGAAGCCTTGCAATAGTGCTTTTGCCAGAGCCTGAAGGCCCTCTTAAAATGATTAGCTTTGGTTCACTCATTTCGCTCGCCCCTACCCTATCTTACAACAGTTATCTATGCTATATATTCCAACCGCTGTAGTGCAGCAGCAAGTTTCGTTTTCATTTCTTCAAGCTGTGCTTCGCTCGGCCGGGTGTTTTCGGCATTACGAACCTCTGGCGGTATCACACTGACAGGGTTTTTGGGGTTTGGATCATCGGCGTAGCGTGGAAAAATGTGCCAGTGCATGTGGCTATCAAGGTTACCAAGCAGCTCATAGTTGAGTTTTAGCGGCCTAAAAGCACCGTAAACGGCTTCTGCCACTTTTGCCATATCTTCTAGAAATTGCAGCCGCTGCTTTTTACTTAATTCGTGTAACTCTATAGCGTGGGTCTTAGACAGAAATATCGTATAGCCATGATAGAATTGAAAGTCGCCCATAACCGCATAGCCAGAGGCAAGCTCTGCAACGAAGTACGAGTTAGTCCCTTTTTGGATTTGGTTGATGCGGTTGCAGACGAGGCAGTTGTCTTTCATAAGATTCCTCTTTTACTGACCTTAGAGTATATCCCCTGCTCTTATAGTGAACAAGCTGCTTGAGTCACCAGTTTGCTATATCATAAACAAATGACTGTAAATGATGTAGACGCAGCAAAATATTATAATAAACAACCCAAAAAGCGCGCTGGCGCTGGCGTGCTTTTCTTTAACAAGCGTGGCGAAGTGCTCATTGTAAAACCAAACTACCTTGAGAAGTGGCTATGGATAGGTGGCAGTGCCGACGAAGGCGAAGCGCCTAAGACTACCGCACTCCGTGAGTGCCAAGAAGAAATCGGCATAATACCTTCATCGCTATGGCTGGCATTTGTGAACTACCTGCCGCCGCAGCCAACAGGCCAATCCGATATCCTACAATTCTTATTTGCAAGCGAAGCAGTAGACGATAACTTTATAAACAAACTTAAGTTGCAAGAAAGCGAAATTGCAGACGCACGTTTTATACCCATAGACGACCTGGCAAATTACATGCACGAGTACCGGGCGCGGGCTATACAAACATATTGGAAGAATAGGCAGGGCAGAGCAACCCTTTACCTTGAAGACAGCCAGCTAATCTAAGGCTAACATTGCCGCCGGGTCTTCGCCTTTTGTGATAAGCGCAGAAGCATCGAATTTTACAGCTAGATGGAGCAAACTCAGGGGAACAAAAAGAACCATCAAAAACGATGGTTCTTCGTAATAAATTTCAACTTGGCTCCGGGGGCGGGATTCGAACCCGCGACCAATTGATTAACAGTCAACTGCGCTACCGCTGCGCTACCCCGGAATATAACATATACTTGTTAGCCTATTTTCCCCTGATTACTGGCAAAATACAAGCGGTATTATACCTTTAACCTCCTACTAAAGTCAATCTGTGGGGTGAGATTCCTGCGTGATGAGTGGTAGCTGTTAATAAAAATACACCCCAGCCTTGAATGTGGTTTATAATAAAAGCATAAACAGGGAGGGTAGTATGTCAGATGTTCCGCAAGATCAACAAGCAGCTTCAGACGACACTAGTCAACAAAACTTACAAGGTTATCAAGATGATTTTGATACCGCAAAAAAAGACGAATTTGCAAACGAAAACGGTGATGACCCAAGCAAGGTAACACCGGCCACCCCTTCAGAACTTCGCGAAGGGCTAGAGAACACCGCCGGTAACGACCAAGAAGGTGCCGAGCCTGGCAGCTCTGAAGACGACGATTGGCGCGAAGAAATCGAAGACCGCGACGAAGAAAACGGCAGCCGCGGGCCAGTTTAATCTTTTTCGGCTGCGTAGGCTTCGGCCATTTTTTGCAGCTCGCTAAGGCCCAAAAGGTGAAAGCTGCGAGCTAGTGTTTCAAGTGTTACTTTGCTAGAGTTATCTGATAAGGCGTGTTTTTTGAGCTTTTCGCTCAACCATTTTTCGTAATCTGATACAACCCCTACCACGAAAGCTTGACGCTGTTCAACCACCTCAAGCGAACGCGCCGAACGACCACGTTTTTTGAGTAACCCGCGAGCCACCAAACCGTCAACATGCGTTGCCACTGTCGAGACCGATTTATAATCAAGCGCCCGCATAATCTCACGATAACTCGGGCCGAATGTATGCTGCTTAATAAAGGCTTCAATAAACTCAAGTAACTGTTGTTGTGATTTTGTTGGTCGATCCATAGCTTTTATTATCGAGTGTTAACGCTAACCCTGCAAGCCCCCACCATATTAAAGCGCTCGGGTCATCGGCCCAGCCGTGTAACAACATATTTATAACAGCCATCCCCCAGAAGCTCGCCAAGAGCGCGATTGTTAGTGGCGGTGCATTGGCTTTGACCGCTTGCTGCCAGAGCTTTCGGCCCACCAGCACTAAAATACCAATGAATAAGCCGAGGCCAATCAGCCCAACCTCTTGCGCCAACTGCACGTAGTAATTTTCGGCAATGCGTGGCTCGGCGCTATAAAATGATGCCGGCCCCGCCTGCCCAGGCCCCCGGCCCAGCGGGTGCAAAAGAGCATCTTGCGCACCACTTGCCGTCGCTTGGAGATGCTGTTCGGTTGAGCCTTCTATCAGCGTTGGGTCACCGGGGCTTGAATGAAAAACTGCCAATCGCAGCGGCGGATATTCAAGTGCTGCAATTAGCAGGGTAACCGCAAATGCCAGTGCCACAAGACCGTAGCTTCGCGTCATTTTGGCAAACCGTGAGCGGCCAAGCAAGATCAACCCGACAACTGCAAATGTAATAAAGGCTCCAGCCCAAGCACTGCGCGAGCCGCTCAAAACAAGCGCTGCGAGCATAAGGCCAAGCAGCGGTATGCCAACTTTAAGCTTTATTATTCGGCGCCACAACAATGCCACTATGAGCCCGAGAGGCAGTAACAAGAATTGCCCCAATGCATTCGGCCCGCGAAGCGTTGCAAATGCCCGAAGCGCGCCCTCTTGTTCATCAAGTAGCGTATATGGTGCAATTGTAATGTCTTTATTATAGCCAAATGTTTCTAGAAAATTTGCCGGTAAAAAAACCGTTTGTATAATCGCCAAAACCGACACAATTGCCGCGCTCACCAGCAAACCAAGTGCCAAAAAATGCTTCAGCCGCTCGGCCGCAGCCGGCATCGCCAACACAACCAGCTGTGCAATTAAAAAGAGTGCCAAAAAACGCAGATTTGTCATAAGGCCTGCCAACGTTGGCTCAACCGGCTGACGATAAAGCAAGGCTAGTAAAAAATGCAGAGCCGTAAATGCCAAAATAAGCAGCGTTAACGGGCTTTTTAATAGCTGTTTTGCCAAGCTCGGCCTGGCCACACCAAAGCCAGCCGCCACCACAACAGCTAATAGCAATAACGCCTCTTTCCACAACTTCCAGAGCAATAGTGGCCCAATTTGTGTACCAAGCCAGGTTGATAAAAATGCGTGATATGGCATGAGTGTAATAATTACCACCACCGTCAAGCCCATAAAACCAACCACCAGCCTACTTAGTGACGCATATATATGTTTCATTACCATAATGGTATACTATCAGATATAGTTTTCACTACTATGCCAACAAAAACTGCTCGCTCATATAGTATCGCTCTTATTATCGCCGATTTTGTCGTGCTAGTGTTGGCATTTAGCCTCGCTTATATCATTCGAGTCAAGCTCGATCCGCGTCCCCTGACTGCACCAGTGCTAGCAACTGACTTTATTGTGAGCACGCTTATTATTGCGCCACTCTGGCAAATTATTTTTGGGTTTATTGGGTTATATAACCCCCGTGTCTACACGAAGCGGCTGAGTGAATGGGGCCGCCTGCTGATTGGTTCGTTTATTGGAATTTTGCTTGTCATCGGCTACGAATATGTGGTTGAGCGGCCGATCTTTCCGGCCCGCTTAGTGGTAGTCTATGCTCTGCTCACTGCTTTTATCTTTTTATTGTTCGAACGAGAAATCATGCGCTTTTTGCGCACCTATCTCTTTCGCATTGGCCTAGGAGTCAGCCGCGTGCTTATTATTGGTAACTCTGAAGCTACAAAAGATATTGCCTTGCAAATGAGCGATACCCGAAAATCAGGTTACGAGGTTGTGGCAATTGCCGGGCCTAAAAGTGCCCTGCCAAAGCAGTTTCAGGGTAAGCATTTTATGACCCCAGAATCAGCCCTGCACTCACTCGACAATTTAATGGTTGATGCGCTGATTCAAACCGAGCTTTATGACACACCAGCCCGTAACCAAAAAATTCTGGGCGCCACACAAGAACGCCACATTCAATATAGCTTTATACCGGGCGAGGCCGAGTTTTACTCGGGTAAAAATACTATTGATGTTTTTTTGGGTTACCCAATTATTAACGTTCACCAAACGCCGCTCATAGGCTGGGGCGAGGTGGTGAAGCGTATTTTTGATGTGGTTGCCACCGGCCTTGGCCTGATTGTTATTTCGCCGTTCTTGCTTGTTATTATGCTGCTGCAAAAAACATTTAACCCGGGGCCGGTTTTTTACGTTAGTCAGCGCTTAACTCGTTATTCAACGCCGTTTGGGCTTATTAAATTCCGCAGCATGAGCCCACAATACGGTGATAAAGACGCAGCTGAAGAATTCCGCAACATGGGCCGTGAAGATCTGGCGCTTGAATACGAACAATTCCGCAAAGTAAAGCACGACCCACGTATTACCGCTTTTGGTAAGTTTTTGCGGGCAACCTCAATTGACGAACTGCCACAATTTTTCAATGTTTTAAAGGGTGATCTAAGCCTGGTGGGCCCACGGCCCATTTTGCCGCAAGAATTACCACTCTACCACGGGCGCGGCGCACTTCTGCATAGCGTAAAATCGGGTGTGACAGGCCTATGGCAGGTTTCAGGGCGCAGCTCGCTCACCTTTGACAAACGGGTTGAGCTAGAGCTTTATTACGCCCAAAACTGGAGCTTTTGGCTTGATATTAAAATCTTGTTTAAAACCATTGGCGCCCTTTTTAAACGAGACCAAGCCCGATGAAGCAACCACGTGTCGCTATTGTTGCCGATTGGCTCACCACCATGGGTGGCGCCGAACCAACTGTTTTGAAATTGCACGAGATCTTTCCTGACGCACCCATCTATACATCGGTCTACGACGCCAAAAAAATGCCAGCCTTTGCTGATTGCGAGATACGCACTACTTATTTGCAACGCGTGCTACCAAAATTTCTCCGCTATAAGCACGTGCTGTGGCCGGTATTGCGGGCTTTTGCTTTTCGCTCGTTGGATCTCAGTAACTACGACATTATTATTTCGAGCGCCAGCGCCGAGGCCAAGGCCGTGAAAAAGCGACCCGGCGCAATTCACATTTGCTATTGCCACACACCAATTCGTTACTATTGGAGCCACTATGAAGAATTTAAGCGCGAGTTTCATTTTGGCCCACTCACGCCACTCATTCGGCCCGTTATTCCCGCTTTTGTCCGCTGGATGCGCAAAAAAGATCTAGAAAGTATCAAAAACGTCGATTATTTCATTGCCAACTCACACGAAACTCAAGCACGAATCAAGCGCTATTATGGGCGTGAGAGCACTGTTATTTTCCCGCCGGTTGACACTGAGCGGTTCGCCAAAAAGCCAAAAGGTACCACCAAACGCGAGGGCTACTTGATGTGGAGCCGACATGTGCCCTATAAACGGTTTGATCTGGCGATTGAAGTCTGTAACCGCCTAAAACGGCCGCTCACTATTGCCGGCAGCGGCCCTGACACTGAGCGGCTGAAAAAACTAGCCGGTTCCACCATAAAATTTGTTGGCCGAGTTTCAGACGAAGAAATTGTGCGACTCGCCTATGCACACAAGGCCTTTTTGTTCCCCGGCGAAGAAGATTTCGGCATAACGCCAGTTGAAGCAATGGCCGCCGGCCTGCCAGTAATCGCCTACAACAAAGGCGGTGCGCTAGATTATGTCGTTGAAGGCAAAACTGGTATCTTTTTCGGCCAGCAAACCGTCAGTTCGCTTATGTCGGCCATTGAGCAGTTCGAGCGAATGCAGTTTATAGAAAAAGAGGTGCAAAGTTTTGCCGATGGTTTCGCCGAAGCGGTATTTCGCCAAAAAGTCAAAACATTTGTGGCTAAAGTTTCAAAATAACAAAAGAGTAGAAGCTGGCTTTTTAAGTTTATTTTTTATGGCCAAGTGCCTGATTGATACGAGTTGATGAGTCGGCTTTATTAACACCACCAACGCCAAATATCATTTTTATGCCCAGCTCCTCACATTTTGCCGCTTCGGGGCCGGGAATGGCGTTAGGGTCTACTCTGTCGCCACCGTTACAAAAAACTAATTCGTCATCAGGGTATTGCTGGGCCAGTTTTTCGAGCGTTAATGTTACCGAGGGGTCAGGGTCGATCGCCACCATCACCTCGTCAACCGCCCGCAGTGCCGACATCAGCCGGGCGCGATTATGCTCGCTTAGAATGATCTTCTCTTTTTTTAATATCTGTTGTTGATCGTTGTTGACAATCACAATCAGTTTGTCACCCAGCTTCGCTGCCGCCTCAATCATGTCTAAGTGGCCACCATGTAAAGGGTTAAAAAAACCACTTACAATTGCTATTTTCATAGGTTATCTCCTGTCAGTCATTAATCGCACGTCAGTCATACGTTAGCAATAATATCGTACAATGTATTGTTTTTAAGAATGTAGTAAAAGTTACTTAAGCGCCTTTCTTTTTATTTTACAATAGACGGCTCACTAAAAAGCCAGTTATACTACAAACATGAAAAACATGCTCGTTACGGGCGGTGCAGGGTTTATTGGGGCAAACTTTGTACACTACACGCTCAAAAGTCGTCCTGACCAATACAAAATAACTGTTGTTGATAAGCTGACATATGCCGGTAACCCCGACAACCTAAAGAGCGTGCTTGAGAAAATTGATTTTGTCACCGGTGACATCTGTGATGCCGAACTAATGGAAAATCTAATTGCCAAAACCGATATTGTGGTGCACTTCGCCGCTGAAAGCCATAACGACAATTCGCTACGCGACCCCTGGCCGTTTATTCACACCAACATCATCGGCACCTATCGCATTCTCGAGGCTGTTCGCAAGCATAACAAGCGCCTGCATCACATCTCAACCGATGAAGTATTCGGTGATCTTGAGCTTGACGACCCAAACCGCTTTACCGAAACGACACCCTATAACCCTTCGAGCCCCTATTCTGCCAGCAAAGCCAGCTCTGATCACTTAGTGCGCGCCTGGATGCGCAGTTTCAACGTGCAGGCCACTATTTCAAACTGCGCCAACAATTACGGCCCCTACCAGCACATCGAAAAGCTGATTCCCCGCCAAATCACTAATATTTTAAGCGGGCTTAAACCAAAATTGTATGGCGCTGGCCTGAACGTGCGCGATTGGATTCACGTTGATGATCATAACGAAGCAGCGCTGACCGTTATTGAAAAAGGTACGCTGGGTGAAACCTATATCATCGGGGCCGACAACGACCACACCAACAACAAAATGGTGATCGAGATGATTTTAGAACTCATGGGGAAGCCGAGTGATTGGTACGAGCACGTCAATGATCGCCCCGGCCACGATATGCGCTACGCCATGGATTCGACCAAACTGCGCCGCGAGCTTGGCTGGCAGCCACAATTCACCGATAACGAAGGCATGAAAGAAGGCTTGCGCCAAACCATCGCCTGGTACACCGAAAACGAAGCTTGGTGGCAAGCCGAAAAAGCCAAAGTTGAAGCCGCCTATGCTGAAAAAGGGCAATAAATTATGGCAACTATGCAAAAACTTGAATTTAATAAACCCTTAAAGAAACACGAGACCCCTGTTCCGGGCTTGGTCATTTATGATCTTGCCGTGCTAGGCGACAATCGCGGCTGGTTTAAAGAAAATTGGCAGCGTGAAAAAATGCTAGCGCTTGGCTTGCCCGATTTTGGCCCTGTTCAGAATAATTTTTCATTCAATGGCAAACGCGGCACCATGCGTGGCATTCATGCCGAACCTTGGGATAAATTCGTCTCTGTTGGCAGCGGTAGTTTTTTTGGTGCTTGGGTTGATGTTCGCGAAGGTAGCGAAACCTATGGCCAGGTGTTTACTGCCGAAATTGATGCCAGCAAAGCTATTTTTGTACCGGCTGGCGTGGCTAATTCTTACCTGACGCTCGAAGATAATACCGTCTATTCATATCTGGTGAATGATCACTGGTACCCCGATGCGCAGTATACATTCGTGAACGCCACCGATCCCAGCCTTAAGATTAACTGGCCAATATCAACCGAAGAATGGGAATGGTCTGACAAAGACAAAAACCACCCAATGTTTAGCGGCATTACGCCCGTTCCACCCAAGAAGATACTAGTAACAGGTGCGAATGGCCAAGTTGGCAGAGCCCTGCGTAAGGTGTTCCCCGCGGCCGAATTTGTCACCCGCGAAGCATTCGACATTACCGACCCAAAAGCCTATGAAAGCCGACGCTGGCGAGATTACCAGGCAGTTATTAACACGGCCGCCTATAACGCCGTTGATGCCGCCGAAACCGATCGCGAAAACTGCTGGAGGGTAAACGCCACCGCGCCAAAACTCATGGCAAAAATAGCCGCAGAGCACAATATAACGCTGGTTCATTTCGGTACCGATTATGAGTTTGATGGCAGCAATGCGCCGCATAGTGACGATGAATCGCCTTCACCGCTCAGTGTCTACGCCTCAAGTAAAGCCGCCGGTGTAATCGCCGCCAGCACCGCACCGAAGCATTATGTTTTGCGCGTTAGTTGGGTGATAGGCGAAGGCAAAAACTTTGTTCGCACGATGCAGGGCTTGGCCGAAAAGGGCATCAAACCGAGTGTTGTCAACGACCAAATTGGCCGCTTAAGCTTTGCTGATGATATTGCTGCTGCTGTTGAACATCTGCTCCGTACTAGTGCGCCACATGGCATTTACAACCTTTCAAATGAAGGCATTGAAAGCACCTGGGCAGAAATTGCAAAAGCAGTCTATGAATTATCGGGCAAATCGGCTAATGATGTCACACCGGTGTCAACAGCCGAATATTATAAAGATAAAGCGGGAATCGCCCCTCGTCCCTTACAAAGTATGCTTTTGCTTGATAAGATAAAGGCGACAGGTTTTGCACCGCGCGACTGGCGCGAAGCATTGAAAAGTTATCTAGCAACCGAGTAGTTATTCACGAGGAGACATTTTATGAAAGGTATTATCTTGGCGGGTGGGTCAGGCACCCGTTTGTATCCTATTACCAAAGGAATCAGCAAACAGCTGATGCCAATTTACGACAAGCCAATGATTTACTACCCGCTTTGCACGCTTATGGGCGCGGGAATTAAAGAAATATTAATTATTACCACGCCGCACGACCAAGAGCAGTTTAAGCGCCTATTGGGCGATGGCTCACAGTGGGGTATTAATTTGCAATATACCATTCAAGAATCGCCGCGCGGCCTGGCTGACGCCTATATTGTCGGTGAAGCATTTATTGGCACCGACAAAGTAGCTATGATTCTTGGCGATAACATTTTTCATGGCAGCGAACTCGGCCGATCGCTGGCTCGTCATAATAACGTTGATGGCGGCACGGTGTTTGCCTACCAGGTGGCCGACCCCGAACGCTATGGCATTGTTGAATTCGACGAGAATATGAATGCTATATCGGTTGAAGAAAAGCCGGCCAAACCGAAATCAAATTACGCACTCGTTGGGCTTTACTTTTTTGACAACGACGTTGTTGAGATTGCAAAAAATGTGCAACCAAGTGCGCGCGGTGAGCTAGAAATCCCCAGTGTTATGGATGCCTACCTAAAGCAAGGTAAACTACAGGTAGAAATTTTAGATCGCGGCAGTGCCTGGCTCGATACCGGCACCTTCGCCAGCATGATGGATGCCAGCAACTTTGTGCAAATTATGGAAGACCGCACTAGTTTAAAGCTCGGCTGCGTCGAAGAAGTAGCGTGGCGTGAAGGCTTCATTACTAGCGACCAGCTGGCCGCCCTGGCTGAACCGCTTAAAAAATCCGGTTACGGCGAATATCTTCTTAGGTTACTCCAATAGCTCTTCTTATCTGGTATAATAGATATAAATTTCTAAAGGATACTTTTTTATGGCGCAACGTTCTAAAATATTAGTAGCAGTTCCTGCTTATAACTGCGAAAAGCAGATCGGCCGTGTGCTCAAAGGGTTCAGCCAACCCCTGCTTGATAAGCTAGAGCGTGTTATTGTTATCGACGACCGCGGAGGCGACGATACCGCAAAAGTTGCCCAAGCCGCCATCGACAAGCTTGGTTTTGGCAAAAAAATAAAAGTTGTGCAGAATGTCACCAACCTTGGCTTAGGCGGATCGCACAAAATGGCATTTTTATACGGTGAAGAAATGGGCGCCGACTATGTCGCTATTTTGCACGGCGACGACCAAGCCAAAGCCAAAGAACTCGAAACACTGATTGAAATTGCCGCAAACCAACCCGAAGCCGGTGCGGTGCTAGGCAGCCGCTTTATGAAGGGCGCCGACCTTGAAGGATATTCTAAAGAGCGTATTTGGGGCAACCGCGTGCTCAACGCCCTCTACACAATTTTATCTGGCCGCCATACGCGCGACCTTGGCTCTGGCTTAAACCTGTTCCGCCTAAAAGATCTAGCCGATCACCGCTACCTTGGTTTTAACGACAGAATGACCTTCAACTTCGACCTTTTGCTCGATTACTACACCAAACACGTCAAGCTTGCTTACACGCCGATTACCTGGCACGAAAGCGACCAAGTTACCAATGCCCGTAATTTTCAGGTGGCCTGGCGAGCCTTTCGTCAGCTGGTGCTATGGCGCTTTGGGGCACTAAAATTTGTGCCAAGCGACGCCAAGAAATATCAATCAAAACCGTACAAAGGCTAACTTATGCGTACGCTGCATATTATTTTACCAATGGCTGGCTACGGCTCACGCTTTGCCAAGGTTGGCATTACCACCCCAAAACCACTGATTCCGGTTGACGGCAAACCGATGTTCTTGAAGGCTATCTCGAGTTTCGATTCGCTTGACACCGATAAACGCTACACTGTTATTCTTCGTGAAGAACACGACAAAGAGCATGATCTTGCCAGGCAGATTAAAGAGGCGCTACCCGAAGCCAACATTGTTCTCACGAACGAACCCGCTACCGGAGCGCTGCGTGATGCCTACCGGGCCAAGCCATACCTTCAGCCAAATGAAGGCGTACTAATTATGGATTGCGACATTATGATCGGCGGCCAAGCCTATTTTGATATGATTAAAAAATCGCTTGACAACAGCGAGTCGATCGACGGTGGCCTCCTGCTATTCGAAGCCGGCAACCCCCGCTATAGCTACGCCGAACTCGATGAAAACAATAACGTTGTTCGTACGGCTGAAAAGCAGGTTATTTCCAAAACAGCTATCGGTGGCGGCTACTACTTCGGAACAACTGAAACTTTTATTGAAACTGCCGACAAAGAATTCGAAAAACCGCTCGGCGAAGGCCGACCAGAATACTACATTTCGTATGCCTATAACACCTTGCTTGAGAATGGCGGCAAAGTAAAAGGCGCCTTGGGTGAATTTGTTTCTTTTGGTACGCCCGAAGAACTAGCCGCTTACAACGAAAACAAATAGCCACAACCCGAAAAGGCAGAAAGCCCAGGACGCGTCATGCATCCTGGGCTTTTTGGTTCCTCCTTCTCTCTTTTCAGCGAAGTGCCGCCAGCACGTCGTAGACCTGTTCGGCAGTCTCCTTGGTGTTGGCGCAGATGACGAGGTCGGCGGCCATCGGGTCTTGGGTTTTCGCGAACTTGTCGCCTGATTCCACGTAGAGCACCGTACCGCGGGCGCCCTCCACGAGTGGCACGCCGCTCATGTCCCAGGGCCCCCCGATCGCCGTCATGACGGTGGCAATGGCGGTCGTGTCGTCGCCGCCCGATGCCACCAGCAGCTGGTGCATGAGATTACTGGAAAGCGAGCGAACCTTGGTGCCGAGCTTGGTGTGGACGTCGCCCGAGAAGCGAGTGGCCTCTTCCTGGCTGAGCACCGATCGCTTCTCGCCAGTGCCAAACACTGTGCGAGTGAATCCTTGCGCGACGACCTCGATCAGCAGTTCGCCACCGTCGGCGAACGACTTCTCCGAGACCTCGCACTGCTTCGACTCACCCAGCAGCGTTCCGTCGCTGAGGTTGAACTGCTGCTGGTAGGTGGCACCGCGGTCATTGAAGACCACGCGCTGCAGCCAGGGGTCGGCCACGGCACCAGCCAGGAATTCCCCACCGTAACTGTCGTACAGGCTGCATCCGGTTGTCGAACCGGGCGCGCGCAGGCGCACCAAGGCCGTGCCATCGACGGGGTCGAAGAAGACGACATAGTCGGCGCCCTCAGGGCCAGCGATCGTTCCTTCTTCACCAACAATGGCGGGCACCAGGCTGGAGTCAGCCAGCATGTCCTCGAGGATGCCCCCCATTCTCTTCTCAACGGCCATGTCGATCAGAGTGACCGCCGTGCCGTCGGGCTTCTGCTTGCCCTCGATACCGCCGCCACCATGGGCGGCGCGCAGCGAGCGCTCGTAAAGCTGGCAGGCACCGGCAACTGCAGCGGTACGCAGCACATCCTCCACTTCAATGGGCCGTGAATTCATCTCTCCTCCAAGAGTCTGTAGTAGAACCAATGAAAACTATACCATAATGTGTCCCCATGTGCAATTTGGTCTATTGACACCTACGTTTTGCTGATTTATAATATGTATCTGCATTGTCGCATCGTCCCTACGTTGAACGGAGCAATGGTGAGTCAGCAAGAGCGGGAAAAGGAAATGTTGAGGGAGATGGTCCACTACCTAAGCAGGGGTGGTGGGGCGAAGCCGGAAGAGATCAAACTGGCCGGCTTCCCCTTGCCGGTGATGTTCGGCAGATACGACAAAAGGCTCGCACAGCGAGCTGTCGAGCTGTACAAGGCCGGTGTCATCCTGCGAATCGTACCGACCGGCGGGCGGGGCAAGGATTCGGGCGACCTCACGGTGCCCGAGGCCATCTACCTCACCGATGAGATGGTCAAGGGGGGCATCCCCCGAGAGCACATCTTCCCTGAAGTGGAGGCTAGCAACGGCGGCGAGAACGCCAAGAACAGTCTCCACACCGCCAACGAGCACGGCATCCTGGATCTCTTCGGAGACCTCCTGGTGATCGCCCACTCAACGTCAGCCCACCGGCTGGCACTCACCCTCGACCACGAGGCGCAGCCATGGGGCTGGCGCGGCGGTGAGATGATCGTCGTCACCAGCGGATACGTCCCGAACTACAACGACCCGAAGGATCGCTACGAGATCCTGGGAGAAATGGTCCGTGTCTACGACTACGCCGAAAAGGGCTTCCTGACACGAGACCCGAAGCTGTTCGGCGGGCCCAAGGAGCGCGACCCGCGTCTGCTCGAGCTGGTGGAGTACGCGCGAGCCAACCTCGCCGAGGCGAAGGCGGCGGCAGAGGCGGCATGATGCGAGGATGGGGCGGCCGGGAGTCTCCCGGCGCCCCATCCTTTTAAAATACTTTCTAGCCCTCGGGCTCGTATTGAGCTAAGAATTCATTAAGCGCTTTGACGCCAACGGCATAGAACTTCAACGCATTGCCCGGATTGTAATATACCTGGTGTTTTAACCGGCGAATATATAGCGCCCCGGCATGAAACAACATGGCGCGCCGCTCAGCTTCGCTAATGTAGCGAGGTGCCAGCTCATTGTGAATAAATTGCCATAGCCGCAAATATCGGGCCGAGGCATGCTCGCGAAACTTTATAATATTTTTGCCCTCGAGCCTCACGATATCTTCGTCTCTAAATAAAAACTCATAGCCGCAATAAAACGATTGCGCTAGTTTGCCAAATTCAAATACCGGGCCGTTTATAATGTTGCCGTCTGGCGCAGGGTCGATAATAACCACCTTCTTTTTTGAAGGCGACACCAAAAAATTATCAACCGAGGCATCGCCATGCACCGCCGGGCTATGCCTAAAGGTGGCAATATCCCTCCAGGCCTGCTTATTTGCTTTTATTTTGGCCATTATTTGTTGCAGGTTGTCATATTCGACACCATTCACCAGGATGATCGGCCGCCCCAACGCAACCCTGATGTCGTCGTTTGCAATGGCCGCTTTTTCAACACAGCCATAAATGTGCTTGTTGATAAATGCAGTTCGCGCCTTCGCGTTATAGGTTGGCTCGGGCGCCTTCTTGTGCAAATGATCATACAGCGACTTCCATATTTTTTCGATAATCTCCCGCGATTCTTTCACTGATGAATGGTGAATATATTCAAAAAACGGAACGTTTTCAGGGTCGTATTGAAGGTCAATGGCATAGTAGCTGTTGGTTTTTTCTTCGCCAATCACCTTCACAAGGTTTCTCATCTTGCTGTGGGATTGTAGCCAATCATATTGTGCCTTCAGTCGGTCTTGGTATTCTAGCGGGATAATCTTTTTTACATATAGTTCATCGCCCGACAACACCAACACGGTGATTGCATCTGAGCCGCCCTTAAAATATTTTACTAAGCGGAGCTTGCCGGTAATTTCAAGTTTGTGTAGCGTACGGGCCAGTGAATTACCAGCAAAGTACGAATCGAGAAAGGCTGGGAACTCTTGTGATATATCTTGGTGGCGCATGAGCTTATTAATGTATGGGTCAGTCTTTACCCGTTTGGCGGTTTGTTTTGTGCCAGGCCGGTAAAATAAAAGTGCCACCAGCCCAATAAACGCAGTCGGCAGCAATAAAAGCGCCCAGACTAGTCGGGCATAGACATCAAGCACTTCTGCCCCGGCTTTTACCGGTAAGAAGTTGGCAAGCTGCTGATATGAGCTGGCATCTAGCGGGCTCAGCGAAACAACATAGGGAGACAAGCTCGCCACAAACGCCTGAAGGGCGCTACTGACTGGCAAGAGCGCCACCACCAACATTAAAACAGAGACAAAATAAAGTAACCATGAAGTAACAGCGTACAAAATGTAGTTTTTCACCTGCCGTCTATCGCCAAAAAAGCTTTGCAGGCCAAAAATAAGCGACCACACCTTAAAGCGAATACGGTTCGCTATTGAAGCATTAAACAGGTTCGCTATTGCCGATACCACCATAAGGAGCTGTTTATTCTCGTTTTTAAGCAGCCACAGCGCCCAGAGCAATATAGTCGCCAGCAGCATAGCAGCCAGGGCGATCATTAAAACGCCGGTATGCATAATACCCATTAGCGCAAAGCCAATTAACAGAAGTGCACCTAAAAAAACCACGTCGGTTGCACGCTCTATAACCACAGCCGAGAACGTATACAGCAGGCTGATATGCAGTCGCCTTGCCACCAGATATGACCGCACCAGCTCCCCCACCCGAAACGGCAGCAGTATATTAAACAAATACCCGATCGAAAGGGCGCCAAATTGAAACTTCATGCTACTCTTTGCAGCTTGGTCTAAAATAAGCTTTGTTCGTTTTGCCCGCAAAAAATGGCCAGCAAGTTGAATAAGCACTGAAACCGCAACCAACCCAGCAACCAACGGATGGCTCATTAAAAAGAGGGCCATTCCCCCCAGCATTCCCTGTGCCATATAAATGCCAGCGGCCGAAAGCAACACGGCGAGCACGAGAAGCAGCGGCTTCATTATAAAAAGTTCCTGACATGCACTGTTTTGATGCCGGCCGCCCGAGCAGCGTCAAGCCCTCTCTTAGAATCTTCAAAAGCAATTACTTCACTGGCTTTTAAACCAGTCTTTTCTAAAGCCACAAGATAGGCTTCTGGGCTTGGTTTCATGGCCGAAACTTCTTCACCAAAAACGGTCGTTTTAAAATATTGCTCCAGGTTGTGCGCCCGCAAAACAGCCAAGCCGTTGCTTTTTTTAGCAGTTGTTACTAGAACCGTTATGTAGTGTTCTGACATTTGTTCTAAAAAGGCGAAAAGGCGCTTATTAAGTTGTGAAAGATGAAGCTGCTCAGGATAATGCTGTTTTTTTCGTTGGTTTATTGCTCGTATTTCGTCATGTGTAGCCTTTGGTAAAAGCCGTGGCAAGAATGCAGCCGAACTCTCGCCCGCTTTAATGTAGTCTTTGAGCTCTTCGCCCAACCCTATACCCTTAATATCTTCGATCGCTTTTTTATAGGCACGAAAATTTGACTCATGCGTATCAACAAGCGTCCCATCTAAGTCAAAGAAAAATCCTTTAATATCCATCAGAAGTTATAAGCACCTATTAGCTTGCGACTCTCTCTCAAATTTCGGTTCTATTATACTAAAAAAACACCTTATATTGAAACGTTTGCTTTAAAAATACGATATCGTATAGTGAAGGAATGGAGATGGTAAAAAAAGTCTTAAAAAACAAACGGCTTGTTAAATATTTCGTGGCTGCGGTGATAATTGTTTTTATTGAGCTTGCCGTCTTTCAAATTCTTTACCTTGTGACCGAAGATTCGTATTTTTCGACAACTGCCAGTTTTATTTTTGCCGTCATTCTCAACTGGGTAGCAAGCCGGTTATTTGTATTCGGTGCCTCAGTTCATCACCCGTTACGAGAATTCTTGATGGTGTTTATTGCTAGCATTGTCGGGCTCGGTATACAGCTTGGTGTTGTGTATGTGAGCGTCTCGGTTTTGCTGCTATACCCGCTTATCGGCAAGGTTTTGTCTATCTTTTTTTCGTTTTTCTGGAACTACCTGTTCAGATCTAAAATTATATACCGTGAAAAAGTATGAAAGTGGCGTTTTTAAAAAAATTCCCTATTCCACCAAAAATCCTTACCGTTCTTAAAAGTGATATTTTTATTTACATTGTTATCACCAGCCTTCTGGCGGCTTTTTTTGCCTGGCGCTTTCCGAATCTTATCTTGTATCCAAATTTTTATGGTGAAGATGGCAGCGTATACTTACAGCATATCTTTGACAAGGGCTGGCTAGCGGCTACTTTTACCCCTTTTAACGGATACTTCATTGTTGGCCTTTACCTATTGTGCCATGTGGCAATGCTCGTGAATGCGCTGCTTGGTGGCGATCTTCTGACGCTGCCAGTGCTGTTTAGCTGGGTTGCTATCTTTTTCATGTCGGCGGTGATTTGCTTGCCGTATCTTTTGTTTCGCCGTGTTTTTGGCAGGCTGAAGGCTTTGGTGACAATACTGCTCTGTGCCGTTTTACCTCTACCTCAAACGCCTTATGCCATATTTGGCATTATAGGTAATCAGAAGTTTGTTTTTGTTTATCTGGCCTTTCTTTTAATTCTATGTCGCTTCTTCTTCTGGAAGGAGCTGTCTTTAAAAAAGATCATTCTCATTGATGCAATTTTGCTTGTGTGCGCCTACACCAGCAGTGTGACATATCTTCTGCTGCCGGTGCTACTTTGGCCCGTTCTTCAAATCTTCGTTACGCATAAAAAGAGGCATAGTTTTTTTGCATCGCTCAAACGTATCTTAAAAGACAAGGCGACTCTTAGCCTGCTGGGCGTATTCGTGCTTCTAATCCCCCAATTTCTCTACGTTATGCTAAACGGCATACCAAAACTAAGTGGGTATCTTGATACTCCTTATGACTTTAGTAAAACAATAGAAATATTCGGTAACCGCACACTCGTCTATGCCATAACACACAGTCTTAATCAGTTTATGAGCGATACTAAAATAATTGTGCTATTAATTATGCTGCTTGCAGCTGGCTGGATAGCGCTAAAGGGTCGTCAAAAATTTGTCTTTTTCTTTGGTATATACACGGCGATAGTTTCGAGCTTGCTGTTTGTTGTTAATCGCCCTGGGGTTTCTGATTTTTTCTTTCATTACAACAGAAATGGGAGCGGGCCCGACCAGTTCTTTTTTGCCCAAACACTTGGCATGTATCTTCCGCTTGTTCTGCTGGTGTTCGCTCTTGGAGCCCTCATACAGAAGAAGATTTTATCGCGAGTATTCGTTAGCGTGGCGGTTGCATTTTTATTTATTACCGGCGCGCTAGGCGTTGCCGTTTATGACACGATCTGGAAGAACGCTGGGCTGTATGAAAATCACATTAAAACTTTAACCGATCAAGCATTGGTGCAGTGTAAAGACAAAGGCAAAGCAAAAATTCGGGTATATATGTACACGCCCGCCGGCCCTAACGAGGGTTTTGTAGGTGTGTTTCCCCGCCAGAGCCTCTGCACGGCTAACCTTTATGTTCGCTACCAGCTTGACACTCAAGAGCTCGGGCTGAGAACCTTTCAAAATAAGTTTGTTACAATTAGAAAAAATTCAGAACTACAACAAACCTTTGTCGCCGGCCAACAGAAGCTAAACGGTATAAAAATATTCTTGTCTAACTTTGGTAATTCGCTGAGGAACTCGCAGTATACCTTGCACTTGTTCGAAAAAGACTGCCGTACGGTCGTTAGATCGGCACAGCTCCCCATGTTATCAATTGATAGCTCGTATTATCGGGCATACTTTTCGGCAATAAACGATTCGAAAAATCGCACCTATTGCCTTGGTTTGTCGCCGCCTCATTCCTCTCAGTTTGACCCGCTTGCTTTGCAGCTTTCTGAGCCACACATTTACACTGCCGGCAGGTTGACGATCGACAAACAAGAATCGCAGCAGGATATCGTTTTTGCTCCGCTTTATGATTTTCATAAATAACAACTATGCGCAAAGTTTACTCAACTATACAGACGACGATACGTAAGCGCCCTTATGTAATTTCTTGCACGGTCATACTCTTCTATCTTTTAGTCTTTCAAAATAATTTTGTGACGTCGGGCGACGCCTGGGCTGAGAGTTACGCAGAGTACCTTGATGAATCCGTTCGCCTAGGGTGGTCAGAGGTAATTGCCCAAAACTGGGCGGGTTACTTCAGCCTTGTGCCGTCTTTTATTGCCAAGGCATATGTTGCGCTTAGCATGCCGCTTGGGTATATTGATATTTTTTATAGAGCCGTTGTTATCTCTTTTAGCGTGCTCACGGCCTCGCTTTTTGCGTTGAAGCTTAATCGCATACTGATCGCCAGCGACACGCTTCGTATTTTTTTGTCGCTCGCCACTGTGGCCATCTTGTTTGATGTTACAAGCTTCTCATTTATTAACATCTGGTACTTGGCATTTCTGCCGCTATTATTCATCTACTTAAGCCGCGAGAAGCTACCACTGAAGGCCGATATTTCACTGGGTGTGCTTGGTGCACTGATTTCTCTTAGCAAGCCCTTCTTGGCCATCATCCCACTCATAATTATACGGGCAATTCGCTCCAAGCAATGGGTCGGGCCACTCATTTTCTTGTTTGGCACCGCCCTTCAGACATTTCAAATTATCTTCAACGATCGTCGCCAATTGGTCGAGAGTGCCACTATATCACTTCAAGATACAATTGGCGGCATATTTACCGGCAGCGGTGTATCGCTCTTAAAGCTATGCGGCATTATGCCAGCCTCGCTGTGGGTCGTTGGCGTCGCAAACCTCGTTCTTCTCGGGTTATTCACGCTACTATGGCGAACTCGAGGCTTTTGGGTGGCCTCTACGCTTGGTGCAGTGTATCTGTTTGGAGTGTATACCTATGTGCTTGCACCAGACTTCCCCGTTTATTCAGGCATACATAACTTTCAAGAGTTATACAGCTTCACCCATAAAAGTCAGCGAGAGATAGTGATTAGCGGTAGTCTCATTATAAGCTTCTTTCTGCTTATAGAAAGTTTTGCTGTATATATGAAGAAGAATAAGCATACATTCGCACCATATCTACCGATTGCCTTATCGCTTATCTTATTGATTATTATTTATAGGCCTATCGATACGGTCAGTGCCGGTGTATCAACAAAGCCTATCGAACCGTTCCGGCAAGATCTCAACCAAAACTTACCCACCTGCCTGCCGCTTTCACCCACGCCGGTATTTATGCATGACATTAACTGGTTGTACGCACATAGAACAAAGTGCAATGCCGCAACTCACGACACGAATATCTTCAAGCCCGATTTCAATCATATGAATACGGTGCCGCATAAAGCTAGGTTTTCATTTAACGCTGCTTATTTCGGAGTCAGCGAAAGCAGCTTGGGCGCCGTTGTTGTCCCTGTTGACAATAAAACCGGGGAAGCTAATAAACTTATAGTGAAAGATAATAAAAACAACCGTTTCGAGGCAAGCGTCGAGCCCCGAAAAGGAATCCAATTTATCACTTTTAATACCCGAGGTATTGAAAGCAGAGAAAATTACAACTTACAATTCTTCTCAGAACGCGCTGGTATCTTCTTGGGAACGTTCACCGGCACGCCTCATGCCATCGTCTACCTGTATTTCTTGACTAAATAGTTGAAAAATTGCACAAAAGTGCTTATACTTATAGGTAGAGTACGGTTATTTATGAAAATTCAGCATCAAAATAAAAACAAAAAACGTGTGTTTATCGCCTGTATTGCGGTTGTCATTCTATTGGCTGGGCTGGCCACTTACCTTTTTGCGTTTAAAGGCACCTTCTTTGGCTGGAATCCTATTATTAAAACAACGCACAATTATGGTGACGTACCCACGTCTGATCAAATAAAAGCCGGTGAAGCTATCGAGCAACAGACTGACGAAGCCTCACATTCGGGCGAGAATCCGAACGCGGTTGGTAGTGAGCGCCCACCGGCTTCCACTCCTGATCCAAATGGCGGCAAAGCTATTGTCGCTATTCGCATCAGTAGCGTCAACCAAAATGACGGTCTGCTTCAGATACGTACGCTCATTTCTTCGATCATTTCAAGTGGTACTTGCGCGCTTGTGCTTCAAAATGGTAGCTCTGTTATTACGAAAACGGCCGAGGTACAAGCCTTGCCAAGTTCAGCAACCTGCAAAGGTTTTGATATACCGCTTTCTGATGTTCCTGACGGTGTATGGCGCGCTACCCTCACTTTTGAAAATGCCACCCTTAAGGGTAGTGAGACAAAAGATATAACGGTTATATAATTATGAGCATACTAAAATTAAAATACAAAGGGGTTCGCTTCGCAGGTATGGCGATGGTTATGGTGCTCCTCTCGATCATCTCGCTTGCATTTTTCTCTAAGCAGGTAGATGCTCAGCCCATTACCGACTTCAATCCGGGGCGCATTATCGACGATGGCGTCTTTGCAGATTACGGTACAATGAGTGTCTCGAACATTCAGTTCTTTCTTAATTCAAAAGGTGTTTACTGTGTCGACGGCCAAGCGCCTTGTCTCAAAAACTTCAATGAAGGCGGCCGCTCGGCCGCGCAAATTATTTACGACACAGCCCAAGAATTCAAAATAAATCCACAGGTTCTGATTGTTGTTTTGCAAAAAGAAGTTGGGCTGGTAACAGCTAACCAGCCAGCCAACTGGCGCTACCGTACGGCCATGGGATATGGCTGCCCAGACAGCACACCAGGCGTCTGCGACTCTAGTTATTATGGCTTCACTAACCAAATACGCTGGGCAGCCCGAATGTATCGAGCCATCATGAATGCCAGCCCTACTTGGTATACACCGTATGTTGTCGGTAATAATTTCATTCAGTGGCACCCAAATGGTGGCTGCGGAGGAACAAATGTATACATTCAGAACCGAGCCACCCAGGCACTCTACAACTACACGCCCTACCAGCCAAACCAGGCCGCCCTTAATGCCGAATATGGCCTAGGGGATGGTTGTAGCTCATATGGCAATCGCAATTTCTTTCTTTATTTCAGAGATTGGTTTGGCAATTCTCGCCAATCACCAATCGTCCGCACCCCCAGCTCCCCTACCTATTGGCTATTAACTAATAATAAAAAATATGCGATAGCGAGTGGTGACATATTATATGCCTATGGCCTAGAATCGGCACCACTGAGCGTGGTGAGCGATGCCTATCTTAGTAGTATCGCCGATGGCGGTATGCTCAACACTATCTTCACGGTGCCAGGTGATAATACCGTTTTTCTTGCTGATGGCGGCAAAAAATATGGTATTGCCAGCGGAGAATACTGCACACGCTGGGGGCTTCAATGCGGGAACCCGAACACAGAAAAGGTCATCGGCCCTGAGATTTCCGGCCTGCTGGGCAACGGGGGTATACTACAGCCGATCATGAGATTCTCTGGCGGCTACTACCTTATGGAAAACGGCAAGAAAAAACACTTCTTAAACCCCGGAGCTCTCATTGAGCGAGGCTATTCTTTGGCTGGCTCGACGCCTATTGTCAACTGGACAAACGCCATTCGCCCATTTGATGTATCACTTCCGCAAAATAAAACATTTGTAAAGTTCGCTTCAAATAGCGGTATCTACTTATACAGTGATAATGCCTTCTTTGCGATACCCGATTATGAAACATTTGTGAGCTGGCTCGGCCCTCAAGGCCTGTCTTACCTTGATTCATCATCAAGCTATAACAACAACCCCCCGTCGGTATCAGGCCTGCTGAAAACGCTCGTGAGTAATAACGGCGCTATTTCGCTGGTTGGGCGCGACAATCAATTCCACCTGAGCAATACTCAATTGTCGGGCACTCCATTTAATATCACCTCGTATACCCAAGTAAAAGAGATGGTTGCCGCCAAGCAAGACATAACTGTCGACGAAACAAAGGCGCTGGCAGTGCCAAGCGGAACAATCATGGCACTCAAAAGCAGTACGCTTCGCCCTATTCCCACCATGACCGACTTAAGGCTTAGTTATGCTGACTCTGAGATCATGAAGCTCCCTAGCACGCTCTCGCAGGCATACCCGACTGGCAAGTTATACATGATTCCTGGCCGCGTCTTTAAGCCCACTGATAGCAGCGCGATGTATGTTTATGGGGCCGACAATAACTTATGGGCTCTTGGTAGTCTGAATGAGCTTTATTCGGTGCTTCGCTGGCGCGACACCGTCATACAGGCTCCGTTTGGCCAGATAGATTTTGCCGATATTAAGGTGTTTTATAATCTTGTCAAAGTAAATAATATTGCACATGTCGTATTGCCCGACGGCAGCCTGCGAAAAATTCCTGCCGGTGTTATTGCTAACCAAAGTGCAATTATGCCCCTCGACGGCAACATGACGAAAGTTATTATGAGCAGCACTAGTGATATTAGCTTCATTCGATTTGATAACGGCACCATATTCAAGGTTAACACTAACGAAATGAACCCTATAGGCTCCTTGGCAACCTACAATAACTTGGGTGGCAACGCCTCAAACACGGCGCCACTCCCCATAAAAGCGCTGGGCACCTTTCGTATTGGTAATAGCCTATAATTTTCTGATAAGATATAGGTTGTATGAATACAAAGCCCCGCCTTACTATTAGTGTCATTATTCCATTTAAAGACAAGGGTGAAATGACACTCGACTGTGTCCGCTCTTTTCTAGAATATGGCCCGAAGGTACAAGAAATTATTTTAGTTAGCAACAACTCTTCAAGCGACGAACTAAAAAATGTCCGCCACTTTGCAAAGCAATACCCCGAGCTTATACGAGTGCTAGAATACAACCACCCTTTCAATTATCAAAAAATGAACAATTGGGCAGTCAAAAAGTCAAACGGCCAGACTATAATGTTCCTCAATAATGATACCGAGCTTCGCCCCGCGTCAAGAGGCCTCATTGAGAAAATGTATAAAAAGGCACAGCGAAAAAATGTTGGCATTACGGGGTGTCTGCTTCTTTACGGAGACGAGAAGACCATCCAGCATGCGGGTGTGTTTCTTATGCCAGAGGGTATGGCCGATCATATGTACATCACCAAACGCTATAGCGCAGCCCTTGATCGAAGCAATAAAGAAGAGTTTCCGTATGACATCACCATCGATCGTAAAATGACTGCCGTTACGGGCGCCGTTAACCTTATTACGCGTGAGAAATTCGAGAAGATTGGTATGTACGACGAAAGATTCATCATTGGAGGCGGTGATGTCGACCTATGCATTCGTCTTAACAAGGCAGGGTATCAAACGTGGTTTGTAGCTGGCGGATATATTCTTCACAAAGAAAGCCAATCACGTAAAAAAATTTCTATCTCTTATAATGATTTCTATTGGTCGTACCTGAGTTATATTACCGCTTACGACCCAAAAGTAGGAGATCCGTTCTTGCCGGAGATTACCAAAAAAATTCGAATTTACGGAGCATAGAGAATGAAAAATTTTATTATTCGCAGCGCACGAAAAAGCGCCCATATTGGGGCAAAGCTTTTTCATAAAGGGCTTTCTATCACTACGAAGGTAGAAAACAAAGCCACCCGGATACTAGACGGCATTGATTATAGCTTCAAGACAGACGAAACAATTCCCCTTGAGAAAATCTATTACAATACGATTCCCCACATCACCCCCGTGAATCCAGCACTACCTGCCATAGGCTCAACCCCCTCTGTTACCTTATTTTTACCGAGCTTAGATAATAGGTCGTTCTATGGAGGCACAGCAACAGCATTAGTAGTTGCCGGCCGAATTGCCCAGCTTAAAAAACGCAAGTTACGCGTGGTACAAACACTCAAGACTGGCCATGCATCGAATCTTTCGGATTTTTTCAAACAAGAAGGGCTTGATATCCCTAACGACAACATAAAGGTAATTAGCGTCGCAGATCGCGCCTATAATGTGTACGGCTACGTGAGTATGCACCCCGACGATATTTTTATTGCGTCAGCCTGGTGGGACGCGCATCTTATTAGTCAGCTCCCTTTGAAGAAAAAATTCGTATATCTTATTCAAGATTTTGAGCCAATTTTTTATAATAACAGCGACCAATATGTGTTAGCTGAAGCAACCTACAAACAGAATAATTTTATTCCTCTTTGCAATACAAAATTAATGTATGATTTCATGAAAAAACGAAATTATGCAGCCTTTAGTGGTACTAATGGGCTATGGTTTGAGCCAGCGGTGTCGCGCCTTAAAAGCGGGCTCGCCACAGAGAAAAAACCAGGCGAAAAGAAAAAGTTGTTTTTATATGGCCGCCCCGATGTGCATCGGAACTTATTTTTCAGCGCCCTTAACAGTATCGATTACGCATTTAAGGCAGGCTTTATTAACACAAGTGAGTGGGAAGTATACATGGCAGGGCAAGATAATATCCCCGCTATCAAGCTCACCAGTGGTGTTACTATTCATAACCTAGGTAAAATGCCGATGAAAAAATATATCGAGTTCAGTAAGTTAGTGGATCTTGCCGTTTCACTGATGATGGCGCCTCACCCCAACTACCCCACGCTTGAATTCGCCTCAACCGGAACCAGCGTCGTAACAACGAAATATGCCAATAAGCAGAATCTTGAAAAATACTCAAAGAACATCATTACATCAGACATCGACACCAAGTCTCTGGCGGGTGCCATAAAAAAAGCCGCATCCATTTCTTATAGCCAAAGAATTAAAAATGCAAAATCAAAAGGTATTAACGACAATTGGTCAACCGCCCTCAACGATGCGCTTAGTAAAATAGTCAAACAACTGTAAGTCGCAAAAGGCTCGCCCACCAAAGGCAACAGTTATTTTTTGCGCAGTACCGCTTTGGCCTTTCTTAACACTTTCCGCAGCCCACTAGATTTTGCTGCATTCAGTTCATGCTGGTAGTCTTCAATAAGACGATTAAGCTTGGCCTGTTCTTTTTTTTGTGCCTCAATAATATCCTCGAGATTAGCTATGTGCTTGTTAGTTAAGCTGTTCTTTTCTTGAATTGATCTATCACTCGAGTGCTGGCTGATTGTATAGCGCGATAAGACCGTTTCTTTTATTGGCCGGTTGGCACAAAGAAAATAAAAATACAAGAATTGTCGCTGCTCGATCGGCTCAAGTTGCTGCACAATTATTTCCCTTTGCCATTCTTTCATCATCTCTGCCTTCTGGCCAATAAGGTTACCTATCCAGGTTGATTGAAAAAAAGGCTCGACATTGCTGTAGTATCTTTTAGCTAGTTCCAACAACTCGTCTTGCTCAAACTCGTGAAGATGAAAGTGATTTCCTTCAGCAAACTCCAATTCATTTGGGGTCGATAAGATAAACAAGCCATCATCTTTCAGTACACGCTTTATTTCTTCCATAAAAAAATCGTAATCGTCTATATGCTCGATTGTCTCAAAGCTCACCACTACATCAAATGTATTATCTGCAAAGGGTATGGTCTTTCCATCACTTTTTTTATAGGCAATGTTTTTTGCTGGATATTCTTTATTGGCAAACTCAATCGCTTCTTTTGAGATATCGACGCCTACAACCGATTTAGCCTGCTTGGCAAGCAGTGCAGTGCCATAGCCAGAGCCTGAGGCTATATCGAGCACATCTTTGCCCTTCACTATGTCAGTTGCCGCCATGTAACGCGCAATGTGTTCCCCGTATATGCCCGACCCTTTGTGCTTCGAGGGTACCATACGCTCATCAACGTCGTTATCAACGTTGACGGCCGCTTCTTGTACAGTTCTGTTCTTTTGTGACATATATCCTTCTATTATAATGGCTGCTTCACTGCAATAGAAACATCAGCAGTATTGTATAAATTCATAACATTAATCCATACCTTGATTGAAAGCCGGGTGCCTCTATCGTATTTAGGATACCATACCCACGCTTATTAAATGATAGATGACCAGGCCTGCCAAACAAGCTCACTTTGACCGTACTTTCATCTTATAATCCAGATTCGTATAGGCATTGCTAATTTGCCGCTTGCGAACTTTGAAACTCATGATATTCTCAACTTGATCGAGTACGACAGCTCCGCTGCTCGCCGCAACGGCTGGTGTAACACTGTAGGATCCAGAGTTGAAAATATTTGGCACCGACCAGCTCACCACTATTTTCTCTCCGCTAGTCACGGTGGGAACTTTTTTTTGTGACCACATATTATTTGCGACAAATATACGTTGCCCTGACGAATCGTAAATCGTCACCCCGTATATCGGATCGTCAATGCTCTCTTTGGCATAATGTTCAACTTCAATCTCTAACGTCTCATCCTCTTCGGTGAGTAAACCGTTTCTTCCATTCAAAATGTCAGCATTTGTAATCTTTATACCTCCAGTGCCTATATGATGCACGCCGGCCTCATCTTTTGCCGCTACATCGTTAGATTCTGTCGTATTCAAAATGTCGATATATTCATCAATAATGGCATCGATTTTATCTATCTTCAGTAGTTTGCCGTTCTCTAGCAACACCCCCCTGTCGCAATATTCTTGCAAAGCACTCGTATCGTGACTGACGAATACAACGGTTTTTTTCTCTTTTTTCAGTTGTTTGAAATATTCATAACACTTTTTCTGAAATATTGCATCACCGACTGCCAGCACCTCATCTAGTAGCAAAATATCGCTCTTGGCTCTAATGGCAATTGAAAAGGCAAGGCGTACTTGCATGCCAGAGGAGTAATTTTTGAGTTTTTGATCCATAAATTTTTCGAGCTCGGCGAATTCGACAATGTCGTCATACATTGTTTCCATTTCTTTATTGTCAAACCCGAGCAGTGCACCGTTCATAAAAACGTTTTCACGCCCGGTCAACTCTGGGTTAAAGCCTACGCCGAGCTCAATAAATGGTGTGAGCGAGCCGTTAAGTTGAATAAGGCCTTTGTCTGGCGTATACACCCCCGCGAGCAGTTTTAAGAGCGTACTTTTGCCGCTGCCGTTTCGTCCAACAATACCAAAAAACTCACCTTTGTGTATCTCGAAGTTGATATCGTTCAAGACTTTTTGTGTTTCGTAGCCCCTGCCGCCCTTAAAAATAGAGAGTATTGCCTGCTTAAGACCACTATGTTGTTCATGAGGAAGTTTGAATGTTTTATAGAGGTCTTTAACGACAATTGCTAGCTCTTCACCCATTACACGTTCTCCGCAAAGTATTTTTGGTTCTTTTTAAAATACCAGCTGGCAAAAAGTATCGCTGCTGCGACTAGGGTAAACGGAATCGCAATAATATAAGGATTACTAATAAGCTGGCCAATCGTTTCGGTTTGGTGAGATATCAGATTATAACGAGCATCTTGTATGATCTGCGCAACTGGGTTCAGCATGAGTATTTTTGCGGCAAGCTCACTTTCTTTAATGACCATACTAATCGGGTAGAGAATTGGCGTCGCATAAAACATCCCCTGCAAGAAGACCTCCCATATATGGCTAATGTCTCGATATTTAACGTACAAAGCCGCCAATAAAAAAGCAACAGCCAGAGAGAAAATATATAACTCTAAAATATTAAATGGTAATAAAAGCACGCTCTGCTTTATGTCGACACCATTAATCAAAATAAATACAAAGACGACAATAAGGTTCAGCACCAGGTTGATAAGGGCCGAGATTGTCCCCGAAATAACAATAATATATTTAGGGAAATTAATTTTTCGAATTAAATCGCCTCGGGCAACTATTGCCTGCATACCCTGGCTGGTCGCTTCGGTAAAAAAGCTCCATAGCACCATACCGAACAATAAAATAACAGCAAAATGCTCAATATCAGCACCAAAACGCAGAAACCTCACAAAAACAACATACAAAATCGCGAATAAAAGCAGCGGTTTTAACAGCGACCAAAGATAGCCCAACACTGACCCTTGGTAGCGAAGCTTAAAATCGGTAATAACAAGTTCGCGAAGCAGTACGCGATTTCGCTTGCTAAAAATATTCCTCAGTGACATATACTAGAGTTAGTATAATCTAAATGACGGTTGAAATAAATGAAAAAATCAGTTGCTGTTGTTATACCCACTGTTAATGGTGCCCGGCATTTACGGCGTTCTGTTCCAAGTATATTGAAGCAAAGCTATAAAAATTATACAGTTATTGTTGTTGATAATAATTCAAAAAATGACGATACGGCTTCATATTTAGCAGAACTATCGCAAAAACACTCCAATTTTATCGCCCTGACAAATGCCGATAATCTTGGGTTTACCGGTGGTGTGAACGCCGGCATACGGTTTGCCCTGATGCATGATTTTGACTATATCGCTCTGCTTAATAACGACGCCGTGGTTGAAGAAGGGTGGGTAGGCGCACTGGTGCAGCCCTTAGAAGAAAAGCCCGAGGTAGCTATTGCCACGAGCCTTATTCTGCACGCCGACGGCAAGACCATTGATAGCACGGGTGATTGGTTTTCAGTTTGGGGATTGCCGTTTCCGCGAACGCGCGATCACCCCGCCATAGAAGCACCGAAAGCCGGCTATGTTTTTGGGGCTTCGGGTGGCGCTAGCATGTACCGAGCGTCATTTTTTAGAGAATTGGGCATTTTTGATAATTATTACTTCGCCTACTACGAAGATGTTGATATAAGTTTTCGGGCGCAGCTAAAGGGGCAGAAGGTGTTTTATACCCCCCAAGCCCGCACATACCATGGCCAGGGCGAAACCAGTAAAACAATGCCTGGCTTTTCTATTCGGCAGGCGTTTCGCAACTATCCCCGGCTTGTACTGAAGAATGTTCCTTTTGGTCTAATCTGGAAGATACTCCCACGTTTTTTGCTCGCCTACCTACTTTTTTTGGGCAATGCCATTCGGCGCGGCAACGGCCAGCCGGCCCTTGAAGGTTTATTACAGAGCTTTACATTAAGCTGGCAAGCACTGTGGCGCGAACGAAAAAAGATACAAAAGCTACAAACTGTCAGCAATAAAACTCTCTACGCCTCTTTCTGGCCAGATTTGCCACCCGACCAAACTGGTTTGCGTAAGTTTCGTGATACATTTGTAAGAAGAAAGAAATAACATGGCACATATTGTTATCGACGGACGAATCATTAGTAGCGGCACCGGTAATTACATAAAACAGCTTATTACCCACCTGGAGCAGCTCAACTCTCCGCACGAGTTTACTGTTTTGGTGCGGGCAAGCGACGAACATTACTGGCAGCCAACGAAAAAGAATTTCAATGTGAGGGTTGCTGATTTCGCCGATTATAGCTTTTCTGAGCAACTGGCTTTCAAGCGTTTTTTAGATGAGCTACAGCCAGATTTAGTACACTTTTGTATGCCCCAGCAGCCGGTGCTTTACAAAGGTAAGACCGTTACTACCATTCATGATCTTATTCTTATACGAATTACCGAAACAGATGATATGAATGCTTTCGTCTTTCACATTAAACAGAACGTTTTTCGCTGGCTTCTCCGCAAGGTCGCTCACAAAAGTACTCATATCATTACGCCATCGGAGTTTACCAAACAAGATTTGATCGATTTTAGTGGCATTCCACATGAGAAAGTCACCGTTACCCACGAAGCAGCCGGTATTCTATTAGACAAAGAACAGCCCATAAAAATCTTTGAGAATAAACGGTTTATTATGTACCAGGGCAGAGCTGAGCCTTATAAAAATAACCGTGGGCTCATAAAGGCCCATCAACAACTTTTGCAGAAGTTTCCTGACCTTGAGCTGGTTGTAGTTGGCAAAAAAGATGCCTTTCGAACAGCTGATGAATTATGGGCATTCGAACAAGGTTATAAAAACATTACTTTTACAGGTTTTGTGAGCGATGCCCAATCAACCTGGCTTTACCGTCACTGCGAGGCCTATGTTTGCCCCTCTTTTATGGAGGGTTTTGGGTTTCCTGCTTTAGAGGCAATGACGGCTGGCGCGGCAGTTGTTAGCAGTGATGCCACCAGTTTGCCCGAGGTATGCGGCGATGCTGCCCTCTATTTTGACGCCCATAACACCGAAGACATGGCTAGCAAAATCGAAAAAGTATTAACTGATGACAGTCTCAAAAAATCACTTCGTAAAAAAGGCCCTTTACGTGCCAAGCAATTCTCGTGGCGACGCATGGCCGAACAAACCTTGGCAGTCTACAATCAGGCGTTATAGAATAACTACAATAGGGAAACGTAGTTATTCTATGATTCTATTTTAGAAATAATCACATGGCGATCACGACCTTCACCCTCAGAAGCCGTCTCAAGCGAGCCATATTCTGTGACAACTTGGTGCACCACCCTTCGGTCGGCAGCATTCATTGGCTGCAGGTGAAGCGGCTCGCCGCTTTCTTGTACCTGCTTGCACCATTCGTGTGCTTGCTCTTCAAGTTGTTCGGCGCGGTGGCGCTTATAGTTGGCTATATCAACACTAACCCGAGAAACCTCAGCCTCTTTATTGCGCAGTGCCATTGTTATAACAGATTGCAAGGCCTTAAGGGTTGTCCCCTGCTGGCCAATTAAGAAACCGTTGAGATGCGTTGAGGGAACAGAAAGTTCAATAACTTCATCTTCACATGAGGCAGTAACAACCGTGTTAAGGCCAAAGAAAGCAAGGATATCTTCTAGGTATTTCTGGGCAAAGGCAATTGATTCTTCTCGGTTCATGCGTTCTTTTTACTCCGCTTAGGTTTTTGGACGACTTTGGCAGTTTTGGCAGATTGAGCACGGCTTTTAGCGGTTTTTTTACCTTTATTTGCCGCAGGAGCATCTTTTTCAGCCGCTAGCTCCTCCATTTCTTCAGTATCCTTACCGAGCACTGTTTGCTGTTGTAAATAGCCAACCAGCGTAGTTGCGAATAGGTAAAGTTCGAGTGCACCGACCATAGTAACTGCAATTGCAAACATGAGTACAGGGAAAATAAACATGGTTTGGCGCGTTGTTGCTGCCATGACATCAGTTTGTTCAACCTGCTTGCCAGCTGCCTGATCTTTCAGAAGATCGCGCAAGCGGCGTTTGTCTTTTGGCTGCGGCATCAACTGCTTTGTCTGATAAAACTGTAAAATTGCAGTTGCAATCGCCAGCACAAAGAATAACACTGCCACCCACCCGGTTGCACTCAGCGCGCTCTTGGTGAGATCAATCACGCCAAACATCATATGGTTAAAGCTGTCTGGCTTGGCAACAACCTCTTTGATGTGAGGAATAGCCTGCAAGAAATCGTAAGTATATTTAGTAATATCGGCCCGGCTGTGCGCAAAAACATTAATAGCACTGAAGAGTGCGATAAAAACGGGAAGCTGAATCAACAGAAGGCCAATGCTGCCAAAAGGGCTGATGCCGTTTTCTTTATAAAGCTCCATCATCATCTGGGCTTCGAGCTGTTTATTGCCTTTTGCTTTTTTACGAATAACTGAGAGCTGCGGCTGAATTTGGCGCATTAGCTTGCTCTGGTGCAGCTGTTTTTTAGCAATTGGCCACAATGCAACTCGCACCAATATCGTAAAGAGAATAACGGCAATACCAAGATCATGACCCGGTATGATGCCGTAAAGGAACATTAAAACATTAAAAATAGGCTGCAAGATAAGTAGTTCAAACACGTTCATATTATTTTCAGTATATCATGCGTCAATCTGTTTGGCTACGATTGGAATGCCAAATTCGGGCACGCTGTAGAGTTGTTTCTATATCCTTTACAAGCTCAGTACTTTTACTGTCAATGATATCTTGACTAACGATAATAAAGGCGAGATCGTGGGCACCTTCAAAGCGAGGTTGCTGCAGCCGAATCGCCTCAAAGACACGACGGCGGATGCGGTTGCGCACAACGGCAGATTTGGCAATTTTTTTACTCACTATAACGCTAATGCGCCCATGTGGGCGTCGCTCATTTTTAATATAGCGCAGCAAGATGTATCTTCCGCGGATGGTCTTTCCGTGCCGAAATAAATATTGTAAGCTTCCATAGCCATGAAAGCGATATCTACGGGCTAACATATAGTTAGAGTAGCTGGTTTATAAGCCCAGGTCTAGCAAACTATACCGTCAGAGCTTTGCGGCCCTTGTGGATACGAGCCTTTAAGACATTGCGCCCCGCACGAGTTTGCATACGGTGGCGAAAGCCATGCTTGCGAGCCCGGCGACGAGTCTTTGGCTGGTGGGTTCTAAATGTCGTCATACTATCCTCTATCTTATCAGATTGTCATAATTACTGGGAGTTATCATAGCATTTTTTCCACATGAGGCAAAGTGTTTTCCACAGTTTTACAGATATAGACAGTTTTTGTGTAAAACTTTCGCCCTAATAGCGGTAATAAAAAAGTAACGGTCATGGTTGTGGAAAAGTGGCCTTACCCGGTATAGTAAGGGTACAAAAGGTGTAAGGTGCCTCACGATAGGCATGGGTAGAGAAGTAAGTAGAGGGTATGAACGAACTTTCCATATGGCAAAGTGTTTTAGGCGAAATCGAATTATCGGTCTCACGCGCAAGTTTTGCGACGTGGTTTAAGCATACAGAATTAGTAGAAGTTCGTGACAGCACTGCTACGATCGCGGTCGCTAATATATTCGCCAAACAGCAATTACAAGCAAAATTCAACAACCAAATACTTGGTATTTTGCAAAAACAAACGGGCAAAGTCACAAAAGTTGAATATGTTATTAGTAACAGTTCACGGCGGCGAACACCTCAAGAAACAACCAACGAGATTATGAAGAAAGCAGCACCCGTTGCGACGATTCAGCTGAGCCCGAAAAACCCCAGCGGTCTCAATGAGCGTTATACATTTGATAATTTTATTGTTGGTTCAAGCAATGAGCTCGCTTTCGCCGCCAGCCAAGCGGCCGCCAAAAACCCGGGCACAAAATGTAATCCACTCTTTCTTTATGGTGGTGTCGGACTTGGCAAAACCCATTTGATTCAAGCAGTTGGTAATGAAATTAAGCATAGTAACCCCGATGCTCGTATTCTCTACACCAGCTGCGAAACATTTGTGAGTGACTACGTTGATCATGTTCGTTTCAAGAAAAAGGGCTTCGCTGACCGCTATCGAAACGTTGACGTTTTAATTATTGACGACATTCAGTTCATCGCCGGTAAACAGGCGACCCAAGAAGGCTTCTTTCATACTTTTAATGCCCTTCACCAGGCTAATAAGCAAATAATTATTAGCTCTGACAAACCACCAAAGAGTATTCCGACACTTGAAGAACGCCTGCGCAGCCGTTTTGAGTGGGGGATGGCAGTTGATATTCAATTACCCGACTTTGAGACTCGTTGTGCCATTTTGCAAACCAAAGCCTCGCAAAATAATCTTCAGCTTAGCCAAGATACAATTGAATACATTGCCACGAACGTGCAAACAAATATTCGAGAGCTTGAAGGGGCGCTTAATAAACTGCTGACCTATTGCGAAATGAGTGGCGCTGAGCCAGATGTGCAAACCGCCACAGGCCTTCTTGGTAGCATGCGCCAAAACCGGCCGCACCATGTGACAGCACGGCAAATTATTGAAAAAACTGCGAAGCATTTTCAGCTTGATTCAAAAGAAATAATGAGCCCAAAGCGAGACAAACACATTGTCACACCGAGGCAGATCGCTATGTATCTGCTTCGAAGTGAGCTGCACCTTAGTTTTCCGCGCATTGCCCACGAACTTGGCCGTAAAGACCACACAACCGCCATTCATTCAGTTGAAAAGATTGAAAAAAATATCAAACTCGACCAAATTGTTCGACAACAGGTGGCGAGCATTCGGGAGCGATTGTATGGGTAGTCGGTGGAGAGAATGTGTACAAACTGTGAGGCAAGCCGGGGAAAAATTGTGTGTGTTCTTCCCCACTAGGCAGCCCATTCGTAAGATGGGTATTCAACTTGTGCGTAACTCTCTTATTCTTTCCCGCCTTCATCGCACCTTTTACACGTTGTTATGCGCAGTGAAAAACCGTGAATTAACAGATTGGTTTCAGCGTTTTTGCACACTTTCCCCACCCCTTATTACTACTAAGTTTTTGTTAATTTATTCATAATAATAGAAGGATACGATACTATGAAGCTTACCGTCACTCAAGAAAACCTCTCTAAAGCGCTCGGCATTGCTGGCCGGGTTGCCAGCGCCAAGACCTCGTTGCCTATTCTAGGCAATATCTTACTCAGAACCGATAAGGGGCGGCTTTTATTAGCAGCCACCAACCTTGAAATCGCCATCACTGCCTACATTGGTAGCAAAGTAGAAGCCGAGGGCGCGTGCACTGTGCCCGCACGACTCATGGGCGAGTTTATGAGTAGTCTTCCTGCCGGCAATGTTAACCTGAAACTTGAAGGCACTACATTGCATATTACAAGCGGAGGCTACAGCTCGAAAATTAATGGTATGCCGGCAGATGACTTTCCTGCCCTGCCAACCATTACCGCTACGCATGAGTTAGAATTAGAGGCTAAGAACTTGAAGCGCGCTATTCAGCAAGTAGTGCTCGTAGCATCACATGACGATACTAGGCCGGTGCTTACCGGTGTCTATTGGCATATGCATGAAGGCGCGCTTTATATGGCGGCAACTGATGGCTATCGCTTGGCCGAAAAGCGCCTTGTTGATAACTATAAAAATGAGCTCCAGGCTATTATTCCTAGCACTACCCTTCAGGAAGTCGTGCGGGTAATGAGTGATGAAGCTGCGACCGTTCGTGTCTTGCTCGACGAAAATCAAGTGCGCTTTTTGCTGGGCGATATTGAAATAACCTCTAAATTAATCGACGGCAATTTTGTTGATTATCGCCAGTTAATTCCAAACGAGAGTGATACAACCGTAGAAATCGACAAACAGTCATTTAATCGCATTACAAAAGTGGCGAGCTTATTCGCGCGCGACAGCGGGGGTGGTGTAACAATCGAAGCTTCAAGCGAAGAATCAAGTGTAAAAATTCACTCAATTGCTTCACAGTTGGGTGAAAACACCTCTGAGGCAGAGGCCAAGGTGAATGCCTACGGAAAAGTAACGCTTAATTCACGCTATCTCATTGAGGCGCTTGGCTGTATCGATGAATCACCCCTTACCTTCTCGTTCAGCGGCAAACTTTCGCCTTGTGTGCTGGTTGCTAAATCAGACGACAGCTATAAGCACATTATCATGCCTCTGAAAAGTTAGGATGCTCGTGGCGCTACATCACCTGCATCTTGAACAGTTTCGCTCATATAGCCAGGCAATGTTTACGTTTAATGGCGGTGTTAATGTTATTGTTGGGCCAAATGGCATTGGCAAAACCAACCTGCTAGAGGCGATCTATGTGGTGGCAACTGGTGGCTCGTTCCGGGTAAGCGACAAGCAATTACTGCAATACAACCAGCAATGGTTTCGTGTTGATGCTACTTTTGATGATCATGAACGTTCACTGCGCTATGCTTTAGAGCAGACACCTGCCAAGAAGTTTTTTATTAACGGTACCCATAAAAAACGTATCACTCGTGACGTTCGGTTGCCGGTTGTTTTGTTCGAGCCAGAAACCCTGCGCATGCTCACCGGTTCGCCAACTCGTCGCCGGGCATATCTAGATACGCTGCTTGCTGAGTGGTATGAAGATGGCACCAGCTTACTGCGCCGCTATGAGCGAGTTTTATTGCAGCGAAATAACCTTTTAAAACGAGCGCCCACACTGAGCCCCCAGACGCTTGATGACCAGTTATTTGCGTGGGATGTCTCGCTTGCCGAGCTTGCTAGTATTATCGAGGAATATCGGCGCGCTATCGTTGCAAAAATCAACCAGTATTTTAGTGAAGAATATAGTCGGATAGCCAGCAAGGCATCAACTGTGCGGTTGCATTATATAGCCAGTCACGCCCATTCGGAATCAGCTTACCTCCATGTCTTAAAAGAACATCGTGCGCTTGATATTGCTCGCACACATACAACCATTGGCCCGCATCGTAGTGATTTTTCGGTGCTGTTAAACGGCCAGCCTGCTGAATTAACTGCTTCGCGCGGTGAGCAGCGCAGTATCGTGTTGGCATTAAAGTTTATAGAAATGCGCGAGCTTGAGGCTATCAGAAAGCAGCCGCCACTATTGCTGCTAGACGACGTTATGAGCGAACTTGATCAGACCCGGCAACAGCAGTTGCTGCAAAAAAATCATGCTCAAATTATTCTGACAACCGCAGCGGTTGAGGCTCTGCCCTTACATGCAAAGGCGCATACAATCAAACTTGCCGCAGTTTAGCGATCGATGCCTCGAGCCGCAAGATCTATGACCCCAGAATCAAATTTTTGTGTTTCACCTTCAGAAATAATGACCTGCGCCGACGACATGCCCGGTAGGTTTACGTGTGCATTATACTGTTTGTCATCGAGCTCTATCGTATAAATAACATAATCTTCACTTACTTCACCCTTGTTGCTGGTAATTCTATCAATACTATCAATATTAATGGTCATTTTTGCAATATCTTTATCGACATGTTGAGCGAATTGGTATAGCCCATTCTTCATGCTGTCAATTTGATAAGAAGTAACACCAAGCTTAAATAGCTCAGTAATACCGGCATCAATATTCGTATTTGCTCTTTGTTCGGCAACGGCATCGGCTTCAGTTCGGCGATTATTATTGCTAGAGATCAGGGTGATTATTCCTAGAATGACTGCTGTCGCGCATATTGCAGCCACGAGAATGACCATTGTTCGCTGCTTATTGGTAGTAAACATTTTATTACATCGGCTAATCGCCGAAGCCTCCTTGTTTATATATGATCTCAAGTGAACTTGGGTCGTATCCTTGTGAGCGCATCCAGGCCAGCGCATGTGACTTTCCTGCCTCTCCATCGGCTGTAATGTAAAGTGCGACAGCATTCGGATCATTCGGGTGTTTTTCTGAAACACCAAAATCAATGCGAAATGTTGATGTTGCATAAGGCAGGCGGTTGAGAATAGGGTTATCGGCGGTCACCTTAGCGCCGCCTTCAGTAATGGCTTTGCCGGCCTCAGCCTCTCCTCTTAGAGATTCGGCTTGATGTTGCGATTGCCAGTCGGCGGCTGCTTTGTCGCTGTTTGCTTGTAGGGTGATCTCTTTTGTTGTCGTTTTACCCCCAGCAACTTCAACCGTAAATGCCTGGGTCACGAAATCATCACGAGAAATCTCAAGTTTATGGGAGCCAGGCGTGAGCCTGGTTGACTCCCAGGTGGCAACCTGTCGGCCGTCTATTCGAACAATTGCATCTTTTGGTGTCACGGTGAGTGTGAGCGTGCCCATTTTTGACGTTTGATAAAGCTGCCAACTAATCACCGCCAACAGTGCTGCGCCGACGATGGTGATAATGACAATAATAGTACTTTTTTTCATCATTCTTCTCTATTTAATTACCGTTGCTGCAATAACATTGGGTTGCGAAAGCATCCATGTTAAATTGCCTGGGCTGCCGAGCTGTGGCGTGTGATCGCCGAGTGAGGCATCGGCCGTAATGTATCCACCGGGCTGTGGGCCAACATAGAACATAGTATGGCCGGTAGGTCCGCCATTGTTGAAGATCAGAATGTCACCAGGCAACAATTGGCTGCTATTTTTTGGAGCGTGAGTAATCTTATACTTTTCGGGGTGGTCAAGCAAATATTTTTTTTGAATAGCCGTGCCAACTGGTGGATAGTTTGGGTCAACACCGCTCTTTACCATTACCGTTGCCACAAAGGCACCGCAGTCGGTCATATTGCTTGCGCCATTCCAGGCGGCCTTATACTCTGGTTTGGCGCTATTGGGCCCTTTGTGGCCTTTATTATCTGGCCATGAGTAGTTTAGGGCAGTTGCAATAATATTGCCGGCAACAGCTCCATTACCACTGCTAGCGTCGGCGCACTGCACTGTACCGGCAGTGCCAGTAACGGGTGCGCCTGGGCCACCCCAATCACGGGAAAGATCGAGTATTTCTTTGGCAAACTTAATGCGTTCCGCCAAAGCTACCACACCAGCCCGCTCAAAGTCTCTTTCGAAGGCTGCGGTAGCCTCTTCAATTGTTTTTGAGGCCTTCACTGAATCACGAGCTTTTTTCTCGGTGCTGTTAAGCTCGAGCCATAGAAAATCAAGCTGAACACCGAGGTCTGTCCAATCTTTTTTTCGTTCTGTGGCGTATTTTTGCAGATTATCCCAGCGCCCAAATGACCACTGCACAAGACCGTGGCCCGGGCCTAGGTCATCTCCTCTTTTGCGGAGATCCTCGATTGCCGCCGGATTAATACCCGATTCACGTTTCATGTTACCCATAATTCCCGCCGCTTGAAAGTCGGTAAAACCACGAGTGGGATCAGTTAAGAACTGAAAGACAAACTTCGGGATTTCACCACCGGTGAAATTTGTGCCGCTATCGAGGCCGCCGCATTCAACAAACTTATCGTCATAGAAGACAGAATCTTTGTCGATCGAGCTATCGAGAGCGGCATCAACAGAGTTGGTAAACCCGCACAGCAAAACCAGCAATAGAAGGAAGCCTTTTTTACAGAATGATAAAATAATGTATTTCTTCATAGTTTAGTTCCCTGATGTTGACCAGTGCCATGGTTCATATGGCAGATTATAAAACCCATATTTTGCTGCGTTTGTTTGTAGCCAGTTGAATTGCGGTGAACTTATACCAACAGGGCCGCCGTTGCTAATATCTATTGCTAAACCGCGTTCATGCTCAGATTCGCCCGGGCGGGCGGTTGGCGGGCTGCAGGCATTGCTTGGCGAGCTGTAAACATCGGGACATTTATTGGCTTTGCGGGTTGCAATCTGTGCTTCATAAGAGCGGAAACCACCACCCGCCAGGGCAATATTGGCGGCTTTTGCGTCACTCACCATTTTTACGACCGCAGCTGAAACGAGTGAGGTGACAATCGGGCCTCCTTCGTTAACCTTACATAGCCGAATCTTATAGCCGTTTTTAGGATGAGTGTATATTTGTTCTTCGGTTGAACCGGCGGCGCATGTCGTGGCTGAATAGTCGGTGTTATTTTGCAGCGACCACCCCTTGCCTTTAGTAATGGTTTGCCCTGGCTGACCGGTAAAACTGCCACTTTCTTGGGCGGTGGGTTGGTTGCGGTAAAGCTTAAATTCATCATCAAATTCGTCGGTGTATGCGGCAGTTGCCGAGATACGTACGACACGCTCGAGTGCGCACGGGTCTTCAAGGTGGTATTGTGGTGAAATTTCACCATCACGGCGGTCATAGCTGGCGTCTCTGGCGGCGGCAAATTGCTTGCAGGTTTCTTCGGTATAGGCTTCAGGCGGGGCGGTAAAGACACTGCTATTCTCGGCGTAACCATACAAAACATACCCGGCAGGGTTCTCATTTCTATACGGATAAGCACCAGCAGAAGGTGCTGCTAATTGCGAAAGGTTAGCAACAGGTGCGTGCAAAAAGCTGGCAAAATTGCTTGGCAGACGGGCAATGAGCGTATTTGCTGCCGAGCCAGTCAGCTGCGGATTAAATATTCGGGCCATGAGGCTTTGGTTGTTGAAGTCTTCTTCTTTATCACGAGCGGCGGCGTTGTTGATCTCGCCAAGTTCGCTATAGGTGAGCGCCTTGCCGGCGGCGCCCATGCCGTTGCCCTCTTGGTCGACACCATTTTTCATCATGCCGTTAAACATGCCCTTCACACCAATGCTCATGGCATCATAGGCGTCAGCATCTTCTTCGGCACCGGTAATTGGTGAGCCAAGAAAGGTACTGACAATACTTTCCATCACCTCTTCGGCCAGGCTGGCAAGGCCGGTGATTTCAAGAACCCATTCAATTAGCCGGTTAAAGCCTACGGCGTCGAGAATACCGCCGGCAATGGCGTTAAAGAAGTCAAAAACGGCGCCAACACTATTGTTCCAGGCTGTGGCAATCGGCACTACAACGCTATCCCAAGCTGGCCAGCTGGTTATAAAGGCGGTGTGATCATAAGTAATTTTTTTGTTCTCGCAAATATACTCATATGGCTGAAGCTTCTCAATAGTGCCGTCTTCGTCGCAGTCGCGCTCAACTTCGTGGCCGGGCTTGCCTAAATCTTGCGCGAGACTTGCCTCATGCTGGGCAAGCGGGCTACGTTCGTAGTTTTCAATGAGCTCGGCGGCTACTTGGGCTGTTTCGGGGTCGAGATCACCCTCTTTCAGTTTATCAACAATTGTAGCCCACTCGGTGGCATAGCCAATGTAGGCAACTTCGTTTTTACGTTCGGCCATGGCGTTTACAGCGCCTTGATCGATCTTTTCGACAATATCCGCCAACACATCAATAATGCCAATGCCAGCTACACCGGCGGCAAGGATGCGTTTTGTTACTATTTTTCGCAGCTGCTTCGCTACTTCGTCAGAATTGCTGCTTCCATTAGCGGCTTCGTCAACTAGGTCTTCAACGTTAATATCTGAACTTTCACTCTCTATGGCCGCTTGGCCTTCTTTTGCTGCCTCACGCCCCTTTTTGTCACTTTCATTGCCAGAATCATCTTCTGGCTTGTCTGGCGGCGGGTTTTCATCCGTCTGTAGCTCTTTGCAGGTACTTGAATCGCTATTTAAGCACCCGATGAGCTTTGCCGAAAGCTTAAGCACCCGGCCCAAAGAAACGCGTGAAAGGGTTTTTTTGAACTTTGTTCTCAGAGCTTGTTTATACTCAGTATAGCTATCGTATGTATTCTCAAGTTTCTCTGGCCCACGCCAACTTGTAATGCCATATTTACGCATGAGCATTTTACGCATGGCATAGCGTTTATAAACGTTATAGCGCTTGGTTTTACTGTTTACTTCCTCTTTCAGCCAGGCTCGCATTGCACGGGTGCCATCAATCTCTCGCGTTAATTCCTCAACAATTTCATCAAAATTTCCGCCATCACCTTCAATAACCGTTCCGTCACTGGTGGTTACCTTCCAGCTGGTTGCTCTGCCATTGCCGGTTCGGTTACTTTCAATAGTAAGCCCGAGTTTTTCTTCAAACCTGTTTAATTGCCAGGTTTTAAAAACACTGCAGGCAATGCCACCACTTGGGCACACATAACGGTCGAATTCATTAGTGTCTTCGCCGGCGACAATCTTACCGGCAATGTAGCGGGTAAGAAGATAATTGAAACGTTTCTCGATTGGTCGTTCAACCAAGTTTGAGGCACTCTCCTTTAGGTTTTCCATAACATTTACAATCTTAAGCGGCAAAAAAATGAAAAAGGCAGCCATGCCGAGAACTGAAGTAGCCACCAGCATAAACACCGCAAGAAGAATACGCCTGTTGCGCTTGCTCATTTTGCCTCTGCCCTTGCCTTTTTTTTGATTTTTGCCACCGAGGCGGGTGTTCCACGGCGCTTCTTCTTGGCTGGCTGCATCACGCTGGCCGTCAACCCCGGTTGGGTTGTTCTCAGCATCACTTAGCTCATTGGCGCTATCGCTTGCGTTTTGGCCGGCCGCATTCTCTTTTAGGCGAGCTGGGTCAAGATCTTTCTCGGCTTCTTGTGCCGAGGGGTTATATTTGTCGTTTTCTGAGTTGCTCGGCATAATAATTACCTAATGTCGCCGTATTGACCTTGGTCAACAGATGCGGTTGGTTGGTTGCGTACATCATACTGCTGCTGGGCAATTTGTTCAATCTGCTTAATTTGTTGCGGGTTGGTGGTGATAAGCGAGTGCTCAGTTTGGCTGGCAATTATTTGCATATGAACATGGCTTTGGCCGGCAAAAAATAGCCCTTGCCCAACCGGAAACTGCGCAAGGCGCTTCTTTTCTTCGTCGGTAAGTTTAAAAATTTCGGCCAAAACGTCAACCGCGCTGGTCGATTGCTTTAAGAGTATTTGCATTGAAGCGTTCGCCACAATTGCCCGGCCCATTTTACTACCCATAAAGTCTTCAACATCTTGCGTAATAGTGGTAAGGCCTAGGTAATACTTGCGGGCACGCTTGGCAAGGCTAAACAAAAAGTTAGCTGAATCATCATATTTCATCAGCTGCCAGGCCTCGTCAACCAGCAAGAGGCGCTTGCGCTGGTCGCTACGGGTTTTGTTCCAAATGTAGCTCAAGATGATATACATGGCAACCGGCCGCAGCTCGTCTTCAAGATCACGAATGTTAAACACTACCATTTGATTGTTAACATTAACGTTGCTTTGCTGGCTGAAAATCCCAGCGAACGTTCCTGAGGTGTATTTACGCAGTCGCTGTGCTAATTGCGGGCCACTGCCGCCCATATGTAATAGTGTTTCATAAAGATCGTTAATGGTTGGTGGCTGAGAATTATGCGTTAAGGGGTCACTGGTGATACCGGCGCGGGCATAGGTGTCGATTAGTGCTTGGTCAAGGTCGGCCTCTTCAACTGGGCTCAGCGCTGGCATGTAAGAGCCACTGGCCGCCAGCTGCGCACCGCCCATCATTAAACGCAGTAACCCATGAAGTGTAATAAGGTTGGCGCGCAAGGCGTCTTCGGCGTCGTCGCTGTCGATAACGCGCGGTAGGTCAAAGGGGTTAATGCGGGTATCGCTACTCAGGCTCAAGCGAATATAGCTCCCGCCAACTGCTTCGCACAGTCGCTGATATTCATTTTCGGGGTCAACAATAATCACTTCAGCACCCATCATCATTGAGCGCAGTGCCTCAAGTTTTACAGTGTACGACTTACCGGCACCAGACTTAGCAAACACCACCATGTTGGCATTTTCTAGGCTGAACCTATCAAAAATAACCAACCCGTTATTATGCATGTTAATGCCATAAAGAATGCCCTTTTCTTGCGTCAGATCGGCGCTGGTGAACGGAAAGCTAGTTGAAAGCGCTCCGGTGTTCATATTACGGCGAATTTGCAGCTGGTCAGTCATTTGCGGCAGTGTCGAATTTAATCCCTGCTCTTGCTGGCTAGTGGCAACTTTACTAAACACCAGTTGCTGGCCGAGCATCGTCTCGAGCTTATGTTGTACAAATTGCAACTCATCGAGACTATCGGCATAGACAGTGAGATAAAGGCCATAGCGAAAGAAGCGTTCGGCACCAACTTGTAGCTGATCACGCAGTTCTTCAGCATCTTGAATTGCCGCCTCAAGGGCTGGGTCGCGCACCTTGCCGCGCTCGGCGTTAATTGAAATGCTGGCCTCAAGCTGCCCCACTTTTTTGCGAAGATTATTGAGTATCACCTGGCTATCAACCGGGTAAATGAACATGCTGACATCAATTACTTCATCGATATTAATGAGCGGGCTCAGCCACCCGGTATACACTTGGCGTGGGTAGCCATACACATAGAGTGTGCGGCCATATTTTGTGCCAAGCCGAAAGTGGCTCGTTTGAAACTCAATTGAACTCGGCGCAATTAAATCGCGAAGCGTGGTGATACCTTTTAGAAATTCTTGCTCAATCTCTTGCTGCTCGCGTAAGCGCTGCTCGGCGGCAATATCAACCGGGTCTTTCTTCTTTTTTTTGCTGAAGGCCATTACAAGTTTTCCTTTTCTAGGTGGGGTTGCGGTGCTTCGCCGGTGCCTTTGCGAACCACAATAGCCGGGGTTGGGTCAAAATTGCCTAAGGGTTCTCGCACGGCGGTGTCGGGGTTATACACATTATAATAAAGCTCGCTCAGCTGCTTGGTGTCGAGCCTGCTCGCTTGAATGCCCATCTGCATCAAGCCGTTGATAACGGTTGAAACACGGTTTTGCATTTCGTCTTTTGCCTTTTGGTAAGTCGTCTCTTCAATTCGTACCACCGATTGTTTTTGTGGTGCAAACAAATTACTGAGAAGGTTTTTGCTGGTGTTAACTGCGCTCGTTAAATCTCCGGTTGGGTAATATGGCATCACAATAAAAAATGATTTGTCCATAATATTAATTTCGGCCGAGATTGTATCGATGAAGTTGATGTAATCGTCCATCAATACCCCAAGCAGCATGTTATCTTGGTCGCGGCGCATTTTATTAAGGCGTTCAAGGTATGGCCCAATATCAACCCGTTGTGAGCGAATTATAATTTGTATCGGAAAATAAAGTGAATTTAAAAAACTCTGATAAGCATACTCGATTGCCTCGCGCTCGCGCGAGCTCATGAGATCGAAATTAATTGAAAGACAAGCGACAACGCTGCGCATGCTGCCATCGTTCATAATTGCCATGCCGTCGCGAATTTCGGTAATAAGCAATGCGTTTTGTGAGGTGTTGGGGTTACGCACCGGCTGGTTTTTGGCTGCTGCCTGCTTTTGCGGTTCGTTGGCTGCTTGGGTTGGTGTAAGCACGGCCTGTTGCTGCAGCGGAGAGCCCATAGGGGCAACCGCCTCAGGAACGCTGGCAAGCTGCCGTACCTGGCTTTCTTCAACTGAGCCGTTTTGCGGAGTCGGCATAACTGGCCCAGGGCCCGGTTGTTGTCCTTCTGGTGATTGAGGATTCATTGGTATCGCTAGTCCACCCTAAAAGTTAAACGATACTCTGTTATCGAAGCGAAACAACAACTTCGTCATTGCTCTCTTGCAGGCGATGAGCCTCGTGTGCAATTGCTTCGATACTAAGATCGTTATTATTTGCCAATCTCATTATATCAGGCGAGACCGGTGGTGTCATGGTTGGTTTTTGTTCTTCGGCTTGTTTTTGAGGGGCCGGCTGGTGGCCGTGAGGGTCGATAACCTGCTGATGCATGGTTGGGTAAGGGTTGTAATGCACATTTTTAAATGTGCTGTCATCGGCAGCGGTTGCAAATTGCGGTTGCATAGCGGTGTTTGTTGGCTGCGGAGCGGGTGAAAGTTGCGGCGGGGCTTGTTTGGTAGTTCGCATTTTTTCTACAGCGACGGTGCGTGATGCTTCTTTTTGTTTGGCAATCAGGCTATCGAGTGAACGAGCCAGGCTGGTGTTTTCGTCGAGCACATCTTCAACCGTTCCGGCCTCGTCGGCGACGGTTAATTTCACTGAAGAATTTGCAGCCGTTGGCATCGTCACGCCCTTAGCGGCCCAACCGCGAGTGTCGATAATCTGGGCTAAATATGACAGCCGCGTCGCGGCTTCTTCTTCGGTGAGGTCTTTTGTGAGCTGCTGGTGTATGACATGTGGCGCATCAATAATGACTCCTGTAGTTGTACCATCAGGCTGCCACATGCGTCGTTTTGGCTTTAAATAAAAGCGCAGCAATGCCAAAACATACAGCTCCATTGGCTGATCTTTGCGAAGCGGCAGGGCAATTATGATAAAACCAAGCGCAATCAGTATAAGGGGGATGCTAAAAAACGGCACCGGCAGCGGCGCTTGCACCAGTAAAAAAGTAATAAATCCACAACCAGCCGCAATAATTAAATAAACAAACTGCCGAAAGCTAAACGGCCCAAGCAGCTTATCTTCAGCCTCAACGTCTTGTGGAACTTTATAAACTGACAATGCTTCTCCTAGCCTCTTAAAGAGGTATTCTAATTAACTATTACGGGCCTGCTGGTGTGGTCGGGGGCGACGTCGGAGGTGTTGCGCCACCCCCAGCTGGTGGAGGTGGAGGCGTATTCGCGCCAGGCCCAGTATTAATATTACCGCCAGCCGCACCCTGCTGCTGTATTGGTTGCCCAGCGTTAGCGGGGTTAGGGTTGGCTACCCCCTGCGGCACTGCAATTGGCTGTGCTGCGCCGCCACCGCCATGCGGAACGTTTAAGACGCCAGGGCCACCGCCTGCTGGGGCGCCTGCCGGATTGATAGGGAGGGCGCCAAACTCATTTTGAAGTGCCTGAATTGCGTCAGGGGTGAAATTACCTCGTAGATTTTCATTATTCCAGGCTTCTTGATAGGCATCTTGGAGTTGTCGACGTAAACCGGGATCACCCTGGGATTGGGCGAGGGCTGCATTAATAGTTGAGTGGTGCCATGAAGAGAGGTCGCTTGCGGAAGCGCCTTCAAATGGAGCTGGGTTACCGGGGTTAAGATCAGGGGCCCTGCCGTAAAGACGGCCAGCATTACCGGTAATAACTTCACGAAGACTTTCTTGGTCTTCAGCGTTGGCAATTGCAGGAACGGGCCTACCATTTACTACACCACCTTGCTGTAGCCGACGTAAGCTAGCAACACGGCCATTCTCAGCAAGCAATGTCATAGCCGCACGACGCTCTGCTGGCTCGTGACCGGTTCGAGCGATGTTCTCTAACTCACTATCCCCGGTTCGCCCACGGCGCCGTAACTCTTCAGCAAAAATTCCTGCCTCTTCGGCTTCATGATGGCGCACGGTTCGCTCGGCTTGCCGAAGTACGGCTTGCCGTGCTTCTCGTTGGCCGGGCGTAATACCTACCCCGCCGGCAATCCTTGTACGCACTGAGTTCCCGGCAAAGTTTCGAGATTTTCGAGCTTGCCTGGTTGCTTTGCGCGTTTCACGGCCACGGCGCCAAGCCGAATTATCGGCAACTTGCTTTCCCCACTGCCTCCCCTTATTAATAAGACCTTTACTGGCATTGGTGATACCAATTTTATCAAGTGCCTTAAAGGTGGCAAAAGAAGCAAGGGCGGCTGCACCAATAATGCCAACCTGTGCAATAGCGGCGAATGCTTGATAAATAACTAGTTGGTCACCCATATATAATTCCTATTGGTTAGCATAGCCTATGGCCAAAATTAATTGTGCGGCAATGTTACTTATGGCAATTGCACCCATCATAAACGGGTAAATCAACAGCATGGTACGCGAAAAGGTGAGGTATCTTCTTGCCATGCCTTCAGTGTTCGGCAATATCCATAATACTGCAGCCAGGGGCGAGAGCACAACCAAGAACACTACTACCACTTCACGCAAAATTGTCATTAAAAGCAACACAAGCAGGCCAATAACCACACCAATAACAAACGGAATAAGTATGGCGGCAAGTGTGCCGGTTATGGCTAAACCCGTAAGGCCAGCAATTGCGGCAATGCCATACAGCCCCAGATCGCCCGCCTCACTGCCAAACTCGGGTGCCGACGGAATACGTACGTTGAGCAAACTCGACATACCCCTCCCGATAACGTTCGTTGCATCAATGGCAAAGGCAAAAATATAGTACGAAAGGTTAATTAACAGTGCTGCAATGATCACCCTCGGTAAAATTCTTTTAATGCTGTAGTTACTCAGCCCCATACTGGTGGCAATTGAGAAAATGGCAAACAAAAAGAAGAGCAAGAACAACACATTGGCAAAGTTACGCATATTTTGCCACACCACAAAAGCTGCCACCCGGGCCTGCAACTCCGGCGCAACGGTGTTAAGATCGGTTGAGGTCGGAATAGTTAAAGGATCTAAAAATAAAAGCTGGTTCAACCAGTTACCGAGGCCTGTTACAATCTTGGCCGAAATAGTTAATATCGGGCAGATGATCCAGCCAAGGCTTTCGAGTTCACAGCGAGCTTCGGGCTGCTGGGTACCGCCGCCAGCGTTCGCTGCTTCAACGGTGAAGTTTTTACTAAACTGGTTCATAATTTTCTGCACACTTGCGTCGATAGTCGCTTGGCAAATATCAGAACCCTCTAAATAAGAAACCTTTACGAGGCTCCCCTTGTTGTCGCTCTTATTAACGGCTATGTCATAATAACCCTGACAAACTTCACCATCTTGCATGCCGTTGTAAACGAGGGCATGATAATAAACTTTAGTGTCGTTTTCATCGAACTTTTCAAAAGTGTATTTTGCTGTGCCCGGCGGTTGGGGCGGAAAAATAGATTTTGTATAACTACCACCCGAAGCTTCAATTCTGGTTTTTTCAGCGTTAAGATACCGATATTTTTCACCATCGGCATACACCGGTGTGGCAGCTGGCAAAAAAAGCGCACAAAAGAAGGACGCTACAAAAAAACCTATAAAAACCGATAAGCTTTTTTTGAGCGCTAGCATTATACTGCTAGTTTAAACCATTTGTAGCTTGATGTGAATAAGTGAGTCGAGACGTAGCGTATCGTTGGCTCAGTCTCGTCTAGTCACTATCCACCGGAGGCGAGATCCACAAAGTGTGTTCTTTATTCTGACTATCTTTAAAATGAATATCTGCCAATGGAAGATCAGGGATGGTTGTGCTTACTATTGGCTCACCGGTTTTTTTGTCATAGCCACTGATCTCAATAGTTGCACCCACTGTCACCGTTTGTCGTATACGTGCCTGTTGGTCTGGTATCTGACCCGTCGGGTCTGTTAATCTTACGTAAGTAGGATACGGCGCACCCCCATCAGGGCGTGTAACTTTTGTCTTGTAGGCACAAGGCTTATCATTGTTCTCATCTTCGCATTCGCGCATAAAATCTAGAATAGGGGTAAGATGGGTGCGAGCAGCCACACCTTTATCGTCTTTATATGTGTAGGTCGGGAGTTTCTCACTGTCTGGGGTAGTATCGGATGGCCCTTTACTCTTATAAAGCTTCCATTCCCCTCCAAGGAAGGTGCCCTTGAAAGAAGATTTACGACCTTCGAAGGTCATCTCTGAACTCAATGGTTCCGAAAGGAATACATCGGTGTAGGTCACCGTTAACTTTCCTTGTTCTAGTGCGGGGATTTTGTTTAGTTCTTCAGGGCGGGGTGGCAATGTAAATGATTCGCTTGGGTCTGGCTCGCCAGTAACGATATCTACGTTGGGTGAAGTCGTCACAACTTGCTCAGAAGTTTCAGTGCCGGGGGTTTGAGAGGCTGAGTTGTGGGTTTCAGGGTTCACGATTTCGCCGGGGTTGCGGTCACCTCCCCCTTGTTTACCGAGTGCGTAGCTGCCACCACCGATCACGCCCAACGTTACAGCAGCTACAGCGCCAACTATAAGGTGACGTTTTTTCTTACTTTCTTTTTGAGGGCCCCGTTCTACAATCGGTAGTTGCACATGTTGCGTGCCCGTGTTAGGATTATTATCGTCGCTGTCAACGGTGGGCCATCGCAGATCTCCGTGGATATTTCCTCTGCTGTGATCAGAGTAATCTTCTGGGCCTTTTCTTGGCTGTGCTGCATTGATCATTGTTTGCTCCTCTTGTACCACGGGGGGATTCTTAGGGTATTGTACAATTTACATTTTACACTATTATTGCAAGCTTGTAAAGCTGTTCCCCTAGTGTGTGGCTGTGCTATACTTTAAAAATAAACTAGTAATAAAATGAAACAGCTAGCAAAAACTCTATTTTTAGCAACAATTACCTTGGCAGCGGTACTATCGCTGGTTTTTATACAAACGTCGCCCGCTCAAGCTTCATGCACCCCCTCGGCAACCCAAAAGTGTTGTGGCGATGTGCCAATTACAATAGATGTTGGCTGTAAAGACGGCGAGGTGGCGGCAGAGGGCCTTGCCTTAGCTTATATTTATGCCATCATTCGTGTTATGACTGGTATTGTTGGCGCGGGAGTCGTCGGCACTATTATATTTGGGGGGCTAACCTATATGACCGCCCGCGACAACGCCGGTCAAGCTGAAAAGGGTATAAAAATTATTAGAACCGCAATTATTGCCCTAATTTTCTTTATTTTCTCGGCGACGCTTATAAGTTTCTTGATTCCAGGAGGGCTTTTCTCGAATGTCTAAAACCTATGATTTGCACTGGCTGAACAATATGAAATGGTTAGGAATATGGGCATTACTTATTGCCTTTTATTGGCTGATTGCACCCGGTTCTCTTTATGCTGCCAAAGCCGACAAATGCAATGCGGGCGACCGTGTGCTATACGTTACTATTCAGCCGTGGGATGCCTACCTGCCTTGCCGCGAAGGTGTTGGAGTGTACTTTGATAGCCTACAGGGCGTAACAGGCTTGCTATTTTGGTTAATTGACACGCTGTTAAAACTGGCAGGGTATATTGCGGTTGGCTTTGTTATTTGGGGCAGTATAAAATATATTAAGGCGCAGGGCGAACCTGGTGAGTTGTCGAAAGCAAAAACAACTATCATTAACGCGCTTGTTGGCCTTGCAATTTGTATTGCCTCGGTTGCAATTGTTAATACAGTAGCGCAAATTTATTAATATGATGAAACAATTTTTACACTCCCTAGCAGTAACACCCGATAGTATCGGTTTACCGCAAGTGCCGGTTGATGATCAAACCCTGCCAAACGCTATTACCATCACATTTACTGTTGTTGGGGCTTTGGCGGTGCTGTTTATCATTATTGGCTCGATTCGCTACATTACCGCTAATGGCGAAACTGGCGAAATTCAGAAAGCTAAAACCACTATCCTTTATGCTGTGATTGGGCTTGTTCTGGCGTTGTCGGCCTTTACTATTGTTCAATTTACTGCCGAAAGCATACAATAAAGCTATGAAACGAAGCTTGAGATTATTTACAAAAATTTCGGCCGCCATATTTATAGTAGCTGCACTTTTTCTTTGGGCTGCTCCTGCGGCTCAAGCGATTGAAGTTGTTAAATGTGAAGGGCTTCAAACCGGCGAACATGTTCCTGCTATTTGTGAGGGGAGCGACGAAAAACTATTTGGCCCTAACAGTATATGGACCAACATTATAAATACACTACTGCTTGTTATTGGTGCAATCGCGCTTTTAATGATTATTATCGGTGCTATGCGCTATACCCTTTCTGGTGGCGACCAAGCCCAAATTACCAGTGCCAAAAACACGATTCTTTATTCGGTGATTGGGTTGGTTATTGCAATGATGGCCGGCGGTATTATTAATTTTGTATTGGTGAATATTTAAATGAAAAAAAGTTTTTTTGCCTTACGCACAATAAGCGTTATGTTCGTGGTTTTTGTAGTAAGCGGCTTCATTGCCTTTATGCCTTTTGCCGCCGTGCATGCCGCTGAGCTTAATAGCCAAAAACAAGCAGTTTGCGAAGGCGCAGGCGGATGGGTCTCGGGCGAAGTGGGCTGTGCTATCGGTAGTAGCAACTCGGTTGAGAATACGCTAAGGGCGGTGGCTGATATCCTTATCTTCATCATCGGAGCTATCGCGGTCATTATGATTATTATTGGCGGCATTCGTTATGCAACCTCTGGTGGCGACCAAGCCCAAATTACCAGTGCCAAAAACACGATTCTTTATTCGGTGATTGGGTTGGTGGTGGCCTTTATGTCATATGGAATCGCTCGTTTTATTGCCGACCGATTATAATAAGCACAGGCTTCTAGACAACATCGTTTTAAGTGATACAATACCAACATAAACCAGAAGGAGAACTAACATGAAAACATGGTTAAAAAAGATTGCCGTTGGCACTGGCTTGGTTGCCGCTTTGGCGCTTAGCACGGTGGGCTTGGCGACGCCTGCTGCCGTGCAGGCGGCCTGTGACCCTACTTCGGGCTCAATTTCGGGCGGTATTGAATGTGCTGCACCAACTAATGCAAGAGATCCACTTTTCGGTGAAGACAACTCGCTCTTTCAGCGAGTCACCGGTATTCTCATCTTCTTGATTGGTGTTATCTCGCTCATTATGCTCATTATTGGCGGTATTCGCTATGCAGTTTCAGGTGGTGACCAAAGTGCTGTCACGGCGGCCAAAAATACCATTCTTTACGCTATTATTGGGTTAGTTGTGGCGTTCTTGGCCTTTGGTATTAGTAGCTTTGTTATTAATTTCTTGCAGGGTGGCGAAACAGCCGTATAATTGGCTTGTATGTAAAATTAAAAAATTCCGTTTAAGCGGAATTTTTTAATTACTCAGCACGAAGCTGCCGCCGCAAATAGTCAAAGAAAAATGCGCCTTTAGACGCATCTTCTTATTAACTACGTTTTAGTTATTGAATTTCAATCTTACGGGCTTGCTCTTGCTTAATTTTTATAAAGCTAATGGTTAAGACACCATCTTTAAGAACCGCTTCGATCTCTTCTTCTTTCACCTGCACCGGTAAGGCAATTGTACGCGAGAAAGGCCCCCAGTAGCATTCTTGAATATGCCACTGCTCTACCTCACCCTCATCGCCGCTTGAAAGAATGCCGCTAATGGTTAACACGCCATCGCTAATGCTGACATCAAGATCACTCTTATTAACACCTGCGGTACGGGCTTTCACAACCAGTCTTTCGGCAGTTTCGTAAACGTCAACGGCCAATTGGCCAGGAACCGCTTCGTCTTCTTCCCATGTCGCTTCTTGCTGTACCATCGCTTGATTGCCGGGGTCGGCAACAGCAGAATCATCATCGTTCAAAAAAGCAGCAGCCAGGTCGTTGTCCATCAACAAATCGTCATTGTTAGGTTTCTGTCCTCGTGCCATACTCCTCCACTTCCCTTCTTTATGTGTGGTCACATTTAGGAATTACTGGGTTCATTATAGCGAAAAGCTGGAAAGTATTGCAATACTATGCTTTTATAATGTGTATATGACAACGATACTCGAGAAACTGTTTCAAAACATCGCACCGCACGACTGCATTATGTGTTGTAATGAAGGCCACATACTATGTCCGATTTGTGCACCCGACCTAATTAATGAGCAGTTCTCTCGTTGCTTACACTGCGAGTTGCCAACTGTTGATTACGCGCTGTGCGCTAAGTGCTATGCCCACTCACCGATAAGCCATGCCGTTATCATCAGTAATTATGAGAACGAACTGAAGCAGCTTGTGAGACTCTTGAAATATGAGCATGTGCGCCAAGCGGCAACTGATATTGCGAGAGCGTGGGAGCATATATTGCCCGTTTTTCCTAAAGAAACGATAGTAACGCATGTTCCGACGACAAATCGGCGTCAGCGCGCGCGTGGTTTTGATCAGGCCGAATTATTAGCACGGGCCCTAGCAAAACAAAAGCAGCTCACCTATGCTTCGTTACTGAGGCGTGTTGGTAACACGAAGCAAGTTGGCGCTTCGCGTCAGCAGCGGTTTCGGCAGGCAGCCACTATGTTTGAATTGGCCGGCGGTCTTTATAAGGATAGGCTGGTGCTATTGGTTGACGATGTTATTACAACCGGTGCGACCATACGTGCTGCCGCAACACTTTTGCGGCAGGCGGGAGCCAAACAGGTTATAGCGGTTGCAATTGCCCGGCAGCATCTGGAAAAACACTGAAATAACTGCTATAATTTGCAAAAGTTTCGTTAGAAACTCTCAAGGAGAGGTGACCGAGCGGTTTAAGGTAACGGTCTTGAAAACCGTCGTGTCAGCAATGGCACCCAGGGTTCGAATCCCTGCCTCTCCGCCAAGAAAATATGCCAAAGCATCTTATGGTTTTGGTATATTTTCTTTGTAGAAATATAGGGCGGATATACTAGAATACAGACTTTAACGATCTTTAAACAAACGATATACTAGACTAGCTACGTCGATATACGTATACTTTCGCGTAGTGGTAGAAACCATTCATGCCCGGGCCTGTAGCTCAAATGGGAGAGCCGCCTTCTTGTATAGAAGGCTCAATGCTGGTTCGACTCCAGCCAGATCCACGAGGCAGAAGAAGACTATAAGTGGACGTTCATGTCCGAATCTTCTGCCTTGGTCAGTTGCATACATCGATTTTAAGGAGGTGAATGATATGCGCGAGGTGCGCATCTGCTTCCTCGGCGGCGGTGGCAACCAGGAGGGCGGCTTCCGCGGCGGCGAGACTGGCGACGATGTGGGCGGCTTCCGTGGCGGCGAGGAGAAGGACAACTAGTCGGACGCCGAGTGCAAGCGTGGCGACAGGCTTCCGGTAGGCCTGTCGTCAAGGTTTCCCGACCTCTGCCAGAGGGAGCTCTTTGGCTTAAGCCTTAGGCTCCCTCTGGTGGTTGAAACCAACCCGCAAGCGATGTTGCGTAGTAACCACGCATTCCCGCCTTGCGGGTTTTCTCACCTCATTGATAATAATTGTAAAATTCAAGCTCTTTCACATTTTCAGCCTGATCTCAGATTATGCTGCTCCATAAACCTCTTACATTCCCCCCTCTGTTATGTTACAATTTCGGGGATACGGAGGAGTACCCAAGCGGCTGAAGGGGCGGCTTTGCTAAAGCTGTAGGTCGGGGTAACCTGGCGCGGGAGTTCGAATCTCCCCTCCTCCGCCAAGAAAAATACCGAAAGTATCTAATGTTTGCGGTATTTTTCTTTGGAAACTGGAGGGTCAAGCATTGTGAAAAGTGAGTAACTGCCATACTCATGACGAAGAAGGCACGCGTCGCTTACGTCTGGTTTGTTATGTATGCCAAAGGCGTGTTACATTGAAATAATTATGGAAGAACATGCGGAGGGGTCGCGAGACTCTTTTTTTGAAGCTTTGTCGGCTCGGCTTTTGCAAGCTCAACGTGCGCTAGGCAGGGCTTGTCAGCCGGCTTTCCTAGAGGTGATTGAGGCGGAATTAGCGGCTGGTCAATATTCCGAAGCCGACAAGCAGAACTATCGCGAGTTAGGCGTTCGATTTCTTGAAGCTTCCTACTCGGATACTGCAATTGTGCGCAACTCTGGTGTTGAACCTCATAGCGATGCTACAGAGGCCGACGATAGCCATGGTAACCCGAGTGAAGAAACAAGAGGTTCTCACGGGATGCTGCCATTGTAGGCGCTGTGAAGCGTTTCAAAGACCACCCCTATGTTCGGAAGGCAGTAGCTGCTCGGCGCGTTACATCTAGTTTAATCCTCTTTACTAAAATGATCGATGCCTACACTGGAGAAGCTCGTTCCTATAAGCTTCTTACCGAAACAGACGAGCAAAGGCTCTTTGGCCAGATTAACAAAGGTGTCGAGCTTTTAAAGTCGGGCATCTCGCTAGATGCGCTGACCGGCGAAGATTTGCAGATCATTCTTGAGCTAGTGGCAGCCCGTCAGGTAGTTTTTGTTACTAATACGCGCCTTACTGTGAATATTGTAAGAAAAAAATATAGTAAGTCAGATACGGCAATACCCCTGATTGACCTGGTTAATACCGGAAATGAAGGGCTGGCGATTGCCATTAATCGTTTTGATGTCTCGAGGGGGTTCAAATTTAGCACCTTTGCAACTCGTAATATCGAAGATACAATCAAAAGTTCTTTGGCGAATGATTCACGTATGGTGCGCATATCGTCTAGTGACCACTGGAGATATCTAAAGGTTCGGCAAGAATTAAGAGACATTGAAAAGAGCGCAGGCCGTGAGCTGACATTTACAGAAAAAGCCGAGCTTCTTAAGATGACGCCTAAAGCACTCGAAAAGATATTGCGCCAAGGGGAGATTAACCACACTTCGCTTAATAAGCCAGTTGGAGATGGTGAACTATCAGGCGAGCTAGGTGACTTTCTTGAAGATCACAATAACCCCGGCACGAGTGATGAGTTTGAAAGAGTAGCCGACCAAAGCGAATTAGCCGAAATTATCGCCAATAGCCAACTTAGTAACAGAGAGCGCTTTTTACTTGGGCTGCGTTTTGGGCTAGCCCCGGCTATCCTAGGGGCCTGTGAGATCGAGACAAAGAACGGCAGTATGACTTACGAAGAGGCCGTAAAACTTGTACCGCTAGGCGAGGGTCTCTCCTATGAAAAGATCGGCATTTTAATGGGTGTGACAAAAGAGGCTATTCGGCAGACGGTAAATAAAGTGCTAGCTCGTTTGCAAAAAACCGCAATGAGAAGAAAAAGCTCACCGCCGGGGTTGGGAGGGTAATCTGCACTCAGAATGGAGGCGGCTCGCCTTATTGTCTTTAAACATAACCACAGAATGTTATACTAAAAATAAATATGGAAGAAAAACCCCAAAATTACTGGCAGCCAGCCAGCCCAGAGCCTTCACAGCCCGTTCAAACACAAGACCCTGCTCCTCAAGCACCTTTGGAGCAAACCGGCCCTTCTGAGGCTGATATAAGCTGGCGAGCTTCTGAATACGTGCATCACGACAAGGGGTTTTTGTGGTATGTTGTGCTTGGCGCCACGACGCTGGCGGGAACTGGCCTGGCTGCCTTTTTGCAGCAGTGGATCTTCGCGGCACTTATTCTGATAATGGGCATTGCCGTTGGTGTATATGCCAAGCGGCCACCGCGAGAAATCAGCTATAGTATTGCTCCCGATGGCGTCTATGTGAATAACCAGTTGTTTTTGTATGGCGATTTTCGCTCTTTTGGCATTGTTGACGACGGTGCTTTTTTTGCACTGCAGCTTCGCCCGACAAAGCGGTTTATGCCAGCCGTAACAATGTATTTTACCGAAGCCGATGGTGAGCGAATTGTTGATGCACTCAGCCAACACTTGCCGATGGAAGAACTAAAGATTGATTTAGTTGATAAATTCATGCGTTGGCTGCGTTTTTAACGCTCGTTTCTTGTGCTGACGCCAAAGCTATAGTATAATCTCCCCTGTTCTGTGTTTACAGAAAGTACCTTCTGTTATTAGCGACGTGGCCACGAAGAGACTTGTTTCTTGAAACAGATTTCTTTAGCGGCCACCATGAGCGCCCGTAGCTCAGCTGGATAGAGCGTTGGCTTGCGGAGCCAAAGGCCACATGTTCGAATCATGTCGGGCGTACCATAGAAAAAAGATCAGCATTGCTGGTCTTTTTTCTATGTGGCCGCAGTTTGCAGCGGGTGAAGATGACCACATTTTATCGATTGGCGGCAAGTTATAACGGCAGCTTAGACCGATATTTTTGCCAGAACATCGTGAGTGTTGGCGCGAGGTCTTCTGAATCGGCTTCAACAAGTATGTCAAGTTCTTTGGGCGTCATGGCTACGAGCCGGCCGATGTCAACTGAACTATAGGTGTCGGGCGTTTCCGATTGAAAATAATAAGCGCTGGCTAGCACCTTGTGGCCATCTGGCAAAACTTCAAAGCTCTCACCGAGCCTGATTGGCTTTGCACCTTCAATAAATAATTCTCTTGAAACGGCTCGTTCGGCGGCTTCGTCGGCTGTTTCGCCGTGGCGGCGAATGGTAGCTACTGTTGTGCCGTAACGGCTGCTATAAAGATTCGGCAGGTCTTTACGGGTGGGAATAACATTGAGCAAAATATCTTTTTCGGGAGTAATTAATAAAACATAGATGGCGTGGTACGTATCTTTTGTTTTATCGACATCTTGGCGGGCTTTAGTGTGACTAACGGTTCCTTCTGGGCTTAAGATGTCTACGAGCTGCGACGCGTGTTCCATTACACTCCTTTTATTTAATTATACCGACTTTTGCTAGTGCGCTTTTGTTCATCTGTTACAATGAGGCTACTGGAGAGGTGCAGGAGCGGCTGAACTGGCCTGTCTCGAAAACAGGTGTGGCGGGTGACCGTCACCGAGGGTTCGAATCCCTCTCTCTCCGCCATGAAACAGCCAAAGGGCTGTTATTTCGTCAAAACGACAACAGCAAAGACCGTGAATAGAATATCATCATTATGCCACTATGTTAAACGTGTCAGAATTCGAAAACACACCACGTACAGTTGTAAGTTCTAGTGACTATGCCGAGGCGTTTTATGGGCGCGAAGCTGTCAACATTCCTGAGACAAGTTTGCTCCGAGGCCGTATTATTCGAGGTAAAGAACCCGGTGACTTCCTAAACTTAGCAGCCGATGACCGGCGGCTGGTTTTTACAATGGGCGGGGATGGGCTATCGGCATTATGCGGCAGGCCGCTGCGTCAGTCACTGAATACCATCGGCCATACGCCTGCCTACGTACAGGGGTGGATTGATCAAGGACTTTCATTTAAACTCGCTGTTTTTCAAGCAGAGCACGAAAGAACGCTTGCAACCTGGGAGAATCTGCTTTATCGAGTGGTAGAATGCTACCCTGAATTAACTGACGACATTGCAATGCACGCCCCTGATTTACCGCACCAATTATTACCCGCCGAGATAGAGCTGATTGATCTAGCTGGCCCTTCTCACCCAGAATTCGTGTCTCTTGCCAGATACCAAAGGCTGACGCCCGAAGAACGGGCTGATCCACAGACACTGCGCCGGCTATTACTGCATGAAATGCATGTCAGTGCTCTTTTTGGCGGTGACGGCTACACCTATACACCTGGCGGTCACCGAAGCATGAAGGAGCACCTCATGCCAAACCTACCGTTAGAGGCACTGCGAGAAACAGTGCTGATTAACCTAGACGAGTCGCGACGTTAGCAACCAATTGGCAGGTTTATCGCCACGCAGAAGTCGTGTTTGAAGCGTTGGTTGACGATCTTTAGCCAGCCACATAGGATAAACGTAGTATGAATCGCAGCAAGGCACGCTTTCGTCGTTTTTGGCATCGTTATCAGCTACCGTTTATTGTCTTTTTAACGGGTGCGGCAGTGCTTATTATTGAGGTCGTCGCAACTCGCATTCTTTCGCCTTATTTTGGCAATACACTGTATACGGTTTCGAGTGTGCTTGGCGTAGTGCTGGCGGCGCTGAGCGTTGGCTATTATCTTGGCGGCCGCTTGGCCGACAAACACCCCGAAAAACCCCTCTTTTTCACCATTATTTTGCTCGGTGGCATTAGCGTGCTTTGTTTGCAGCTACTATTGCAGCTGTGGCTGCCGAGTATAGGCTATGAGCTTTCAATTGTCTCGGGGCCGCTCATTAGTTCGCTTTTACTCTTTTTCTTGCCTGGCTTTTTGCTGGGAATGCTCTCGCCCTTTGCTATTAAGCTGCAAGAAAAGCAGCTGGCGGGTACTGGCATTGGTACTATTGCCGGTGAAATGTTCTTTTGGTCAACCATGGGCAGCATTGCCGGCAGCCTCAGCGCTGGGTTTTTGCTGGTGCCGTTTATTGGTATCAACCTGACTGTCATTGGTGTCGGCAGTTTTTTGTGCGTGCTTGGTGCGCTCCCGCTTCTGCTAAAGCGCCTGCATGTCGCCGTGGTGGTAAAACTCTTCGCTGTGGCTGCTTTTCTTGGCATTTTTACGGTTAGTTTGGTGCTGGCAGAACGGCAAGAAGTCCTCTATCGTGCCGATGGTATCTATGAGAAACTCACTATAACTGATTATCACAAAAAGGGCCGGCCCGTGCGCTCGTTTCAGCAAGATCGCAGCAGCTCAAGCGCGATGTATCTCGATTCTGACGAATTAGTGTATGACTACACGAAATATTATGAACTGTATAAAAATATAAAGCCCAACGCTAGGCGTTCGCTGGTCATAGGTGGTGCGGCCTACTCAATACCCAAGGCGCTCTTGGCCGATTCACCGGCAATGCAGGTTGATGTAGCCGAAATTGAGCCATCACTTGAGGCGCTGGCAAAAAAGTATTTTCGGCTGCCCGAAACTCAGCGCATAAAAACCCATGTGGTTGATGGTCGCCGCTGGCTTGCTACCTCTGGTATTACCTATGACGTCATCTTTAGCGATGTCTATTATTCGCTCTATTCGATTCCAGCACACTTTACCACCAAAGAATTTTTTGAAACCGCCAAGCGGCAATTGAGCGAAAACGGCGTGTTTATCGCTAACGTTATTGGCGAGCTTTCGCTCGAGCACCCCTCGTTTACCTATTCTGAGTTGAAGACCTTTCGGTCAGTGTTCCCTAACGGCTACTTGTTCGCCGTTGAATCTCCTAAGAGCCACCTTTCGCAGAATCTCATCTTTGTTGGCATTAACGGCAGCGCTTGCCTTGATTTTAGTGCCCCTCCATTGAAGCAAAGCACCAACGAAGTGCTGCGCTCGCTGGCTTCTCACGAGACGACAGTTGCTGAAGCTGCCCTCGCCTCTTACCCCCTGCTTACCGACAACTATGCGCCGGTTGAATATATGATGTCAAAACAACTGAGCAAACAATAATATTTTAGCTCGGTCACAGAGCGGCCGCGAACAGCGACTGCTCTGTGACCTTGCATCTTCGTTACGCCTGCCTGAAAGCTTTTCGATAATTGTAGACAAGCTTTGTCAATTGAGGAGTCAAACCGCCCAATGCGCAGAAGTAGACTGGTTGTTCACTAGCCAGAGACAAAACCTGCGCCGCAAGGATGGGATTATCACTATCCATGGCCTCTACCGCTGCCGTCAATATTTCGACGGGATTCTGGACGATGTCACCAACCAGAAGGGCTCGAGGAAGGCTCGGCACATATTGCACCACTAGCTCTATCCAGCCTTGCGGGAGCGTTAGCTGCACTGTATCTTTCCATTGCTGGTAAAAGCTGAACAGTGCTCGCACTCCCTCCTCGGAATTGAGCTGAGCTCGAAGTTCCCAGTAGACCTTTCTGACCCAATGATCAAGCTGGGCTGCACGTGCCTCTTGACTGAGGTCGACTCTTCGCTCAGCCACAAGCCACGATATGGCTTGTGGCTGAGCTTCGTCGACCTTCGCATAGAAACGCATGAGCGCTTCTAGGGTTTGGTGCGGCTCGCCTTGAGCACGAAAATCATCAAGCAATCGCTGGAGCTCCTCAAAATCGAGTAGCTCATGTGCCATCGTGCGAAGCTCCTCAAGAAGCTCCAGGTCGTCCTTTGGCAGTTTGCATTGATTTGCTCTCGCCACGAGCTGATCATGCTTGCTCTGACCATCCTCGGCGGGTCGTAGCAAAAGCGCTGCTGCGTTGATGTCCAACGTGTCGTCGAGCTTACTCTTGAGCGCCAGGAGCTCACCTTTAAGCTGATCTTGCTTTCTTTTCAGTGCTGCCACCCTGGCTTTTTGAGCCTTCTCCCGCTCGTTCTCATCGCTTTGCTGCCTCTTCAGTTTGGCGTGCCAGCGAAAGAAGAACCAACCTGCAGCGGCCAGCGCAATCAAGATGATGACCGCAAACAACCACCATAGATCTGAGATATTCACACCATTCCTCTCGTCGGGGTTGAAGATGCCATGTAACTTATACATCATGTGAGTATACTTTGCAACCTTGCCTTATTAGCCAGTCGCCGGGCAATTGGTGCATAATAAAGCTATGGAACCATCAATTTTTACCCGCATTATTAACGGCGACATTCCGTCGCATAAAATTTATGAAGATGATACGACTTTTGCTTTTCTTGACATTCACCCGGCGCAGCCCGGCCACATGCTGGTGGTGCCAAAAGCGCAGGTTGACCGCCTTGAAGAACTGGGCGACAAAGAATACGCAGCCCTCATGAGCACGGTGAAGATGCTCATGCAGCATGTCATTAACGTATTGGGCGCCGATTATCGCGCCTGTTTAAAGCTTGAAGGTTTTGATGTGCCCCACGCCCATGTGCATATTATTCCCTGCAAAACCGCGAAAGATTTCTGGGCAAAACAGCGTATGGATATTGCACTCGACCACAGTGAGCTAGCCAGCATGGCCAAAAGATTGAGGATAGAATAGTTTCCATATCGTAATAATTTTTTTAAAAGCGCAATGAAAATCACTATCATCACCATCGGCAAGCCCCACGAGCCCCACATTGCTGAGGCCGTGAGGCTTTATGAAAGCCGCCTGCAGCGGCTTTGCAAGTTAGGGTGGATCTTTTTGCCACCAAGCGGCCTTGGCAGCTCAGAACGCGCCAGAACGGCTGAAAGCGCAGCAATAAAAGGCCGTCTTACAGCAGACGATACAGTTATTCTGCTTGACGAGCGTGGCCACCACTGGAGTTCGCCCGAATTTGCCGAAAAGTTAAACTATTGGCAGGCAAATAATCGCGGGCGCCTCGTTTTTATTATCGGTGGAGCCTATGGCGTTGACGATGCCCTACGGGCGCAAACGACGGCCGTGTGGTCGCTTTCAAAACTGGTGTTTCCGCACCGACTAGTGCGCGTTCTGCTGGTTGAACAGCTCTATCGAGCGTATGCTATCTTAAACAAACTGCCATATCATCATGGATAGCTGGTAGCTCTCGCACACGATCGAGAACTACCATTTTGGTGCCACTGCTATTTTGCAGTCGTGTGAGCACTGGGTGAGCCTACTCGGCTTGGTGTGGTTCGCCCCGTTAGTGACGACCATGAGCCACGACCGGCAGCAGGAATATTCCCCACCATCGGTACCGTTTGCCCGCGCTGTACTCGACACCACGTGACAGTGGCTCGATGTACTCGCAAAGAGGCTCCACCCGGTATAGTTACCAATGCCAGCTCCTTTCAAGGTACTGCCCTTTTAGCATAAAAGTGCTTACGTTATACAGCAAGCTCCGGGGTACCAGGTTGATTATCTGATGGCAACTCTGTTGGTATATTTTTGCGAGAAATATGTAAAAGCTCGATAACCTTTTGTTTGAAATAGCCGTTATTAACGCGCCGGCCACGCCAATCGTTTAAGCGTGCTTCAATATCAGAGATAACACCAATGGCGGGGAGCGTTTCATGTATACCAATACTTCGTAGATCTTCAGCGGCTTCGAGAGCCAGTTTGTTCGCCTCTGTAAACTCAGGAACAAGGTTTGCGCCATCTGGAGCCACCAAACCCCTTGCAACATGAACAAGCCCCTTCAGGCTAATGGCCTCGGCCGCTCGTAGAATGTCTGGCAGCTCTTTGCTATAAGCGATTCCGCGCTCTGAGGCACGCATTGCTGCGGCCAGCTCAGGCTGTGGATTCTCTTCTGATTGGATTGCCGAGAGCAGGTGAAAGTGGGCGGCATCGACAGAGAGCGTGCCTAGGGCAAGGTTTAATCGTGCCGGTTCAAGATGATCAAGAAAATCGCCTCTTTCTCGTTGCCATTGGTTGTCAACGCGCGCCAAAGCTTCAAAAGAATTACCGCCGAGCATTGCATCATAGGCTTCAATGCGGCTGGCGTGGAACTCTGGCGGTAACTGGGACATTTCTTCTATTTTAGAACATTCAGCTCATTTTGCAAGCGGTTTTCAAGCTGGCGTTGTGCCTCGAGTGCTTCGCGACTTTCGTGCACAATATGCTCAGGTGCTTGCTCGACGTAGCGTGGGTTATCGAGCCGGCGCGTAAGGGTTTGAATATGCTCACGAACTTCTGCCAAGCGTGTTTCAAGCCTTGACTGATGCTCGTAAAGCGTATCTTCATCGATTTCAAGCCAGGCCTCACGGTGAGGGACGGCTAACCGCAGACCCTTTGGCTGCACCGTTTCACTAACGCCTTTGAGCCGCGCCAACCAGGCGATCAGTGTTTGATTATCGGCAATCAGGCTGTCGTGCTCGAATAATAAGTTTAACTTCCCCTTTTCAAGCTCGCTTGAAACATAGCGGATTTCTGTAATTAGAGCTTGCAATTGCTCAAACTCAGCGGCGGCGATCTCATTATATTCGGCAGGTTCTGGCCACGCGGCTTGTATAAGCAGATTTTTTTGCCAGCCCAGTGTTTGCCAGATTGTTTCAGAGACAAAAGGTGCGAATGGGTGGGCAAGCTTCAGGCTTGTTTCAAGCACCCAGGCGAGCATATCAACGTTATCTTGCTGCTTGCTGGCCTCAATGTACCAATCGGCAACATCATCCCAGATAGTATGATAGGCCAGCTCGGCCGCTTCAGCAAAGCGATGTGATTCTAACAACGATGCTATCTCGCTTACAGCGTTGCTTAACTGGCGAACAACCCAGTGGTCCGCCAGGCTTTGGGCAATTGGTGCACCATTCTCTAATGGTTTATATGGTTCCCCTACCCTACCTTCAACATAATTTGCAATGTTCCAAAGTTTATTGCAAAAGTTGCGGCCAGCAACCACCTTGCTAGTGCTAAAAGCTTGGTTTTGGCCAGCCGAACGCGAGGCAATAAGGCCAAGGCGCAGCGCATCTGAGCCAAATTCTTGAATTGCCTCTTGCGGGTTTATGACATTACCTTTGCTCTTGCTCATCTTTTGGCCTTTTTCATCAAGCACCATGCCGTGCATGTACACCTGCTTAAACGGCACCTCACCTGTTTTATAAAGGCCAAACAAAAGCATACGCGTAACCCAAGCACGCAAGAGGTCAGACCCGGTTTCCATCATAGTGGTCGGGTAAAAGGCCTTCAGAGCGCCCTCATGGGCATGTTCAGTGACGATATATGGCCACTGGCCCGAGCTGAACCATGTGTCAAAGGTGTCTTCTTCGCGCCGGTAGGTTTTGCCATTTACCTCTATTGTTTTTTGATCAACTCGGGTGTCGTAGATCCAGTCGTTCTCGTCTTCGGTATTTTGAAACGCAGGAATCGGAATGCCCCACACCGGCTGGCGGCTAATGTTCCAATCTCTCAGTTGTTCCACATACTGCAGTAACTCTTTTGCTTTCGTCGCCGGATAGAAGGTGATCTTCTTTTGCTTCAATGCCTCAATAACCTTCTTGGCGAGGGGTTTCACGCGAACGAACCACTGCTCCATTAATAGTGGTTCTATAACGGTGCCGCACTTGTAGCAAACGCTCACCGCATGGGTGTAGTCATCTTCACCTCTGAGGGCGTCAGCTGCGATCAATGCGGCCACAACGCGCTCGCGTGCGTCAGCAACGCTCAAATCTCGGAACTGGGCTGGCGCGTGTTCGTTCATTGTGCCGTTCATGCTAATAACAGATATACGCTCTAGGTTGTGCCGCTCACCGATTTCGAAATCGGTCGGGTCGTGGGCTGGTGTCACCTTCACTGCCCCACTGCCAAACTCTTTATCGATCGCCTCGTCGGCAATAATCGGCACTTCTCTGTTCACAATTGGCACATAGACTTTTTTGCCAATTACCTCTTTGTAGCGTTCGTCGTCAGGGTGAACGGCAATGGCGGTATCGCCGAGGAGTGTTTCTGGGCGTGTGGTAGCGACAATAATTTCGCCTGAACCGTCGGTGAGTTCGTAGCCAATGCGCCACAGCTTCCCTTTTTCGTTTTTATGCTCAACCTCAATATCGGCAAATGATGTCTGATGCTTGGTGCAGTAGTTAACAATTCGCTCACCCCGGTAGATAAGATCATCATCCCACATTTTTTTAAAGGTTTCGTAAGCGGTTTTAATGACCGGTGCGTCAAGCGTGAAAACAAGGTGTTCCCAGCTACAACTGGCGCCAAGTTGGCGCACCTGCAGCTCCATGTTACCTCTGTTTTTTTCGACAAAATCCCATACCTGGCTATAAAGTTCTTCACGCGAGAAATCGAAGCGACTCTTTCCTTCTCTTTCTAGTAGTTTTTCATAAACAACCCATGTTTCAAGGCCGGCGTGATCGGCACCTGGAATATACACCGTTGCATCACCCTTCATGCGGTGGTAACGGGTTAAAATATCTTCTAAGCCAATAGTTAGGGCATGGCCAATGTGTAAATTGCCGTTGGCATTTGGTGGCGGCATAACAATGCTATAGTGCTCGCCGGTGCGTGATTCACTAGGGCGGAATGCTCCAGATGATTCCCAGAGGGCATAGATTTCTTCTTCGTATTGCTGTGGTTCGTATGTTTTGGCTAGTTTCATATAAAAATGACTCGTTTAAGCGAGCGTCATAAGGGTTCAACTGTATTCTTCACGCGTTATTTCACGTAAAATTAATAATTCGATAATTTTTTTCGCAAGAAAAACAAACCAGAAGGCTTGCCCACCGCTAGTCTACAACCTCACAACCACTCTCAGGCCTGGTGTCGCCAAGGCGTGTGATACCTCTAGTATACACAACTTGGCATAGCTTTGCCAATGGGGTAGGGTAGAGGTGCGTTCTAATTGTGAACGGCTTATCGTCAGACAGCGCTTAAGGTGGTGTGTGGTATGCCTCCATGCTTTGACGGCGTATTTTCGTGGCAAGGAATTGTTGCGCCGTTTTTGTGGGTACTCGGAAATGCACTTGTTGCTTGTTCATATGCATATAACAGTGCAGAGCGAGAGTGTAAAGATGCTCGGCAAAAAGCGAAATACCTGCGTTGGTCCCTTCTGCTGAACATGGAGGGATGGGCACTGATTAGCATTGGGATATTCGTTTGGTTTATGGGTAATCTAGGTATCTACATCGGAACTGCACTCCTTATCTTTAATGCAATCGTTCCAACAGTGGTGACGCAGCTTCGAAAGACTCAAAACACTTCTTAGCACGATGATGTTAAGAAAGGTTGAATGTGAAGATCACGGCAGCTTTTTTTGTGGTAATGGTGACGCTAGTGATCGTGGCTAATCTAGTGTTGCTAGGGGCGGCGTTAACGGCTCGTCGATTGAGTGCTCGGGCCGCAGACGCAGAGCTCAAACACAAGCGCCTACGTGATTACTACTTCATTGTTGCCGTACTTGGTATCGCCGATTTCACCATCCTTCTCTATCTGCTCTTTGGAAAGTGGGGGCTATTTGGCCTGAGTGCAATATTGCCGGCCATCGTCTTTATGCGATCGCTGATGCGAAGGAACGAAGAAGTGTAACTGTCTGTGAGGGCGCACACAGCCCAGGGGAGTCAACTCCCTGGGCTTAAGACTTTGTAAAGTTATCTGAAAAACGAAAGACCCCCGCACCGCAGCGCGAGGATCTTTCGTGAGATCGACTCATTCACTGCGGTCGGGGGCGGGTACCGACTGGTAGAAACCGAGGGAGCACAGCAGGTTCTGTCTGGCCTCCGCCGGTGTCATGCCGATGATCTCCTGCCACTTCGGGTAGGTCTCCAGCAAGTAGCGGAAGTGCTCGCCTGCTTGGTAACCAGTGGGCTTCTGTAGAAAGAGCATGACGCTGTTCATGAGCGTCTTCAAATCCTCTGTGTTGACGGTGGGCTGCTGCTCGCCTCTTAGGAAGATTTGGTACAGCATGGCCAAGTGCAGGCACAGGCCCACGAGGTAGTGCTGGGTTTCTTTGGTGGCGTGGTTCTGCTCTATGAAAGACCAGGTGAGCGCCACCTGATGCCCCAGCATTGCATCCAGGGTGGTGGCGGGCACGACGAACTCTGTGTTACCTTCGGACATATTGGCCTCCAGGCCACTCTTTTGCCAAAACCGGGTGTTTCGACAAACCTAAACATATACTACAACACTTTTACCTTTCTGTCAACTTACATTGACACCCCAACCCAAAAACCTCCCAAAAAACACGCATCCCCGTTACGCTAGTAAGTGCTAAAGCTTAACTAGGAGTAACAAGATATGCGTGCACTACCATTACATCACATCGTAGATATATTTGTTTGGGTTTGTGAGCTTGTGCCAGACGAGGCGAAGCCTCGTGGTGGCAGACCGAACAAACTTCGCGACAGTGAACTACTGACACTCATTGCCTGGAATGCAGTGACAGAAATGTATTCGCCAACGCTCATCCATTTGTATCGCTGGATTCGCGACTTCCATCTCGGCTACGGTAAAACGGTACTTCAGCTTCCGGGCTACAACGGCTTTCTTATCCAGATGCAGCGGCTCAAGCCTAAACTCCAACAACTCCTTACAGCGACACTACAAAACGCAGCCAGACTGCGTTTTGTAGACTCAACAATGCTGCCCGTTTGTCGGCTCATTCGAGCCGACCACCACAAGGTAGCTAAAGGCGTGGCCCAGTTTGGCAAGAACTGGCAGGGCTGGCATTACGGCTTTAAATTGCACATTACATGCAACGCAAAGCGTCAGCTTTGCGCCATTGTCTTCACTGGCGCCAATGAAGCCGACGTCCTCCAGCTCAAACATCTCGTCAACGCCGCCACCAACGTCGTGGTTGGTGATGCTGGCTATACCGCCCGTGTGACGAGGCGCCACATCTGGCGAGACTACCGCTGCGCGGTCATCTCGCCACCACGGCCAAAACAGACATGGACAATGGCGGACTGGCAGCGCCACTTGCTCAAACGACGGCCAAAGATTGAGGCTGTCTTTGACATCCTCAAGCAACACATGCATCTTACGAGCTCGTTTCCTCGCTCGGTGAACGGCTACGCCGTTCACTACCTACGAATCCTGCTTGGCTACCAGGTGAGGGGTTTTTGGGTTTAGGT
>DASUVM010000006.1:0-50949 GCA_036378955.1 Saccharimonadales bacterium (SeqCode)
AATGCGTCTTTGACTACCTCAAGGAACACTTGCTCCTGGTCACTTCGTTCCCAAGGAGTGTGAACGGCTACGCCGTTCACTATATACGGACACTGCTGGCGTACCAGTTACTTAAGGGGTGAGGGGTTTCGGGATTCAGGTATATTAAACTTGCCAGCTCCATAAAAATACCAGATACTAATTGATATGCAAACAGTTACCCGCTTATTTAAAACATTTCAGCCAAACACTTATTCACTCAACATTACCATTCACCGAGTAGCCCGCACGTTTGAAGGTGAAGTTGAGATAACTGGAACCCTCACGAAAGCGCAATCGTTTATACCACTGCACGCTAAGCACCTCATCATTACCCACGCTGCCGTTGACGAGCAAGAAGCGGCTGCCGAGATTCATGAAAATGACGAGGTCCAAATTGCCACAACCAACCAACTGGCAACCGGCACCCACACTCTTAAGCTTGCTTTTAACGGTGCTATTACCGACCCGATGCACGGCCTCTATCCATGTTACTACGAACACTGTGGCGCAAAAAAGGAGTTATTAGCAACACAGTTTGAAAGCCACCACGCCCGCGAGGCGTTCCCCTGCATTGATGAGCCCGAGGCTAAAGCAACTTTCAGCCTGACGCTCGTGACCGAAACCGGTGTTGAAGTGCTGGGTAATATGCCAGTAGCATCACAGCAGACTACCGGCGAAACGCTTATCACCACATTTGAAACCTCGCCCAAAATGAGCACTTATTTGCTAGCGTTCGTGATTGGTGAATTGCAGCATAAAGAGGCGACGACAAAAGATGGCGTTATAGTGCGAACATGGGCAACGCCTGCCCAACCGATAGAAAGTCTTGCGTTCTCGCTTGATACCGCCGTAAAAACCATCGAATTTTTTAATGACTATTTTGGAGTCAAATATCCACTGCCAAAGTCTGACCATGTTGCTTTGCCCGACTTTTCGTCTGGCGCTATGGAAAATTGGGGGCTCATCACCTATCGCGAAACCACTTTATTAGCTGATCCTGAGCACACCAGCGTGAGCTCACGACACTATATTGCAACTGTTGTGACACACGAGCTGTCGCACCAATGGTTTGGCAACCTGGTAACAATGAAATGGTGGAATGACTTGTGGTTGAATGAAAGCTTTGCCAGCCTTATGGAAGTTATCGCCCTCGACCATCTGCGCCCTGAATGGAACGCATCGCTTGACTTTGCCGCCCATGACACTGTTGTTGCGCTACGCCGCGATGTTCTCACCAGCGTACAGGCAATTAAAACCGAAGTGCACCACCCTGATGAAATTAGCACACTATTTGACCCGGCAATCGTCTATGCCAAAGGTGCGAATGTGCTCAACATGCTCAGGGCCTACATTGGCGACACTGCTTTTCGAGATGGCCTCAGAGTATATTTTGCCCGACACCGCTATGCCAATACAACCGGCGATGATTTGTGGGCAGCATTTGAAGAGGCTTCGCATAAAAACGTAAAAGAATTTATGTATGCCTGGCTTGAAAAACCGGGTTACCCGCTTGTGAGTATTAATCAACAAGGTGCCCACCTAGAACTCGAGCAAAAACGGCTGCTTTTAAACGGCAAAGATACCACGTCACTATGGCCAATACCATTGTTGGCTGAGCCGCCGTTCGCTGTTGAGCTGCTGAGCAAACACACCACTGCCCTCACCGCTGCTACCGATACTCCACGGCTCTTCAATAAAGGCGGCAAGAGCCTGTTTGTCTCTAGATATACTCAAAAAAGTCATCGTGACTTCATTCGTAGCCAAATAAAAGCCAAGGCATATGAGCCAGTTGATCGCCTCAGGTTGCTCAATGAAGGTACGCTACTTGCCCGAGCCGGCGAACAACGTTTGGCTGAAGTGCTCGACCTTATGAGTGGCTACGAAAACGAAGACCGAGACGCAGTCTGGGATATGATTTCGCTTGTGATTGCTGACACCAGGCGTTTTGTTGAACACGACCCAGCAGCCGAAGCGGGGCTAAAGCAACTTGTTTTGAAGCTCATTAAGAAGAACTATGGCGAACTTGGCCATACATTTTCAGCCACCGACAGCGAAGAAGTAATCAAGCTACGCGCCACTATTTTTAGCCTGGCAGTATGGGCTGAGCACCCTGCGGCGTTAGAATTTGCACTTAGTGAATTTCATCGTTTTAAAGATCCGGGCGATTTGCCCGCTGAAATACGAAGTATTATCTATGGCGCCGGCGCACGCTGGCGTGGTGAAGAAGCCTATGACAAATTAATGACACTATACAAGCAAACAACATTTGCCGAAGAACGTCATAATATAGCTGGCGGTATGTCGGCAACACGCAACCTTGATGTTGTACACAAACTGCTTGCTCATATGACAGATACTTCTATTGTGCGTCTGCAAGACACCGCTTTTTGGTTTGTTTACCTTGCCCGCAAGAACGATGCCAGAGAATTTGCCTGGCAATGGCTGGTTGATAATTGGGGGTGGCTCATGCAGCAATTTGGCAGTGACAAATCGCTTGATTACTTTCCGCGCTATGCTGCCAGCGCATTTACCGGTAAAGGCTGGCTTGAAAAATATGAGGCATTTTTTACCCCAAAAAAGACCGACCCAGCGCTGCGCCGCGCGATTGAAATTGGTATAGAAGAGATTATCAGCCGAACTGTCTGGTTTGAGCGCGACGAACCATCGCTTCGCCAATATCTGACAGAAAAGCAGTAACTTTATACTGCGGGCCTGATACCTCAAGTGCCGCCAAACTATAATTGCCAGTAAAGTGATGTGCATGCACCCATGACTGCGCCGCGAAGCCCATTTGACGCCGCTTTGCAGGAGTAATGTGTTCTAAACCAGCACCAGCACCCATATTTTTACGATATTTTACCTCAGTGAAATAAAGTTTGTTAGCTTTTTTTGCTACGACATCAATCTCACAGAATTTTGTCTTCCAGTTGCGTTCAATCACCGTAAAACCATGTGTCTCAAGATAATCTGCGGCAATTGCCTCAGCCCATGCACCACTAGTCAGTGGCCGCTCGGTTAGTACCGCTGCTCCGCCAAGCTGCTCTTTTACGGGGGCGAAACAGCCGCGATGCAAAGGCGAGGGGCCATAGGCTTTTAGCATGGCCCGATGATAAGGAGTTGCATATCCAACATGACTTTTAAAGCCATAGTTTGGAAAGACTGCATCGACAGTTTGCATATAAGTGTCACGGGCGACTTTGGCAACAATTGAGGCAGCTGAAACTGCCGGAATAAGCTGATCGGCCTTTGCCAAGACTGATACGTTTGGGCGATTAAGCAGTTTAATGGTGCCGTCTATAATAATTTCGTGCTCACCATTAGCATCTGCAACTGCCCGCTCAGCCGCCAGCCTCAGAGCTGCGCCAAGCCCAATACGATCGATCATTTTAGCGCTCACCCACCCAATGCCAATCCACGAGGCATAAAGGCGAATGAGCCGTGCGAATTCGTTGCGCCGTTTAGCGGTGAGGAGCTTGCTGTCTTTGAGGCCCTTAACGGCATCAGGGGCAATAGCAACTGCGCCAATTACTAGCGGGCCCGCCAGCGAACCGCGCCCTACCTCATCAATACCAATAATCATTGCCTTAGCATAGCAAAAAACACCCTATAAGTGTGGTGTTTTTGCATTTTTTATATTCTAGACTTTTCGCAAATACTTTGGCCAGGTTGGCTGATAACGAATTATTCTTTATTTTCTTCGTGACGAGCGGCAACTTCGGCAGCTTTGGCGTCAAGTTTGGCTTCTTCGGCTTCTTTTTTCTCGGCATCTGCCTCGGCTTTGGCGGCAACCTCTTCTTTAATGTGCTCTAATTCGGCTTCAGCTTCTTTGTCGACAACATCGTTAACTTTCATACGGTCAAAAGCAACTCCGGTTAAGCGTGCTGATTTCCCACTGCGGGCACGCAAATAAGTGAGGTAGTTGCGGCGCACCTTGCTGCGCTTCACAACCTCAACTTTTAAAACAAGCGGGCTGTGTAATAGATAGGTTTTTTCAACACCCACACCGCTCGCAATACGACGAACGGTAATAGCGTTAGACAAGCTATTCTTACGGCTAGTGCGAATGACCACGCCTTCGAACATCTGTACACGCTCTTTGCTGCCTTCTTTAATTTTCTGATGCACACGAACGGTATCACCGCTGCGAACGTCAACCACCTTTTTCTTCAGGTGTGCCTTTTCAACTTTCTGAATTAATGCAAACATAGTTCTCTCGTTAGTTACTTAGACAATTACGTTAGATTATAGCACAACCCCTGTGGTTTTCAATAGCCCGACTTACCTGGTTTGGATTTGGCTACTACTTTGCGACTTCTTCTATTCTTTGCGTCAGTGCCCGAGTATATTCGGCAAGTAACTCTTGCTTTCTGTCGGATACTCTGTTCGCACCTTCTAGCGGTGGGGTGCTTGTTGGCGAGCGTAATGAACTCGGTAAAAAATTGCACAACAAACCCCAACAAGTCTAAGGTTTTTTGTAATTTTCCCAAGAGTTCTTAGTGTATAGAAGCAGTGAATTGTATATAATAAAAATTATGACCGGATTTAACCACATTGCGACCGGTGTTGTCATTGCAGTATCAGTGCAGCACCCTGTTTTAGCGCCGATCTTATCGTTGGTGTCGCATTTCATACTAGACGCCTTGCCGCACTATGATCCAGGCTATTATGGGCCACGTGAGCCTTACGGTAAACAATTTAAACCTTACTTAATAATTGAAACCTTACTTATTCCAGCCGTGCTCGTTACAAGTATAATTATTTTTCAGAATCATTGGCTGCTTGTGCTTGTTTGTGCTTTATTGGCGTACGCCCCTGATATTTTATGGGCGTTTGAGAAACGCTATGGGCAACAAAAATTATTAAAAAAGTTTTATGAGTTTCACAATAAGATACAGTGGGGTGAACGGCCGTGGGGCTGGACGATAGAGTCGGTTTATTTTTTTGCTATTGGTTTTATTCTGCTGAATCAGTAATACAAGCTACCGGCACGATATTATGCCGCGGCGAATTTACGAGGTAGCCAAATTAGATAACTCGATTCACTTCTTCAAGTGTCGTTTCACCACGCAAGGCTTTTAACACACCGTCTTGCAATAAACTCAGCATTCCCTGTTTTTTGGCCACTGCCGTAATAGCTTCGGCGTTAACGTCTTTCGCTTCACCTCTTAAGAATTTTTGAATTTCTTCGGTCACCACCATTTGCTCAAGCAGCATTAGACGCCCTTTGTAGCCAAATGGGTTCTCTTCGGTGATCACTGGTTTATATAAAGTTATATTGTTAAGATCGGGCGTTTCGCTCGGGGGTAAGCCTTTTAAAACCTCGCGTATCCATGTGGTAGTAGCCTCGTCGGGCGTATAAGCCTCACGGGCATCTTTATCAAGCCGACGCACTAAACGCTGGCCAATAATCAGCCGAATGGCGCTTGAAAAAATTGGGTTGACGCCGATCATATCGATCATGCGACTCAGCGCCGAGGCTGCATCATTAGCATGAAAGGTTGAAAGCACAAGGTGGCCGGTAATTGAGGCTTGAATAGCCGTTCGCGCGGTGTCGTTGTCTCTAATTTCGCCCACCATAATGACGTCAGGGTCAAGCCGCAACACGGCTCTTAGCTTTTCGGCAAAGCTATCACCGGCAGCCGTAGCAACCGGAATTTGGCTGACACCGCCAATACTGAATTCAACCGGATCTTCAAGGGTAAGAATCTTACGGGCCGGGCTATTAAGGGCATTGACAATGCTATAAAGCGTAGTTGATTTACCCGAGCCAGTCGGCCCAACAACCAAAAGCATGCCGTGCGGATGACTAATAATATGGTCAACTTCTTGCCGCTCAACCGCGTTGAGGCCGAGGTTATCGAGGTTGAGCAAGCTTACGTCAAAATTAAATAAACGCACCACTGCATCTTGCCCGTAGACAGTTGGAACTGTTTCGATACGCATATTAAGAATATCTGCTTGGCCATCGGCTTTCGTTACCTGCTGCGTCATATGGCCGGTTTGTGCCTCACGAGTAGCGGCAGTAGAAATATTCGCCCGGGAAGCAATTGAGGCAAGCAACACACGATATTTGTCATGCGTCACATTCGCTACCGGGTGTAGGGCGCCATCAACGCGAAACCGCACGCGCACAGCCTCACGTTGCGGTTCAATATGAATGTCACTCGCGCCAAGCTTATAGGCTTGCTCGATCAGGTAGTTCAAAATGTCGTCTGAACGCACCGTGTCGAGTGTTTTCGAGACGGCTGCAATAGTGTCGCTATCACCCTCTTTGGCAATTTTGACGTTTTCATAAATGACTTTTTTGGGCGGGTCATAACGAAGCATGATGTCGCGAAAACCTGCATTACTAATAAGGTAGAACTCGACATTATTGTCTTGATATCGCTGGCGTATCTGACGCAGCAGAGGCTGTGGCGTGTTAATGGTGATGCCGAATGTTAAATTGTGCTCGTCTGACGGAGCCGTGAGAGGCACGACATATCCGTCGTACATTTCTTTGTTCGACAGATAGTCGGTCACGAGGGGAAAGTCGCCCAGTGTTCGACTATCTAAATAATTCAACCCAAGTAGTTGAGCGCGGCGTTTGGTGTTTTTCTCTTCTTGCTCACGCATGCGCGCGGCAATTTCTACGTTATTATTAGCCATTAGCATTATTGTAACAAAAAGACTGCCATTGCTGCAGAATATGTTTGAATTTACAGATTCTAGCGCCGAGCAGTATACTATTGCTGTGCACCTGGTTGTTATAGCTCATAATATTCGTTCAACCCATAACATTGGTTCTATTTTTCGTACTTGCGATGGGTTTGGTGTTGAACACCTTTACCTGACTGGCTATTCACCTTTCCCAACACTAAAAAATGACTCTCGGCCACCTTTTATTGGTGAAAAATTAACGAAGCAAATTCATAAGGCGGCGCTTGGTGCTGAAAATAACGTGTCATTTTCACATAGTGAACAGCCCGAACCCGTTATGAGCAAGCTGAAACAAAGTGGTTTTGTGCTAGTAGGGCTTGAGCAAATACCTCAGTCGGTTCCACTCTCTGCATTCGAGGCAGCCTCAAAAAAAATAGCACTTGTCTTAGGCGAAGAGGTGAATGGTATCTCTGAAGAAATACAGAAACTGTGCGATTATTTCGTTGAGATTCCTATGCGCGGCAAAAAAGAATCTTTTAACGTTTCGGTTGCAACCGGCATTGCGCTATTTGGCTTGACTGAGATGAAACAGTTTGAATGAACAGGAATAGCTCGATTCTGCATGGCACAGAATCGAGCATCCCGGCTTCACTTTGCCTGCCGCCAGAAACACAAAGAGGAAAGCACACCGTGTTTGCGCAGCCAGTCTATGAGCACATCGACCCGTGACTCGCGGCTGCCGTAAGAAAAGTCGGGAAGGCAGTGGCGCAAGCGGCCCGCTGTTACTTCACGAAGGTCACCGATTGTCAGCCACTCCTGAGTTTCCAGTGCAGCCAACCAGGCTTCGGCTTCGCTTATCTCGCTAAGCTGAAGGGCCACAAGTGCAAGTAGGCTGGCCGGGACACGATCAAGGCCACCGTAGACAGTGTCGGCCCTCTCTAGGAATGACTCTCTACGATCACGAAAACGCAGCGGAGGCTCTTGTGCCTCCAAATAGTGACGCAACCGTTCGCGGCGCGCCCTGCCGAATCCTTCTATCCAAGAAAGCTCAGTTGTTGATAGCATCTGCAACTCACCGAGCGTCGTCAGCTGCCAGCTTGTCAGTATTTTTCGCGTTGCAGGAGCGAACTCGCTGAGATCAACTGGCGTCAAGGCAAGGCTCTCTGCCATGCTCGATTCCTCAAGCTCTTTTTCAAATTGCTGGCATAGCTCAAGAATCTCGGCCTCATCCATACCACTGGCCAACATGACTACTCGCAAAAACCTTCGAGCAAGCACAGTTTGGGAATCCAACACCCCTCCTAGAGCTAAGTAAGCTACCGGGACGAGCAAATTATATCACTACTAGGTGCTTATGAAATAGCCCAGATTATTTAACAGCAACACATTCAGCGCCAAATAAATCAGCCACTTTTGATCGCAACTCGTCGGTTGCCTCGACGGTAAACGGCATGCGTACAGCCGATTTTTTGTCGGCCCCTAGCACTAAAATAACCTCGTGCTCACCGGGGAAGATATTAAAAGTTTGCTTTAATTTTGAGAGTAAATCGTGATTGTGTGGGTCTTTGACATGCACAAACATTTTTGCTGGCTTCGGCGGTTCAGGTTCGGCACTCGCCACCGCTTCGTCATCATTTTCAACAGGTGTATAGGTGTACTTTTCAGCTACATTAACGGTGCCTGCTGCTTTGCGGCTAGCCGTTACACCTTGCGCACGCGGTTTCGGGGCTTTCATTTTTTTGCCGGTCGATTTGTAATTGTCGAGTTCTTCGTCGGTCACCACCACAATATCATCGGCGATAATCTTCGCTTCAGAAGTAGTGTTGCCGTCGCGGTCACGTGCATTTACCTTGCCCATTGCTTTGATCACTTGGTCTTGAACGAGCTGTGTTCCAATTTTCTCAAAAAGGTTCGGGAATACAATCACTTCCCCTTCGCCACTTTTATCTTCAATGCCAACAAACGCCATTTTTGAACCGTTTTTCGTGGTAATACTGCGTACCGTTGTAATAACACCGCCAACTGTCACGGTTTTGTTGTCGATTTCTGGCTTAATTTCAACCAGCGGCAGTGTTTGCTCTTCAAAGTAAGCGTCATAGCGGTCAAGCGGATGGCTTGAAAGATAGAGCCCAAGCAACTCTCGCTCCCACATGAGCCGTTCTTTTTCAGAATGCTTCGCAGGAGCTGTCTCGAGCTTAATAGTTGGAACGGCCACCGCAGCATCAGTAAGCCCACCAAACAGATCGGCCTGGCCGCTCGCTGCCTCTTTTTGCAGTTTGCTGGCAAACGCTAGCACCATATCCATATTAAACAACAGGTCTGAGCGGTCAGCCAGCTGATCAAAGGCTCCGGCTTTAGTGAGTGATTCCCAGGCTTTACGGTTCACCCGGCTTGTACTGACTCGCTTGGCAAAATCGTCAACCGTTGTGAACTGCCCTTCTTCACGGGCCCGCAGCACTTCTTCAACCGCTGAAACGCCCACACCTTTTACTGCCGCCATGCCAAAGCGAATCTGGTTTTTGCCAGGCACCACACTAAACTCAACGAAACTTTCGTTCACATCGGGTGAAAGCACGGTGAGACCCATGTGCTTACATTCGTTAATTTCAATTGCCAGGCGGTCAATGTCGTCTTGGTCGCTCGTCATCAGTGCCGCCATGAAGGCATCGGGGTAATGTGCTTTTAAATAGGCTGTCCAATAGGCGATTAAGGCATAGCAAGCGGCGTGGCTTTTGTTAAAACAATAGGCCGCAAAATCTTCAAGTTGCTTCCAAAAACGCTCCATCAGGTTACGGTCGATGCCGCTCACTTGCTGACCGCCTTCAATCATGAGATCCTTCATTTTGGCCATAAGGTCGGCTTTTTTCTTACCAATGGCTTTACGCAGTGTGTCTGCTTGGCCACCGGTAAAGCCACAGACTTCTTTTGAAATCTGCATCACCTGCTCTTGGTATACCAAAACGCCATAGGTATTCTTCAGCGCGTTTTCCATTGTTCCATGCGGATACACTATTTCGCGCTCGCCGTGCTTGCGCTTAATAAAATCGTCAATGAACTGCATTGGGCCAGGCCGATAGAGCGCCACCATGGCAATAATATCTTCGAATTCTGTTGGTTTTAGTTCACGCAAATATCGCTTCATACCAGCAGATTCAAGCTGGAACACACCGGTAGTATCACCACTCTGAAACAGCTCGAATGTCTTTTGGTCGTCAAGCGGCAAAATTGAAAGATCGATCTCGGTGTCGTAGACTTTTTTAACAATTCGTTGAGCGTTATTAATAATCGAGAGGTTAGAAAGCCCTAAAAAATCCATTTTTAGCAGCCCGAGTTCTTCAACCGGACCCATTGGGTATTGGGTAGAAACCACGCCTTTTTGGGCCATTTCTAGAGGAGCAAACTTCACAATATCATCTGGTGCAATCACTACACCGGCGGCGTGGACACCGTGCGAGCGAATAGTGCCTTCGAGGCGAATAGCGTAATCAATGACTCGTTTAGCAGTGGTGTTGGTTTCGTATTCTTTTTTAAGGTCTGGATCTTTCTCAATACTCACCTTCAACGGAATATGCCGACCTTGAATAGGTGCCGGAATAAGTTTTGCGAGCCGATCGGCTTCGTTATAGGGCACTTCAAGCACCCGTGCGACATCGCGCACTGCCGCCCGAGCCGCCATTTTACCGAAGGTAACAATGTTTGCCACTCGTGCATCGCCATATTTTCTGGCACAATATTGAATCACTTCATCGCGGCGCGTGTCTTGAATGTCAATGTCGATATCTGGCATAGAAATACGGTCGGGGTTCAAAAAACGCTCAAATAGTAAATCGTATTGCAGTGGGTCGAGCTCGGTAATATTGAGCGCATAGGCAATAATCGAGCCGGCCGCCGAACCACGACCCGGACCAAACACAATGCCTTGGTCTTTTCCCCAGTTAATAAAATCGTGAATAATCAAGAAATAGCCGTTAAACCCCATGCTGTCAATAACGCCTAGCTCAAAGTCGGCACGTGCTGCCTGCTCCTCACTGATGGCTTTTCGTGCTTCAGCAATCGACAACTCCATTGCAGCATCGCGTTCGATACCGCCATAACGCCAGCCCAGCCCAGCCCATACAAGTTTATCTAGATATGTTTTTTCGGTTTCACCCTTTGGCACTGGAAAGGTTGGAATAAGAATTTTATCGAGCTCAATCGTCACATCGCAGCGATCAGCGATTTTTTTAGTATTGACAATTAATTCGGGGTGCTCTTTACCCCACCTTGCAATAATGTCGTTCGGGTCGGTGACGTGCAGGTGAAAATCTCGTAGCGTCATGCGTTTTTCGTCTGATAGATACGAACCTGTACCGACACAAAGTAAAATTTCATGCGCCTCGGTGTCGTCGGGCTGCACGTAGTGAGCATCACTCGTCACAACACATTCAATATCAAGCTCTTGACTTAATTGCAAGAGATGATTATTGATCTTCTTCTGTTCATCCCATTCGTTATGATCTTGCACTTCAAAATAATAGCGATCACCAAAAATGCTCTTATACCACAGGGCAATTCGCTTGGCTTCTTCAATATTGTCAGTGCGTAAATTTTCACCCAGCTCACCACCGGCACAGGCTGAAAGTGCAATGATGCCTTCGTTATAGGTTTCTAGCAGCTCGTGATCGATACGGGGCTTATAATACATACCTTCGAGGTTAGCCAGTGTCGAAAGCTGCATAAGGTTTTGATAACCCTTATTGTTCATGGCTAGCAAAATGAGGTGATAACGGGCTTTGTCTTTGGCTGGGTCGCGATCGGTGCGTGAACGTGCGGCAACATAGGTTTCAATACCAATAATGGGCTTTACACCAGCATCTTTGGCCGCCTTATAAAATTCAATTGCACCCGACATTGTACCATGGTCGGTCATGGCCACGGCTTCCATACCCATAGCTTTCACCCGGGCTATTAATTCATCAACCTTCGTTAAGCCATCAAGCAAACTGTGGTGCGTATGATTGTGCAAATGCACATAATGAGACGGTGCAAGCTCGGCCGTTTTTGTCACGTTTGTTTTACCCCTAACACAAATAAATTCTACACACTATTGTAGCACTGTTTAAAATTGCTTTCTATGCTAAATGTCCTGTTCTTTTTGCGCAGAATACAATTAGCAAAACTAGTTCTCCGAAGCAGCGAGAGGGTGAGCCTATGAGCGAAAGCTTATCGAGCAGCCTGTTTTATCGCCTGCACTAACGGATCAAGCCAAGTTCCGCTCAATAACGACAACACCCAAACCAGCAAAGCAATTATAAGAGTTCCGCCCAGTGCGCTACCAAGCCCAAAGAATACACCACGCACAAAATTAAGGTTATAAATTTGCTTTCGGTCACGATTAAAATCGTTGAACAAATCTTCAAGCACATCTGTGGCCGGCCCAGCCTCAAGCTGAGGTGATTTTTTGTTGCGCTGCGTAACCATTACTTATTTTGTAGTTTTTTCTGAGCTTCTTTCGCTTTGGTGGTCGCCTGTTTCTGGGCTGAATGCACCTTTTTCTCAACATCTAAACGCACATCTTCAGCCTTATGCCGTGCGCGTAATTTCAACTCTTCGGCCTTATGTTTAATCTCTTGGCGTGTCTTCTTGCCGCTTTGTGGTGCAGTTAGAATACCTGCCACTACGCCAGCAGCTGCACCTATAATGGCACCGAGTGCAATCCTACCTTTATTCTTCGTCATGTCGTCTCCTCTCTTTTTGCTTCATAGCATGAATTGCTTTTTTTACAAGACTTAACAATGTTGCTGGTGCGACAAACGTTGAAAGGTTCGACGTAAGCCGCTCTACCCCTTGCATAACATTTCTGGCTGAATTGGTTATTGCCTGAATTTGTTTAGTAATTCGAATCAACAACACCATTAAGATGATGCTGAGTATCAGTAAAATAGCTAGTGCGGTCGAGAGAATAACCACAAGTATATCTGCTGCTGACATTGACATTCCTTTTTATGTTAGTTAAACAACTATCACTACTATAGCATAAACTGTTTACTATCGGCGCAGTGCTTTTACAATTGCCAGCAAAATAATTGAGCCCAACGTGGCAACCAGCAGGCTATAAATGTCAAAATCTTGGACCCCAGGCCCACCCAATACATTGAGAACGAAGCCACCAATGAACGCCCCGATAATACCAACAATAATATTAGCCATTATTCCCATCGACTGATCTGTTTTCATTATTTTTGATGCGATCCAGCCCGCCAAGCCACCAATGATGAGCCACCCAATAATGTTCATAATGCCCCCGTTTGTTAGTTATGGTTTTATTATAGCAAAAGTTGCTGAGAGCTAAAGTTGCGTGCATTTATTGCTCTCCACTTTTCGCAAGGTTGTGTAGTTCGCTTTATCTGTATTATAACCTTTCACCCTGGCGTTCATTGGCTGCCTGCATTAGTTTGTTCATTCCACTTATTCTTATCTGCCGGACACGTTCATAGGAAAGTTTAAACAGCTCACCAATTCGTTCACGTGCTAGCCCCTTGTCCGTATAGATTTTCTCTGTGACTTCTTCATACGACAATAGCTTACCTCCAAGGTTAATTGTAAGCGGGCCAATTAATTCAGGGCCAAGGCCATAATATAGACCTAAGATAAACTTCTCACGATCGGTCAAGCTCGAGTTGTTCAAGATCTCTGTTAGTTCTTCACGATCAGACAGGTTCATAACCTCTCTGTTCATATCAGCATTCGGGTCAGCAACTAGGCTGCCGAGCTCTAACTCGAGATCCGCCCCTGGGCTAACGAGGGCGTTTAAAGAGGGCAGGTGTAGCCGCCCATCCTGCTCTAGCTCGGCGTATTTTTTCATGCTCATTCCAGTGGCAGCCTCAATCTCTTTGTCTGTAAGTTGGCGGCCAAGCTTGTCGATCATTGCGTTTATTTCTTTTTGAGCATTTCTATACTGTTCATGCCTACTAATTGGTATGCGAATGGTTCTAGACTGGTTTGCAATAGCGCGCGTAATCGCTTGCCTCGCCAACCACGTTGCATAAGTACTAAACTTGAATCCTTTACTAACGTCGAAACGACTAATTGCGCGGTCGAGGCCCAGATTACCCTCCTGAACAAGTTCCATTTCGGATAGATTGTTTTTTCGCCAAAATTTCTTTGAAAGACTGATCACTAATCGCAAATTACTAAGATATACAACTTGGTGGGCGGCTGCAAGCTTAATTAATGCTTCACGATCTTGTGGAGAGATATTGTCGAGCGATCTCAAAGATCCATATACTTCAACACCGCGATCAATATAGCCAAACAACTCCTGCTCATCAGACTCTGAAAGAAGATTGAAGGAGCCGGCCTCATTGAGATACGAGCCCAGTATGTCTGTTTCTTTTCGGTTTATGTTAGTGTTCTTGCGTTGCCTCAGTATAGCCCGCCGAACAATTTTATGGGATTTATATTTTCTTACCACCGTCGCGATAGCTTGATCACGTGGGTTGCTAAATGTTGCTTCTGCTTCGTTGTCATTGGGTTGTTGTTCGGTTGCCGTGTCCTGCTGTATCGCTAGTTTTTTGAACGTAGTGGTTAGCGAAGGCTCAGTGATTAGTTTTTTTTTACGATTGTGGCTTGTTCGCTAGAGGTAACTCGATTGTCATGAAGCACAACGGCAGGGTTAACGACATACCTGGTGTTACGCTTGTCACCAAGCCTCTTCACAATCTCAATGCCGGCTGCTTGCTTCAATTCTTCACGTAGGTTACTAGCATGCCTACTAAAAGCTTGCGCGATAGCACTACGTGTGCTATCGGGTTTAAAACCAAGCTCGCGAACATCACTCGCAGCAATCTTGGTATTTCTCAGCATCATAAAGGCGTTAAATATGAACAGCTTGTCTCCTTCAAGCTGCAACTGTGTGCCTGCAATCTCAATTGTATTATCTGAAGTAATAGTGATATGTATAGGGGCGTTCATTCCTTCCCGTAATTCCATAATCGGTGTCTTGCTTTCTGGAATAATAGCTTGATAAAGCTCACCCTGCTGCTTTTCACTTGACAGCTCCGAATCGACTTTTCCAATATCGGCGAGATGGGGATCGGAAGAGGGCCTAGCGTGGTCTAACTCACTACCACTAACTTGCGGGGTATGTCGTTTTTCGCTTGAAGGTATATCGCCAACAGTTTCAACGCTAGCAACCGGTTGCTCAGCATTATACAGAGGCCGAGGCTCTATGGATATCTGTTGTTGACCATTCTTGTTAGCGATGACAAACTGCTCTTTGCCCAGCATATCAGCGATACCGTTAGCAGCTGTTAAGCTATTTGTAGACAGCCGAAGCAATGCTCCACCTAACACTTTGAGGCGCTCCTCTTTTTCTTGATCGGTAAAGCTAGCCTCCAGGGCAAGATCTGCAAGCTCAAGTTGCACAGCTTTTATAACATGAGATAGAGCATGCTCCACCCGACCAACCCTTTCGATTGCAGGGTCGATAAAAGACGATGGTAAGTTATCCATTTTTGACATACGTCTAGAAATTATTGCACGTTATTATTAAGAATGCAAACAAGGCGCTTCGCTGGGGAGTATGTCATCTACCCGCCTGGCAGTAAGTATTGAAGTCAGTTGAAGCCGCAGGCTTAATGCTATATGATCGTCAACGCAGCTATATTGCAAAATATGCAGTTAAATAATGCCTAATTAGTAAATTAGAAAAGTTACATGAGACCTGAGGCCGGACACAGCGAAACCATGCGGCACGAGAACAGCATTGTGCAAGCCGCCATCCAAAGACTTGAAAAATATCTGGAAGCTTCCCGTGATTCTTTTGATAAACGCGTGTTAAAAGACCGGCAGGTTGGCGTTATGGAAGATTTATACACATTTCTGGCGACGCATACTGAAGAGCTTCACGGCTATATATCGCTTCCAACTGGCGTGGGAAAAACAGTGCTTTTTACAGAACTTATAAAGGCTACGGGGCTTAAAACACTAGTTTTAACGCCTACACGGCTACTCCTAAGCCATACCGAGGCTACTCTTGATCGCTTTAGTGACGATGAGATTATTGTCGGCAAGGTCTTCTCCGGAGAAAAGAACGGCGATGAACTCATTACCCTGTCAACCTATGCTTCATTTGTGCGCCACACAAAAGACCCTCATTCCCTCTATATAAAACCCGGCCAGTACGACTTAATAATTCTTGACGAAGCCCATAAAGCGCTCGCATCAAAAACGCGCAAAGCACTTGCTAACTACAAGAATGCGATACAAATTGGTTTCACTGCCACCGAAGACTACTCGGATAGACACAGGTTATACAACTTACTGCCCTATGAAATACATAAAATGTCAATTCCAGAAGCGGTCGAGAGCAACCTTATTGTGCCCTTTAGCAATGTGGTCGTCGAAACCGGTATAGATGTCTATGACGTTAGTATTACAACATCAAATGAATACGACGTGGCCGAACTGGAACATGCTCTGAATACAGAAGCACGAAATGAAATAGCGTTAAAAGTATACTTGCAATATTTTCAAGGTCAAAAGGTTATAATTTTTTGCAACGGCATTGAGCATGCTAAAGCAGTTGCTAGTTTGTTTGCACAAGAAGGTATTAGTGCAGCAGCAGTGTACGGAAGCATGCCGGACGATATGCAAGACATCAGCGAAGCGTTTGGGAGCCAAGGAGCGCATGCCTTAGAGGTACTATGCAACGACAAACTTCTAGCGGAAGGTTTTGACGCACCACAGGCAGCGGTTTGTTTTAATCTTGTACCGACGTTATCGCGGGTTCGTGCACAGCAACGCGGCGGGCGAGTACTTCGGCTTGATCCTAATAACCCCTACAAACATGCCTATGTTGTTGATTTTATTGACAAAAACTACCAGAAGCCGCCAGTTTTATTTTCTGATCCTAAAGTAGCAGAACAGGCGCAAATAGGAGACGGTGCCCATTCTATCTTTGCTAACCGTGATACTCTGGCGCTCACGGATAATGCACGGCTTATTACTGACCCTTCAATTGTAACCGCTATGGCCTATGACTTTGCTGAAAGGCGTAAGGCCAAGCGTTATTTACCTCCCGAGGGTTGGCTTTCAATTGGGCAGGTCTGTGCTCTATATCAACTAAACAAGGGGCCTGCAAGGAAAGAGCTAAGTGCCCTTACCGATCAGTACCCCGAGGAGTTTGGTGAATTTCATAATCCCAAAACAAATAGTAGGTCGCTGCATTACTATTTTGGCGAGAAGATTATGCGCGGCTTTGCCGCTTCGAGGGGTGAGCCATATATTGATTTCGAACACGTATTCCCTGAAGGCTGGATTACCCACGAAGAGCTCGCTTCCCAATATCCACCAAAAGTGCTAAAAAGCATATTCTATCGCGCGCGATTACTACATCCCGGCACATTTTCAGACTACTCCATTACAAGTAACGGCATTGAGTATTTTGGACCAATTGCACAAAAAATACTCCACAAAGTTTCGAAGCCTGATGAGACCTGGAAGCCAGCCGAAGGCTTATGCATTGAGTTTGATAAAGATGAGGATAAGATAGAGGAAATTTGTTACACCATATCAAAAAGAGATAATTTATTAGGTAGTAATCGACCATACTGGTTTCTCGTTGAGGACAAAGAGGTACTGTATCTATCGCCTATAATGTACGAAGCTTTGCGAGACGAGCTTAAAACAATAAATAAGAGCCGGCCCCTAGTATTGCGTGATGGAGAAGTGGTTGAACTGCGTCGTCGTGCATCAGATGCGCAGATAGACCTTCTGATACGGGCTTTTGCCAAGGAACGACGAGTAAGGTCAAGTAATTCGTCGAAGCTGTGGCCTAACAATATTTCTGCTAGAAAACTAGATAAATCTCGTAATGAACTCGAGGAGATTTATAATGCCTTCCGCCAACCCTAGACTTTACTGAAATGAGACTTCTTAACGAGAAGCGTACAAGCTCATTCTCTTTCGTATAAGCTGTTGAGCGAGTGCAGGGTTGGCCTTGCCCTCTGATCGCTTCATTACCTGACCTACAAGGTAGCCAATTGTTCTTTCGTTGCCGGCTTGAATATCGGCGATGGCTTTTGCTGACGCCGGGTCGGCAAGCACTTCTGCCACAATCGCGCTAATTGCGTCTTCGTCGCTTTCTTGAATGAGGCCGCGCTGCTCGGCTTCTGCCTTCGGGTTTTGAAGTGATTGCCAACATTCTAGCAAGATTGTTTTGGCACTTGAGCTGCTGATTTGTCCCTCGTTCACTAGACCAATGAGCTCAGTAAGGGCTGCAGCGCGCGGCAGAGCAGTACTGGTTTTGCTATACATTTCGGGCTCAAGTCCATCAAAAGCAGCTGGCAAGACATTAATGAGCAAGTCTGAAATCTGTTTAAAAGTTTTATTGTCGGCTTTGTCTTCAAGCTGCAACAGCCGATCAAGCAGCAGGGGGTAAAGAAAGAGTGTGGTAATGTCTTGTGCTGGCAAGCCCTTAGCCCGAAGCCTTTCGCGAATAGCAGGCGGTAACTGCGGTGTAAGCTCAAAGCGAATCGTTTCAATCGCTGCCTGGTTGAGCCCAATCGGCGGAATATCAGCCTCTGGGAAATAACGGTAATCGTGGGCGTTTTCTTTGCTGCGCTGTGCGAATGTGCGCTGTTTGGCATCATCCCAGCCGCGGGTTTCTTGGGTAATGGTATTCCCTTTTTCAAGTTCTTCAATTTGCCGCTTTATTTCATAAGCCACGGCTTTTTCGACACTTTTAAACGAATTAAGGTTTTTGGTTTCTGTGCGTGCGCCAAGCTCGCTTGCGCCCTTTTTAGCTACCGAAACATTCACATCAAAACGCATATTGCCATAATAAAGGTTTCCGGCCGTTACTCCGGCATAGGTCATGCGAAGGTGTAATTCCTGCGCAAAGGCCTTAGCTTCGGCTGGTGAATGCATGTCGGGCTCGCTGACAACTTCAATTAACGGCGTACCAGCCCGGTTTAAGTCAACCAAGCTATAGCCGGCACCCGCCGGGTGGGTTAACTTACCGGCGTCAGCCTCCAGGTGAGCGTGGTGAACACGCACTTTGAGCAAACCATTCTCAAAAGGCACCTCAACCACGCCAGGGCCAATGGTAGGTAATTCAGATTGCGTTATTTGGTAGCCTAGCGGCAAATCAGGGTAAAAATAATGCTTGCGGTCAAACCTGCTTATTTCATTAAGCTCGGCGTTCAAGGCAATGCCGGCCCGAATGGCTAGTGTTATTGCCTCTTTATTCAGCACCGGTAGCACACCGGGCAAACCAAAACAAATCGGGCTCACCTTGGTATTCGGCGGTGCTTCGCGCGCGTCGTTATCGGCCCCGCTAAATAGTTTGGTTTTGGTAGCAAGCTGCACGTGACATTCAATACCGATGGTCGCATCGTATTGGTTCATAATTTCTTCTGTCACCAGCATTAAAGCGCTCCTATATCTTTCAGGCCATTTTTCAGATCATGCAGGGCACGTTTGACCTCTTCGGCTGAAACGCTTATGTTGCTTTCATGCGCAATGCGGTTTCGCAGCTTATGCGCCGACCAAATGGCATTGATGTTTTTGAAATTTTTAGAATGGCTCTTCAGGCGCTCGCCCATGGTATTGCCTTTATAGCGAAGGTCGCGCATGGCTTTATCAAGCAATTTATCGGCATTAACAACGGCAAGCTGCTGCCCGGCCTTGCCATCTTTAAATTGCGCTTCAATACTCGCCCATTGCTGGGCAAACCATGCTTGGTTGAGCCGTGATGGCCGCTTGGCGCCGAAGCTCATAAAGGCAACCGCAACAAGCGCCAAAATAAATACCGCTAGTAAAAATAGTAACGTGTTGTCCATTAGGCGAGCTCCTCGAGTTGGTGAGCCAAGCTAAGCACTTGCTTGTCGGCACACCGTTCGCCAATAATTTGCAGGCCAACTGGTAAATCACCAACCTTACCAGCCGGTACGCTAACAGCCGGCAACCCGGCCAGGCTGATGGAAACGGTCATAATATCAACCAAATACATTTGTAGCGGATCGGCCACATTCTGGCCAAGTTTAAAGGCCGGGCCAGGGCCGGTTGGGCCAATCAGTAAGTCGTAGGTCTCGAATGCTTTTTTAAAGTCGCGTATCAAAAGCGTGCGAGCAGTTTGGGCCTTACGGTAGTAAGCATCGTAATATCCGCTTGAAAGCACGTAGTTACCGATCATAATACGGCGTTTGTTTTCTGCGTTAAAGCCTTCGCTGCGTGATTTCTTATAGACTTCATCGAGCGATGTCGCATGTGGTGAGCTATGACCATATTTTATGCCGTCGTAGCGAGCCAGGTTCGAGCTGATCTCGGCAGGCACAACAACGTAATAAATCGCGAGTGCTAGGTCGACATTAGGCAGGCTCACCTCTTCGACACTGTGACCAGCGGCTTTCAGCTTCTCGATTTGCGCTTCGATGCGTTTTTTAGTTTCATCATTCAACCCCTCACCCATGTATTCTTTCACTACGCCAATCTTAAGTGGTTCGCTATTTACTGCTGGCACATAACTTGCTTCACGCTCAAGATACATCATGCTGTCGAAGGCATCTTTACCGGCTATCACATCCAGCACTATACCAGCGTCATAGGCCGTATGAGCAAGGGGGCCGACAACATCGGTGCTACTCGCCATTGCCACGACCCCATAGCGACTTACTAAGCCGTAAGTTGGCTTCAAGCCAACCACTCCGCAATAGCTCGCTGGCAAACGGATCGAACCACCGGTATCAGTACCGATTGCAAATGGCACAATATTAAGCGCCACTGCTGCTGCCGACCCACCCGAGCTACCACCTGGCACCCGCGTTGCGTCATGCGGATTTTTGGTCGGGCCAAAATCGGAATTTTCGGTTGAGCTGCCGTGTGCAAAGGCATCGAGGTTGGCTTTACCAATACAAATTGCCCCGGCTGCCTCTAGGCGTTCGATTGCGGTTGACTGGTAGGGTGCCTCAAAGTGCTTCAATATATTACTGGCGGCAGTTGTGGCGCTACCGAATATTAAAAAGTTATCTTTAGCAGCAAACGGTACCCCGGCGAGTGCGCCAACTGCCTCGCCTTTGGCCACTCTTTCATCAATTTCAGCTGCGCGCGTTAAGGCTCGCTCGCGCGTGAGGCTCACAAAAACATTATGCGCCGTGCTCTCTTCAGCTTTTTTCAGTGCCTCAGAAACAATATTCAGTGCTTTTCGCTTGCCCGATCTTACATCGTTTACAATTGACTCAATGGCTGACTTCACAATACACGCCCCACTTTTAGCTGGCCGTCTTCAGTTGCTGGTGCATTTTTTAATAGCTCTTCTTTTGAGACACCGTAGTCAATCACTGCATCTTCACGGGTAATGTTTTCAAGCTCAATTACCTGATAGGTTGGCTCCACGCCGGTGGTATCAACCTTATTGAGCCTTTCAATATAATTAATAATTTCTTCAAACTGTGCCGTAAAAGCTTCGAGCTCTTCACTGGTTAGCGTGAACCCAGACAAGGCTGCCACTTTCTTGACATCATCAATAGTAATATTGGACATATTGGCTCTATTATACAAAAAATAAGGCCATAAGAGTAGATGACCTTATTTTTATAGTGTTACTTAATATGGGTAATCTTCGAGCTCAGAGCTACTTGGAGTGTCGTAATCATATGAAGGTGAACTGCTGTTCTTTTTTGAGTCACCGCTGTTAAGCGAGCTGCCGCCCGGTGTCTCAAGTGGGTTCGTGCTTTTATCTGAATGAAGAGAAATGGCGGTTGCAATTAATAATGCAACGGCGAACACTACTGAGACAATGGCAACCACTAGGCTCATAAGGCTCACTTTGTCACGACCTCGGTCGGTCTGCAAAAAGCAAAAGGCAACAAACCCAGTAACTACCGCACCAAGCAGTGATGGTAAGAATTTATGCAAATATATACCTCCAATGTCAACGCCGCTCACGCCAATACTAAGGAGTGAAGATATAACCGCGGCCAGCGCACCAATAAGCTGCAGGACTGTTGCCAACACCAGCACCATGAGGCCGAGATACATTGTTACTTTATATACAGTTCGGCCAGTAAAGCGCGGTTCGCTGGCGAGCGATGTTTTTACCGAACGGAACAACAGCCATGGCACAACAGCGAGCGTCAACAGCATCGTGGCGCTTAAAACAGAGGCATCATGCATGAAGCCCATTAAAAATGCATCCAGCATGGTGCCCTGGCTTTTTGAGAGTAGTTCAACGAATGTACTAATTGCTCCGGCTGCAACGATTGTCAACAACACTGTTGAGCCAACCGCCCCAATGAGTCGTAGTGCTAAAAATTCACCTCGTTTTGGTTTTGCTGACGCCTGTGGCTGGGCGGGATTATTTTCTGGCCCCATGGTGAGAACTCCTCCTTGGATTAATACCTTAAGCACATTATACCACCAAACAGCCTTCAGTAAATCTTGACCTCTTCGCCTTTCTTATATGCGAGCTTTCACCTCTTTTATAAGGTCTCGCAGTTCTGCGGCTTTTTCAAACTCTAAGTTTGCCGAGGCTAGTTCCATTTGCGCCGTTAACTCGCGCACTAAATGGGCGTATTCGTCTTTTGGAATTTTATTAAGGTTGAGTTTTGGTTTATCGCTTTCTTTTGTCGGAATAATTGCCCGTAAGCCTTCGCCTATTTCTTTGGCAATGCTCGCCGGTGTAATACCGTGCTCATGGTTGTAAGCCTCTTGAATATTGCGGCGGCGATTGGTTTCGTTAATGGCATACTTCATGCTGTCGGTAGTGGTGTCGGCATACATAATCACTTGGCCGTGCAGGTGGCGTGCCGCCCGGCCAATGATCTGTACCAGGCTTGACCCGCTTCTTAAAAACCCTTCTTTGTCGGCATCGATAATTGCCACTAAACTTACCTCAGGAAGGTCAAGCCCTTCACGTAGCAAGTTAATGCCAACCAGCACATCGTAAACCCCCAGGCGTAAATCTCGCAAGATATCACCCCGCTCCAAGGTGTCAACATCAGAGTGAATGTAGGCAGTTTTTATGTTAAGTTCCAATAAATAATTACTGAGGTCTTCGGCCATGCGCTTGGTGAGTGTTGTTACTAAAATGCGCTCGCCGCTACTGATACGATCTTTAATTTCGGCAATCAGATCGTCAATTTGGCCATCGGTTGGCCGCACCTCAATCGGCGGGTCAAGCAAGCCAGTTGGGCGAATAATTTGCTCGGCAGGCTTTGGTGTGTGGCTGAGCTCGTATGGGCCCGGTGTGGCCGAAACATAAATCACCTGGTTAATGTGACGCTCAAACTCAGTAAACGTTAGGGGGCGGTTATCGAGTGCGCTTGGCAATCGAAAGCCATGTTCAACTAGCACCTCTTTACGGGCGCGGTCACCGTTGTACATGCCGCGCACCTGCGGAATACTTTGGTGTGATTCATCAATTAATAACAGGTAATCATCTGGAAAGTAATCAAGCAGGGTCGCGGGCTGTTCGCCTGGTTCACGGTTTGTTAGGTAGCGTGAGTAATTTTCAATGCCTTTTACAAAGCCTGTTTCTTCAAGCATCTCAAGGTCGAACTTGGTGCGCTGCGACAAACGCTGGGCCTCTAGCAGCTTTCCCTGTGATTCAAACTCTTTGAGCCGTGCTTCATACTCGTCACGGATCTTGCCAATTGCAACTTTTAGTTTATCTTGCGGTGTTACATAATGACTGCTCGGAAAAATCGAAACTTCGCTGGGCTCGCCTAAAATCTCACCGGTAAGTGGGTCGATGTGTGTAATGCGCTCAACTTCATCGCCAAAAAATTCAACCCGATAGGCCGTTTCAGCATTCGCCGGAAAAATATCAACCACATCGCCGCGCACCCGAAAAGTTGAGCGGTGGAAATCCACGTCGTTTCGCTGATATTGGATATCTGTTAACCAGCGAATCAGCTTGTCTTGCTTGCGTTGTTCGCCTTTTTTTATAGTAATTGCCATAGCGCCGTAATCTTCAACCGAGCCAATGCCATAAATACAGCTCACACTGGCAACGATAATAACATCGCGCCGTGTCAGCAGTGCCGAGGTTGCCCCGTGTCGCAAACGATCAATTTCTTCGTTGATTTTTGAATCTTTTTCAATATAGGTGTCGCTTGAGGGCATGTAGGCTTCAGGTTGGTAGTAATCGAAGTAGCTCACAAAATAATGCACTTCGTTATCAGGAAAAAAGGCTTTAAATTCACTAAAAAGTTGGGCGGCCAGTGTTTTATTGTGTGCTAATACAAGCGTTGGTGTTTGGCGAGCTTGAATTAGGTTAGCCATAGTAAAGGTTTTGCCCGAGCCGGTCACACCCAGCAAGGTCTGCTGCTTTTCGCCTTTTTCAAGGCCGTTAAGCAACTGAGCAATCGCCGTTGGCTGATCGCCAGTAGGCTGATAATCTGAAACTAATTGAAAACCGCTCATTTATACTATTGTAGACGAAACTATCGATAGATGCGACAGCTTAGTTTTAGGTACGCTCACCAGCTATTTCTTATAGCTCTTTGATGCTATTCGTAATCGCTTTTGGAACGGTTTCAGTGAATTTCTTCGTAATGTTTTCTTCATAGCAGATGGTGTGAATGCCCGACGAAAAGTGATATTCTTTGCTGCCGATAATTTTCGTAAAGGCTGGTGTTGGCACGGGTTTTGGCTCATCTTTTTGGGCCACCGTAATAGCACCGAACTCACCGGTCGGCTCACCACCGCAGGTGCGCTTCGCATCCTTTAATGTACTAGAGTAGAGAACAATAGTTTTTTCGCCAGTTTTTTCATAAGTAATGCTGCCCGCTTCAGTCGGCTCTAAAAATGAAAAACTAAGTTCATTCACTTTTATATATTTTGCCGTGACATCTGGTGCGTTATCGGCAATTGCCGCCGAGCGTTCGGCATCAGTTTGAGCATTTTGCGTTTCAGCTACTCGCCACGCCACCACGCCAATAGCAATGGCGAACACTAATACTAAAATCACAATTTCAATGCTGCCCCGTTGCCTTGCGTAATGAACCATAACACCCCCCTTATTACTTACGTTTAGTATGTCAAATGCTGTTTTAGATTACAATGCCCGAGGTTAGCTTACATACTTGTTGGCGATACATGAGATAGCAACATTGCGAGTATCTCTAAATTTTAAGATTGGCACTCTTAGCGATCGCAATTGCTTTTCAAGCTCATCAAGGCTACCATCAAAGTTCATATGTATTTTTACTTGGTTTAAGTCGATATATCCTGGTGGCTTGCGCCTCAGCGCTAACTCAGGAAACCGTCGTTTCAGAACCTCAACGGTAATTTTAACGTCAACTGAAGCCGACCCCATTAGGTCGATGTATTGTAAAAGTTCATATCCTGTCAATTCTAAGTGCTTACATACTTTCTCTCGCGTCGCTATCGTTGAGGTGTCTGCTTCGTTATTCAGGGCATTTGTGACTTCTTGAGGATTGATTGCGGGAACCTGTAATTGACGAGTGCTATCATGGGGCTGATATATATCGTTACGACTCTCAAGCACGTGGAGTATAGCTTGATGATCTGCTTGCCACTTATCTTTCAAGACGACCGCCAGCTTGTCCATGGCCCTTTGATGCATAACCCAGATTTTTCTGTAATGCACTCCGTAACGCTCGCCAATTGCAGAGAACGTTAGAGGCGCCTCATCCAGTAATCCGTAATACAGTAGAATAATTTCAGCCTCAACCTTTGGCAGTGTTGCTAGGGTTTTCCATAAGTCATCTAAAAAATCTTGGGCAGCTACCCGCTCAAAACTAGAATCCTCCGTTAGGTCTTTGCATACCACGTCTGAAATGTTCAGAATAGGCGCCTTTTCTCGATCATTCCACACTTCTTCAGGAGCAGTCTGCAAGACAACAACATCGGGCGCGAACATGTCGTCATTGAACGCCTCAAGTGCAACATGCCCCATGCGAGTTCCGCCGTCTTCATTAGTAATAATGAGCGATTGATACCCCCTTTCGTTAGGCCTTGAGGGGTAAAGCTCTGTTTCTTGAAATCTAATGGAAACCTCGTTGTCAGTTAATAAATTGTACGCATAAGCGCTAACTCGCAAAATGTTAACACATTCGCTGCAGCAGAAGCAAGTATTTATGTACTGCTTAAATAAAGTTGTCAACCACGCCGCTTCGGCCAATCACCTTTGTCTTCAATTTCTTCTTTGAAATCTTTGTAATTTTCATTCAAACGCTCAAGCACACGGGCGACAATTCTGTCGGGGTTATTATCGAAAATAATTGCTTTTTTGCCAGGTACTTCTATGCGGTCGATCAAAATCGGCAAAAAGTCAGCCGTGCCACCACTACCAAGCAGCACCGCGCACACCTTGTTGCTTTCAAGCGCGGTGGTAAATTCATGCAAACTACCAATGCGACCGCCAACGGTTATTACGGCATCGCTTGAACGAACTAAATGAACATCGCGCCCGACGTAATCCATACCCGTAAAGTTTATATAGTCAAACTCTTTTGTCGGTAGCTTATATGAATGAACATGCGCCCGATAAGATGAAGCGGGTGAATAGCCAATCGAAAGCCCGCCAAGCGATTTTGCGCCCTTGGCCGCAAAGTGCGGCAACCCCACCGTGGCTCCCGTAACAAGCGTGTTGCTGCTGCGAGCAATTGCTACGCCAATATCATAGGCTAACTGGTGTGATGCCTCAACCGTATCACCCGACGCAGCACCTGATACGCAAATCTGAAATCGACTCATAGTATTCCTTATGCTTATAATAGCAAATTTCTTCCCATAAAGTAGGGCTAGCAGCATTTTTATTGCGCTGGCGTGATAAATTCAGCATCTAGCAAAAGCTCTGGAAGCCTACAGATAACCTACCCTAGTCCAAGAATAGCTAACGCTTTTTTGAGCATGTTTTTGCTGTCGTTGTGAGTTAAACGCTCAAAAGCTTCATCTATAAAAAACCAAACGTTCTCAAAATCTTCACCTTCCATACGGTTTGGCGTGGGCTCCCGTGTTGCGTCTTCAAGCTCTAATAAGTAATGGTATACAGTTTTTCGGTAGTGCTTGCCGTCGCCTTCATCGAATTCATATGATATTGAACCGAGGTGGGCTATAATCTTAGTTTTATAACCTGTCTCTTCAAAAATTTCTCGCACTGCGGTCTGCTCCGGTGTTTCGCCTTCTTCAATCGTTCCCTTGGGGAGTATAATCTCACCTTGTGGAATAGCCCGCAAAGCTAGTATTTTACCATCTGAATAGACGATACCCCCGGCAGATCGTTTTTGTATAGTTTTGCCCATAAACTTCATTGTATTGAACTTGAAACGAAAAATATAATCCTAGTCGTGCGAGCGCCAACGAAGCTCCATACCTTCCTTAGAAATTGTCGTAGGTGCAATGCTGATTGGTATCGTAGTTATCCGGCTTTATGTCAAATGCGCGGCGCGTTCAGGCTTTCTGGTGCGATCATATCGTTGTCAAGCTGCCTCAAAATTTGATTTTCAAGGTTTTTGTGCCCCATATAACGCATAAAAATTTCGTTCCATAAGCTTTCGCGTGCATGGTACACCAAGCGCTCTTCGTAACTGTTTTGGTTTGAATAGCTAAAGCTGCAATCAACCAAATTAAAAGAGAGCGGCTGGCCGCCAAACAGCAAGCTCACGTAATCCGTATCTTTCCAGAAGGCCATTTCAGGGTCAAGCTCAAACAGCATTTCTTCAGCCTTACGCCAGTGTAAATCTTCAGGGTGCACGTGAGGCTCAAAGGCTTCGGGGTGATCTTCATCTTTGAGCTTGCCAAAATAGCGCTGAATAACTCGCCAATGCACATGTTGCCCCGCCATGGCGGCCGCGCTGGCTGGGTCGGCAATTAAGGTTTCGACCACCACTTCGCCAAAATTCTTACTTACCTGCTTGAGCTTAAAAAAGGCGCTGTAAAGGCGAATTTCATTAATGTAGTGCAAGATCAGCGGCAAGGTCTTCAGGGTAATACCACGCATTCGCTCGAACTTCATGGGCACTACCACAATGACGCCCATTTCTTTGGTGTGCGTCACGTTGTGCAGTTTTTTGGCAACAAACTTCTCTGCTAAATCAACGTATTTCTCGTGGTTCATAATAACAATGCTAAGATCGCGAATTTCGAAATCACTCGGTGTAATCGTTTTAAATAGTTCGTTGTATTGGTTGAGCCATTCGCCACCTTCCGAAAAGCGCAGTGCCGTATATATTTCGTCGATATTTTCTTGCTTGAGCATACTGTCGATTGAACGATAGCCCAAGTGCGCCATAAGCTTTTTTGGGGGCATTTTTTTTAGCAGTGATTTAGCAACAGAATGTTTTAACACCCAGCATGAGCGGTTAATGTTGAGTTTTTCAACCGCCGTCACTAGCAACGGCACAATGTGCCGAACATTATCAATATCATCAGCACCAACTAATTTTGCTACTCGTTCATTGTCGGCTGCAATGCGCGCTAAAAGTGCCTGATAGACCTCGTTGCCGGTTGAATCAGCCGGGTCAAGCCCCAGTTTGTGAATTCTATCGGCCGCTCGCTCGTGCATCTCACCAACTAATCGTGCGTCGCTGCCCTGCTGCCCGCTGGCTTTTTCAAGTTGCTGCAATGCCAGGCTAAACAGTGGCTCTTTGGCATCTAAGATATCTCTTAAGAATTTACTCATTAACTTTATAATACCACAAGCATTTTAAGGGGCTTTAAAAGGCACAGTGTTGCCCGCCCCAGAGAATAAGGCGGGCAACACTGCTGCGGCGAGATCAGAGCTCTTCTATTTCAGTGCCGGGCGCAACAAAAATCCGCAGGCTCCCCAACGAGGTGCTCTCGGACCGGCTGGTTGCTATCTTGGCCGCATTGTGTGCTTCGTTGAGATCTCTGCGTCTGCTCAGCTCGTAGTGTGAGCGCTCAGAGTTGGTCAACTGGCCAACAATGAGCAATGTATCGCCCGTATGATCGATAACCCATTGGCGTCCCGGACTCTCTGGCGGCACCACAAGCTCTACACTACCCGGCAACCTCTCAGGCTCAAATTCAACCGTACAGGGGCAATTTGCATAGATAATGCCCACATCATCGAAATACAAATGCATTGCCACTCCTTCACTGCCTTGACACTATCAAAGCATAATAAGTTGCCGTAGGCAATCAGAACGGATCTTCTTTTCGAAAAGATACGTACGAGAAGCTTTCTTATTTTTGCAATTCTTTAACCTCTAGTGGCATATCGTGTATGTGAGCATTGGCGTGCAAGATACCGGCTTTAGCACCGATTTTCGTCACCACACTGGTTGAATTGGCACTGGCAAATGTCACGGCATCTTCAAGCGAGCGATCCTGGGCAATTCTTGTAACAAAGCCGCTGCCAAAAGCATCACCAGCACCAAGCCGGTCGATAACTTTGACGTCTTCATACATGGCAGCTTTGACTAGTTTTTCATTATGGGCGGCAACTGCGCCGTGCGGGCCGTCTGAAACAATAACCGTCGGCACGTAATTGAGTGCGTGTCGGGCTAATTCTTCAGTCGAGTTGCCTTCAACCAACAGCTGCATTTCTTCTTTGTTTAAAATTAAAACTTCAACGTCTTCAAGCAAGGCCTTTACTTTAGCTGGCTGCTTCAGTTCACCGCCACCTGGATTCCAGGCGACTTTGATATTCTTTTCGGCGGCTTGGCTAATGATATATTCAATAACTTCCATTTTGCCCGCCATGGATGAAAGATAAATCCAGTCGGCTGCAACATCTTTTAAGTTGAAGTTCTTTTTTTGATAGTAACCCGAAGCCCCCCGATACACCATAACGGTTCGTTCGCCGTTTGGTGCTAACAGAATAGTAGAATAACCAGTGCCGTATTTTTCATCATAACTAATCTGTACTGTATCAACATCGTCATCGTCAAGCGCCTTTAGCACCGCATGCCCCGCTGGGTCGTCAGCAATTGTGCCCATAAACATGCTGTGCAACCCCTGGCGAGCAAAGGTGACGGCTGCGTTACAGGCACCGCCACCGGTGCTAAACATAACATTCTCAACCTCAAGCTTCGAGCCAAGTGGTAAGCGCTCATAATCAACGCCTTTGTGGTGCCACGGCTTAAAAGCTGCGCCACCCTGCAGCAAAATATCTTGCGTGGCCGCGCCAATTGAAAGTACTCGAGCTGTCATAAGGTTAGTATAACATTTATGTTTTTAGTGTCATACACTCTTTAATTGATTATAATAAGAGCGTTCACTAGAGAAGGAGAGCAGTGTCAGAGATTACTGTTTCGGTTAATCTTCGTTTTCTTCATGAGGGTTCTGGTACAGAGAAAGCTGTCGAAACCTTCCTTAACCAACTCGCGGTAATGGCAGCAGCCGAGGGTGTGGCAATTGATGTTCGCCGAAACCCCGTTCGCTCTCAAGAATTGCTTGAGCTAGGCATTCCACCCCTGGAAATGCGCAGTCTCACTAAAGCTGGCGTTGTCAGCAAAGATGAGCTTCTGGGCTGCTCCGAAGAAGATCTTTTGCAAAAAGAGGTGAGCCACGACATTCTGTTTATTGTTCGTCGGGCACTCCACCAAAGGCAACTTTATTTGCAGGGTGACTCAGCAGAGAGGCATGAGAACGAACTAATTAGCTATCTGGACGACTCCAACCGCCACACCTACAGTCGGCTCCGCAAAATGAAAATCGTCAGTTTTCAACAATTCACCCACGCTCTTCTTGCCTTTAAGCCGCATGAAGAAGTCGTGGCCGTTTCAAACATCGTTCAGAAAAACTACGAACACCGGCTCAAAGACAGGCCCTAGCGAGAACAGTCACCCGCGAGAGAGCTGCAGGCACCAGCCGCCTCTCTCACGGGTGAGCCCCTACTATAATACGGCCCGGTTTACCGAGCCAAAAGCTTGAATCTTTTCTTCAACCACCCGCTGAACAGCTTCATATACGGTAGGCATAAGCTTCACTACGGCGTATTCATCGGGGTTATCTTTGAGCACCTGCTCAAGTGTTTTACGAAATGCATAGCGCATATCTGAATTAATATTTACTTTTGAAACACCGATACGCGCCGCCTCTTCAAAATAATGCAGCGGGGTGCCGCTGCCACCGTGCAGGCTAATATTGCAATCAATTGCCTGGCGAATGCGTTTTAATAATTCAAGGTCAAGCACTTTTGGCACCGGATACAACCCATGCAGGTTGCCAATTTGAGCCGCAAAGGTTTCAATGCCGGTTTGTGCTACAAAATCACTCGCCTCTTCGGGTTTGGTGTGCCATTTTTTGACCTCTTCATAATCAATTTCTTCTTTATGAACATTTGAGCTGCCCATAAAGTAACGCTCTTCAGCCTCAACAACCGCACCGGTAAATTTAGCGTAGGCCACCACAGCTTTTGTGTCGGCAATGATTTGCCCTCGGTTGGCATCATGATGGGCTTGGCTAATGTCGATATGAATAAATTCAAAGCCGGCATCAACTCCGCGCTTGGCGGCCTCGACACTCGGACTGTGGTCGAGGTTAATATACATTTCAATGCCATACTCATGCTTGTAGTTGTCGACCATGTCACGGATGTTATCAAGGCCAATCGCCTTTACTTCGCCGTCACTCACCTCAACCAACACTGGCGAGTTAAGCTTTTGGGCAGCTTTGCTGACTGCTATGAGCGTTTCTTGGTTATCAATGTTAAAGGCGCCAACGGCAAAATGCTGCTGCCGGGCTCGCTGCATTACATGCCGCGCTTTAATGCAATTTTCTCTGATTTGCCGAATGCTGAGGCTCATTAGTGTTGCCCACTCCTTTTATAACTAGCTTATCATAAGCATTATAAATTTACTCGGAAAGTTGCAGGGTAATTTGGTTGGCCATTTCTTGCAGGTGCTTGGCCACCTTGGCAAAGTCGGCCTCACGAGCGAATGTTGCGTTTACAAACAGTAACTGATTACCAAACTTCGCCGCCGCCACCAATGAAACGAGTTTCTTTTGAGTGGTAGTGTCGCCGCTCGTCATGGTAATTGTTTGCTCAAATTTCGACGAGGCTAGTTGAACGGTTTCGTCCTTATCTGTCTTAAATAAAATGTCACCGCTTTTTTCAGGCTGACCAACAGTAACTGTGCCACTATTGGCCTGTTGGGTCTGCTTTGCCTGGGCAATGGCGGCATCAAGCTGGCTTTTTATAATTTGGTCAGTGCTCTTACTGGCGATATCTCCCGAAAGTTCATAGGTGAAAAAGCTAGCATTATACTGCGTTTTGCCATCATCGCCATTTTTGCCAAGCGCATAAGCCTCTTTGGCAGTCAGTGTGCTGCCGTTTGGCTGTTCTGCCTGCGAGTTACCGGCCTTCACTTGTTCAAGCGGCCGAAGCACCTCATAATGCGCCTCGACCTCGCTCGATGGCTGCAAGTGAATTGTTTTTGTGTTGGCATAATGCTTGTCTTGTGCATCAATGCCTTTTAAATTCTCGGCTAGTTGCTTCGTGTTGTGGGTTGTATCTTGAGAACTATTGTTCGCTTGCATATACCAAAATATACCCGCAGCAGCGAGCGCCACCACTATGAGCGTGATAATAACTGCGCCTTTTCTGCCTTTTGCTTCAGGGGTTTGAGATGCTTGTGCCATAATCTATCCTTTCGCTTCTTAGTTGTGGGATATCTTTCTATGGTAACATGAGAAATAATTTGCCGCGTGAACTGAACAACACAACCAGGGCCTAGTGTTAGAAGTTGGCCACCGGGAAATTATCCGGTGGCCAACTCTTCAGGTTGCCGCCGATTATATTCGTAAGGCGCTATCTTCTACACAGCCACGAGGAGGCCTTAGGTAGAAGGCAAGCTCTTCAGCACAGCCTCACGCTGCCGCCGGGTGATGAGCTTCCAGCGCTGCTTGATCACCCAATACCAGAAGCGGTTCATGTAAGGCTGGGTCTCGGGTACAAAACCCGGCCCCTCTTTGTGGTTCCGGTTGAGCGCAGCGCGAACTTCGTCTGGTGTAGCAGGGCGGATGTCCTTCCGCAAAAAGCCACGATGAGTACACTGGCCAAACGGAGTCTGCATAGTAACCAAGCCCAGCCTCATCATAGCGAGATCGGGGTGCTCACCCGACTGTGCAAAGACATCCACTCCTTCTTTGAAGCCACTTGGGTCATCCCTGACGGTATAGAACGCCACCGGCGGATTCACTCTATCGATCTGGAAGTTGACTACCATAACATTCCTCTCGTCAGATGGCGGCATAGACAGTATACAATGATTCTACGACGAAATGGTGCAACGAGGCTGCGAAGCAACATCAGCCCGCAGCCCCGCTCAAGTTATTGGTCTTCGAGTGCCGCTGCGGCCGCCAATCTGCCCATCTCGAGCTCGGCCTTTAGAGCCTGAAATTGAGGAGGTGCCGCAGGCTGCCGCGGCCATGTTACTGGCGGAATGGCCTCACCATCTTTCTCGACAATCTCGAGGTTCACCGCCGATAGCCGCAGATATTCTGCGTTAAGAACCTTGAGATTGGGCTTCTCTGCCACTACAATGCCAGCAGCCTTCAGATAGGTAAGCCCCCTGGTAATGCGACCACGAACATTCTTTGGACGTGTATATCCTGCATGTCGTGGGTAGCGCTTAACCCATTCTTTAGCCACCGCATCGCGGCTTATTATCGACTCACCGCTTTCATCCACCAAGTGTTGAATTATCGATGCCAAGCGGCAACAATCGGCAACTGAGTAGGCGTTGAGAAGATATCGAAGGCTTTTTCTTTGGCTCATGGCTGCCCTCTTATCTAGAGCTTCTCGTAAAAACCACCTACGGATTATACCGTTAAATAATTTCGGTTCAGATATGCAATACTCGTCACACTATATAATCATGTTATAATTTATACATCTGTTTCGACAGAAATTGCATCACTACTACTAGTTTTGCGAGGTTGATGCATGCCACTCCAAGGAGAGACATTTTTCGGAGACAGCATCTGGGATCGCACCGGTCGCAACACGATATCACGACGACTCTATTTGTTGATGATCTGCTTCTGGACAACAGTGGGTATCGCGTTCAGCGGTTGGATGTCAACATTTAGCCAAGACTCACCTGGAACGCCTGGGAGCTGCTGGGATTCATTCTAGGCGTGTTGGCTGTTTCGCTTCTGGGAGTGCTGATCGCGCACGCATCGCCCTACCCAGCCGTTTCATTGATCGGCTACGCTCTCGTCGCGGGTTCATTCGGATTGCTCTGCGGCCCACTGCTCGCCCTCTACGAGACGTCATCAATCCTCAAGGTATTGGCAATCACCGGCAGTGTCGTGTTGATACTGGGTCTGATTGGAGCACTTCTGCCGGACGATTTGTCCGCCTGGGGCCTGTGGCTATTTGGCGGATTGCTACTACTGATCGGCGCTCAATTCATCGTGCCGCTACTCGGGAGCTTTGGCATACCTGTCGAGGGCGCAATGACGCTGGTTGATTGGATCGGGTTGGTGGTCTTTGGAGCGCTAGTGCTCTACGATCTCAATCGCGCCGTTCGTCTGCCATACACCCACGACAACGCGGTCGATTCGGCAGTCGCGATCTACCTCGACTTTATCAACATCTTCATCAGGCTTCTGGCCATCATGGGACAGCAGAAAGACTAGTGTTTGGTGCAATAGCCCGGCTTCGACCGGGCTATTGTATTCTATAATTTCAATCAACCAGCTAGGCGATAATTGTCAAGAAGGTCATGTACTGTCATGGCAATATGCGAGCCAGTGAGGCCAAAGTGCTTCAATAGTTCATCGGGCTCGCCAGATTCACCGTAGCGGTCTTGCATGCCCAGGCGGCGAACTTTTATGGGGTGGTGTTCGGCCAATGTTTCGCAAATCAGTGAGCCGAAGCCAGCGGCTATTTGCCCTTCTTCAATCGTAATCGCAATGCCTGTTTTTTTAGCACTGGCAACAACAGTTTCCACATCGAGCGGTTTTATGGTCGGGCAATGTACTACCTCGGCCGAAACGCCGTCTTTCGCTAGCACACCAGCGGCCAAAAGAGCCTGATAACTCATGGGGCCAGTTGCATAAATTGTTATATCTTTGCCATCACGCAATACATAGGCTTTGCCGAGTTCAAATGGTGTTTCTTCAGTGGTAAAGACGGCCGTATTTGACCGGGCAAGGCGCAAATAACTCGGGCTGTTGTTAAACGCAATTGCCAGTGTTGCCTTCTCGGCTTCAATGCTATCGCCGGGCGCTACCACTACCATGTGCGGCAGTGAACGCATAAGGGCGATATCTTCAAGCATCTGGTGAGTGGCGCCGTCAGGGCCAACACTCACGCCGGCGTGCGAGCCAATAATCTTCACCGGGCGTTCGTTTAAACAGATGGTTGTGCGAATTTGCTCCCAGTTACGGCCCGGGCTAAAGGCAGCATAGCTACTAGTAAACGGAATTTTACCGGTTGCCGCTATGCCGGTCGCCACTGTTACCAAGTTTTGTTCGGCCACGCCAATTTCAACAAACCGTTCCGCAAATGCCTCGGCAAAATGAATCATTTGGGTCGATTCGGTTAAATCGGCACAAAGCGCCACAATTCGCTCATCTTGCTCGCCAGCCTTTTTTAAGCCGCGGCCGAAACCTTTGCGTAGCGACTCGGTTTTAATGTCACTATGACCAATCTGGTGAGATAGATACATTATTGGTGCTCCCCGCGGATTTTGCCGTTAAGGGTACGGAGTTTTTTCAGTGCCTCTTTGGCTTGCTTCGAGTTAGGCGGTGAGCCATGCCAGTGATAGTCATATTCCATAAAGTCGACACCTTTGCCAGGAATAGTGTGGGCAATAATCATTACCGGTTTTTCAACAATTGCCCGAGCCAGGCTGCAGGCATCTACCACACTTTCAATATTATTGCCGTCAATTTCTATCACATGCCAGCCAAAGGCCTCCCATTTGGCATGCAAATCTTCGAGTGGCATGATATTTTCGGTGTTGCCGTCAATCTGAATGTTGTTACGGTCGGTAATGGCAATCAAATTGTGCAGCTTATATTTGGCTGCGAAAAGCGCGGCCTCCCAGGTGTTGCCTTCGTCTTGCTCGCCATCGCTCATTACCACATAGACCCAGCGGGTATGATTGTGGTCGAATTTTAACAGTGAATAGGCCATGCCAGCCGCCTGGCTCAGGCCCGAACCTAACGGGCCGCTGGTAGTCTCAAGGCCGGGTAAACGGGTTCGCTCAGGGTGACCTTGCAAGCGCGAACCAAACTTGCGCAGTGTTTTAAGCTCAGTTTTTGGCAAGTAGCCAGCATGCGCCATTGTAACGTAACGCACTGGCACACAGTGGCCATTTGAAAGCACCAAAATATCGCGGCCATCCCAATCAGGATTTTTCGGATCGTGCTTTAAAACAGAAAAATACAGTGCCGTAAAAATATCGGCCAGGCCAAGCGGTCCAGCTGAGTGGCCGCTACCAGCTGCTTCAAGCATGGTAATAATATCTTCACGAATTTCGCCGGCTTTTTTCTCGAGTTGCTGTAGTGTCATGCTTACTTATTTAATTGCTGCTACTAGTTTAGCATAAGCACTCGCAGAGTCGTGTGCGTTATGAATTGCACCGCCAACATTAATAACATCAACACCAGCAGCGGCAATTTGTTCTACATTACCTTGGTTGGCGCCGCCATCCCAGCCAATCTCGACCGTAGGGTTCATGGCTTTTATTTCAGGAATTTTCTCGAGCACCCCAAGATCAGCCTTGCCACCAAACCGGCCAAGATCACCACTAAAAAGCAGCACGTGATCAACTAAGCGAATCAGCGCATGCGCATCTTGCGGCGTGGTTTCTTTTAAAAGGGCGACGCCGGTTTTTAAACCAAGTTTTTGCAAGTGCTCAACCATGCCAAGCAAGTCGCCGGCCGCCTCAGCATGAATAATAATCAGGTTTGGCTTCAGGCTCACCAGTGTTTCAATCTGGCTCACCGGGTCTTCAAACATTAAGTGAATATCACCAAGTGCGCCCTCGGGCCACCAGGCTTGAATGGGAGTAATGCTGCGCGTCGGCGCAAAAACGCCATCCATCAAATCAACCTGCACTCGTTTTGCAAATGGTGCTATGCGCTCAACTTGCTCGCGATATTCATGCGGGTCACCGGCCAATAACGAAGGGCAAATAATGCTCATGCTTGTATTATATGAGAAGCTTAGTAATTTGAGAAATTTATAACGGCACCATTTCAAGAGCTGATTGATAATTCTTGCAGAAATACAAGGTGAGGGATGGATGGGACTTGCACCCATCATGCTAACGGGCTGCGGCTCGGTTTTACGAGGATTATCAGGCCTCCCGATTACCCGCAGGCTTTCATATACGTGCACATTGAATATTCGCATGACGGCGATCTAACGCCGCTTCACCCCTCAGCATGAGTTTATAATAATATTAGTTTACTGTGAACCAGGAGCCTTGACAGCAAGACCCCTGGTTCAGCTACACCGCTAGCTAGCGAGCGTCCGGAGGGGGAGTGTGTCGCTTGCGTCGGTGCCGTCGGCCTTTGGGTACACTTTGATTCGTCCAGTGAACCTGTTGGTCACTTTGCCCATCTGTGTCACGCGACAGCCGATAACCATCATCGTAGTACTGCGTAGAATGCCCGCCAGTACTATTGCCACCCTTACCAGTTCGAAATTCCCCGTGAGCACCAGAGGGTGTGCGACCACTGCGAGCTCGGCGGTCGTACATGGTAGAGCCATTTTGGTTTTGTTGCTGATTCCTCCAAGTCTGGTATGCGTGTGGGTAAAGAGCTTTACAGACACCACACCACTGGTTCTGGCGTGTACATCTGCAGGTTGCCATTTAGCGCTCTTTCTACTGAACAGTGCACAGCACCTGTGAGCCTACGTGAATTTGTAATCACAATTCGTAAACCCCGGCTCTCACCTCCAGCCAACCTTGCCTTAGTGACTACTAAAGCTCGGGCATATAATGGGCCATCGGGTTCAGCTTGTCAACTATACGATAGAAGTTTCTGGAGTAGCGCTTAATAAACCCTAAAACTCATCAAGCTGCTTGTTGCGGCGGATGTAGCGGGGGGCGGCGGCAAATGGCGTGTTGAGCCAGGTTTCAATGATACCTTGCCAAGCTTCTGGGTCGTCTTCAAGCACGCTGGCCGGAAGGGCGAGCACATTGCTATCGTTATCGTGCCGGGCCATTTTGGCCTCGTGCGCATTCCAAACCACTACCGCCCGAATGCCTTGTATGCGGTTCGCGGCTATCGCCATGCCTTGCCCGCCACCGCAGATTAAAACCGCGCGCGGATCAGTATCTTCTGAGCCAAGCACTTTTGTGGCCGCCATATAGGCAAATTGCGGAAAGTCGTCGTCAGGGTCAAGCACGCGGTCGCCAACGTCTTCAACATCGTAGCCATGCTTTGAAAGGTAGGCGAATATCTTCTCTTTTAAATGAAAGCCCTGGTGGTCTGCCGCCAAATATACCTTCATTTTTATTGCAAGCCCTTACCAACATCAGCCGTTAGCTCAACCAGGCGGTTTGAATAACCCCACTCGTTGTCGTACCACGCCACAATCTTTACTAAATTACCACCCACCACCTTCGTTAGTGGTAAATCAACAATTGCCGAGTGGCTATTACCAATAATATCTCTTGAAACAATCGGTGCTTCATTTACTGCTAGAATACCCTGATAAAATGGCTCATTGGCGGCTTTATTGAATGCCTCGTTCACTTCTTCAACAGTGGCGTCGCGGCTCAGCACGGCAGTAATATCGGCCACTGAACCAACCGATGTTGGCACGCGCAGGGCATAGCCATCAAACTTACCCTTCAAATCAGGCAGAGCCTCGGCAACCGCAATTGCCGCACCCGTACTAGTCGGCACAATATTTTCAGCTGCCGCCCTTGCCCTGCGCAAATCTTTATGAGGTGCATCTTGCAAGCGCTGATCGGCAGTGTAACTATGTACAGTCGAGAGCATTGCTTTTTCAACGCCAAACGTAGCGTTAAGCACCGCCATTACAACCGTAATAGCATTGGTGGTACATGAACCATTGTTAATAACTTCACTCGCTTCGGCAACTTTGTCTTCGTTCACACCAAGCACAAGCGTGGTCGAGCCTTCGCCCTTGGCCGGAGCGCTAATAATCACTTTTTTGGCACCGGCTGGGTCAACATGTGCCCGGGCCTTGGTTGGGTCGGTGAAAAAACCGGTACTTTCAATCACTACATCAACACCGTGCGCGCCCCAGGGTAAGTTGGCTGGGTCTTTTTCAGCAAGCACTTTTATATGTTTGCCATTAACAATTATGCCGGTGTCGTCGTGCGTTACATCGTGCTGGTATATGCCATAGTTAGAATCATATTTTAAAAGATGTGCCAGTGTTTTTGTATCAACCAGGTCGTTAATGGCAAGCACTTCTAGGTCACCTCTGTCAAAGGCAATCTTAAACGCGTTGCGGCCGATGCGCCCAAAGCCGTTAATCGCAATTTTCGTTTTCATTTGCCCACTCCTTTAAGCGTTAGCTTGTTTGTAATTATAGTACCCCGCTTTGCCTATTTTGCAAAGTTGATGAATAAGTCGGTTAATGCCAATGCTTTGAAAAACCAGATCGTTATTGTATTCTACATACGCACGCTTCTTAAGGAGACTCTGGTGAAAGATTACCTTGCAGTTCTCAAAACGGGCTGGCTCGATGGGCCACCCGACTTCTCAACCATTCGGGAAGCACTGGCCGCTTACGGGTTGCAGGAGTTTCTCAGGTTCAGTCAGGAAGCTGAGTGGCTTGAAGATGGTCGCGAAAACTGGCTCGCCTCTCCCTTCCTTAGCACCTTCGGCAAAGCCTGGGGCGTCATAGCTGTGCCCTATCACGATAGTAAACGGGTGCTGCTTATTGCCAACACGCAGGCTAGCGATATCACCAGGTATGCATTGGTGCGCGTAGAGCGCGTTGGCACTCATGCTGCGGGCATTCCCTACGCCGAATTCTGGAATCCCTATGCTGAAACTGCCGGGGGCTCAGACCGTGACATTGAGCTACAGGTCAGTAAGGCAGTGTTCGAACTGAGAAGAATGCTCGATGACTAGAGCCTAACGGGTCGAGGGCAGCGCCCAGCGTTGCCCTCCCCGAACATCACGCCGCTTTATTGTTCCAGCGCTCAATTGATTCGGCAATAATTTTTTTAGCCTCTTCGGCGTCGCCCCAGCCAAGCACCTTAGTGCTACCAGGTTTTTTAAGATCTTTATAGTGGTTAAAGTGATGTTCCACCTTTTGCTTCCAGCGATCGGCCAGGTCGGCCAAAGTTGCAATGCGGTTACCGGTGTTGCGGTCATCAACCGGTACAACCACAACTTTATCGTCGACTTCACCGTCGTCTTCAAACTTCATCACACCGATTATTCGCGCTTCAAGCCATACGCCCATTGGCAATGCTTCGTCGCAGACGATCAGTGTGTCAAGCTCGTCACCATCTTCGTCAAGCGTTTGCGGAATGAACCCATAATTACACGGCTTCGCAAAAATCGCCGGCTCAACGCGGTCGAGCATAAAAGCGGCACGCTCGCGATCCCATTCGATTTTTAAAAACGAACCTTCTGAAATCTCAACAACGGTATTAACAACACCGTTTTGCCAGTCGCCCGGCGTTAATACTTGATTAAAATCAGCCATAAGAAAGAACTCCTTTAGTTAATTATAGAATACAATATTTATATCATGCTCGTAAAGGTGATTACGCCTCAGCTACCGGTCTCCTCTCTTGCGACCATCAGCCTTCCCGGCTGTAATGTAGCGAACATTATTGTGAGCGGAAAAGGGTTGCAAGAGAGGAGCCCAGTAGCTGAGGTGTAAGTCAAGAGAAGCTTACAAACTTGCCTTTCCCTCTCAAACCCTATACCCTAATTGTATGTTAGTTATGGGACATCGAGGTGCGGCCGGGCTAAAGCCAGAAAATACCATTGCCGCTCTGCGTGCAGGGATAGAAGCCGGTGCCGACATTATCGAATTTGACATTCGCCTCACAAAAGATAAAGTACCAGTTTTAAACCACGATTTTCATTTAGTCAGAACTCATGGCTCAATGAGTCTCATTAACATGCTTACACTGGAAGAACTGCAAAAGCGCACCGCCGGCAGTGACCACCCTATCGTCACGCTCGACGCTGCCTTGAAAGAATGTGCTGGCAAAGTTTTCTTAAATATCGAATTTAAACAAAGTCGATCGTTTCAGGCAACCTTGCCGGTGCTTCAAAAATACATCACCAAAAAAAGCGACTGGAAGAACTATCTTTTCTCGGCTTTTTCGCCGGCCGAACTACTTCGTATTCGAAAACTGGTGCCAGAGGCCCAGCTTTCACTGCTTCACCGCTATAATCCGTTTTTATTTGTTCGCCATATGCGCAAGCTCAAGCTCGCCGCCGTTGGCTTTCATCGGCTTAACATTAACGATTTCGCCCTTAATGTTGCCAAGCGGCTCGGCATGTTTACCTATGCTTACACTGTTAACCGACCCGAAGCGGCCGTTCGCCTAGCTCAACGCGGGCTCGATGGTATTATTACCGACCGGCCCGATGTAATGAGCAAGGCTCTCGCCAAGCTTAAATAGAAGAGTTACTGTGCAAGAACAGTCCAGCCTTTAATCAGCATAATTTGGTGCCGGATGGCCTTCAAGATATTCACGAATCTTCAGCGCTGCTGTTGCGCCTTCGCCCACGGCGCTGGCAATTTGCATGGTAGCACCGCTCCGAACATCCCCGCTGGCGAATACACCGGGCATTGTGGTTTCAAGGCCAATGTTTGTCGTTACAAAACTTTGCTTATCGAGTGCAATGCTCGTTTTTTTCAAAAAATCGGTGTTCGGAATAAGCCCAACGAACACAAACACGCCATCAGTCAAAAATTCAGTCTTTTTACCTGCTTGCGTGCCGATAACTTTGGTAACTTTACCGTTTTCGGCCACAATTTCATCGGTTGTCGTGTGCAAATGAACGGTAATTTTGCCCTCTTGCACCATTTTTTCAAGATCATGCTGTAAAATTTCGCTGGCTTTTATAGTTGAACGCACTAATAGATCAATATGGCTCGTAAAGCGCGTTAAAAATATCGCTTCTTGCACAGCCGAGTTGCCGCCGCCCACTACCACCAGACGCTTATCGCGGTAAAAAGCACCGTCACAGGTTGCACAGTAATGAACGCCGCGACCAAAATATTCTGCCTCACCCGGCACTCCTATTTTGCGATAATCACAGCCCGTCGCAATAAGCACTGCCTTGGCCTTAATATCACCGTCGGTAGTCTTCAGTAGCTTATAATCACCTTTATCTTCAATCGTTTCAACTTCGCCCAAGCGAATATCGGCACCAAAACGATTAGCCTGGGCCTCTAGCTTCTGGCCCAGCTCAAGGCCGGCAACCCCTTCTGGAAACCCGGGGTAATTGTCGACCCAGTCGGTAATCGAAGCTAAGCCGCCAATAACCCCTTTTTCGTAGAGCACCGTGTCGATATCTTCACGGGTGGTATAAACAGCGGCAGCAAGCGCGCTTGGCCCGGCACCAACCATAACGACATCGTGGAGTTTCTCGTCTGCCATACGGCTATGCTCCGAGCGCTGCGGCAAGCTGGCCTGGCTTGTAGCCAATTGAAATAGTTTGGTTGTTAGCCTGGTCGTCTTCAATGAGTACAACTGGTAGCGTTGCGGCACCACTAATTTTCATAACATACTCGAGTGTTTCGGGGTGTTCGTCGGTGTTAATTTCTTCATAGTGCGCCTGCTTCATGTGCAGCCATTTTTTCACCATCATGCATGAAGCGCAGGCGTTTTTGCTATAAACAGTTATTTTTTTCATATTTCCCCCACTTTTTAGAACATCAACCTACATTATATATAGCGTGATAATAAAATTCAAGACACTATATGTGTTGTTATTTTTGAATACCAGTGACTTCAACAATGAACGCCAGCGGTGTATTTGCCGGAATTGTGGGCGGGCTGCCAGCCTCACCGTAAGCCTGCGCCGCCGGAATCAAAAGCATGCGCTTGCCACCAACTTTCATGCCCGGAATGCCTTCCTTCCAGCCAGCAATCACCTGGTTAAGGTTCAGGGTGCCTTCTTCAACCACGCCACCACGATGGCTGCTGTCGAAAATCGTGCCGTCAGGCAGCCACCCCATATACTTCACCTTCACCGTGGCGCCAGCGAGCACTTCTTCGCCCGTGCCCCCCTTTAGGTCGTCTTTTTTCAGTTCAGTCACTGAAGCTGCCTCAAAAGGCTTTGCCTCTTCGCCCGGGAGGGCTTTTGGTTTTTGTTGCTCCATACTTTTTTGCTGCTCCTCTGCTAGCCGGTTATTTTCAATAATTACTACAAAATAAAAACCAACTGAACCAACCGCCAGCACGACGGCAATAATCCAAATTGCAATCTGTTGGGACCTTTTTGTCGCCATACACCCTCTCTTTTAGTCAATTAGCTCTTATTATAAAGAAATTTCGCTGATACGCCAGGGGTGATTGTGTTTTTCACCATTGGCAACTGCTGCTATCCGAGGAATCAGCTTTTGAAATACAGGGTGCAAATTTGCCCTTAACCCCGCTTCAGAAACTGGCACCCACCGTGGAATAAACTGATTATCAGGGGTGGCGTGCAGCGCCTCGGGGCTATCTGGGCTCAAATGAGGCTCGCCGCCAAGGTAGGTTGCGGCGAAGTATATGTGTTTGGCGCCGGCTTTTTCATGCACAACTGCCAATGGGTATTCAAGTTTTACCTGAATATTCATTTCTTCACCAATTTCGCGCAGTGCTGCCTCTTCGGCCGTCTCGCCTTCTTCAATGTGTCCGCCGGGAATCGAATAATAATGTAGTAGCTCACCCGTTTTTTCGTCGCGCCGGTAGCGTTCCATAACAAGCAATTGCTTTTCACCTGCAAAATAACGAACAACAACTGCCCGAGCGGTTTGACGTGGCATAAAATTCCTTGTTATGTATTGTATTTTAAATTATCTGTTGTATTATAGCTATACCTCAACACATCCGTTAGAGAGCGGTGGTTTAACATGCGCAAGCCTGCCGTCAGTGGAACCTTTTTGGTTCTATGCTGTGTAAGCCTCATATTCGGTGCTATGTCGCTACAAAAACTTGGTGAACAAACCAACAACGGCAAGGGCAAGGGCGTCGCTATTGCGATTGTTGTTCTTATTGTTCTCTTGGGCCTCGGGTTAGGCGGCCAACACAAACTAAGAGCGATCTTCATTCTCGCCATCATTGTCAGTATTCTGCTGCAAGTAATTCCTAACACAAGTGTTATTATAGAAGATACCCGACCGCAGAGAGGGGGTGAAACCCGTGAAAATGAAGAAGGTGCTGATACTCAGTGGCGCAGCGCTGCTGGTGTTCTTTCTGGTGACCCGGCCAGAGGAAGCGGCGAGCATCTTTAACAAGATTCTGAGTACACTGCAGGATGCCGCTGAGGCACTCATTCAATTCATCCGATCTGTGTTCGCATGAGATGGCAGCAAGGAGCTTTTAGCGACAACCCGGCCGGATGCCGCTAAAGCTCCTTGCCCGCCACATTAACAACCTACACCACTTGAGCATCAAGCTGCGCAGAAGCCGCGGCTGCAACTTGGTCGACGACAGCATTCGCTTCGTCGGCCGTAATTGTTCGCTCGTGATTTGTGAGGTAAAGACGCAGCGTGACATGTTTCTGTCCGCTAGCGTCTTTTTCGCTTTTATAGACATTCACCGGTTGCAGAACTGTTTCAAGCGGCACCTGATGCAATACGTCTCGCACCACTGCTTCAACTTCAGCAAAGGCCCGGCTATCAGGTAGTTGCAGGGTAATATCTCGGGTGGTACCCGGGTATCGGCTCAGCGGCACATAGGGTGCTTTGCGCCACGCCAAAGCAAGTTTTTCGACATCAATTTCAAAGCCAGCCACATGCTCGGGCAGCTTAAATTGCTGGGCTACCGCTGGTAGCATCTCGCCCACGATGCCAATTGCTCCACCCGTCTCGCGCACGCTCACAATTGCTGATCGCTGCAAATTATAGGGGCTCGTGAACGTAAAATCAGCTGCGTCAGCTTTTGCATAATCAAGCGTCACCCCCAAAGACTTCGTGAGGTAATCAAGAAACCGGCGAGCACTATAATATGCGCTTCCGGCATTACTGAGCGGCTTTTGGTTGGCATACACAAGCGATAACATTGAGAATTCTTGGGGCAGGTTCTCGCTACCCTCTATGTACTGCTTGCCATGCACCTTGTTAAGTTCAAACAAAGCAAACCGCTCAAAACCGGCTTTTATATTCATGTGTACCTTATCGAGCAAACTTGGCGTTAAGCTCAGGCGATAATATTGCAGTTCTGGGCTCAGCGCATTAACAATTTTAAAAGCCTGGCGCCCATCTTGGCCAGCCTTCATGAGGAGCTTTTCAGGCACGAAACTATAGGTTAAAAGCTCGTTCGCCCCTGCTCGCACTAAGGTTCGGCGAATATGTGCTTTTAATAAATCGTCTGAGCTAGGCGAGACGCCCTTACTCGGCCGCAGTGGCAGTTTTGGCATAATTTCGTCAAACCCGTTAATGCGGCCAACTTCTTCAATAATATCTTCGGCAATATGCAAATCGGCTCGCCAATAGGGTGGGGTGAGGGCAAATGTTGTTGCGTCGTGCTCGGTAGTTATTTCAACATGCCGCAGGGTTTCATCGATTGCCTCAACGCTGAACGCCGTACCGAGGGTGGCATTCAGGTAGCTCTGAGAAATATGAATCGGCTCAACCATTTCTTTGCCCGGATATTCGTCGATAACCTCGCTGATGCGACGAGCACGCGTGACCGCTTCGAGCATACGGGCAGCACTCGCCAGCACTGGGGCCGTTTGCTCTGGCGATTGGCCTTTGGTAAACCGCGTTATGGCTTCGCTAAAAATACCGTGGCGCATTTGAGTTGTGCGCAGGCGATATAAATCAAAGGTGGCGCATTCGAGCAAAACGCGTGTTGTATTTTCGGTCACCTCGGTTGTGGCGCCGCCCATAGCGCCTGCCAGTGCAATTGGCTTATCGCCAGCACAAATAATAATGTCTTGATTGCCAAGTGTAATTGTGCGGCCATCAAGCAAGGCTAACTTCTCGCCCTCGGCACTTTCGCGAACAATTATTTCAGCCTTGCCGTCAGGGTGCTCTGCCAACACGGCATCAAGATCAAAGGCGTGGAGCGGCTGGCCGGTCAGATACATGAGGTAATTTGTAATATCAACTACAGCACTAATCGGGCGAATGCCAACCCTTGCCAGCCAGGTTTTAATTGCAAATGGCGATTGCTTTTTGGCGTTAACGCCCTCAAATGCTAATAGTTGGTAGCGCTTTGAAATGTCGGCCTGGGCAATTGAAGCAGTAATAGTAAGCGGCTCAACATCATCTGCTATAGGCTCGTAAAAAGGGTCAGTAAGAGTGAGCCATGTGGGCGTACTAAACTGCTTACCCTGAATAGCGGCGACTTCTCGGGCAAAACCAATCAAGCCGAAGCAGTCAGGCCGGTGTGTTAGCGATTTATTTTCAATATCGAGCAGGTAATCATCAAGTTCGTAAGCAGCGGCAAACGAGGTACCAGCGGCTACATCTTTATCAATTGCTACAATACCAGCATGCTCGTCACCGATATGCAGCTCTTTCGCACTGGCGAGCATGCCGCTCGAAACAACCCCGCGCAGCTCACGGGCTTCAAGCACAACCGGCTTTGGGTCGCTCGCAGTCGCTGGCAAGATGGCGCCAGGCGGCACCCAGGCAACCTTCAGGCCTTCAACAACATTCGGAGCGCCACACACTAGCTCAATCAGCCCATTTTCAAGGCGCTTGACACTCTGGTTATTACCACCGTCGTCAATATGCACCACTTTCAGTTTATCGGCATTGGGGTGAGGTGCAACTTTTTTCACATCAGCAATCAACACGCCCTGGTAACGCGCACCGATGTCAATCACTGCTTCAACCTCAACCAAACGCGAGCCAATAAGCTGCACCAGCTCATCAATAGAGCCATCGATCTCAGTAAATTGTTTCAGCCAGTTAACTGAAATAATCATGCGAATTTCCTCAAAAAACTTAATTTGCCGCTTTCAAAATAGCGAATGTCTTCGATGCCCTCGGCAAGCATCACCAGCCGCTCCACACCGCCACCCCAGGCAAAACCCCGATATACAGTTGGGTTAATGCCTGCCTCTTTCAAGACATTCGGGTGAATCATGCCGCAGCCAAGCATTTCAAGCCAATCACCCTTTTTACCACCGATGCTGGCCGGTTTTTCAATACAGAATTCAAGCCCAGGCTCAACGAATGGAAAGTAGCCAGGCTGCGTTTTCACCGCAAGCGACTGGCCATAGTATGTTTCAAAAAAGTTTTTGAGCACAGCTATCATCTGTGCCAAATTAGCATCTTTGCTCACATACACGCCTTCAACTTGATAGAAGGTGTGCTCGTGCGTTGCATCAAGATCTTCATTCCTGAATACGCGGCCATAACTGATTGCAGCGATTGCTTCGCCCTGTTCAAGCTTGGCCTTGCCGGCTTTTAAGATGCGGTTTTGCATGGTGCTCGTGTGAGCCGGCGGAATCAAACCCTCTTCAGTACGAAATGTATCATAGCCATCGCGCGCGGGGTGGCCTTCGGGAAAGTTCAGCGCGGTAAACATATTATATTCGTTATCCAGCTGGCGTGATTCGATTGCTTCAAAACCCATGCGAGTAAAAATATCAATAACACGGGTGAGCTCAGTGGTAAGCGGGTGCTGACTACCCAGCTCAGTCGGCAAAAGTTCAGGTAGCACTGCGTTACTATCAAACGGTGCCGTTACATCAATTGGCGTTTGGTTCGCCTGATGAGCCTTGTGTTCTTTCGCTTCAATAAGTGCCTCAAGCTCAGTCTTCAGTTTGTTAATTGCCTGGCCTAATGCCGGTTTTTCTTCGGCTGGCGCCGCTTTAAGCGCTTTATAAAGTTCGCCAAGTTCAGGGGCACGCAGCATCAAGCGCGGCTCATCGGCCGTTTTAAGCTGTTCTTTTAGTGTTTCGGCAATGACTGCAATGTCTTTCATATCACGCCAAGTATACCTGATCTCGAGAGAAAATGAAAAGCCAGCATTTTTCAGATCTTAGGCTTAACCTGGCCGCAAAACCACAAACAACAGCACAGCAACAACTACTGCAATAAAGCCAACCGCCCATAACCAGGCATGGGCACTGGTTTTTTTAGTGTCTTTTAAATACGCTTGCTCTTCAAGTGTATCCTGTGTATCTATTTGTTGGGTTTTTGTTACACGCTCTTGCAATTCAGCCGCTAAGCGTTCTTGCAATTTCGAGCGTTCTTCATTTTGTCGAATAAATAAGGCCATGATTTTATTGTAACATTCGTTTCACGCCTCGCTATGCGCGAGCGCTATACTAGGGCAAGAAGAGCGTGGTATACTGTCGCTATAAGTTAATGTTAAGAGAGGGATCTATGGCAAAAACGACGAAAAGTCAAGCCAAAACCAACAGCAAGGCAGCTGAAAAGCCAACCAAAACTACAGCTAGTGCCGCTGCGACCGAAACAAGTGTCAGTAGAAGTCGGCTAGCAAAAAACGACCGCTCGAGCCTGTTTTCAATTACGAAAGTACTCGCCGAGTTACTGGGTACGTTCATTTTAACGCTCGTAGTCATCGCCGCCGTCTCGGGCAACATGACACTGGGCTTGTTTGCAACGCCTGAACAAACTGAGCTCGCTGCTCAAAGCGGTCAGCTAGCCCCAGCCTTTGCTATTACACCGTTCCTTGCGTCATTTGCGCTTGGTGCTTTGGTGCTTATCTTTGGCAAAGCCGCGTGGGGTCACTTTAACCCGGCAATTAGCCTGGCCGCCCTTGCTATTCGCCGCGTAAAGCCAGTTGAAGCCGCAGCCGCAATGATTGGCCAGGTACTCGGTGCAATGCTGGCGCTCGTTGTATCACTTCGCTTATTCGATATGGTTGACTACAAGGCAATGCAGGCCGCCGCCCAGAGCTCGGGCAACAGCGAACTAGTGTATAAAGGGCTCGACCCAATGCAGCTGTTTGCTCACACCACCAGCTGGACACTATTCAGTGCCGAATTAATTGGTGCTGCCATTTTTGCCTTTGGTATCGCCAGCCTGGTTGCCCATGGCCGTTCATCTTTAACCCGAAGTGTCATAGCCGGTAGCTCACTTTTGCTTGGTGCCGCAGTTGCCGCAGCAGCCGGCGCAGGTGTGTTAAACCCAGCCGTGGCGCTTGGCCTTGGTTTAGTTGGTTTTGGCGAAAATGCCGGCCAAATTTGGAGCTTAATTGGCATCTATGTTGCCGCGCCAATTATTGGTGCCGTTATTGGTATGGCGCTCTACCGCCTCGTCGGCCGGCAAACTGAAGAGGACTCAGCTACCGCCTAGACAGGATTCGCCTTACTTTTTACAAAAGCCTCTTTGAAGAGGCTTTTGTTTATTACCTGTGAATAAATCGTAGAGAGACTATAGAGGCCTTTTATTGTACGCCAAACCACGACAGCATGCGATGAAAAAGTCTTTTCAATGACTAGCTCAAGCCCCTCTTGGATCTCAAAAAGAGGCAACGTTAATCGTTATGCAGCGGTTTGTCGACCAAGATCGGTTCAATATGAGCGGTTGAGCCGGCGATTTTAATAATATCTTTGTCGATCTTTTTGAGTTCTTTATGGGCGGTGTTGTAATGGCCAACTGATGTCGAAAGGCTGTTGCCAAGCTTTTGCATGTACATTTCATAAGTTTCAAGATGGCGGCCAAGCTGGCCAACACGCACTTGAATTTCTTTGGCTTGTTCTTCAATTTGCAGGCTACGCAGGCCCTGTAGCACCGTTTGCAAATAGGCCATGAAGCTGGTTGGGCTCACGATAATAACATGCTTGTCGCGAAAGGCATATTCAATTAAATCGCGAGCGCTGGCGTTGACTACACCGACCTTATTAATTAGTAAGTCGTAATAAACGGCTTCGCTAGGAATAAACATAAAAGCGAAATCCATTGTGCCCTCGTGGGGGCGAATATATTTTGCTGTTTCGTCGATACGCAGCTTCAGATCGTTCTTGATTTGTTTTGCTAAAAGCTCGCGCCGGGTTTTATCGGGTTCTTCAACTAAACGATTGTAATTTTCAAGGCTGAACTTACTGTCAATTGGTAAAATTTTGCCTTTGTCGAGAAAGATACAGGCGTCAACCACCTCGCCATCTTTAAATTTATATTGCAAGCTAAAGCGATCGTTGGGTAACACATTCTCAAGCACAGTTTGCAAGAAATATTCGCCCAGCACCCCCCGCTGTTTCGGGTTTTGCAACACATTTTGCAGGGTTTTTAGCTCATCAGCCACATCAACCACACGCTTGTTGGTTTCGTCTAGCTTGGTGAGCCGCTGGGTAATGTCACCGATAATTTTGGCGCTTTCGGCAAACTGTTTTTGCATGGTCGACGATACAAATTGGTGGTTACGGTCGAGTCTGTCGCCTAGCTTTTCAGTCAGTGATTCACGAAGATCTAGCAGGTCTTTTGAGAGTAGCGAGAGGTCTTGTTTTAACAGCTGGGCCGATTGCTGCTCGTTTAGCCCGCGCAGCTTAGTGAACAAAACCGCCACCATAACCACGAAACCAATAACAATAACAGCAATCAAAATAAATAAAAGGGTGAGTTCCATAGCTTCTTATTATACCTTACGAGATGAGAATCCAGCGCGCCATTACCGCCAGCACTACCCAAAGCAGTAGCACAATCGCGAATGTTCTAATGCGCACCAGCCAATAGAATACGGTAAGCAATAGCACTGAAGCGGCAGCATGCAAAAAACTAAAGCCAGCCAAATTCTGCACAACCGACGGCAATATGGCTGGTAATGACCACAAAATAATAATATGTGGCAACACTACGAGCGCTGGGCGAAATATTTGTTCGCGAACAGCAATCATAAGCAAAACGATACTCATGAGGCAAAGTGTAATATTGTAGCCAAGCGTCGGCACATCACTACAAACTCCGACTGACGGTACTTTACAAAATACTGGCTGAATAAATAATGTCGCGAGCGCATAGCTCGCAACCGGAATAAGCAGCCCTGCTACAAGGCTGCCGGCAACAAGCCAGATAAGCTCACGCTGCCTCGGCGAAAAATAAAACGTGCCAATTGCTTCCTCTTGTTGCATGATTACATTCATCATAAAAGCTTTTATGGGTTTATGCAATGCTTCTTCACCTAAACCCAAAAACCCCTCACCTGGTAGCCAAGCAGGATTCGTAGGTAGTGAACGGCGTAGCCGTTCACCGAGCGAGGAAACGAGCTCGTAAGATGCATGTGTTGCTTGAGGATGTCAAAGACAGCCTCAATCTTTGGC
>DASUVM010000007.1:0-124427 GCA_036378955.1 Saccharimonadales bacterium (SeqCode)
ACCCAGCTCGCGTACCACTTTAATCGGCGAACAGCCGAACCCTTGGAAGGTGCTCCCCCTCCAGGATGTGATGAGCCGACATCGAGGTGCCAAACAGCGCCGTCTATGTGAACTATTGGGCGCTATAAGCCTGTTATCCCCGGCGTAACTTTTATCCGTTTGCGCTGGCAATCCCACATTCATGTACAAATGTACGACCAGCGGGTCACTTACTCCGACTTTCGTCCCTGCTTGGAATGTCCTCCTCACAGTCAAGCTGGCTTATGCGTATGCACTATCACTTCGATTTCCATCCGAAGCTAGCCAACCTTTGAACGCCTCCGCTACTCTTTGGGAGGCAACCGCCCCAGTTAAACTACCCACCATACACGGTCCCCTAACCGGATAACGGTCAAGGTGAGAACAAAATCACAACAAGGGTGGTATTTCACCGTTGGCTCCACGAATGCTAGCGCATCCGCTTCAAAGCCTCCCACCTATCCTACACGAGTTGTAATTCGGTTCAATGTAAAGCTGTAGTAAAGCTGCACGGGGTCTTTTCGTCCTGGTATGGACAGACGGCATCTTTACCGCCAATGCACTTTCACCGAGTCCTTCGTCGAGACAGTGCCCACATGATTACTCCATTCGTGCGGGTCAGAACTTACCTGACAAGGAATTTCGCTACCTTAGGACGGTTATAGTTACCGCCGCCGTTCACTGGGGCTTCAGTTCGCACCGTAAAGCACTCCCCTTAACCTTCCAGCACTGGGCAGGAGTCAGCCCCTATACATCCACTCACGTGTTAGCAGAGACCTGTGTTTTTGATAAACAGTTCCGTGGGCTCTTTAGCTGCGGCCTAGATGTACCGCAATATCTCTAAAAAGCAAATCATTTGCTCTATCTCAAATTACTCGATATTTTATACAAAAGGTACAACTCTTCCATATTTCTACTTCACAGATGTACTTCAGTTTAGAAATACTGCGGCACACCCAGGCAGACCTTATCCCGAAGTTACGGTCGCTGTTTTGCCGAGTTCCTTAACGAAGGGTCTCTCGTAAGCCTTGGTCTACTCGACCTGAGCACCTGTGTTGGTTTGCGGTACGGGCGGCTATAGCCACGCGTATGATTGCTTTTCTAGCCAGCACTTTCGCTTGACTCACGTCTCCGAAGAGACACTCGCATTCCAGGCTGTTACCCCTGTTAGACGGATATAACCATGAATCCGCTCAAACTAATATGCCGTGCACATCATACAAACTATAACCGGTACGGAAATATTAATCCGTTGTCCATCGCCTACGCTACATTGCCTCGGCTTAGGCCCGACTAACCCTGGATTGATTATCATAGTCCAGGAAACCTTGCTCTTTCGGCCGAGGGGATTCTCACCCCTCTTATGGTTACTTATTCCAGCATTCTCACTTCCTCACGCTCCACAAAACCTTACGATTCTGCTTCACTGCCGAGAGGAACGCTCCTCTACCACATATAACAAATGTTATAGTCCATGTCTTCGGTAATATGCTTTAGCCCCGTTACATTTTCCACGCAAGATCTCTTGACGAGTGAGCTGTTACGCACTCTTTAAATGAATGGCTGCTTCCAAGCCAACATCCTCGCTGTTTAAGAGGTCTCACCTTGTTTCCCACTGAGCATATATTTAGGGACCTTAGACGATGGTCTGGGCTGTTTCCCTTTCGAGCGCCGAGCTTAGCCCCGACGTTCTAACTGCCATGGTTCCACAAATGGTATTCGTAGTTTGTTAAGGGTGGGTACCCTCGCGGGCCCCAGTCCTTTACAGAGCTCTACCCCCACTTGCTAATAACATGACGCTAGCCCTAAAGCTATTTCGAGGAGAACCAGCTATCTCCGAGTTCGATTGGCATTTCACCGCTAACCACAGCTCATCCGGGAGCTTTGAAACGCTCTACGGTGCGGCCCTTCACGTGGTTTTACCCACGCTTCAGCCTGGCCATGGTTAGGTCACCCGGTTTCGGGTCTAATCAACAGTACTTATTCGCCCTATTCAGGCTCGCTTTCACTGTGGCTCCGCCATTTGGCTTAACCTTGCACTGCAAATTAACTCGCTGGATCGTTCTACAAAAAGCACGCCGTCACCGAATAAATCGGCTCCGACTCCTTGTAAGCACACAATTTCAGGATCTATTTCACTCCCCTCCCGGGGATCTTTTCACCTTTCCCTCACGGTACTTGTTCACTATCGATCACGTAACATGTTTAGCCTTGGCTGGTGGTCCAGCCAGATTCAATCAGGATTTCTCGTGTCCCGACCTACTTAAGAAAAAACATATAAGGTCAGCTTCGCTTTCGCATACGCGGCTATCACGCTCTTTGACGTTCCTTTCCAGGAACTTCTGCTAACAAAGCTAATTTTTTACCTTACGATCGATTAACAGCTCAGATCTCGCAAGTAAGAAAGCTCGAAAAATCGAGGTCTCTTACTTGGTCTTGTTTTTTCTTGCAACCCCTTATTAATATTCGCCTGTTAGCTTATTTGCCTGAGTGAACAGGCAAAAATTAACAAGGTTTGGGCTCTTCCCGTTTCGCTCGCCACTACTCCGAGAATCGTTATTTACTTTCTTTTCCTCTGCCTACTAAGATGTTTCAGTTCAGCAGGTTCCCTCTCAATTACCCTATGTATTCAGGTAACGGTAGCATGACATGACTCATGCTGGGTTTCCCCATTCGGAGATTTCCGGATCAAAGCTTGTTGACAGCTCCCCGAAACTTATCGCAGTCTTCCACGTCCTTCATCGGTATTACGTGTCAAGGCATCCATTGTGTGCTCTTTGTACCTTTTTATGCATTGGTCGACTAGTAGTTGGTAAAAACCATACAGCTAATATGGTTCTGATCATATGCAAGCATATGACAGTCCAACTGCCGTCGTCCTTCAAATATCAGCCAAATTGTTAAACTACCAAACTCGCACATAAAAAATGATTGAGCTCAGGCAACCATGGAAAGTTATCCACCACTGTCTGCTCTCAAGCGCCTTCGTATCGTATCAGGCTCACAACGGTTTTGTAAAGAACATTTCGTTGTTATTTATGCAATAAAATAACCTCTGTTTGATGCATTTTCTCGCACATACACCGCCAGAGGTTTCTTACAGAAACATTCGCCTATTTCTTTCAAAGAATATCAAAAAAATATACCTTTTGCAAGGATTTTCCATTAAAAGTTTTGAGCAAGCCCCAACTCTGGCTGATTATCAAATTCCTACTGGTGGGCGATGAGGGACTTGAACCTCCGACCTCGTCATTATCAGTGACGCGCTCTAACCAGCTGAGCTAATCGCCCACAAGTAGAGATTTGATGGACATATGGCTTCCACCATGTTGTATGTCGAAACATAGAAATACTTTTCGGCGCACAACATGGTGGAGACACAGGGACTCGAACCCTGGACCCCCTGCTTGCAAAGCAGGTGCTCTAGCCAACTGAGCTATGTCCCCTCGAATTTACTAAATACTAACTAGCCTCAACGACAAGTTCCAGGTTATTGTAACGGAAAATGTTACAGGTGGCAAGTACATTAACAGATGTAAAAATAAAACTCACCCCGATTAAGGGCGAGTTTTATTTTTTAACAGCTTTGCAGTGTAAGTCGGTGTCAGTCGTTCGTTTGAACAATTTTGAATCTTGGTCTTGCCTCAAAAAGGCTAAAGTTATTTTATAGATCCACTAAAACAACAAGACCGACCTCGCTACACTCATTGATTGCTCGAATGAGTGGCGTATTCTCCCTAGAAAGGAGGTAATCCATCCGCAGCTTCCGCTACGGATACCTTGTTACGACTTAACCCCAATTATCTGGTTCACCTTAGGCCGAAATAAATTCAGACTTCGGGTGCCCCCGACTTTCATGGTTTGACGGGCGGTGTGTACAAGACCCGGGAACGTATTCACCGCAGTGTGCTGACCTGCGATTACTAGCGATTCCAACTTCAAAGAGGCGAGTTTCAGCCTCTTATCCGAACTGGGACCGGCTTTGATGCGATTTGCTCCGTCTCGCGACTTGGCTGCGCATTGTACCGGCCATTGTAGCGCGTTTGTAGCCCCAGACGTAAGGGTAATACTGACCTGACATCATCCCCTCCTTCCTCCCCGTTGCCGAGGCAGTCTGAATAGAAAAATCCAACTATTCATAAGGGTTGCGCTCGTTGATGGACTTAACCAAACATCTCACGACACGAGCTGACGACGGCCATGCAACACCTGTCACTGCTTGCCCCGTACTCACCTCGACAATTTCTGAATACGAATTCAGTGTCAAAATGACTACGGGGCACTTTTTCCTTTCGGAAAAATTGGCAGGATGTCAAGCCTGGGTAAGGTTCTTCGCTTATCATCGAATTAAACAACACGCTCCACCGCTTGTGCGGGTCCCCGTCAATTCCTTTGAGTTTTAATCTTGCGACCGTACTCCTCAGGCGGGATGCTTAACGCGTTAACTTTGCTACTGACCGGGTCGATACGGCCAACAGCTAGCATCCATCGTTTACGGCGTGGACTACCCGGGTATCTAATCCGGTTCGCTCCCCACGCTTTCGTGCCTGAGCGTCAGAATCAGTCCAGTACCCTGCCTACGCTATCGGTGTTCCTTCTAATATCTACGGATATTACCCCTACATTAGAAATTCCAGGTACCCCTACTGATCTCTAGTTTGCCAGTTCGAATAATAGTCTAGATGGTTGAGCCACCAGGTTTCACTATTCGCTTAACAAACCGCCTACGCAACTCTTTACGCCCAGTTAATCCGGATAACGCTCGGGTCCCACGTATGACCGCGGCTGCTGGCACGTAGTTAGCAGACCCTTATTCATGAGTTACCGTCATATTCTTCACTCATAAAAGCAGTTTACAACCCGAAGGCCTTCATCCTGCACGCGGCGTTGCTTCATCAGGCTTTCGCCCATTGTGAAATATTCCTAACTGCTGCCTCCCGTAGGAGTCTGGACCGTGTCTCAGTTCCAGTGTGGCTGATCATCCTCTCAGACCAGCTAATGATCGTCGCCTTGGTGGGCCATTACCCCGCCAACTAGCTAATCATACGCAGGCTACTCCCAAAGCGCATAAAGCTTTAATCCGAAGACTATTGTCTTCAGACCACATGCGGTATTAGACTCCATTTCTGGAGCTTATCCCTCACTTTGGGGTGTATTCCTACGCGTTACTCACCCGTCCGCCGCTCGCCGACATTCAACACTCCATACTCGAATCTTCAAGTACGCAGTGTTGAACTCGCTGCCGCTCGACTTGCATGTTTTAGGCACGCCGCCAGCGTTTATCCTGAGCCAGGATCAAACTCTCCATAAAAATCCCGTTGAAACGGGATTTGTAATATACTGACGTTGACTTACACTACAAAACTGTTAAATTTCACTGCATTTCTCACACAGACTGTCACGATCTTATCGCGAGACGCTACATCTGTCAACACTTTATATGGAAAAAATCGTTACAATAATGACAACGCCAGCCATGCCGCAATAACACCGACGGTTATACCCGCAAGCACTTCGGGCAACGTATGTCCGGCTGCACGCTTAAAAGAGATCCGTTTATTCTTTGCAAGTTCTTTTAAAACTTTGCCCTGTTCGCCGACAGCACGCCGTACATTAACGGCGTCATACATCGTAATAAGCGCAATCACAGCCGCAAGAGCGAAAAGGGGGCTCTCTAAACCATCCCTAGCTGCGATAACAGTACTCACAGAGACCACCAGAGCAGAATGAGCGCTCGGCATACCCCCAGAACTGGTAATCGTTTTTCGAACAGAGCGTCCGTGCAATTTATAAAGCGCCACTTTTGTACCCTGAGCAAGCAACCAAGCAAGCAATGGCGCAAGTATATATACACTCATTTATTGCTCCTGATCAGATAACGCCTCTTCATCACTTTCATTATCTTTTGCCTGTTCAACAATTGCAAATGAGGCAACTTTGTCCTGACTTGTAAGGCGCATAATTCGTACACCTTGGGTGGTTCGCCCAAGTACAGGAATATCTTTTACGCCCACTCGAATAGCTTGGCCTTGAGCAGATATTATTAGAAGCTCGCTGGTATCATCATCAATAGATTTCACCGAAACGATATTACCCGTTTTAGTCGTAACGACTGCAGCCTTTATGCCTACTCCGCCACGTTTATGCGTTGGGAAATTCGCAACGTTAGTGCGTTTTCCGTAGCCATTCTCACTGATAACAAGGAGTTGACGTTCAGGCTTCACAATGTCCATACCAACTACTCGATCACCCTGACGTAGACGCATACCTCGAACGCCGCGAGCAGTCCGGCCCATTGGACGGGCATCCTTCTCGCTAAACCGGATGGCCTGGCCAAAATGTGTCGACATAATAACATCGTCTTCACCGGTCGTTCGGTGAATCCAGCGCAGTTCATCACCATCATCAAGGTTGATCGCAATAAGGCCACTTGTTCGGATATTAGCGTAGTCTGCCAATAGAGTCTTCTTGATCGTTCCATAAACAGTCGTCATAAAAAGATATCCTTCACCCTGTGTATCCTTATCTGTACGAATGATAGCAGTTACTTGTTCTTCTGGTTGAAGCTGCAAGAGATTAACAACAGCTACCCCCTTAGCATTTAGTCCAGCAGTTGGAACTTCATATGCCTTTAAGCGGAATACGCGCCCCTTATTAGTGAAGAACAGTAGCCAATCATGTGTGCTTGCTGTTACAAGGTGAGATATGACGTCTTGTTCTTTTGTAGTCATACCGCGTTTACCCTTACCTCCACGGTGTTGACGGCGGTACTCACTAACAAGCGTACGCTTGATGTAGTTTTCTGTAGTAAGTAATACAACAACATTTTCTTCGGGTATGAGCTCTTCGTCGCTAAATTTACCGAGTTCGTAATTGATAATTTTACTACGACGCTCATCACCATACTTCTCTTTCATCTCAAGTAGTTCAGTTTTGATGATCTTGAGAATCTCTTTTTCATCCGCCAAGATGCTCTCAAGCTTTGTAATTAGCTTAATCAGTTCGCTTAGCTCATCTTCAATAGCCTGTCGCTCCAGGCCAGTCAGACGGCGAAGCTGCATGGCAAGAATTGCTTTTGCCTGGATTTCACTCAATTTGAACTTGGCAATCAAAGCCTTTTCGGCTTCATCTTGTATCTTGCTAGCGCGAATCGTCTTTATAACTTCATCGATATGATCAAGTGCGATCTTGTAACCTTCCAGGATATGGGCTCGTTCTTTGGCTTTGCGCAGCTCAAACTCGGTACGGCGACGCACAACCTTCTGACGATGCTTAACAAACTCATCAAGCATCTCGTATAGACCTAAAATTCGCGGCTGAATCCCATCAATCAACGCCAGCATATTAAAGCTGAAGCTAGTCTGTAAACTAGTCATCTTATAGAGTTGATTAAGCATTTTCTTTGGATACGCATCTTTTTTAAGCTCAATGACAACACGCACCACACCACGAGCGCTCTCGTCACGTAGATCGCTTATACCATTGATCTTCTTGTCTTTGACTAGATCGGCGATCTTTTCAATAAGCGTTGCTTTATTTACACCATATGGCACTTCGCTGACAACTATCTGATGTCGGCCACGCTTAGTCTCTTCAATGTTAGCCACAGCCCGAACCATCACGCTGCCACGACCAGTCTGATAGGCCTGTTTCATTGGTGCACCACCATACACGGTTGCCCCTGTTGGGAAATCGGGGCCCTTCACATACTTCATGAGGTCATCGATCGTCGCATGCTCGTTATCGATCAACTCGATACATGCATCGACTAGCTCGCCAAGGTTATGGGGCGGGATATTTGTTGCCATGCCGACCGCGATACCTATTTGTCCATTCAGTAGAAGATTTGGAAGTTTTGCTGGTAATACGACTGGCTCCTGCAAACGACCGTCGTAGTTTGGACGAAAATCGATAGTCTCTTTATCGATATCAATAATCATCTCATCAGCCGCGCGAGTCATACGAGCTTCTGTATAACGCATAGCCGCCGCCGGGTCACCGTCCATCGAACCAAAGTTACCTTGCCCATCTACCATCGGATAGCGCAACGACCATGGCTGAGCAAGGCGAACCATTGAGTCATAAATTGCCGTGTCACCGTGCGGATGGAAGTCGCCCATGACAGCCCCGACCACTGTCGCACTCTTACGATGCTTCGCACCTGCGCGAAGCCCATCACGATTCATGGTGTATAAAATACGACGATGCACCGGTTTGAGACCATCGCGCACGTCAGGTAAAGCACGGTCAATAATCACGCTCATTGAATAGCGAAAGAAGCTATCCTCCATAACATTTTCAAGTGTACGATGTTCCAGACCTGCTGTATCTTCTACATCAATATTGTTATTTAGGTCATTAGCTTCGATTGATGTTGTTATTTTGTCATCTTTCATAATTATACATCCAACTCCTCTAGGTCGGCGTCTTTTGCGCGCTTTTGGATAAAGGCCTTGCGCAAAGGAACTTCATCGCCCATTAGCTTGGTGAAGATGGCATCGGCATCCTCCGCATCTTTTATTTTCACCTTTATTAATACACGATGGTCAGGATTCATGGTTGTCTCCCATAGCTGATCAGCATCCATTTCACCCAGACCCTTAAAGCGTGAGATAGTGACACCCGCTTGCTTCGCCTTGTCCTCATCGACATTGACAGCCGTTCCGCGTTCAGTTTTATCAGCAATCATTTCATTGAGAATTTGCTCGCGCTGAGTCTCGTCATAGGCATAAACTTTCTTCTGCCCCTTATTAACGCTGTAAAGCGGAGGCTTGGCAAGATAGATATAGCCGCCTTCAATAACTTCCTTCATATAACGGAAGAAAAATGTCAGTAATAACGTTGAAATGTGACTACCGTCGACATCGGCATCCGTCATGATAATGATCTTGTGATAGCGCAGCCCGTTGATGTCAAACTGCTCACCGATACCAACGCCAAAGGCCTGGATCATGGCAACAATTTCCTTATTAGCAAACATCTTATCGAGGCGAGCACGCTCTGTGTTAAGTACCTTACCGCGCAGAGGCAAGATAGCCTGAGTGCGATTATCTCGACCCTCTTTAGCCGAACCGGCAGCCGAGTTACCCTCAACGATATATATCTCACTCTCGCTCGGACTTTTGCTTGAGCAGTCCCAAAGCTTACCAGGAAGCCCCATGCCATCAAGAGCACCCTTTCGTAAGACATTATCTCGTGCAGCTCGTGCAGCCTTGCGTGCTCGGGCTGCGAGTAAAGCCTTACCCACAATTTTCTTAGCAATTTCAGGATTTTCTTCTAAATAATACGCAAAGTATTCATTCATTACCTGTTCGACATAACGACGCATCGGTGGGTTGCCGAGTTTGTTCTTTGTTTGGCCTTCAAACTGTGGATCAGGTAGTTTTACCAGGATGACTGCGGTGAGTCCCTCTCGAATATCATCACCCGTCAGGTTGTCTTCTTTTTCTTTTAATAAGTTGTTCTTACGTGCATATTCATTCATAACCCGGGTAAGAGCTGCTCGAAAACCCACTAAGTGTGTTCCACCATCGGGATTGAAGACATTGTTAGCAAAAGCTTTTACTGTTTCGGCATAAGTGTCGTTATATTGCACCGACACTTCCACCATACAGTCTTCAACCTGTCGTTCAACATAAAAGATATCGTCGCTCAAAACATCTTTGCCGACATTTAAATGTTTTACGTACGACTTAATGCCGCCCTCAAAGTAAAACGCTTGTCGATCACCAGTTCGTTCATCATTAACCGATACGTATACACCTTTTGTTAAGTATGCCTGGTGACGTAAGTAGTCAACAACCCATTTGTAATCAAGTTCAACTGATTCAAAAATCGACGAATCAGGGTAGAAGGTAATACTTGTACCAGATGTATCGGCCTTACCTAGAGCCTTTACTTCGGATTTAGGAACACCAAAAGCATACTCTTGTTCATATATTTTGCCGCTTTTAGCCACTCGAGCAATGAGCCTGCTAGAAAGTGCGTTCACAACGCTAGAGCCCACCCCGTGCAAACCGCTAGAAACTTTGTAACCTCCGCTGCCAAATTTTCCACCCGCACCCAAAACAGTTAAGACCGTCTCTAGCGTGCTCTTGCCTGTTTTTGGATGCTTATCAACAGGAATACCACGGCCGTCATCACTAATTGTTATACCATTCTCAGGGTGAAGAGTAATCTCAACCTTTGTGGCAAAACCTGCGATAGCTTCATCGATACAATTATCGGCAATTTCTTTAATTAAATGATGGACACCATCATATCCTGTGCCGCCAATATACATGCCGGGACGCTTACGAACATGTTCTATGCCTTCAAGTACCTGGATTTGGCTTGAATCGTAAGCATCGGCTCCTTTTTGTTTAGCCATGCTCCCCTCTCTCTTACGAACTAGATATTCACGCCACTAATTTTTTGTGCAGCGAGTGAATATACTGCTATTTACATCCTCTTTATTATACAGGGCAAATTGTACTCAGGCAATATGCTTGAGTTGAACATAATTCTTATGCTAGTATTTAGGGGAGAGGGGTTATAAATATAAACATGTTCAAAAAGATCGTCTCTACTCTTCCTTTTAGTCCAGCGCTGATTGGTCAGCTAGGTTTTTATGCAAAACGTCTCAAACAAGAAGAATTAACTCGTCGTTTGGGTCTTATATTCACCGTTCTAGCACTCATTGTGCAATCTTTGGCGATATTTGCACCACCGGAAGCACAAGCGGTTGCAAGTGGTCAAAATATCGTTTTTCAGGGTGTTCGTGACAAAGCTGATATGCTTCGCATCTATGACAGCGGTATCGATAATGGTGGGCATCATGATATTCAACAGATCTTCACTGCATTTGGTATTACTCGAGCTGACCTTGCGAATGCTAATACAGCAACGTTTAATTCACGTGATTTCAACTTGGGAATATGGAGTGTTGGTCGCTATTCCTTTGATGCAGGTACTCCATATGAAAAAGCCGTGGCAGTTCCTGGCACTAACTCAACTGTTTTCGCACGTAAATTATGGCGGTTTGACTCCTTGCCATATACAAAACAGAATGGTTCAACCTATAAGGGTTTAGTCGGAAAACGTGCCGTTGACGGCAAATGGTTCTCGGTTTCATTTGACTGTGGCAATATCGCATTTACCGATTTCCCGCCCCCTCCGCCCCAACCAGCTTCGTTATGTACGAGCCTAAGTACGCCAATACCCCTGTCACGAACTAAATTTCGTCTAGTTGCCTCTGCATCAGCCACTAACGGCGCGACGATAAGTCGTTATGACTTTACGATCGCCGACAAAAATAATCGACAGGTTTTCGCTGTAAATATCCAAAGCAATGCTACGAGCGCCACGGCAGATGTAGATATTCAGCAAGATGGTTCATATACTGCTCGAGTAACCGTGCAAACCAGCATGGGAGCCAGAACTGGCGACACCTGCGCCAAACCATTCGTAGTCTCACCTGAGCCACGCTGCCCAACAAACCAGGCCTTTCCTATAAGCAGCCCTGAGTGCAAGCCTTGTCCTAGTGATTCAACGATTTGGTATAAAGATGAAAAATGCAAACCCGAATATGAAGCATCCAAAACGGTCGCTAATCTTACTCAAAATAAGTCAAATGCCAATGACACAACAGCAAACCCCAATGACAAGCTACAGTACACCTTAAAAGTAAAGAACACCGGTAAAGACAGCGGTTCATATGTAATGAGAGAAAATCTGGCTGACGTTATCGAATATGCCGACGTCACAGATGCAGCCGGTGGTATACTCGAGAAAGATGCTAATGGAACCGATATAATGACATGGCCCACAGCTAGCATCAAGCCGGGCCAAATTATAACGAAGGTTATAACGGTTCAATTAAAAAAAGATGTGCCGGCTTCTCCGCAAAACGTTGGCAATCCAGAATCATACAATTGCAAGATGACAAATAGCTTCGGTAATACTACAAATGTAATGGTGGCATGCCCGCCAGAGAAGCTGATTGAGAACACTGTCAAACAATTGCCAGCTACAGGTCCAACCGAGAATGTTATCTTTAGCGGTATTATTCTTACAGTTGTCGTGTATTTCTACGCTCGCAGCCAGCAAATTAATAAAGAGGTGCGGATTGTTCGTAAAGAATTTGCCGCAGGAACAATTTAACAAGAGGTTATCATGGCAGAACAACTTGCTCAACCCAAATCACCAGAGTCAAAAGGCAACAAAGAGGTTGTTGAGGCCGCTGGCGAGCGACTTAAATCATTAGAAAATAGCGTTGAATCATTTGACGAAAGTAGCCAAGAACATGCCATAGAGCATGCTCGCAGACAAGTTGAGGCAGAAGCTTCTTTTGCCAAAGACCCGACTAGTGAGACAAAGTCAGGTGGTGAACCGACGGCAACATCTAGCGCGCCCACTAAGCGTCAAAAAGAACAAGAATACGAAAAGACAATGTCGGAAGTACGTTCACAACTTTCAAAGCCCTCACGAGCATTTAGTAAGCTTATCCATAACCCCACTGTCGAAAAAGTGAGCGATACCACAGCAAGTACTATTGCACGACCAAACGCCGTTTTGGCCGGAAGCATCACAGCCTTTTTGGCGGTGCTTGGCCTATATATAGCTGCGTATTATTTTGGTTTCAGGCTTTCTGGCTTCGAATTAATTGGTACTTTTGCCTTAGGATGGCTAGTCGGTATCCTCATAGATGTCCTACGGGTACTGTTCTTAAGGCGACGAGCCCTATAGGTCGGCTTATTTTTTTGAATGTTTTAAATTACCTCTTAGATCAATCGATATTTCCTCAAGGCTGTCCTTACTCTCAACGGAGCTTCCTTTAATTTGAAGCTCATGCGGCTTTGGGGGTGGCACTTTGAGGCTATTGTTAATTTCAGCACTTGTGTCATCGACGGCTTGCTGTAGCCGCTGTACATCTTGGGGTGTCGCGGCTTTCATTTCTTTTGAAGGTTCGCGGTAGTCAACGCCCGTAAAACGATCCTGGGCCACAGTAACTGGTGCAGTGACATTGGCGTGAGCTGCAGGCTGATTCGTAATGGTAGAAGCTGGAGTTGCAATAGCAGGAGCAGATGAAGATCTCTCTTTTAGGGGAGCTGTGCTGACTGAAATGTTTTGCTGTTTTTTCCTTTTTGCTAGCCATTCATCAAGAAAGGCCGAGCCACTATTTGAGACATTCCCTGCCACGGGTGAAGGCGACTTATTAGGCCCCGTACGTTTCGAGAATGAATCGAGCGCCTCTTTTTGCCGACGCTGTTTTTCTTCATCGCCGGCCCGCAAACGCCTAAAGATCTCTACTTCAACAGCTTTACGCGGCCGCCCGTATTTAGCTGCTGAAAGGTTCTTCAGAGCCAAAGCAAGCTGTGGGTTGGGTTTGCCAAGAGGCGGAATTAACGACATGCTAAATGGTGCACTCGGCACATTATTAATCATAACCGACGCAACGGTTTCAAAGTTTGGTAACTTAGTAAGATCTTCAACATCAAACACAGGAGCAAATTTCTTCACCATGAGCTCGGCGTCAGTCACACCTATACGCCCACAAATAATTGTGCCGACGTTTCCTATAATTGCTTCTCTGATCTTATCGGTAAGCTGTGTCATGAACTGGTTTGCTAATATTAGGTTTAAACGATACTTTCGAGCTTCAGAAAGTATCGACTCAAAGCTATCGGTTGCAAAATTTTGGAACTCATCAACATATAGGCTGAAGTCAACTCGTTGGTCCTCTGGTATATCTGCCCTACCCATCGCAGCAGCCTGAAATTTCATCACAAAGATCATACCCAGTAGTTGAGAGTTTAGTTCGCCCAATTTACCTTTTGATACGTCGACGAGAAGGATCTTTTTATTATCCATAATCTCTCGCAGATTAAATCCAGACTTTGTTTGGCCAAGAATGTTACGCATCATTTCATTACTTAAAAACGCCCCAAACTTACTTACGAACCAACCGAGCACTTCCGATTTATGATAGTCACTCGTTTGAGCCATTTCTTTATTCCAGAAATCTAGAACTGTTTGATCAGTCACATACTTTAGCTTAGCTTTTGCATACTCATTGTCATTAAAGACTTGAGGTATATCGATAAAGCTTGCGCCATTAGGGTCGCTCATGATTGTCAGTGCAGCATTTCGAAACCAATGTTCATAACGTGGCCCGATGATACCTGTATGTCCCGGATCATACAGCCTATACAGCATTGCAATTGCTTCTTGCACTAAAAAGTCGCGTTGCTCTACTGACTCAAATTCAAATAAGTTTAGGCCTATTGGAAACTCCATGTCACCTGGCGAGAAGTATACTACATCCTCGACACGCTCTTTAGGAACCATGCCTAATAGGCTTTTCACTGAATCACCGTGCGGATCAACGAAAGCGAAACCCTTCCCATCAAGCATATCTTGAAGGGCGAGATTCTCAAGTAAACCTGATTTACCTGTACCGGTTTGACCAATGATGTAAGTATGACGACGACGATCAACAGTACCTAATCGTATTTGCTTTTTTACGCCACGAAAGACATTGTAACCAAGTAAAAAGCCTTCTTCTAGGGTCTGATAAGGACCGTCTACTTGTTTTGACATCTGGCGTTGTAATTGTGACGTTGGAGTATGTTTTTGATCAGGTAAATGGAATACTGTTGCAAGTTCTACACTATTTAGAATCATTCCCATGCTATGTTGTGGAAAGAATCGAAAGATGAATGCCGTGTTAAAAGATTCAACATTCTTGCTAGCTGAAAATTTGAAGCCATTCCGAGAGGTAGCTTCAAATAACGCAAATGATGAAATAATGTTTTTTAAAATAGCCTGCGAGCGAGCCGAGGTATTCGACGAAGCAACGACTCTTATTAATGTTTCGTAGCCCGGGTGTCGAGTCTTTTCTTCGATTGCCTCGATTTTACTTTGATCAATACTACTCAACTGTGATGGCTGTTGATCTTCCGGCTTTTTGTCTTTACTGTTCACCTCTGGGGGCTTCCAGAAAGCCGAGGCAAGATCTTTTGGCTTAAATACATCACCGAACCCAGCTTTTTTCTTACCCTTCCTGAGGTTGGCTGCTTCGCTAAGTGCAGCCTTCGACCAATTCTCATTGGCCGGGCGAATAAGAATTTGAATAGCAGCGCCATCCTCATGACTCAGGTTAGAAAATGCATTCAATATTGTTTGCATGGCATCGCGTTTTGTTTCTTGGTATGTCGCGATCGGGTAAACATACGATTTTTTTAAACTTAACTCACCGCCTATTGTTCCGCTTGCCTTACCGACTTTACTAAACACATTCTGCTCTTCGACCTGTTCAAGTCTGGCAGTAGGATATGCTGCAATTACTGCCTGCTTAATTACATCTTCAAGAACAAGTGGTACAGCAACGTAGTAATGTATGATACCCCTACTCGCAACGATCTCAAATGTTACATGTCGTTGGCCATATACCTTGCTCTTAAACCCTTTTGTGGCAGTGCTAGAGATAATGTTATACATAACCTGCGCTTGTGAGATAACCTCTTCGGCTACATCACGACTATCGCGACCACCGCCCTCAATATCATCACTTGATGGTGGTAGGTGAATACGCAAAGGAATCATTTTTAAACCACGTTCGTAGTTTTTGGCTTCACGGAGAATTCTTTGGTAATACAAAAACAAACCGTAGCCGCCAAAGGCAAGTACGATTAGTGTCCCAAAAATAATAAACAAAAACTCCATAGTGTATTAATCTTGCGGTAACTTAACCTCTACGCCGAAACGCTTACGTAAATAATCTGCTTGCAACTTACTTACCTCATGCTCCTGCTGATATGGGTCGTTCTTCGTCTGATTGACGATTTGCTTTGCACGAACAACCCATTCTTTCTCAATCACATCAACATCGTCTGCAGCTAGTGGATTGTCATTCATTGAAGTACTGCTCGCAGCTGATATAGCCGTATCGTTAACCGATTGCTGAACCGGTTGATCAGTCAATAGCGGAGGCGGTAATGTTGGACCTCCGACGTCACCCGCCCCTGCTCCGGTTTTTTGCTCACCGCGCTCAACTGAAGGCATTTTTTCAGATTGACTATTAGGCTGCTGCACCGATTCAGATATTCGAAACGGTGGAATAAATCTCTCAGGATTATTCATCTGTGGTGGCTTTGGTGATTCAGGCTCCATACTACGTGTTATTGTAGCATAAAGCATAAACAAAAAACGTTAATCAACAGATATGAGATTATCTTTTCAGGATATAGAAAATGGCACCTGCTTCGAATAGAGCCACTAAGATCATACTCGTCATATCGAGCTGCCCTATCGAACGCAATGCTATTAATGTAACGGGTGCAAATGCTACGGCAGCCGATAGGCTAGATTGTTTACCGATTGATATATGATGGGGTGATTTAAAACTTCCGTTTTCTCTATTCTTTACCCGATCATGTATAAAGATTCGTTGAAAAATATGCAACAGCAGTAAAGCTATAGAAAAGAAAAAAATATAAAAAACTCCAAAAGCAAAAAGCATTCCATTTACACCAAGGCTTGCTGGGCTTGCTGAAACAAAAATAGTGACAACAACGCACATAGATACTAGTGATAAACCTAGAGCAAAATAGATCGAGCTTACCCATTGCTTTATATGCTTCGATAGTTCCATACACCTCACTTTACAAGAAGGAAGGCCTGGGTGACAAATCCGCCGATCAAAAAGACTATTGGGGCGCTTGTCACCCGAGGCGACTGACCGCCCTCTTTTTTTAATAGAGGGCGAAATGTACGTGCCGCCTATTACTAGGCAACATAGGGGGCTCAACGCTCTTACGGGCGGAGCGGCGGCAACCAACTTTTTATGTTTGTTGCCGATTTTTCCGTCAGTGTTTTATTGCCGATCAGCTTATTTTTAAATTACCATAAGCCTTATAAATAGTCAATGTTTTGTATACAAAAATATGATGTATATAATACTACAATCATTATTTTATATCTTAAAATGTTATAAATCATAAAAGTTATTACAACAACATAAAAGTACCCCTGCGATAAAAACCTACTTAAATATTACCGTTACTCAAAAATAGGGTAGCTTCTTCGTAGTCTAAAATATGTAATAAAAATCCTCACCTCCATAAATATCAACCACCTAAGTTTGTATCGCTGCTATATGCAATGGGCTAGTTGGTAGGCGTACACTTGTATTAGGTTCTTAATGTGCGATGCTGCGATAACCAAAGCATTCGCAACAAGCAGCCTCCTGACAAAGTATGTCATGTCACGGCGCAACCAAGTTAGCTTTCGGCTCCTAGCAATTTAGGACACCATGGAATGGAGCATGCCTGCTACTATTCTTCATTTAAATTCCGTCCAGACATTAAGCACAGGCGAAGTAATCGACTACTCCTCAAAAGCACAATACTGCTGCCTAACAACATAAACATAAGTTTTTCCACAGGATATACACATCGTAAAAAAACCGTTGACAGCTCTCCGTAAGCCGACTATTATAGGGGTAGCTCGTGAATAAAAAAAGTATTCATAGGGCCAAACACAAAAAGCTCAATCTAAAAGTAAAACAACCGCTACTCGCAGGCGGTTGTTTTTTTATTTAGCAATTTTCAATGGAGCTTAACCTTGAAGAAGGTGCTTTACGCAAACTTCAGCAAAGCTAATAAAAAAATGATACAAAAAAAACCAAGCTATCTAGCTTGGAAACTTTCATGGTGGAGCTGCGGGGAACTGCCCCCCGGTCCGCATGGTAACCTACCGCTCATCTACAAGTATAGTTAGCTTCAGTATTTACAAGCACTCTTTCAAAAAGAAACTAACCAAGTAAAACTAGTGCTTGCGCTAAGATATTCACTAACACGCTAGCGAGACGGTATTAGCTAAGCAAGATAAATATGGCGCACACTACCCTACCTTGCATCAGGAAGCGAGCGGCTGCTTATAAAATTAGGCAGCTATTGCATGGACGGGACTCAAAGTAGCCTTTGCATTAGCGAAAGTACTCTTAACCTCATTCCATACAGTTGCAAGTTTGTTTGCAATTACAGAATACACTTACGGTGTAAGACGACTTGCAGAGCGATTTGTTAAATTCCATACGTCGAAGCATTAGTTCAGCCCCACGTATTTGTTATTATATCACGCTTGTGTCTAAAAGCAAAACCTGCTTTACTATATTGCATGACTGCGCTTGTAAAGACTGCGACGACGCTGGGTTTTCAGGGTCAAGCTGTTGACGTTGAGTGTGATATAACCAATGGTCTTCCTTCACTTCAGATAGTCGGGCTTGGAAATAAAGCAATTGATGAAGCAAAGGAACGTGTACGATCTGCACTCAGAAACAGCGGGCTCGAAATGCCGGCTAAGCGAATAACAATAAATTTGGCGCCAGCCGACATACCTAAGAATGGCTCACATTTCGATCTTCCTATAGCAATCGCTATTATGCAAAGTAATGATCAGCTCAATTATGCGGATACGGATAGAACTTTCTTTGCTGGTGAATTGGCACTTGATGGAACATTACGCCCAATTAAAGGTATTATTAATATCGCCGAAGCTGCCAAAAAATCAGGAGCAAACCGGATAATCATTCCTCAGCAGAACGTTGAACAAGCCTTGTTAGTAGAGGGCATCACAGTTTGCGGCTGCAACGATTTAAAAAATGTCTTTCTACTTTTGAAAAGACAAATAGAAGTTCCGCAAAATGTACCGACCATCAGCAATCAACAGCTAGCCTTTAGTACTTACGTCGACGACATCAAAGGTCAAGCACATGCTAAACGAGCACTCCTTGTAGCGGCGGCAGGTAATCACAATATCCTATTGAGTGGACCCCCGGGGGCAGGTAAAACTATGCTTGCAAAAGCACTCCTCAGTATATTACCACCCCTAACGCAATCAGAAATTATTGAAGTCACCAAGTTACATAGCCTGCATAGACAAACTACCAAAATTTTTATGAACCGTCCTTTTCGCTCCCCTCATCACAGTGCTAGTCACGTTTCTCTCATTGGAGGAGGCAACGTGCCACGACCGGGCGAGATTAGTCTTGCTCATCGAGGCGTTCTCTTTCTGGATGAGCTTCCTGAATACAGCCGGCTTTCTTTAGAAGCACTGCGTCAGCCACTTGAAGATAAAGAGGTACACATTGCAAGAGCCCGCGACCATGTCTCTTATCCAGCTGATTTTATGCTTATTGCAACTCGAAACCCCTGTCCTTGTGGCTACTACGGCGATAGGTCTCGCGCCTGTGTCTGCTCGCTAGCCTCTGTAGAGAGATATCAGCAAAAAATTTCAGGGCCTCTGCTTGATAGAATCGACATAAATATAACGCTTTCAAGGGTAGGTGCAGACGAGCTTACAAACAGCCAATCTCAAAAGACAGACGAGTCAGAAAGTGCTCAAAGACAAGTTAACAGCGCACGCATTGCTCAATTAAATCGATATCAGAACACTTCAATAACAAACGCCTCTGCTTCAAATAAAGAGATGACAAAACATATGAAACTGAATAGCGTAAATAAGCAGTTTCTTAACACCGCTGCCGATAAGCTTCAGCTTTCCGCCCGAAGCTATTTTAAAGTTTTGAAAGTAGCACAAACTATCGCCGATCTTGCCGATAGCCCAAGTATAGAAATGCCGCACTTGACTGAATCTCTACAATATCGACAAAAATAATCTGTTGTAAAAGCGAGTGATATCTGTTACAATGGCAGGCGAGCACAATAACGCTAACAAGGAGATCTTCTATTAGTACATCAGTTCGGATTAATGAAGCAATTAGAGCTTCTGAAGTCCGCGTCATCGGTCCGGATGGTTCACAACATGGAATCATGTCTAGGAGTGACGCTCTAAAAGCGGCTGAACAATACGAACTTGATCTAGTAGAGATTTCGCCGAGCGCGTCTCCGCCTGTCGTCAAGATTATTGATTGGGGTAAATACCAGTATCAAAAGACGAAAGAGCAGCAGCGGAACCGTAAGAACGCTAAGGCAAGTGAGCTAAAACAAATGAGGTTTGGCCTCAAGATTGGATCAAACGATCTTGACATTAAACTTCGTAAAGTACGCTCTTTCCTTGAAGAGGGACATAAAGTTCGCATTTCTGCTTTTTTTCGTGGTCGAGAGATGGCCCACCAAGAGCTTGGCCATGCACTGCTGAAACGCGTTACAGAACAACTCTCTGATATAGCTGTTGTCGACCAATCACCTCAGATGGCAGGACGCAATCTGAGCATAGTAGTAAGGAGTAACCAAAATGCCAAAGCAAAAGCTTAAAACACATAAAGGTAGTGCGAAGCGCTTTAAAATAAGTGCGAGTGGCAAAATTTCTCGCCTTCGCGCTGGCCTTAACCACCTTAAACAGAAAAAAAGCGCAGCTCGAAAGCGTCATAGTAATACACCAGCACAAGTCAAAGGTGCAATTAAAGCCAATGTGAAGCGTGTAATTGGAGGTAGAAAATAATGCGTGTTAAACGAGGTGTCACCGCACGACGCCGACATAGCAAAATATTAAAGCTTGCCAAGGGTATGCAACATGCCCGACGCCGTTCGTTCCGCCTAGCAAAGCAAGGTGTCATTCGTGCTTTACAGTACGCTTATCGTGATCGTCGCAACCTAAAACGAGACTTACGTTCGCTTTGGATCACACGTATCAATGCCGCAGCCAGAGAGCATGGCCTCTCTTATTCGGTATTCATGAGCAAGCTTAAGACCGCTAAGGTAGAGCTTGATCGTAAGTCACTAGCCGAACTTGCCGTCAAGGAGCCAAAAGCCTTTAAGGCGCTGGTAGACTTAGTAAAGAAATAAAAAGCCTTTTTAAACTTAAAAGACTCCTGCACAGGAGTCTTTTAAGTACCAGATAATCTGTAAGCCGGGTTCTGTCGAGGATGATCATCTATCTATGTTGTATGTTGCCATACAACTTAAGCGGATTAATCGGTTCACCTAGCGAGCAACTACCGCTCGAGGAGCGGATGGTGAGCCTCCTTGCAGCAGACAGGGTTTACCTCCTCCGTATGTCACCATACGTCGCTGTGAGCTCTTACCTCACTCCTTTCACCCTTACCACGCCGAAAATTCGGTATGGCGGTATCGTTTCTGTGGCACTTTCCCTAGGGTTGCCCCCGGTTGCCGTTAGCAACTGTCTTGCTCTGCGCTGCCCGGACTTTCCTCCCCACCAAAGTGGAGTGATCATCTGACTATCTGGCTATACTATTTTAACAGGTTAAGCTTATTTTTCAAGTTTTGTATGCTCATCAAGTATCTTATTTACCATTGCATCAGCTTCTTTATTAAATTCACGCCGTACATGAACAAAATTTACCTGCTTGAAATGGTGAGTAAGCTCTTTAATTCGTTCGTAAATAGGCCAAAGGTCACGGCTTTTAATTTTATACAAACCCATTATTTGATTAACGACCAGCATGCTATCGAGCCTAAACTGAATCTGCTGAATATTATGCTTTGATGCCGCTTCAAGTGCTAAGCGTACCGCATGGTACTCTGCTTGATTATTAGTTGTTATACCGAGATATGCCCCTCCCTCTTCAATAAGCTGCTCGTTCTCATCAAGAATAACAAACCCTGAAGCTGATGGGCCTGGGTTGCCCCGTGATCCACCATCGCAATAAATAATTGCGTCTTTTGTAGAAATTTTATCTACAATTAATTTTTTAGGTTCATTGTAAACTTTAGCTTCTTCTGCATAAATCGTTAAATTTAACAGGTTATATGTTGCTTCTGTTACATCAATTTGATGCAATTCTTGCATCATTAGCCAATTATGTCTACTGTGCCTAAGCGAAAGCTGGAACGAAGTATGTTCTGGCAATGCGACAAGAAATAGAACATCAATCCGTTGTAGCTGAGGATCATACTTGGAGATATACCCTGCCACGTCATAAAGTTGTACAGTTACCGGCTCAATGTTTAGCTGACTACGAATATAATTAGTAATGGCACCTAGGGGAGATTGATCAAAGGGTAATGATCCCCCAGGCAGTTCAAGCTTGCCAATAACAGCCTGATTGCCTTGTGCTCTTTTTAACAACAGGACTTTAGGGCCTTTTTTTATGAGTGCATAGACAGATACTTTTTGTTTCATAATATTCATTCCATAGCATAGCACATGTCTCGTACATTAAGGCCACGTATTTATTGCTTCTAGCGAGAGATAAGGTGGTGCGCTTTGAGTACTCTAACCTTTAAACCTTGTGCTACAATTATCCCATGAAATTAATGACACTCAACGCATGGCAAGGACGCCTCGAGCGAGTCCTGCTCAAACACCTAGAACAACAGAACCTAGATTTTGCATGTATGCAGGAAGTTGTGGATTACGAGGGCAAAACAGGAGGGCTTATCAGTTCCTACTCCAAGATTGGTGCAAGCTTACGGCTAGACCAACATTTTTTTTCGCCGCTCAATACACTAAAGTTCGGAAACAGGAGCATTACGTTTGGCAATATCATCTACTCCAACCTGCCATTTGAGCAAAGTGAGACAATCTTTACGCGCGGTCAGTATAAAGATGACTTTGACTTTGATGTTGACGACTATAATATACGAGCGCTTCAGCACACGGCAGTAAAAGTTGGTGACAAAAAGCTGCACATCCTCAACCATCATGGACACCACATCGACGCCCATAAGCTTGGTGACGAAGAGACGATGCGCCAGACCGCTCTAATTATCGAATACATTAAGCAGCTCGACGGGGCGGTGATTCTTTGCGGTGACTTCAACCTGTCGCCAGAGAGCGAGTCGATTAAACTATTTGATTCTATTTTGCAGAACTTATCTGTTGCATACGCGTTAGAAACTACACGCTCACTCTTAACCTACAAAAAGGAAGTGTGCGATTATATCTTTGTTAACAATGATGTTGACGTTAAAGGCTTCTCAATGGACGAGACGATAATTTCTGATCATAACGCACTTATCCTAGACTTTGAGATAAAGTAAGCCATCGCAGTCACGACCATCAGTGACTTAGCAGATAGAAGCAAACCGTTTTCGCACATTCGCTAACTCATTTAACCCATAGGATATTATGTGGTCGGGGTGACAAGACTTGAACTTGCGACCTCACGGCCCCCAGCCGTACGCGCTACCAACTGCGCCACACCCCGTTATAGCAAAAAGCATCTTTCTATCTTACGATACAGCTACTATTAACGATCAATACGTTTAAACAACAATATCCTGCGGAGCCAGAGATTGATGTAAACTTTCCCTTGTGTTGCACAAGGTGGGTGCTCGCACCTATTTTCCACAGAAAATAGGTATATAAAGCTCCCAGAAAAAAGATGTTAGGAAAAATTATACATCCATCTGCAAGCTCGCCGCAGGATATTATTTATTATAACGCATTCCTTCAAGAGACTCTAGCTTACAACCAATAGTACGCCTGTTAAAAACTCTATTATTGCTTTAATCGTTACGATAAAAGGGGTTTGTAAGAATACATAAAAGATAGCTATAAAAATGAGGATTGCAGCGAGGCCTAACGACTCGATTGAGCGCATTACCGCCTTAACAGGCTCAGGAGCAACAGCATAAAGAAAACGTGAACCGTCGAGCGGCGGAAATGGTATGATATTAAAAACGAAAAAGCCAATATTCACAAGAGTAAAAGTCATCAGTATATCGAATAGCATATCCGTCGGCTGCAACAGTCGGATCGCGAGACCCGCTATCGCTGCAAGCATAAAGTTAGATAAAGGGCCAGCCATCGCGACTATTGCGGCGCCAAAATCACCCCACCTTAAACGCTCTGGATTAAAAGGTACTGGTTTTGCGGCACCAAAGATAGGAGCCCCGATAATTGCAAGCAATACGGGTACGGCTAGGGTTGCAACGGGATCAATGTGCGCAATAGGGTTCAAGGTTAACCTGCCCTCTTCCTTGGCGGTGGTATCACCAAGTAAATAACCAGCAAAGGCGTGCACTGCTTCATGAATTGTCATCGAGAGCAATACAGAGATTAATACAATAATTATCGTCGTCACATCCATATGTAAGCAGTATATCAGTATGTCAACCTAAGTTAACAGTTATATGAAATAATAGTAACTAATTATCTAAAGTCAAACCCTTAAACCGATGCTATGTTGTGCTTTCATGTCTCGCTCTATTAAAGATAACTGCTCATGTCTGTGGCTAATAGCTACCGATAGCGCCGGAGCCAACAAATCATTTTTTCTTCCTAACACTATTGACGAACAGATACAAAAAAGGTAAAATTAAATATAATTGATTAAATGTGTAATAGGTAAAAGAGCTATGGCAACACGCTGTGAATTAACTGGCAAAGGTAAGCAATACGGCCACAATGTAAGCTTTTCGCTCCGCCGCACCAAACGGGTTTGGAAGCCAAACTTACAAAAAAAGACCTTTATTATTGATGGCCAAAAAATAACGATGATCTTAAGCACTCAGGCAATCCGAACCCTTAAGAAAAAAGGGGTTATTACCTCTGGTAAGCCCGCTCCTTTAGCAACTGCCGCGTAATAAATACTTTTTCTAACTCAAAAGTCCATCGAGATGAGGGCTTTTGAGCTAGAAAAACCTAGGTGGTTTTCTCAAGACGGACTAAGGTAAGTGTTTCCGGTAGACTGCCGGGTTGTTTTATCTTTAAAGCCATCTCCGACTGTACCGATACGCTCAACTCTTTGATGAATTGTTCAATAGAATTTTGAGCAACTTCATAAGCAACCCCGTCTTCAGCGAAGTGGACCGGTATCACGAGCTTAGGATCAATATGACGAGTCAGGGTAACAGCATCATGGGCGTCGATTGTGTAGCCGTTTCCGCCCACCGGTAGAATAAGAACATCGACAACGCCCAGTGCTTCAAACTGCTCGTCATTAAATGTTTTGGGGTTTATATGCCCTAGGGTAGCAATAGTACAATCTGACGATTCAATCTTATAGACTGTTGCTTTTCTTCCTTCGCCATCAAGTTGCGCCTGAGCGGCGATCGCCTTAATTGATACGTCGCCAATCTCATATTCACCAGGAATGAGGAACAATCGCTGCCCTTCAGGTACATCTGCGGCAAATCGAGCTTGTGAGGCAAGTTGCACTGTAGCTTTTTGCAATACCTTGGGAGGTTTCTGACTATCAATAATCGGGTCTGTGATTACTGTTGTTTGTTTTGTTTGTATAACAATACAGTTAGCACCTTTGTAACTAATTTCTGTCATCTTGCCTAGCCTTTCTATTTCTTGTGAGTTACGACGTTATCTTCATCTATCAATACGGTAGTTTTCTGTAAGAGTTCAACAACAAAGCGATCTTTAATGCTATAACGATAATAGAAATCGTCATACGGCATAATAGCATAGTTCAGCGATTGCCGCTCTTCTTCTTCAAGTTCTTTCATAAAGCGTTTAACTTGTGCTTTATTGGTATTACCGACAATAAGAACATCTACCTGAGAAGGTGATCCTTTAACTAATTTACCACTAAATAACACTAAACGAACATCTCCCAGGCTCTTTACGCGTTTTTGCCAGTCGTTTCCCTTGGCGCCCGGAACCTCAGCCCTTATTGCTTTGTCCTCGAACATAGCTTTGAGTGACTTAAAATGAGTGTAGCCTTGGTTTACTTCGTAATAAAGGCGATTGTTATTTGAGCTGTCACTCTTTACGATACCAATGTTTTGAAGGTTCGCCAGCTCTCGTCGCACTGAATTAATTTGTTCATCGATTTTACGAGTTATCTCACGCACATAGAATGCCCTGTTAGGATTGTTCAGGAACAGGTGAAGCAGCTTCACCCTTGTTTTTGAGCCAAATAATGCGTCAATCATTGTTTATACCGATTCAATTAGTTCTTTTCTATTGTAGCAAATCTGTATAAAAATTACTCAGATATTCTTCGACTGCCTGATAGGCTTGATTGATTGAACTATGCCAATGAATAGCTGGGTTACGCTTTAGCCATGTTAGCTGTCGTTTTGCTAAGCGCCAGTCTTTTGTCTTTGCCTCTTCTATTGCCTCTTGAGTTGTGAGTTGGCCTTGTATAATTCTATGAACAATAGGATATATGTTGCCGTTCAAGGCCGGAGCCTGCCAGCTATATCTTTTGGCAGCTTTTGTTGCCTCTTCTACAACACTATTTGCTATGATTTTCTCTACTCTAGCATCTATTCTTCGTTGTAATATTTTTTTATCCGGGTTAATCCCTATGATAAAAGTGTGCTGTTGAATGGTCTTTTTGCGTCTTTTGTTTATCCCTTTTAGTTCAATTGCTCTTATGACATAACGTTTATTGATTTTATTCTCTGGTAACTCTATGTTATTATTTTTACAATAATCCCAAAGCTCCTCAATATTCAACTTTTCTAGTTGGCTACGCAGCTCGATATTGGCAGGGGCTCCGAACTCATAGTCAAAAATTACGCTATCTATGTAAAGCCCCGTGCCGCCCACCATAATTGGGAGTTTGCCACGTGATTGAATATCCACTATCCAATTTTTTGCCATTTTCTGAAATCGAGCAGCGCTAAATGCCTCATCTGGCTCCACTAAATCGAAGCCATGATGCACTATACCTGATCGTTCCTTCATGGCAGGTTTGGCTGTTCCAATATCAAGCCCTTTATAAATAGTCCGGGAGTCGGCGCTGATAATCTCACCGTTAAAAGCCCGCGCAAGTTTAATCGCCAGCTCACTTTTACCACTTGCAGTTGGACCAACTATAACAACAAGCTGGTCTGCTGTTCGGTTGGGTGCCATCTTTTTACTTTAAACCCTATTACTCGAAAATTATTATCAACTTCGATACCGTCAGCCTCAAGTGCTGCTTTTTGGCCTTCAAGCCCCCCAAAAGAGTAAGCCGAAGCAAGGCCACCATTGCGGTTGACTATTCGCTGCCATGGTAATTCGCTTGGCCCGAAGTGAGCAATCTGACCGACCTGACGAGCGGCAAAGGGGCTCCCGCAGAATGCCGCAACATCACCATATGTCATAACACGACCTTCGGGGATTTGCGCAACAATCATACAGACTTTTTCACGAAAACCGTTATCCAACATATGCTCCTTTTTAACATATCAACAGCTAATATTATCCTGATCTATAGCGATGACTTGCTCACTCGACTATGCATTTCGTTGGCAATGCTTTGCAGAAATTGATCAACACCGTAAGACTGTTCGTTACGGCCCTCAACAACTAGGTCTTTACGTATTCGAGGACTCAGCTCACCTTTTTCTATCTCTTTTTGACCGATAACAACAGTGTATGGCACCTTCATAAGCTCGGCTGTTCGAATTTTCTTACCTACAGACTCATTCGAGTTATCAACTACTGTACGAATATCTAGTTCTTCGGCTTTTTCTAGCAATAGTTGAGCATAGGCAGTTGTTTCAGCCTCTTGATTAACAGTGATGAACCGAATTTGCTCAGGAGATAGCCAGAGTGGCAATTTGCCCGCCGTTTGCTCTAATATAAAAGCCATAAAACGCTCAAAGGCACCCATAATAGACTTGTGTATAACCAATGGATACTGCTTATTGCCTTCGCTATCAACATATGTCAATTTCATGCGTTCTGGCACCACGATATCAAGTTGCACCGTTGCGATACTATCTTCTTTACCGAGCACATTTTTAATTTGTACATCAACCTTTGGGCCATAGAAAGCCGCTTCGTCAAGCCCCTCAACAAATGGCAAGTCGCTAGCTTGAAGACACCGGCGAATAACACCCCCTGCCCACTCCCACTGCTCTTTTGTGCCGGCATATTTTTCTTTTGAGAAATCAGGAAGGGAGAGCCTAAACCAATAATCCTTAACGCCAATTTCACGATAGACTTCTTCAAAGAGCTGCAATACATTGCTAAATTCAGCCTCAACCTGTTCAGGGCTAACATAAATATGCGAATCGTTCTGAGTGATTGGGCCACGCATACGAATGAGCCCAGTTAATGTGCCTGAGAGTTCGTAGCGGTACAGGCCGGCATGCTCCGAAAGGCGTAGTGGCAAATCGCGATAGCTTTCAACAAGTTTTTCAAAAATCATATGATGATGTGGGCAATTCATTGGCTTCAAGTAAAATACATTCCCTTCTTCGTCAGGATGCGTGCCATACATATTCTCAAAATAATAACTAGCGTGGCCAGAACGCTCATAAAGAGCACTTTGCGTAAGAACTGGAGTCGCAACATACTGATAACCGCGTGCTTCTTCTTTAGCGCGCATATATTTCATAAGCTGATTTTTTATTGCCTCACCACGAGGTAGTAAAAGCGGTAAACCAGCACCAACACTCTCGGAAATAAAAAATAGTTTAAGATCTTCACCCAGCTTACGGTGATCGCGTTTCTTTGTCTCCTCGAGCTTCTCTAGGTAGTGCTCAAGCTCTTCCGCCGTTTCAAATGCCAAACCATAAATTCGCTGTAACTGTTGTTTATTTTGATCACCTCGCCAGTAAGCGCCGCTCACCTTCGTTAACCTGAACGAGTGCGGGTTGATTTCTTTTGCATCATTAACATGCCCCCCCCTGCAGAGATCAATAAAGCTACCTGAAGTATAGAAGGTAATCTTTTTAGAAGTATCGTTAGAAAACTCATTAATTAACTCTAGTTTATACGGGTTCCGAGCAAACTCCTTGCGTGCTTCTTCTGGTGTTACCTCTTTGCGTACAAACTCTGCCCATGATTTAAGCTTTTCTCGCATACTCGCCTCAATTTTTGGTAAGTCATCTTCTGTAATTGGAGATGGGGTTTCAAAGTCTTGATAAAAACCGTTTTCAATTGCCGGCCCGATGGCATTTTTTGCACCCGGGTACATCTCGGTCACTGTTGCAGCAAGCAAGTGGGCAAGGCTGTGACGAATCTTTTCAACCTGTGTTATTTCATTCGCTGACATTTATAGCTCCTTTAGATTAATAACAAAAAGACGTGGACGGTAGTCGGGACTCATATGTCAGTTGCCAACTATCATTCACGTCTCGGACCCGATTCTCGGGCGGTTCCACCGGACTTCCTTGTTTTGCACAAGGCACTCATGAGAAACGTTGCGCACGTTCCACTCCCACGAAGCTCAGCAGGTAGTTGGGCTGCTTCAACACCTGTGTAATAGTATACCACACAACTTGCCTCCAACCTCTGTTTTTGCTATGATTTATAAGTCTAATCCTAAAAAAGTAGGTCATAAAATAAGACTTTATTTTATAAGCGCAAGGAGTAATATTAGGAGTTTCAAGTAGTATTTGAAACTTACCGGTATTCGCTTCCAGTATGGATCCGTAGCTCAGTTGGCTAGAGCACTGCATTGACGTTGCAGGGGTCACAAGTTCAAGTCTTGTCGGATCCACCAGAGATTATTACAAGTAAAAAGTCTCAGTATTGCTCTGGGGCTTTTTAGATTTCTATATCATATAAAAAGCACTCGTTGACCATTCTGCTATTGGTATTTTAAATACACAGATTTCGTATAACTTTTCCACGTAAAATATTGATGTCAGTACACTTTTTTACCCGTCTCACGGTATTTCGCAAGAAAACAGCCTAACTCCACTTAACTCTTCTGTGCTATACTTTTAAAACCTCAACTCTAATCATGAAGTTTACAGCGATCTGTTATGTCTTTTTATATCTATGTTTTCCACTAGATTTATTAATAGTAATATGACAATATGTATACATGATTTGCTTATTATGTAATTCTACTCAAACCGAAGTCAAAAACTCGCGTAAGCAAGCTTTTGGGGTGTGGCGTCGTCGCATTTGTAAAGATTGTGGTTTTATCTTTACAACTAATGAATACGTCGATGTCTTAAAACTCCTTCGAGTTCAAGAAAGCATCCGCAAAAAACAAGTGCAACAATACAACCGTGGTAACCTTTTAAAAGCTATCAGCCAGGCCTTGAGTCATAAAAGTGATGAGCCAGATGCCCCGCTCCTGCTATTGAAAACTACTGAAGAAGCCTTACTTGCATATGCAGCAAAAAACAACTTTATTATTACTATTCAAAAACTACATGAGATAACAGCTGAGGTTTTGGGCCGCTATGACAGACTAGCCGCACTTAACTACTCAGCCAGATTGAGATTACAATAAATACATACTATCGAATCTTATCGCCGCTCTCAGTAACAAGTGCTTTGTCGGTAACATCAAATTTATCGAGGTAGCGCCCTGTTAATAGCCGAAATTGAGCATATATGGCAGCGCTAGATCCATATACTATAGGAGTGACAGGCATTAAGGCCCATTGTAGAACCATCATAACCGTTCTACGGCGCTTATAGCGGGCCGGGCGTGGTGGTAACATCTTCATGGCAAGAAATACGCTTATAAACATTCCCAGGAGCGCCACCGTCTGCAAACGACTAGCAAAGCTTGGCAGCGCATGCGCAGTAAGACTACGGCTAGCATCGGTTGCAAAGATAAGTGGCGCCCAGGCGGCCAGTGCCAAAATAATAGCCCCGCTTGCCCAGCTAACATGGCCATCTATTAACCGAATAAGTCTAGCGAATGCCGGCCAAAAGGGTACTTGACGATTTTTTGTAAATAAAAGCGATGCAACATAAGGTATGTCAGACGCACCATACGCCCAGCGACGTAGTTGCAAAAATTGCGCTTTAAAAGTTTTCAGGTATGTGTCTGATAAAACGGCATCTTGATAAATAGGGACATAAAGTGGGACAACTTCATAGTCGCCCTTAAAAGAAAAGTAGCTGCGCCAATATTGGTGCCCGTCTTCTACAATGCTGCGCGTACTCCAAAAGTTTGTTTGCTGCAGTGATCGTAGACTCTGAGAATGCGCAGCAAAATTCCGTAAGGCATGTGGGCGAAGAGCGTTAATGATTGTCCAGAACGAATTACCCGTTGCAAGTACACGCATCGGGGCCGGAACATCCCAAATATTTGTCAGGTAAAGTGCTAGTGGCTGATAAGCCCGATTGTGACGTTTTTCGGCAGCGATAAATTCATAGCTAAGATAACTAAGATAAGAACGATGTGGCTTATTATCGGCATCTAGTGTAGTTATAATGACATTATCTTGTTCAATACCCTCTTTTACCAACTTTTTACTCAATTTTTTTGCTGCATAGGCTATATTACCCCCCTTACCTATCACCTCACCTTCTAACCCCTGGGGATGCTTGATCGCGGTCGCCATTAAAAAATCTTTTCGATATTTTTTGACCAAAGCCTGAGCAGCGTGTTGAGTTGATTCAGGGCCCCTCCCCTCGTAAGCAACTACAAGAATGATCTGGCGGGCCGGGAATGAACCGTCAATCACTGTTTTTATAGTTGACTCAAGCGTTTCATATAATTCGTTATATGTTGCTATTATAACTACATTTATAATAGCAACTGGTCTTGGGTGATCATTTTTTTTGCTTAAACGTTGTAAGTTATGTATATGTTCTTGCTCGTGCCACCTAAGCCTTGATGTATAGCCTATTTTCTTTAAGGCTTCGTGGGGATTCTGGAGATCAAGAAGTCTTTGCCGCCAATCGATGTTTTGCGCCTCTTTCATAACCCGATATCCCTGTAGTGTCCTCGCCGCAACGGCGATTGCTCTAATAATATACGTTATGATGTAAATAATAATAAAGATTGCAGAAATAAGTGGATCAATTAAGGCAAGTACAATTGGCAAAAGCAAAAACATAAAGCTTAGCAACCCGGGCAAGATCTCAAAGAACCGATAAAGGTGTGTTCTTTTACCCAAGGGAATTTCAAGGTCGATTTGTTGGCTCATAAGGTAATTGTATTTGTTAACGCGAATGCGACTGGTATAACACAAAGTGTTATAAAAATACTTACTATTAGTAAGAAATAAGAGAATAATTTGTAATCTCGCGTATTTACAACAAGGGCCAACCAAGCATTCGAACCAAATTGCACAATTATAAACAACGGGAACGCCAGGCGTTCAAACCAACGATCATTAAACAGGCTATTGTCATAACCAGAATAACGAATAGGAATTTGAATATCGCTTGGTTGAATCCAAAAAAACAATAGTAAAAGCACAATGAGTGAAATAATAGCGCCAGTAATAAATAGCGTTAAGGCTAGTTTATCTCTAAGGGCGATCGTAATAGTATCTTTCATAATAGAATTGGTGCGGGTAGAGAGAATCGAACTCTCTTCTCAGCCTTGGGAAGGCTACATAATAACCATTATACGACACCCGCGCATGAATTGATGCTGTTATGGAGCCGATAAGCGGATTCGAACCGCTGACCTACGCTTTACGAAAGCGCCGCTCTACCAGCTGAGCTATATCGGCATTTTATAACAGAGGTAATTATACCATACGCTGGCATGGATAAAACTGGGTAGAAACAATTGCAAAACAGAGGCAAAGCTGGTACCATAACAGAAGTCAAATATTGACTAATATTTGTTTTGCATCAGTGAAACAGCTGAATGAACCAAAGAGGTTCATTCGACAGAAGGAGATAACAAAAGACGCCAGCCTTCAAACTTACTTTGAAAGTGAATGTCAGCAGTTAACTCCAACGATATGGGCTCGTAGTGAAGTTGGCCTATCACGCCTCCCTGTCACGGAGGAGATCGCCGGTTCGAATCCGGTCGGGCCCGCCAAGCACACGTATTTTTGAGAATACTACCTTTTGCGGTAGTATTTTTATTGAGTACAATGATAAATAATCCAGCAAATAAACCCGAAATTCCCAAAATAGAAGCAGCTAAGCCAGATGCTGCTATTGTCGGCTCCATAGCGCTAAGCAGTGAAACGCTTCGCACCTCTGTTGTCGAAGAATATATGCCGGGTTTTAAAGGTGAGGCTTACGAAGCGTTATCAGTTCTTGATAATAAAGCTACGTTTATTATAGATGCCGAGATCACCGGAGCCTGGCACTATTCCCCTGATCGTATTGAAAAGTTTTCTAGAGAGGGAGCTGAAGCATCTGAAGGTAATTTCGGAACCGGAACCTATTTTGGTATTGGTGAACTAACCGGTGAAACGGTAGATTACCTGAAATCAGGCAATAATATTAAGCATGAGATCTGTTTCTCAGGGAATATTTTAGTTGTAGACCGTAATAAGGTCGTAGATGCCTCTCACGAGTTGAAAAAGAAACAAGGTCAAGCGGTATCTAGGCTTCGTATGCCCATAGCCCCAATCGTAGATCAGGCAAAAGGTGTGGATCTTAATGGACAGCCAATACATGCGGTTATGATCTATGTGAGTCCGGAGAGAGTATCCGGAGAGTTAATTGTTTTACCCAATGCCACAGAAGGGATTAGTCTACTAAGCTAGCTTCCCTTATCTAACCGGCACTCTTTAACAGAGCTGCTATTTTTTGGCGATATGCGTGTTGGTTAAAGCGGCCGGGATAATCAACAAGTTCCGTATTCAACACCTGAAAGCCCGCCTGACGCAAAGGTGTAGCTACCACAGTAAATACATTTGACTTTATAAGAATGATTTTAGTATCGTTCGCCACTAACGAGCCGACTCGATCAATTAAGCCCGCAAGCGCTTGGTGAATCCGCTCTTGGCGTTGTTTTTTTGTCACCTCGTGCACCTGCGACTCTTCGAGTGCTTCTATCATATAAAAACCATCTGCCTGAAAACGGCGCAGCCACTGCTCTTTCTCTGATTCTAGTTCTGGTTCTGCTTCATGGGCAGCTGTTGGGTAAATAGCTCTAATAGTATTAGTGAATAATCTATCGTCTTTACGAATACGATCGCTGCGATAGAAGTGCCGACTACTCGCCACTTCTGCCCCAGGAGGCGGAGATTCGGCAATCAACAATATCTTGATATGAGTCGGGCGGTATTTTTGACGTAGAGAGTTGTAGTTGTTCATAGAGTTAAAACTGCTTATACCCTGTAAATTGATCTGTTTTTACAAGATGTGGGGGTATGCCTTCATCTAATAATTGGTCTTGTACATCTAACACCATACGTGCCGGTCCTGAGATATAGATATAGCCGCTTGAAGTATTTTTGACATCATTAAACTGTGTCTTTTTGTCAATATGCGTTAGGTTGAATTCGGGATATCTCTGGTGCCACCTGTCTAATTGTTGCATAAATGGCAACGTCAATTCCGGGCTTATATATAATAGCTTTGCTTTTAGGGATAATTGTTTGTACTCGCGATCTTTTAACATAGCGAAAAATGGTGTTATACCTATCCCTCCGGCGATAAAAAGATGTGGTTTTTCACTCTCTTCCCAGATAAAGTCACCTTCTATCGCGCTTGCCTCTACCGTACCTCCAAGCTGCAAAGCGAATAGTGAACGCTTGAATAGACTCGATGTTAGGCGTGTTGTAATAGCGATAATTTTCTCGTGTGGCGCAGTAGAGATAGTAAAACGGCGCTCATCAGTATCATAATTGGCAATTGGCAATTCAAGTTTTATAGATTGACCCGCCACCCATATAGCTGGTATCGAGGCCGTAAAGTACAACGTGAAAACACCGTCAGCTTCTTGCTTCTTGCTTTGTAGCGTTAGCTTCATGAGATCACGAGGTGATAGTAATTGATTTCGGGACTTCAATATACTCTTGAATTTTGCCTGAGTGCTGCAGCTCTTCAAAGTCTTTTTTGAATGCTTCAAAAGGAATGTAGAGACGAGCAAAACGAATCGCATCAGCTCGTTTTTCGAGTGTTTTAACAATAAAGAGCCCGTTTGCACCAGTGATAATCTCTGAAAGTTGGTTTGGCTGTAGAGCATTGGCAGCATTAATTAAGCCGTCAGGGTCTTCACTACTTAAGCTGACGAAGCCGACATCACCGCCAGCTTGATTGATAGTATCGTTGGCTGCATTTTGCTTGGCCAAAGCACCAAAATCAATACCTTGACGAAGCTGGGCAAGCAAAGCTTCGGCTTTCTGTTTGGCGGCAATATCAACTGCCGCTACAACTTTGTGGCGCAGAAGCTGGTCTTTGACTAATAGATGCGTATCTTCAGCCGTCCAACCATAAAACTCTTGAATTATTTTTTTATAATCTGCTTCGCTGGCGATACTCTCTTGGCCACTTACTCTTGTTTTAATAAAACTATTTACTTCTTCGTCACTTACTGTAATATTTCGTTCTTTTGCAATTTTATCAACATAGGCCTGCTCAAGAACTGAGTTCATAGCATTACGTTTTTGGTATTCAACTTGTCGTTTGCCATCTTCACTTGATAAATTAACCGACTCAACGGTTTGTAGATAATAAAGTGAACTACGCAGTTTTGTCAGGTAATCCTTATAAAGGACTGTTTGGTTGTCAACCTTTGCAACAGGCAGGGGCAAGATTTGAGTGATTCGATAAAAGAAATCAGAAGTTGCTTGCGCTCTATAAAGCTGGAACCACGTAAATAAACTAAGACCCACTAAAAGAGCAACCAAAATAATACTCGATATAATGACAATGCGATGCTTTGTTTGTTGCATCGGATATTTATAACGTTTGCCCTTGGCAATCACCGCTTCGCGATGCTCAGCTAAGGTATCGTTTGTAATTCGTGGGATATTGTTCGACTCTTTATTAAGAGATTTACGTTTCGATGATATCTTCTTGAGTAATTGTTTCATTGATAGTGTTTACGTTTCCTTGGGCATATGTTTTAACAATGTCGAGCAGTGACTCATAAATTTTTTCAGGATGCTCGACACGATCAAGCACAAGATCGCCCACATAAGTTTGCACTACTATTGTACCAAATCCAAGCACGGCTGCATTAAAACCGGGCACATCTACGGTTATATTTTGTATTTTATTCAGGCCAAGGTCGATAATACTTCGAGAAAACAAGCCTTTTTGAGACACCTGTCTGAGCCGTTGGTTGGTAATTATAAACACACTGAAATACCAGCTCATCCAATGATAGAAAAACCCGGTTGCGCCTAACAGTGCGCCAATAACAGGAAACCATAGGTTATTTAAATTATCTGGCCAGATCAGTACAGGAACGGCGCCGAGTACAAAAGGAACAAAAAAGAAGTAGAACCCTTTACGCATTGCGATAAGGTGCCTCCGAAACACCAAGAGCACTTCTTCGTTTTCGTACTGGCCCTTGAAAGTTTGCATCGTTAGAATTTATTATACCGAAGAAATAAAAATGTTGATATATTGGCTCTAAGAATAGAGGGAAACACCCCTTCCGGTCAGGCCTTTTGTAAGATTTTGGTACCCCGGATAGGACTCGAACCTACAACCTCTTCCTTAGGACGGAACTGCTCTATCCAATTGAGCTACCGGGGCAAAATGAGGGTGCCTAAGGCGCACCACTCGCAGTGTACGACAATTTATTAGGTAAAACGAGCCTATGACTCTTTAGGTACCCAGCCATGAACGGTTTCTTGGTGGGGTGTTTTATAATCAAGCAACTCGGTTTCTTCGAACCAAAGGCTAATCTCTTGCTTAGCTTCTTCTGGTGTAGCTGAGGCATGAATAAGATTCGGCAAGGTACGGCCATGCTCAATAGCTTTCGCCCGGCTAATGTGTGTAAAGTCGCCACGGATAGTGCCCGGTGCTGCTTCTTTCGGATCAGTTGCACCCACCATTTTACGCACATGCGGAATTGCTTCAACACCCTCAAGCACCATAGCGATCACAGGTGATTCTACCATGGCAGCAACCGTTACATCGTATACCTCTTTGCCGTGCCGTGAAATAAGAGTACCAATTTCTTCATAGTGCTTATGAAAGTGCTCATCGCTTGGCGCTATCAGCTTCATGGCAATAATTTTTAAGCCCGCTCTTTCAAAACGAGAAATAATCTCACCTATAATACCTCGCTGAACAGCATCTGGTTTTAATACTACGAGTGTTTTCTGTGTATCATTTTCGCTCACGTTTAATCCTCATTATTATATTAAGTTTTGGCTATTATAGCAGAAAAAGTACTGTTCTACACTTGCAAAAGCCCTTGTTTGGTTATAATAAGGCTATGTTTATATCTGAGCTGATCATCGACTTTATCGAACATGTTGAGGTTGAACGCGGTAGATCACAAAAAACTGCCGAGAATTATCACCTTTACCTTATGCGACTGATTGAGTTCGCCGGAGACATTGATGTAAAAAAAATAGATAGTGAATTAATACGAAAATGGCGCTTGTGGCTGAATCGTTATAGAAACGACAACAATGATGAACTCGCCACGATTACCCAGGGTTATCACCTTATTGCACTGCGTAGTTTTTTAACTTACTGCTCAAAACGAAACATTAAAACGCTAACGCCTGAAAAAATTGAGTTGCCGAAGGTGCGACGGAAACAGGTAAGTTTTCTGCACCATGAAGAGGTAGAGCGGCTGTTGAGCTCTATTAAAACCGATTCTTTAATTGGGCTTCGAGATAAGGCAATTGTTGAGCTGCTTTATTCAAGCGGGCTACGTGTTTCAGAACTTATAAACCTTAACCGTGATCATATTAACTTGAAACGTCGCGAGTTCATGGTGCGGGGTAAGGGCCAAAAAGATCGGCCAGTATTTATCAGTGAGCATGCTGCAGAAACCGTCATAAACTATCTAGAAAAACGAATCGATACTATGCCAGCCTTATTTATTCGTTATAGCAGGAGTGAGCCAGTTGATAATTCTGGAGATTTTAAGAGGCTGACCGCTCGTAGCGTACAGCGTTTAGTGGCACACTATGCCTTACTGGCGGGTATTACGAAGCATGTTTCTCCGCATACGTTACGTCACTCATTTGCTACGGCCCTATTAACGAACGGTGCTGACCTAAGATCAGTGCAGGCGATGCTTGGGCACAGTAATATAGCAACGACCCAAATTTACACCCATGTCACTGATCCTCATTTAAAAGAAGTTTACGAAAAGTTTCATGTCTAGAAACTCACGGGTTGTCTGAGCATTCACTGCTATTATCCACAAAATTTGCAGTGTTGTCGGTAATAAAGAAATCTTTACATACGCTATCGGCAATTTCAAACCCAAACCTGCTTATGGCAAATGCCTGGCCTGGAAACGTTGTGCGCGCAACAATACGACGATAGACATCGGCTGCCGCCGAGCCCGTTGAATCAATGATTGGCTGGACTTCATTAAAATTAACAATGCTACCACCACTCTGTAACTCTACTCTAAAATGTGTTCGTCGATAAATCGGTGTGATTCTTAGGTAATAGTTATTATTATTCGTATCAAGTGCTCCCGAGGGTAAGCCCAGTGCCGCCTTACATGCATAATTACCGATGTTATCTTCCGCTGCTTCAGCTTCCATACACTGCACGGCATAGGGGGAGGATTTTAGCTGATTAAAACCACGCGGGTCACCAGCTTGCATGGTAACATTTGTCGGCAATGGCTTTGCGCCACTTGCTGAAGAGGAGAGCGGAGTAAGAAAAGCCGTAAAGCTCCGTTGATCAAGGGTATTCCGATCAAAATTACCCGACTTTGGTACACCAAAGAGCTGAAGACGCATGTATGCCGGTGGAGACTGGCCATCTTGTGTAAACTCACCAACCGGGGGCAGATATTTGCTACTCGTCGGCCAGGCTGAAGATGATAGGTTAGGCGTTAAGCCATCACCATCGTTCGTTTGCGTCATGCTATTAAGGTGCCATGAGAAATTTACACTGTTAAAGCTACCTTCACCTTTTAATGGTATTATTTGGCTTTTATCGGTATCGAGTGAGCCAATATAGTCAGCTGTATTAAGATGCACATTAAGACATCGGTAATAAAGATTCTGCTGATTACTTGGCGAAATCTCGCCGTCAGGCTTCAGTCCAATCGCAGTTGCAATTGGCGAGGTGGCACCGAATAACGCATCGCACGCATTACTATTGAGTGCCGTTCGAAAAGCTGCCTTATTTGGATCGCTCTCAGCGAGCTGAGCATAGGCCAAGATTGCCCTTTTGCCGTCTTCAATACCAGCCTCTGCGGCTGAGAACGCTCGCGCTGTGAGGTCGTTATCTATTGCCTGTTTTTGCTCTAAAGTCATAATGCGCAAGAAACCAATAGTAATAACGGTCGCAAGCAATGCAAAAAATACAACGGTAAAGAGAGAGACGAAGCCATGTTCATTGTGTTGTGATTTATTTACCATCAATTCCCCCTATTTCTCGTTGTAACTGTTGTAGATAAGTCTGCAACCGCACAAAACTCCCCTGCGCTACCGGCTGGGCATATGATTTCTCCGGCTTCTATTGTTGGTGCGTTCTCGCCGGTAGTTGAGAGAAACATTGTAATTATTGAGATATTACCTCCATCTGCTTGCTGTAAACTAAAGCGTTGCATTTGCACAGCACCGCCGGCTAAATCTGTTGTTTCTGTTCTTGGAATATCGGCTAACACGCCGCTTGTCTCTGTGCATAAGCTACCACCAGTATCAGTGACTCGAATAATTCCTGCCACTGGCGTATTGTCTGTATATTTATTTTGGTCTGAGCTCCCCGTATTCCATGCGTACGTCTGACCGCCAATGCAAAGCCGACCTTTAGTTTGCTGTTGAATATTGACCGAGCCAGGCTTTGCGGTGCGCAAGTTACGAACCAGCTCTTCACTAATGGTACGCCCGGCTTGGTTAATTTCTTTATAGATAAGCCCTTTGTTATATGTTCGCATCATCTGCAAAAGTGCCGTCACGACAAAAAGCAACACAAAGGCCAAAAAGGCCATTGCCAGCATTAGCTCTATAACAGTAAAACCACTCTTTTTATTGAACATAGAGCCTCACTACACTATTCGACTGCTGTGCTATATCAGTACCGAGACCCCCCCAGCAAGCACGAATATAAAAGTCAATGTATGGTGGGCTACTCGGGTTAAGACCAGATGGTCGTACCGCTTCTATCCACATTCCCCTCCCTGGTGTAGCAAAGGTCTCTGGAGTGTTGCCGGTTGAGTACGCCCTTGGGGTGATTGAAGGGGGCTGACTGCTTGAGGTGAATGTGGTTTCAAGATAAAAGGCCTGTTTGCCGGCCGCGGGTACACAGCTTTCAACATCACCAGATGGATTGTTATTGGCATAACTAGCTTGGATATCTTGCCAGGTTTCGAAAATGGGGCCAGATTTTTTTATTTGAGCTGTGTCGCGCAGGTAGCGCAGTGTTTCACCCTGACCGGCAATAACATTGCGAACTTGAGTGTGCTCAACAGCGTTAATAGCATTACGAAGACCAACGTTAATAATAAGGCTCGAACCGACAATAACAATACTAAGTACCACCATTGCCAGTAGCACCTCTATTAATGTGTCGCCGCGCTGGTTGCTAGGCTCCATCGCAGACCCCCTCATTGGCGACATCAAAGGCGACCTGAATTGCATTCTGGCCCTGACCGCCCACAGTAAATACTGCTCGGCTCGCGGGAGTCTCAACAGTCTGCAAGCAATAGTTAGTGATTTTTTCTGCAGCTGCCGCAGTTAACACGGGTGCTAGAAATGTTGTAGCCGTGAAATCAGCCGGCTGAATATTCATATTATAGGAAACTAGGCGCGAAGATCGTGGGCTGCGCAGCAATGCATAAGTATTCGCAGCCGTTCCGTCACTGCGACGACTCCCGCTAATGGCCGCACCCCACGGTATAGTATATTCGGATCTTGTTTCTTTAACAACAAAGGGGTTAACTGATCTGATAAGCTCTTCGTCATTTAAGGTAGCATCAGGGGCAACTGAGAGATTCGGAATACGGGTTGCCACAACGTAGTATGAATCGATATGATCACTCCCCTGCTCTAAACGAAGCAGCTTACCTAGCAATAGACAGCCGCTCGCCCCTGGCTGGCTGCCAGTTACCCCTGGACCACTGACAGCTTCTACGCCACTACTGCCGCATATCTGCTGATTATCGCGCGGGTTAACCCCATTCAAAATTTCATCATATTGTTTTTGTATATAAGCATGGGTGCTACGGCCTGTGTCTGTGAAACGAATTGAACGCATGACACTACCAGTGCCAACAATGGCAATAATAAACAAGAGCCCACTTATTGCTAAGAATAAAGAGACCTCTACTAATGTATAGCCAGCCATTCGAGCAGCATTCATCTTAAGCTGATTATAGCATAAGCGTTACGGTTTAGAGCCCTGTGCCGAGCGACAAATACCACGACACAATCCGATCGCCATATAGGCCAGCGATAAAGAACCCAACGATCAAAAAAGGGCCAAATGGTACGCGGCTCTTACGCTGTAGTTTACCGGCAAATAACAATGGCAATACCACTAGCGTACCGAGCACGTTCGCCACCAAGAATGTCAAGAAAGCATTTTGCCAACCGAGCGCTAAGCCAATAAAGATACCGAGCTTTACATCACCAAACCCAACCAATTGACCCTTCGAAAAGGTGTAGATCAACCAATAGACACCGGCAATTGGTAGTAAGCCATAAGAATAAAACAGTAAGGTATCTAAGGCGGGGCCATACGGTTGCCAGGTAAAGAACTGTACCAATGCATTAACGACGGCAAAGCCAATCAGCGGCCAAATAATTTTATCGGGCAGAATATACCATTTTAGGTCGTATACAAAGAGCGCAACTAAGCCCACAATATATGCCAACCAGGTACCGAAGTTCACCCAATCAAACCACGTTATAATAGCATCTGCCCACAAAAGATATGACCCAACAAACAGCAGCGGCATGACGGCCTCTACGATCGGGCTGTCTTCAATCGGCTTTTTACAGTAACGGCACTTACCTTTTAGATAGAGCCAGCTAAATAGCGGCACAAGATCGGCTACAGCTAATTTATGATGGCAGTGCGGGCACTCTGAACGATCATTTACCATAGACTTTTTTTCGTGCAAACGCCATACCAGTGCATTCACGAAGCTGCCGAAGCAAAGACCGAGCAATAAAAGGCCGACAATAACAAGAATCATAAGCATTACTATAGCCGAAGAAGGAGTAAAAAGAAACGAACAGTTTTTCGCCTGCTCGTTTCTTTAGCTCCTGTGTCCTATCTAGTTATTGTTACTCTGGCAAGTAAACTGGCCTTGCTCGACATAGACTGCCGCAGCGAGACTACGACTTCCTGTGCTATCGTCAATATCACCATCACCACATTTGGCATTTTGGTAGTAGAAGAGTTGGCCTACCTCAGTTGGGGTAACGCTCTTATTGCTTTGGTAGGTGACATTATAAGTTGAGCCAGTTAAAGGATCATTGAATGTTTGACCGCCATTGGTTAAGTAGCCAGAGACAAAACTACTGAGTGTTGAGGTGCTATTTGGCACTGCTCCATTTCGATTACTACTGTATTGTGTTATCTGACTCATAAAACGCGAGAGGTCTTGCTTGCGTTGCGTATCTCGCTGAGAGCGTTGTAATGCAGGCAACGCCAAGAAAACGATCAAAAAGATCAACCCGGCAATTGCGAGCACTAGCACAACCTCGATCAGCGTGAAGCCTTTTTTTTGTTGTAGAGATGCGTCCATACCACCCTTCCTCTATACCCTGAAATGCTTATGTTTATAATCTGATTATAATTATATTTGCAGCTTTCGCAAGCGCATTCTTCGCTACCTAGGTAATAGTACCACCGTTAATAAGCCCGTAGACCGGCAATAAAATGGCAGCTACAAGCCCACCGGCTACAATCGCCAGTACTACCATCAAGACCGGCTCAATGGCCGTTGAAAGAGAGCGCACTGTATTCTCAAGTTCATTCTCGTAAAAGCTCGCCGCTTTGCCCATCATTTTATCGATGCCCCCTGATTGTTCACCGATGCTGATCATCTGCGGAACCAGTGACGCAATAGCGTCTTCGCTCTTCATTGCCGATGAAAGCGACTTACCGCCACGAACTTTTTCGGCCACCCGGTTAATGGCGTCTGAAACGAGAACATTGTTGGCCGATTTTGAAGAAATCTCGAGCATTTCGAGCATTGGCACACCAGCCGATAGCAGGGTTTCGGCTGTACGTGTAAAACGAGCCATGTAGAGCTTCTCTAGAAGTGGCCCAACTAATGGTAAGTGTAATTTAAAGGTATCCCAGGTGCGGCGGCCGTTGTCGGTTGCAATGTAACGGCGCAAAAAGTAAACACCAGCAATAATTAGTATGATGATAAGCCACCAAAAACGGCCAACGAAGTTAGCAGTATTAACCATAACCTGTGTAATAAACGGTAGCTCTTGTCGTAAATCTTTAAACAAACGTTCAATTTGTGGAACTACCGTGGTGAGCATAAAAACAATCACGCCAATAATAACCGCCATAACGATGGCTGGATACACCATGGCACCACGAACCTTGCTAAGCAATTCAGCATCTTTTTCTTGCTGGTCGGCAATACGTTCGAGTGATTTATCGAGGGTTCCCGACACCTCACCGGCAGCGATAAGCGCAATATACACGGCGTTAAAGACGTCTTTATGGCGGCGAAAAGAGTCAGCAAGCGTACTTCCGCCTTCAACTGTTGTAATAATGTCAAGTATTACGCTTTTCAACTTTTTATTATCGGTTTGTTCAGCAACACTGTGTAGCGCCTGCGCCAGGGGCAAGCCTGCGTTAATAAGCGTTGAGAGCTGGCGAGTAAATATAACTCTGTCTTTAGTGCTGACACGATTACGAAGCCGCCCGAGCAAACTTTCGCTCTCGTTAAGCTCCTTGATATCCAGCGGCACTATACCCTGTGTCATTAAGAGCTTGGCGGCTGCTCGCTCCGACTCAGCCTGTACGGTTGATTTAACAATTTTATTACTGGCAGTATCACGAGCAGTATAGGTAAACGTTATCATGTGCTAGCCTCGCATCATCCTGTCAAACTCAGTGAGATCAACAGCGTAATTGCGGGCTTCATCGTAGGTGATAGTACCTGCTTGAACCAAGTTAACAAGAGTTTTGTCCATTGACTGCATGCCTAGATCAGCGCCAGTCTGAATAACCGCATCAAGCTGATGGCTCTTACCTTCACGAATAATATTGCGAACTGCTGGCGTTGCCACTAAGATTTCAGCCGCCACTGCTCGGCCGCCACCAATGGCCGGAATAAGACGCTGCGAAACAATCGATTGCAAGATATTAGCGAGTTGCGAACGAATTTGCGGCTGTTGATGTGGAGGGAAAACATCAATCATGCGGTCAATCGACTGTGATGCCGAGTTTGTGTGAAGAGTTGCAAACACTAAGTGGCCTGTTTCGGCAATTGTAATAGCCGCCGATATAGTTTCAAGGTCACGCATCTCACCAATGAGTACAACGTCGGGGTCTTGGCGTAAACTTGAACGAAGCGCAGCCGAGAACGAATAGGTATCATAGTGGACCTCTCGCTGCACCACAACTGATTTTTTTGATTTGTGCGTGAATTCAATTGGGTCTTCGATGGTGATAATATGATGTGCTTTAGATTCATTAATTTGATCGACAATTGCCGCCAGGGTTGTTGATTTACCAGAGCCTGTCGGGCCCGTCACTAGCACTAACCCACGTGGAAAATTCGCAAAAGAACCAACCACCTGCGGCATGCCCAGCTCAGCCACTGTTTTAATTTCATTAGGAATCAAACGCAAGGCTGCCGCTAAGTTACCACGCTCATGAAAGGCATTCACGCGGAAGCGGCCAAGGTCACCGAACGCAAAGCTAAAGTCAAATTCTTTGTCTTTTAAAAGAATCTGCTTTTGATCTTCATCAAGAATTGAAAATACAAGCTGCTCAACAGTTTCTTCATTCAGGGGCTCGTAACCGGGCACCGGCACTAACGCACCATCAATCCTCAGCATTGGGGGCAGACTAATTTGCAAATGAAGGTCACTCGCCCGCTTGCGAATCACTTCTTCAAGTAGTAGTTCAATTCTGAGTTCTTGTGTGTCGCTCATTATTTAGCTCTTTCATTACGCCATATTTGCCGCCACGCGGTTTACTTCATCAAGTGTCGTGAGACCTTGTAGTGCTTTTAGGTATCCGTCACGGCGCATGGTAATCATACCTTCTTCAACCGCTTTTTTCTGGATCTCTGCACTTGTGGCCCGCCCGACAATAAGGTTTTGAATACTTTCGGTAATATCCATTACCTCATACAGACCCATTCGGCCTTTAAAACCGCCCGGGGTAGCTGGCGTATCCTTCCCCTTCACTAAAGTATAAGCTTTTTGCCCACTGAGCGGCAAGTCTTTGTGGCCAAGGTCGTCGGAAACTTTTGCAACGGCTGCCTTATCTTTCGGCAAGATATCACCGATTGTCTCTTGAATTGTTTGGGTTTCAAGAGGATTCGATTGATATGTTTCGCGTTCTTCCCCAACCCGACGTACCAAGCGCTGGCCAATTACTGTATTCACCGTGCTCGCAATTAAGAAAGGCTCTATACCCATATCAAGCAAACGCGGCAATACACCTGCAGCGGAGTTGGTATGAAGTGTTGAAAACACAAGGTGGCCCGTAAGCGCTGCTTGCACGGCTAAATTTGCTGTTTCGCGGTCACGTATTTCACCGACCATAATAATATTTGGATCTTGCCGAAGAATTGAGCGAAGACCATTTGCAAATGTGAGACCAACCTCAGTATTAACCTGTATTTGGTTAACGCCGACAATTTTGTACTCAACCGGATCTTCGAGGGTAACGATATTAACTTCATCGCTTTTAATCTCTTGGATAAGAGCGTAAAGGCTGGTTGATTTACCCGAACCTGTTGGACCAGAAGTAAGCACCATGCCATTTGGTTTCCGAATACCTTTACGAACCATCCGCAGCGCCCGGCCAGCGTACCCCATATCTTCCAGGCTAAAGTTAGTGCCGGTTTTATCAAGTAAGCGAATTACAACTTGCTCACCCCATACCACTGGGCTAATTGCGATACGAAGATCAATATCTTTACCGGCAACGTGTACAGTAAATTGTCCGTCTTGCGGAATGCGATGTTCGTCAATTTTAAGGTTCGAAAGAATCTTCACACGTGAGATAAGCGCCGGCTCGATACTTTTTGGCAGCTTCATGATTTCTCGTAACACACCGTCAACACGGGCACGGATCTTCAGGGCATCCTCAAGCGGTTCAATATGAACATCGGAGGCACGTGACCGAGCGGCATATTCTAATATTGTGCTAAGGGCCCGACTAATCGGTGAATCTTGCACGATAGTTTTAATATCAGCACCTTGACGGTCTCGCTCTTGTTTGGCGCCTTCTTCGGCCGAGCTAATTGCCGCACTCACCCCTTGCTGAAGATCGGTGTGGTATTGATCAAGCACGTGGTTAATGCCCTCTTCAGAGGCCATATACACCTTCAGAGGTCTCGTGATGCGGTTGGCAAGATAATCGACTGCTTGAACATTGTTGGCGTCGAGCATTGCGACTGCTAAGCGATTTTGCACTTCACCAAGCGGCACCGCCATGAAATGTTCGGCGATATCTCTTGGCAGTAGGCGAAGCACCGACTGATCAATAGTTGCCTCGAGCAAATTTACGTACGGCACGCCCGAAACTGACGCCATTAACCGAGTTAGAGCCTCGTTACCAACAAGTTTATGCTCAACTAGGTAGCTTATGAGTGGCTTGTTCTCTTTTTCGGCTTCTTTTTTATATTTTGCAAGATCAGCCTTGGCGATGACTTTTTCTTCAACTAAGAGAACTTCGAGCTTTTTTTGGCTGTCGTCAGTTAGCAAACCCATATGCTAACACCTATTGGTCAAACGGTTGTTGGTTTGCTGGATTACCGATTTCAATCACAACCGTTGGGTCAATGGCTTGATCGTTGAATATCTTCTTGCTAGGCTCTGGGAGTTCTGCAGAAATAGGCTCGACTACTTCAACGGTTTGCCGTTGATTAGTGGGTTGGCCAATCGCTGCACTGAGCGCAAAATAAGAAATTAATAGCGTTACCGAAATGATTAAGACGATGATGGCGATGTCATTTTTTTTCATGATTTCACCACTTCTTTTTTAATCTCAACGCCTTTTGCCGGTTGCCAATAAGTGGTAAGCTCAAGCGCCAAACGAGTGTTAGTATCTGAACCAGTAACATTCATAGTATTTATTGTAATGGGGCGAATCACACGCTCAAGATCACGTACAAATGCTAAGATTTGTTCATAGCTACCGCTCACCGTCACGCTGGCATTGATTGGCTGAGGGCCACCGCCAGTAGATCCATCGGCCACCGCTTCAGCTGACTCTGATTGACTCTCAATCGAAACACTCTCGAGCGTCACTCCCGAAAGTGGGGCGATTATCTGTTGAATTGAAGTACCGAAGGCACTGGTGTCTTTCTCTCGGGGCAAGGCATTCAGAACCTTCGTTGAGCTGACATTTTTATCAGTACCCGCATCAAGTGGGCCAAATGCCTCTTTTAACTTAACAATATTCTCTTGATTGGTGGCTAGAGTGGTAGCTGCCTTTGATTTAGCGCTATAGACATTATTGTTATACAAGAACTGCTTATATAAGAACTGAGCAGCAACGAGCAATATTGAGATCGCAATTGAGGCAATTGCTACCCAGGCAAACATAGTTCGATTAGCGCTGCTAATCGCCTGGCGCTTCTTAAGCCCAGTAATACGTTTTGATTCCATTAGTCGCCCCCTTCGTCTACACCAGGATCAGCGTTTTCATCAAATAACGCATTCGCCCGTGATGGTGCACCGGTAATTGATTGTGTGGTCTGGATATTTGGGATATTCAACTTTACTTCTTCAATATTTGGGTTGAAAGCAAATTCATTATAAGTTGCACGAACAATAAAGCCCAGTTCTTGCCGACCTTGGTTGCGAGTTAAATTTTGACTTTCGATTACAGCAGTAGCGAACAGTTTACCTGTTTTTTCTTCACCGTCTTGTTTATAGGTAAGCTCGGCGTTCACAAGTGTATCTCTAAAGATTGTAAATGCCTGAAAGTTACCTGCTACGCCGTTAAAGACAATTTCTTTGTTCTCTTGGTCTGTCTGTAGGCTTGAGAGCCTTACATTATTCGGCGGTGCCGGGTTGAGGACCTTAAGATATTCAAAAAGTCGCGAATAGATCACTTTTTCATCGTAGAGCTCTGGCAGCGCTATAAGTTGATTCTGAATTGTCAGATATTTGCCGATATCTTCGACTGCCTTTAGATCTTTTGTGCGAGTGTCTATTTCGCCTTGTTTGCCGGCAATTAGTAACGGCTGGCCAACATAGACTGTTAAGAACAGAAAGACTGTGAGACCAACAGCGCCAAGTGTCACAAGAATAGAAAACCCAATAACAGTCGCTTTAGTACGCTGTGCCTGCAGAAACTCTTTTTTAACATCGGGGAGAAGATTTAGTTGAATCATAACATCTGCTCTCGAACTGATAGTTGTATTTTTAACTTCGATATCATATTGTTCGCTCCGCTAAGCCTACCGCCACAGCAAATTTAGGTGCTAGCTGCAAGAGCGTCTGTTGGTCTCCGCCAGATCGTACGCGTTGCCATGGGTTACCGGCTATAACTTGCAGGCCGGTTTTTGTGCTCACAAAATCATTAAAGGCCGGCACTGATACGCCATACCCTGTTAAAATAGCATTTTGAATTGGCAGGCTTGGGTAGCGGGTTTGGAAGAATTTAATAGTTTTAGTGAGCTCTAAAACGAATTGCTCAAGCGTAGGTTCGAGAGAACGATAAATTTGGCCCTCAAGCCTGTCTGGATAAAGACCAAATTTTAAGATGAACTGCATGGCTTGGTTTTGATCAATACTAAGATTTTGTTGCGCTGCTTTAACAAATGTCTGCATACCTGTTGGCAAAGAGCGAACGAGCCGCGGTGTGTCACCGACGACCGCAACGATATCAGTTGAGAAATCACCAAGATCAACAATTAAAAGGCCGTTCTGGTTACCCTCTGGCGTCAACGAACGAACAAGGGCCAGCGGATCAGGCTCGATAGCAATAACATTAAGACCAAGCCCTTCGATAAGGTCAAGCCTGTCTTCACTAAACTTATTGGCAACACTTGCAAGTAATACCTCAATTTTATTTTCGTCTCTTAGCGATTTACCGAGTACTGCCCAGTCAACTTTTGCTTCATCAATCGACATGGGGATATATTGTTCAGCCTGGTATTTAATAGTGCTTGTCAGTTCTTGCGGTGCTACATCTGGTAGATCGACAACGGTAACGAAAGTTTTGTTCGAAGGAATGCCGACAACCACATTCTTCGTCGTAATACCGGTTTGGGCAATAAGGTTTGTAATAACCTCGCCAAGCCGCTTTCGATCTTCGGGTGAGTCGCTAGTTGCTACCTTCATATCGACAGGCGCCGAACCATAGCGCGCCAACACCCAAGCACCCGGTGTGCCTTTAAGCTCAATCGCCCGAACAGCGGTTGTACCGATATCAAGTGCGAAGAAGTCGCCCACCGATTGAAATAGCTTCATACTTATGCTTGATTGTAGCATAAGCACCTTTGGCTGAGAAGCATTTTTTTAAGTATGAGAAAACTAGTAGCGTGGCGGTAAATCGTGCTCTTCGATCGTGTTAATAATAGCTTGGTTTGAGTCACTCCCGATAAGCACATTATTAAAGAATAGTTCAGAGCCATAGAAGAACCGCTCGGCCGGGTCACTACTTGCTGCGGCATCGGCACCGGCAGTGCGTCGCAAGGCAATTGTTTCGGCAATAACAAGCCCGTTAATCACAAGTGGGTTATTACAAATAGTTGCCGTTAGTGCGCCAGGCGTATCGCAAGTTGCAAGATTCTTTTGTGTAAATAAAGCACCATCAAGTTGTCGAACATTACTGTTTATGACAATGTTTCCCCTAGCGATAATGGCCAACGATGGAATCTCTGCCGTTGAACCATATGGGGTAGCGTATGTAATATCATCAGCTATCGTAACATCACCATCAACAACAATAAGCAGTTGCGAACCTTTTGGAATAGTCGATCGAGCAATAGTAAGGTTACCACCATAATGAAGTTTAGTCGTAGAGTTAGCACCAACGAGACCACCGATATCTTGAGGCCCAACAGGTGCAGCACTCACCGGAACTTGTGCTGCGTATTGTTCGTAATAGTCGGGTATACAGTGAGGATTATCACCAAAATTACCCGGATTATTAAGTGGCACATTGGCAAACATTAAGGCAGTTGCCAGAAAATGCTGCGCGCTCGTGTCGGGCTTGCTGGCTGTTCCAAACTGCTGCACCTTGCCCCGTGCAACGGCAGCATATTCAACAACCGAGCCATTAGTATCAGTGTTGGCAGACGTAAATATATTACCTGAGTTATTTGAAACACTACAGATACCACTGGCATTAGCAAAGCCACCGCCCACACTGATATCACCGCCCATGAAATGAACAGTCGGGCGCTTGCCAACAACCACACAGCTTGGCGTACTCCAACGATGCCGAGGAGCATCGGCGTGAGTTGGCGGGTCAACAGCAAGCATACGGCAAACACGAGTACCGGCCGGATAATTCCCGACTACATATGTACTATAGGGGCCGTTTGGCAGAGGTGTTGTTGCATTGCCGTTGAAAACAACCGGCCCAGGCGTAGCATAAATGTCACGACACTCTATGCCGGGGCCAGCAAACCGTGCGCAATCAAAGTTATTATCAGTGTATGGTGCTGTTAAATCAATGGAAGTGCCCGGTGAGACAACCAGCTCTTTCACGGCCCAGAAGGTTGGTCGGCTCATGGTGAGGCCGGTATTTCTTACGGAATAAGTCATGCTTATCGTATCGTTTGCAGTGGCCGTTGTTTGAGACGATTGAGCACTTGGCGAAAGCGAATAACTGTAAGCAACAACAACACAGGCCGCCACATCAAGGCCGGTACCACCATTTGTTGAAGAAACCGGGCGCCATGCTAAATATTGGCAATATTGTGTGCCCGGCGTGGCGGTTAACGGAATAGTAAGCTCGCTCCGCACAAGCTCAACCTGAGACCCGGGCGACATAGTAATAACTCCCGGGTTAGCCCGTGGCAAAGAATTATTTGTCACCGACTGGTCGGGCGTACCGGGGTAGATTCTTCGGGCGTTGTAATCAACCTGTTGAGCCGTTGTTCCTTCGAGCCTTAAAAAATGCGAGAACGTTACGGTTGTGCCTGGCACTGAAGTAATACTGGTTCGACCACTTACCGGGCCTGCAGTTTGATCATTCCCCGAAACAGTTGAGGTACCGTAAAACTGCCAAGGATTCGGCAGCGGAGCAAAATTAGAGCCTACAGGGTTACCGCACGCCTTACGAATAGCATAGATAATATTGCCATTCTGGTCTCTAAATGTAATTGAATTACCAACTATACCGCTATCATTCGTCCAGGGGTACCATATAAATGCACCGTGCTGACGTGTATAGAACGCATCGTCACCATGTGCATCTTGGTAGTAACTGTTGTGGTTAAATGATATACCCTCATCTAGGTTAACGCCCCCGTATGAGGCGACGCCACGAACACGCTGTTCCCAATCGTTCACATCTGCAACCGAAGGAAAGGCGTAGCCACCACCTCGCATAGTTTGTACAATAAACTGCGCACCGCGAATATCACGCAACGACCAACCACCGCCTAAATTTAATGCCCGTGAACGAATGGCATTAACAAACTGGTCAATATTACCAGGAAACAGCCCGCCCGGAATGACATCTTGCCCGGCACCATCAAAGCGACCAAAAAAGTAACCGTAGTTCAACGGCCGCCCATAAGGCCCGGGTTCTCCTGGCTCAGCTTGCACCGGTGGCATATATGAAAAGAGCTGGCCAACAATAGCCACGACTACCATTACGATATGTAACCAGCGATGTTTATTGAGCAGGCGCGACACCTTGCGCCTCCAGTTCTTTTATCTTGCTATCAAGGTATTGAATATTTTGTTCGCTATATGGATCTTCGTTCTTCTGCTGCTCGGCAAGCAGGCGAGCTTTTTTGAAATATTTTAATGCCTGTGGTTTATCGTTTAACTTTTCAAGATACAAACCACCGATATTCTGCACTAGCACGGCGACGGTCACGCCGGCTTCGTGAGCTTGTTCAAGATACGAAACAGCTGCCTTAAAATCACCGCGACGCTGAGCATCGCCGGCTAAGAGTTGTAATAATTGCTGTTTTTCTTCATTGCTAGGGCTTTTGGTGAGGGCCTCTTTTAAAGTAGCTTCGTCGGGGGTTTTGCCGGTGTCTAGCGTTTCTTTAATGGTGTCTTTGGCTGTTATTTCTTTGGGTTTCTCACCTGGCTGGTTTGTTCTTGATTGTAAAAAAATAACTGCCGCCAAAGCTGCCCCTGCCGCAACAACAATAATAGCAATAGTTATCCATACGGTGAGTGTGGAGGCTTTTTCTGCTGCCTTTTTTTCATGTGTATTAATAATCTTTTTTGCCATAGCAAATGCCCATTACAATTAGTATAAACCGGTTATGTTTTATCGGCAATGCCCCTAGTGCCTAAGCCGCTAGCGATTGAAGAAATTGTATACCCGGCGAGAAAGGTCGGCAAAAACCGGGTCAGATCCGCCTCGGCTCATGACGCCCAAAATATAGGTGGCCCTTGGCGCATACACAATGCCAACATCATGCACATATCCATTATAAAAACCAACTTTATCGGCCACTACTGTGCCCCCTGGAACACCTGCCGGAATACCACCGCGCCACACCTGGCGTTTAAATAAGCTCAGCAATTGCTGCGTATGCTCATCGTTCAAAAGGGTTCCTGAGTGCAGGCGCAGCATAAAATTCGTTTCGTCACGCACAGTAGAATGTTTCTCACCACCGCCCTGGTTGTTGACAAATGTATCCAAGAAGCCAGCCTCGTGAATCATATCTTCAGAGGTTTGCCACCCGAGCCAGTTTTGAAACGAAATTGCGCAGGGGTTGGTTGAATGAAGAATCATCTCGTTCATGCATGCGTCAACCGTCCAGCCGTTATCAAGCACGGTTTCGTTATTAATCTCATTACGTTCCATTTTAGTGAATATGTCGTATGCGATAAACATTTTATATGTACTAGCGGTAACAAATGAGTAATCTGGCTGAAATTCAGCATAACGGTTTTGGCCACCAATTTCACGCACAATAATACCGTATGTGCCGTAAGTTTCAGCCTCCCAGTCACGAATAAGTGCCAGCAAGCCGGCGTCGCTCTGAGAGTAAGTTTTTGTGTACGTAACCGCCGGAGGTTGTTCAATGAGAGCAAGCGATATATTGGTTGCAGTTTTTTCGTTAAACAAGGCCTTTTCAATTAATTTTGATGCCTCTGCGATATCAATACTCTTACCCGTAGCACCAACCACTCGTTTAATTTCTTGGCCATCAAGCAGCGTAACTTGTGTGACCCCGGCAGGCGCCGCAACTTGTGCGGCAACTGTGGTCAGGTATGACGAAAGCGTGCTCTTATTGAATTGCACTGCCATTACATGAGTGACTGGGTCTTGGCCCACCTGCAGCCAACTTCCACGAGTAGCGACATCGGGCTGAAATGTTTTATCGCCGATCTTTATAGTAAGCTCACGGCCTACAACTTGCTCTGTGCGTAATTTTGTGGCTACCAGCTCGTCAGAGTCAACCGAGCTTGTCACAAGTTGTGGCTGCAAGGTTACCTGTTCGGTTTGCTTAAATGGTATGGCTTGCAGCTGACGTTCGACATCTTCAACCGTAAAAGCAAACCCACCCTTGCCTTCACGCAACACAACCCTACCGTTTACAATTGTAATATTCGCCTCAACTGCCGCCTGCTTATTTTCTGCCACAATTTTATTGGCAAAAGCCTTCAGCCGTTCTTTATCAACGATGATGATAGGCGATGTATCAATAGTTTGAGCCGTGCGGGCAACTGATGAAAAAGGAATAAAGCGTTCCCAGAATGAGTAGCTAATCGCCGCTTTGGTTGTTGCCAAGCTATCAACACCAAGGCCAATGCTTGCCCATTTTGTTTCATATGTTTTAAGTGGGGTTTTTATTTTAACTGTGGCGTTTTTTGCCAGAGTCTCGAGCTTTTGTTCGATTTCTTCACGCGTGAGGCCGCCAATGTCAAGTGCATCAACCTTGGCGAATGGCAATGCTCTTTCAGCGGGGTACAGTAGTTGCCCAATAATACTAAAAGCCGCCAACACTGCAACAACCACCATCAGGGTGTGAAAGGTGAATATCGCTCGCCGAACATGCCGGTGGCGAACAATTTGCCAGGCAGCCTGTTTGAGACGGTCAATGTTTGTAATCATATTGTTTGTTTTATTTTTGAATACTAATATTATAGCACCCCGGCGAGCTAACATACATAAATTATTTAAAAAGATAAGGCGAAACCGCCTGGCGCTACGCTATTTGCCCCTGCCTACTCCCTAAAACACAGGGGCTATGTTCTGTACTTTAGGGAAAAGACAGGCGTGGAGATTGAAGAGATATATTCACAGGGGAGACCTCTGCTAAATATATCGGGGCAAAACCGCCTGTCAATTCCGTAGAAGGTCTCGGCCCTTTATATAGTAGAGCAGATTACCGAGAGAGTTAAAATCTGGCACCGAAGCCAACCCTCTCAAGCTGCTCGGCTATATGAAGTGCTTATGTGGGTTGAACCCCGTCCTTGAACGGGTCACCTTCATCGGTATTATCCTCGATAGTATCCTCGCCACCGGGGCGAATCTTGCTCACGCCTCGGGCATACAGAAGAGTGCTCATGTGCTGTCACCTCCTTCCAATTCCACGCCGTCATGTACATCTGGAGTGTATCTCCAAACTACCCCTTTATGATACACCGAATTATTAAATAATAATATAATAAACCTACCTATTCATACTTTGCCATCTACCCACCTTGGCAAACTCAACAGAGAATTGAAATTGATCACTCCTGTCGGTGCTAATTACTATAGAATAACTAAGATACCTCTGTTAAAATAACTTTTATGAGTTCTCTTTCCATCGGCATAGTTGGCCTACCAAACGTCGGTAAATCGACGTTATTTAATGCCTTAACTAATAATAATATTTTGGCAGCTAATTACCCGTTTGCCACTATTGAGCCAAACACGGGTATTGTGCCAGTGCCCGACCACCGGCTTGAAGCGCTTGGCAAGTTATACAATACCCAAAAAATTGTGCCTGCAACGGTGACGTTTGTAGATATCGCCGGTTTAGTTGCTGGTGCCAGCCAAGGTGAAGGCCTTGGCAATAAGTTTTTAGCGAATATTCGTGAGTGCGATGCAATCTGCCATGTGGTGCGAGCTTTTGATAACAGCGATGTGTTGCATGTTTCTCAACGAGTGAACCCGCAAGAAGATATTGATATTATTAACACCGAGCTGGTGCTTGCCGATTTGCAAACATTAACTAATCGTTTGCCAAAACTGGCTAAAGAGGCCAAAGCCAACCCTAAACTTCGTTCAAACCTTGAAGCGTTAGAAGAATTACAAAAACGACTCGAAAATAACCAGCCACTCTGGCAGTTCCCCGCGCTGCTTGAAACGCACGCTGAATTGCTGCGTGATCTTCATTTACTTACCGCCAAAAGAGTAATATATGTGTTCAATGTTGATGAATCAACCTTAAGCGACCAAGCGCGCCAGCAAGCCCTAGCCGAGCTCGTGGCGCCAAGCCAGGCACTCTTTCTTTGTGCGGCACTTGAAGATGAGCTGCGCGGGCTTGATGCAGACGAGGCGACAGAGCTACTGGCAAGCTATGGTCAGCACGAATCAGGTTTGCATCAGTTAGTTCGAGCGGCTTATGATACGCTTGGTCTACAAAGCTTCTTAACAGCCGGGATAAAAGAGGTTCGCGCCTGGACAATCAAAAAAGGTGCAACCGCACCAGAGGCTGCCGGTGCTATTCACACTGACTTTCAAAAAGGGTTTATTGCGGCACAGGTAGTTGATTTTCACGATCTCGTTGAGGCCGGCTCAGAAGGAGCCGCCAAAGCTGCCGGCAAGCTTCGCACTGAAGGTAAAACCTATGTTATGCAGCCAAATGATGTAGTTGAATTTAGGTTTAACGTATAAATAAAGACGCTTTTTTAGCGCCACATAATCTTTTTATGGGATTTCAGCCTGGAACGTACGGGGGTGACTGGCTGCCACCTCACCGTACGCCCAGGTTGGTAGCGCCAGTTAAGGCCCTACCGGGTGTTCACTTCAGCTGTTCTACGCCCTGCGACGCCGCGACAACCACAACACCAGTGCACCGACGACCAGCAGCAACACGCCGCCAGCCACCAACCAGCCAACGTTGGCACCGGTGTCGGCTAGCTGCCCACCGTCGGTGTCGGTGTTGGCCGCCGGCACGATGTCAGCCGTTGTCGTAGTGGTTGTCACCGTGGTTGTGGTGGTTGTTGTTGGCACCGTTGTGGTCGTGGCCGGAGGACACTTCACAAGCGTTACCTTCTGCTTGACCTCCAGCTCGTGCTTCGGGTCGGTGACGTTGAGCTGGTATTCACCAGCCGACAACCCGCTGAAGACGAAGTCGGCGCTCTTGCCACCCTCGATCACCTGCTCTTTGGGCTCTAGTCCGCCGAGCTTGACGGTGTACTTCGCGCGACCCTCGTTCGGGTTCTTGACGGTGACAGTGACAGTGCCGTCTTTGTCGCCGACGCAGCCCTTGACCGTGACGTTGATCTCGGGCTTCAGGGGATCGCACTTGCATTTTGCCGGGTCGTCGACCGTCCAGGCCGGCTTGCCCTTGAAGAAGTAGTGCAGAAAGTTCGGCTGGCCTGAGTCAGTAGCACTCACGAGCGTCTTCGGCACGTCCGGAGCCTTGGGCTTTCCCGACTCCTTGTCTATGCCCTGCTCGGCGTAGCCGTCGGTCTGGCCGCAAAATCTGTCCTCGCGCGCCGACGCTGCCACGGTGTAGGTGCCGGGCTTCTCGATGGTGACGAGCTCGCCCGTCTCTACCAGGGTCTGCGGCCACTTGCCCTGCTTGGGGTTGTCGAACCGCCAGTTGGCAACCTGCGCCAATACTGGCGTGCAGAGCGGCTTGTCGCCGGTGATGGTGACCTTCCAGGCGGTCTGGCTGACCGCCTCGAGAGTGCCCACCTTCTTGGTGTCAACGTCCGCAACGCACTTCTCGGTCGTCTTGGCCTCGGGGCCCGGAACAACTGGCAGCTCTGGTTGCGCCATCGCCGGCGTCCCGACGAGTGCCAACAGCAGCGCAAACGCCACCGTGGCAAGAGATCTCTTGATCACTGTTTTCCTTTTCGGAATTGAACAACTGAAAGAGAACTTGTAAAAACCCAGCGCCATGCGCTAGGCTACCTCTTGTACCTCCATAAAAGTTGAGTACAGGACAAAGTTAATAATGCTAAAAAAACTACAAAAAGTAAAGGTTTTTTGGCTACTTTTTTATAGAAGTTAATAGGTAAAAGCGTTCGCGGTTGCCTTTTGCGCCCGTCACTTCGCTGTCGGCCTTAGCGTTTATGATCATATAGCGCTTCACCCAAGCTTCAAATTCTTTTAGAATCTGGCGGCGAACAGTGTCATTTTTAATTACACCTTTATTCACCTGGGTTTTACCAGCTTCAAATTGTGGCTTTACCATAGCCACGACTTGCGTTGAGGGTTGTAGCAGGTAAAGACAAAGGTGCGGAATAATCTCGCGTAAGCTAATGAAGCTAACGTCAATTACAATAATATCGGGTAGCTCTTTGAGCTGCTTGAAGTTTCGGATATCTGTTTTTTCATACAAATCAATTCGCGGGTCGGTGCGGAGGCTCGGATGAAGCTGATTTGTGCCGACATCAACCGCAATAACTTTTTTTGCACCGTGCTGTAATGCGTAGTCGGTAAAGCCCCCGGTTGACGAGCCAACATCTAACACCACTTTCGCTTGAAAATGAAGCCCGAGCGCTTCGGCCACGCTCGCCAATTTAAGACCAGCCCGGCTAACATATTGTGCATCTGCTTTTAAAGACAAACGCGCAGTTTCATCTGCCAAAAAGCCAGGCTTAGTAACCACTTTGCCGTTAACGGTTACCTTTGCAAGTTTTACCCAGTTTTCAGCTTGCGAACGGGTTGGAATAAGCTTTTTTTTCACTAATAATAAATCGAGGCGATACTTCACTCTTGACATTATACACGTGATATTTTAGAGTCTCAATGAGTTTACCTGTTCACTTACGGGAGTGTGATGAATGCCATCGGCCGCCTACAGTAACTATGAGCTCATTGTTGAGCTACTAGACTGTACTATTGGCACTGATGTCGCTTTTCGAGCAACACAAGAAAATTTCCGCACTGAGCTGCGAGGGTGCCCGCGACTTCCTGATGGACTACGCCTGCTCATCGGCGAACTATTTCAGCAACGGGTGATTACCACGTGTACGATCACTTATGGCAACACTTTATGGCTTGGGTTGTCACCCACCTTCGTCTCTGATCACGAGTTGCCCCTGAACGGAGCACTCGAAAAGTTCAAGGAGATATACAAAAGCCTAACTGAGCAACCGGGAGCACTGAGCCAGAAAAACTCGGATGAACAGGAATTCACCAAGTGTGGTAATGGAGTCCTGGAGGGCATTGCGCAAGTCGTTGGCCTAGCTGCCAAAGCCACCATTACCGCCACTGCACGAGAAAAGTTGCAGCAATAGGTAGCCCTTCAAGCTGCCACCAAGCATCGAACAGCGATTCCCCGGCCATCTTATATATAGGGCCGGGAATCGCTGCATTACTCTACAACAAAAGACCCAGCCCTAAAACCAGGTCTCTTTTTATTGCTTAATCTTTTCGCCGTTCTAAATATTCACCGGTGCGAGTATCAACTTTGATTTCATCGCCAGTTTTGATAAAAGCCGGCACGCGAATAACGTGGCCAGTCTCGAGTGTTACCTCTTTTTGTACACTACTGGTTGTATCGCCTTTAACGACATTCTCGGCATAGGTCACTTTTAAATAAAGATTTTTTGGCAGTTCAATACTAATTACTCGGCTGTCAAAGAACTGTATATCAACACTGTCGCCTTCTTTAAGAAAGGGCTTCGCGGCTTCAACAATATCACTCGCCAGCTGAAACTGCTCAAAGCTTTCAGGATCCATGAAGTGATAATCGTCACCGTCTGCATACAAAAATTGTACAGTTTGATGCTCAACGGTGGCCGGTTCAATTTTATCGGCACCCTTGAAAGTTTTTGGCAAAACACTGCCATCAATCAGATTTTTAAGGCGTACATTCACAATGCTGCCGCCACGGCCCATCACTTTTTGAGCATAGTCGATCACCCGAAATGGCTTGCCGTCAATTTGAATAAGGGTACCCTTTTTAAGATCAGTCGGTTGATACATAGGGGCCTCCTAGCTAGCAACAAATGGTAAGAGTGCCAAGTGGCGAGCGCGCTTAATAGCAACGGCAAGTTGTCGCTGTTGTTTGGCACTCAGGCCTGTCTTACTGGCCGGTTCGATCTGAGCATACATGTTAATAAACCGCTGCAGTGTTTTGACATCACGATAGTCAAAATACGCAGGCGTATCTTTACGAAAACGGTTAGTTGGTTTCATTAGTTATCCTTTGTTCAATAATTAGAATGGGATCTCAGAGAGATCAATTGGTTTGTCATCGATGTCCTCAATAACAACATCGTCGTTCTTCTTTTTGCTTGAGGTGTTATTGCTCCCAGCATTGCTATAAGAGCCAGCGTTACCAGCGCCACCACCATCACCACCAGGCGCATCAAGAAATGTAACGTCGCTGGCAATAACTTCAACTTTGCTGCGCTTCTGTCCTTCTTGCTCCCAGCTACGCTGGCTCAGACGCCCTTGCACGAGGCAACGACGACCTTTACTTAAGTATTGTGCCACGCGGTCACCGAGCTGTGCCCAGGCAACAATATCGATATAATCAGTATCTTCTTGCCAGTTACCGCTTTGATCTTTGTAGCTACGGTTCAGCGCTAAGCTAAAGCTGGTAACATTTTGGCCATTTGGCGTAGTGCGTGTTTCAGGGTCACGTGTTAGGTTGCCCATTAACATCACCTGATTGATACTTCGAGCCATGGTTTTACCCCTCCTTTGGTTCGTCTTCTTTTGCTTCGTCAGTTTCGGTTGGTCGCTTTGGGTCATTTGCAACAAGCAAGTGGCGAAGCACTTCGTCGGTGATATTCAGCGTGCTATCGACTTTCTTGATTACTTCAGCTGGCAGTTCAAGCTCGAAGTAAACATACGTTGCGAAATCTTCGTTCTTAATTCGATACGCAAGCTTTTTCTTGCCCCAATTGTCTTCTTTGGTAATAGTTCCGCCATTATTCGTGATAATATCACGAACTTTCTTGAGCGGCTTTTCCAGATCAATCTCAAGATCTGGGTGAATAAGTACGGTTAATTCGTACTGACGCATAGTTCCTCCTATGGATCCTGCTGCATGCAGGAGCGCTTTTGTAAGCGCAGGTTAATATCTATCTAAATTTTAGCATCTTTAGATGATTATTACAACAGATGACCCCCTCTTAAGACCATATATTATAGTTAATGCTAATCAGATGCCTCATCGGATAGCGCCGGGTAATGATGTTCGTTTGCGCTTGGGTCTTCAAAGGCCCTTAGGTGTACTTCAGCATATTCTTCTGCCTCGTATACACTAATAGTTCCGAGACCTTCGACGACAACATTGAGCCCCGGGGTGGCATTTTCACCATCGCCGGCTGCTTCTCCGTAAACCGCAGTAACGTTTCCTGGAAGCCGATCTTCCCTATAGCCGGCTAAGGCCGCCTGCGCGAGGTCGTATAATTGCCGGCCTCGACTGTCGGGCTCATTTTCGGCGCCTTTTGCCTCTAGTGGCATGCTTGTTCTTTCAAGAGATACTGTCATAGAAGTTCCTACTTTATTACTTATTACAAGCGTAAATCAACAACTTACACATATCAAGTGTATATTGTTATTTCTACAAGAAGTCGTGAGTTTTTGTGCTTATGCTTCTGTGCCTTCATTTAAGCACTGTGCGATAATTTTGACAATACAAATAATACAGTGGATAAAAATTAAATAACAATTAACTAGACGTTGGTATTCGCTTGCGCCAGTTCTTCGGCACTATTTATAAGCACATCACGCGGGCGTGAGCCATCGGCTGGGCCAATAATACCCTGTTCTTCCATTTCTTCGATAATACGGGCGGCACGTGAATAGCCTATGCGTAGGCGGCGTTGCAGCAAGCTAGTGCTGGCTTTGCGTGCCTCGATTACCACACGCACCGCGTCTTTGTACATATCGTCATCGCCCCCAACATCAAGGTCTGAGACAATGCCGCCTTTATTGCCAATTTGCACCTGCTGCGCCACCACTTCGTCGTCATATTCGGGTGCTCGTTGCATGCGTAAATGATCTGTTATTTTGGTCACCTCTTCATCAGTCACCCAAGCACCTTGAATACGTTTTGGCTTGTTCATGGCAGGGGTCAACAGCAGCATATCGCCCTGGCCAAGCAGTTTTTCGGCACCAATTTGGTCGAGAATAGTGCGACTGTCGACCTGGCTTGCCACCGTAAAGGCAATACGGGCGGGCACGTTAGCCTTAATAAGGCCGGTAATAACATCGACGCTCGGACGTTGAGTGGCGAGCACCAAGTGTATGCCAACGGCGCGGGCTTTTTGTGCCAGACGCACAATCAGGGCTTCGACATCACGAGCGGCCAGCATCATGAGATCGGCCAGCTCATCAATTACTACCACGATATAGGGCATGCTCTCACCCTCGGCATGTTTGCGCTCGTTGTAACTTTTAATATCTCGTACTTTTTCTTCAGCCAGCAAACTATAGCGGCGTTCCATTTCGTTCACCGCCCATTTAAGAGCACTGATGCATTTTTCAGGCTGTGTAATAACAGGTGTGAGCAGGTGTGGAATATCTTCATAAGGCGCCATTTCAACTTGTTTTGGGTCTACCAAAATTAGTTTCATATCGGCCGGTGAGTTGCGGTAAAGCAGGCTGGTTAATAAGGTGTTGATCATTACCGACTTACCCGAACCAGTTTGCCCGGCAATTAAAAGGTGCGGCATTTTGTTCAGCTCACCCACTACCGCTTCACCGGCAATATCCTTACCAACCGCAAAACTTAGCGGTGCAGCTGATTGCTTCCAGGCTTTGGCAGTTAAAATTCCGTGCAAGCGAACATCGGCAGCTTTTCGGTTTGGCACCTCAATGCCCACGGCCCGCTGGCCAGGAATTGGTGCCTCAATACGAATCGCCTGAGCTGCTAGATTTAAGGCAATATTTGTTTCAAGTGCGGTAATGCGTGTTAACTTTACGCCAGCGGGTGGTTTTAAGGTGTATTGCGTCACCTTGGGGCCAATGTTTGCCCCTTCCATCTCGACATTGATATTAAATTCAGCCAGTGTATCTTGAATAACCTGCGCATTATATTTCACATCGCCAGCATCGGCGGGTGATTGCTTTTTTTCAAGCAGCTCCAGGCTCGGCGTTTGCCATTCAGGGTCGCTTTGGGTAGTCAGCGCCGAAAGCTCTTCGGCGCTTTTATCTTGCTTAATACTATCGCGCAGGCTTGAAAGGCGCGAACCCTTCTTTTCGTCTTCAGTTGAGTTTAGGGTTGGCACACCCTGGTTAAGTTTTAGCTCGCCAATCGGTGTTCGTGGCTGATCAATTTTGGCTGCTTTATTGGCTATTTCACGGTTGTGCGCTTCTTGCCCAAGATCGCGGGCAAACATATTTCTTATTGCCTCAAGCAGTGCTTTTGGTGAAACCCTGAGCACAAACAATAAACTGATGAGGCTTAAGACAACCAAGAAGAAGCCAGCCGCGTTGGCATCAAACAAATTGAGCATGAGATTATCAATGCCATAACCCACAAGGCCGCCGCCACTGCCGGCAACGGCTATAGTTATATCACGCGGCTCGGCCATAAATAAGTGAGCAAAGCCGGCAATAAAACTAATGCAAAGAATCGACGAAGCGATTAGAACTGGTGAGATACGGTTTTCTTCTTCACGAAACAGTTCAACGGCGAGATAAACGAGCAAAATTGGCAACGCATAAGCAATAACGCCGATTGTCGCTTTGCTTACATTTAAGAACACCGCCAAGGCAGGGCCACCGGCACCAAATGAGGCTACTACTAAAAGAAGTGCCAGCGCTACCAACAACACTGCCACCGCCTGACCCCAGAAGCCGTTTGGTAACACGTGTCGTGGCGTTGATTTCACCGGCGCTTTTTTACGAGATTTACGTTTCGCCATATCTTTTCATTATATTGCTTTTGTTTTACATCTGTCGAGTAGAATACAAATATATTGTAGCACTATTTACTACAAAAAGCAAGCTGACTGCACGACGATAGTGTTTGCTGCAACGAAAGCAGGCGGGAGATAACACCCCGCCTGCTTTCGCCAACTCAGACAGTCACACCAGGCCAGTATTCATTGATGCAGTCTGCCGGTGCGCCAGAATTATAGCCAAGCATAAACGCTTCGGCTCGTTCCGTAGGCGAACCGTGCGGATCATCCCCACCCGGCTCGCTATCGCCAATTGCTATCAATGCCGCCACACCTTCTTCGATGTCACCAGCTTCAAGATAGTTGCTGTAGAAGGCACTGAATGCCCAGTTCCCAGCAAAGCAATCGGCGATGAGCTCGCCTTCTTTGATTCTGCTGCCATCAGCAGCTTTGATCTCAGGCCACCCCAGCTGATCCTTCAGCTCATGTTGAATGTGGTGACCAAACTCATGTGCCGTCACAACGGCAGCACCAAAATCGCCCTTCCTGACCGACTGGCGAGTAAAGATGCTACCATTCCACATGTTCGCAAATGTGTCGGCCGGCAACCAGATTGCACCGGTGAAGCCGTCGATCACATCAATCGGACAGTAGGTGGCGTTGTTGTAGGTGCTTTCAAGCGGTGTCGCGCTACACTGACTCTCATAGGCCGTATCCGGCTGAATAATCGTATAGTAGACATCTGGCTCACGAAGGCCAATGCTTGCGAAGTACTCAACCCATACCCGATCAGCATCCTTCACAACTGCCGTCAGGTAGTCTGTGACGTACTGGTAGGTAAGACCCTGATCCATCCGACTGTCCTGGAAGGCGCTGTTCGCCTCAGGCAACGGCTGGTTCAACTTTTCTGATGAGTCACCGGCCCTGTTGGAGCCACTAGCCGGTGCTGACGTCACTGTGTCGGTGGTAATTGACGGTGATGTAAAGCTATCTTCACTTGCCGAATGAGAGCTACAACCTGCCACGAACAACAAGGCTGCAAGCAGCGCAATATGTGCCCGTTTGAAAGGACTCATGGAATCTTCTTTCTAAAAATCGAAAATCATCTGCCAAAGGACAAAGTTACACTCAACCTCTCATACTATCGTCGTACAAACCGTACAATACAGGAATATGCCAGATTGCACAATAGCGTAAGCCATTAAAGGAGCGCTACGCGCCGACTTCGTGTTCAACTGGCTTGTCGTGGCGTTGGTAAAGCGGTTTGCGGCGCAGCACGGGTGGTTGGCGGAACTCTTGCCCGCCAGCTGGTGCGGCTTGCGGGATGATTTCATTTACAACCGGAATAACAATTGGCGTGCGGCGCGTTTGGTCATACAAGATATGGGTAATGTCGTCTTTAATCTCTTTTTTAATGATATCAAGATCAATCTTACGCCCAGCACCAAAACTTCGCGCAACTTTTTGTTTCAGATATTGGCGAATGAGGCCCATAAGCTCTTCAGAGTCACGCAAATAAATAAAACCTCGGCTGATAATATCTGGGCTGGTAAGCAGCCGGCCACTTTGCCTATGCACTGTTAAAATAACAACGAACATACCTTCAGTTGCCATATGCACGCGATCTTTTAGCACAACTTCGGTAACAATCGCACCTGAATCGTCATACATAATGCCTCCGACTGGTACGCGGCCAATTTTCTGGGCAGTACCTTCGTGCGTAAGTTGCACAACGTCGCCAGCATCGCACACAAAGATACGATCTTTGGTAATACCGCACTCTTTTTCGGCAAGCTCAGCGTTGTGTACCAACATGTGGAATTCACCGTGAATCGGCAGGTAATATTTAGGGTTAACGATGTTAATGAGTTTGACGTGATCGTCGTAATAACCGTGGCCCGAAAGGTGAATACGGCCCACGCCATAAAGGTGAGTTTTTTTATCTTGAATAACATCACCACCTTCACGCATTAAACCGTCAAGGGTGCGAACAATATATTTATCGTTGCCCGGAATCATACTCGAGCTGAATACAACAACATCACTACTTTTAATTTTGAGATGCTTGTGGGCGCCGGTGGCCATACGGTTTAAGACAGCGTTGAACTCACCCTGACTACCGGTGCAGATAACCACGGCTTTACTGTCGGGGTATTTTATGAGATCTTCCATTTTTACCACGACATCTTTTGGCACCTTAATAGTACCGGTGCGCAGTGCAACTTCCATATTCTGGAGCATACTATAGCCTGCAATCGCAACTTTACGGCCGCGCAGTTTAGCCTCTTCAAGAATGACCTGAATACGGTGAATTTGGCTTGAAAAGGTTGAAACCAACACTCGGCTTTCAGAGTAATTGTCCATAATTTGGCCAATACTCTGTTTAATGTCGTACTCGCCGTGTTGGTGCGTACCGGCATCTTCACAGTTGGTGCTTTCGTTCATCATCAGCAAAATGCCTTCTTTGCTGGCAATTTCACTCAAGCGCTCAAGGTCGAACTTTACGCCATCTATTGGGTTTTCTTCAAAACGCCAGTCGCCAGTATTAAGCAAGACACCCACCGGTGTTCGAATGACAACTGCTGAAGCATCAGGAATCGAGTGGCAGACGCGTACTAATTCAACACCAAAACTATCGCCAATTTGCACACGATCATGTGCTTCGGGGTTCATTTCTATGTATTTGGGCTGGAAGTTATCGGTTGATTCTTCCATAATGCGCTGCACCATAGCAAGGGTAAAACGGCTACCATACACCGGCGCGCCAAGCTGTGCCAGCAAATGTCGCGCCGCGCCAATGTGATCAAGGTGGCCATGTGTAAAGATAACACCACGAATTTTATGCTTGTTCTCAAGTAAGTAGGTAATGTCGGGGACAATATAATTAATGCCCGGATAATCAGAACCGGGAAACAAAAACCCCATGTCGATAACAATAATATCGTTGTCGTATTCAATGGCCATCATATTTTTGCCGATGCCCATCTCACCAAGACCACCAAGTGGAATCACCTTTAGGCTTGGCAGGCCTTTACCACTCGCCTGCTGCATGCGCTTCTTGGCCTCGGCATTCCAGATGAACTGTTTGCCGTCAAAACCATTAAAACGTGACTTGTTTACCGGCACGCTAATAAGGTGCTGGCTGGCAGTGAGGTTAACGTTTTCGCTTACTCTTCTGGTAGCGCGCTGCACCTCGCCACGCCTTGTTTGTGTGCGTGCTAAAATTGAGTTTTGCTGCTGTTTTTTGCCATCTTTATGGTCTGGCCGCTTACTCAGGTCATCTACCTGAGGTTTGGCTATTCTTCTCTGCCCCATCATTTCTCCTTTTCTGGGACGCTCGTAGGAACGCTTTTTATATATTTAATGACTATTTTTTCTTCGCAAGTTCCACAATTTTTGGAATTCTTTCGAAATCATCCAATAATGTCTGACGCATAGCGCCGTTATAAAGTGCTGCAGCTGGATGAAACAGCGGCACAATTACTAATTTTCGTTCGCCAAATTGGATTCGCTTTGGCTCACCATGAATCTGGCTAATCTTCATACCTGGCAAGAAATATTCCATGCTATGTCGGCCAAGGGTAATAACAATAAGCGGCTCAATCACGTCGAGCTGCTGGATGAGAAATGGCCAAAATGCCTTTTTCTCATCTGGCAGCGGGTCACGATTATTCGGTGGGCGATACTTAACGATGTTTGTAATGTAGATGTCGCCACGGTCAAGGCCAATACTGGCCAACATTTCGTTCAAAAATTTGCCAGCGGCACCGACAAACGGTAAGCCTTGCTCGTCTTCGTTCTTACCGGGAGCCTCACCAATAAAGACGATCTCGGCATTAACGTTGCCGTCACCCATCACCAAATTCGTTGCAGACTCTGCAAGTTCTGGACAAATATTTTGTTCCAGAATTGCTTTCTTAATTGCATCAAGCAGCGCTTGCTTTTGTTTCATTGACCCTCAGGAGGTGTTAGGTGTGTTACCACAAGATCGTTAAGCTACTAAAAAGTATAGCATAGTACGTCTTATTCTCCTATAACTTTATAGGTCTCTGCAAAAAATACAGGGGGAATGCCCGTGCGCCCAAAAGAGACACACGGGCCAGCCGGGTACATGCCCGACACCTGAAACTCCCCGTTCAGCGCAGCTGCCTGCGAACCTTACCGGCAAGCTCTTTGCCCTGCTGCCCTTCGATGGGCTTTTTGCCGCCTTCGATACGAATCCGCGCCACTGAATGTTCTCGTGTGGCAGTTCCGGCAGAAGGGTGCCTGCCTCAAGGGCTTCTCGGGCATCGCTTCGGCTGAATGCCTTCAGCGGAACGACAACGCGCGCAACGGCCTGCTGCCTTCCACCCGTGTCATCGTAGAAATAGTAGACCTCCAGCAACGAATTCTTCGCGCCCCTCGGACTCGCAAGAATATCAGGAAACGGGATCGTTTTTGGTGCCCAAATATCGGGATCGCTTTCGTCAAGAATGGCGTAGTCGCCCAGCACGAGCCGCAAGTCGACCCTCTGTAGATCGTTGACATCCGTCACCGATGCCTCCACGAGCTTTCGCCCATAGAAGTTTTCGAGCGAGGGAATCTCGGCGTATTCGCCCTTACCGCCGCTACGAATGGCAAGTGTCTCGAGCTGAGTGAGCACCTGCTTGTTATGGTAATGTACGCTCGGGCTTCCCAGCTCCTCTCGTAGCAGTGCCTGCAGCATTACCTCTAGCGGTTCACTACTAGTAAGCCGTTGAATTTCATTGTGTACGGCACGGATCGCCTCTTCGACCGAGCCAGGCGTTGAAGGGTCGCGCCACGCATTCAACTGTGAATGCTTATAGTAGGCCGATTGAATCAACGTATTAAGCCGACAGGTGGATTGCCCCGTCAGGTTGTCTCTTTGTGCAGAGAGTTCCTGTAGCCTACTCTTGAATTCATCAAGTCTGCACTGCCGCTCTTCTTCTCGCCGACGTTCTGCAATAATCGCATGAGCCGCCTGCAAGCTATAGATTTGTCTTCTTGGGCTGTCTTGCGAGGTGATGACGTAGATGGCGTCGAGCTTAGCATGTTTTGGAAGCTCTGGAAGTTCAGTAAGCTTGTCTGCATTCTCGTTAAGCACGATGGTGGCGTAAATCTGCCAACCAACCTTGGAGTACTGCACCTCGCCACAAATGTCGTCGCCAGAGAGAATCGATTGATTCTGCGGCACAACAACGTTAACTCTGTTCACGATACGCACCTTCCGGGTAGTCTGGGGTAGTTTCACGTTCAACCGCATATACGCGGGAATCTTTTTTATTTCAAGAGTAAAAAAGGTTTTCGCGTATATGCTTTGTAAAAGTACAATTCAAAGAATGTTATATATTATAACATATATAACTTACCAAGCAAATATATATAGGTCGCTACCGCTGCTTACTCGAAGTCGCGAAATACCAAATGACGGCAATAGAGGTTAATGCCTATCTCGCCTCTTTCATACTAAGGTTCAAGCGACCTTGGTCGTCAATGGCAACTAGCTTCACACGGACTTTGTCGCCTTCTTTCACAATATCGCTCACCTTCTCAACCCGCTGGTCAGACATTTGTGAAATATGCACCAAACCATCGCGGCCAGGCATTATGTTCACAAAAGCGCCGAATTCCATTAGCTTTACTACGATGCCATCGTAAACTTTGCCAATTTCAGGCTCGGCCACAATCGCTTGGATCATTTGCATGGCTGCGGTGATGCTCTTGGTATCAACGGCTGAAATAGTAACCAGGCCATCATCTTTAATGTCAATTTCGGCACCAGTGTCAGCAATTATCTTATTGATTACTTCACCGCCCTTGCCAATGACTTCGCGAATCTTCTCAGGCTTAATCATTAGCTTTTCAATGCGTGGTGCATATGGGCTCAGTTGCTCGCGTGGGGCATGTAAGGTTTCGAGCATGTGGCTTAAAATATGAGCTCGGCCGATTTTTCCCTGCATAATTGCTTGTTTCAAAATTTCAACCGGCAAGCCATGTACTTTCATGTCCATTTGCAGTGCAGTGATACCTTTTTCAGTGCCAGCCACTTTAAAGTCCATGTCGCCGGCAAAATCTTCAGCGTCGGCAATATCACTCATGATATAAGGAGTGTCATCATCCATCATCAAACCCATGGCGATACCAGAAACCGGGCTTTTAAGAGGAACGCCGGCATCCATCAATGCCAAACAGCTTGAACAGGTAGCAGCCATAGAGGTTGAACCGTTTTGGCTCATAATTTCAGTGACGCTACGAATAGCATACGGAAAATCTTCGATTGACGGCAAAACACCAATTAATGCCCGCTCGGCGAGATAACCGTGCCCAATTTCGCGGCGGCCTGGTGAGCCCAGGCGGCGCACTTCGCCGACGGTATAACCAGGAGCGTTGTAATGGTGCATGTAACGGCGCTCAAAGTCGTTTTGCTCCATGGTGTCAACCATTTGGACATAACTTAAGGGGGCCAAGGTGACAATATTCATACCTTGGGTCATACCACGCGTGAACAAGCTTGAGCCATGAGTGCGCGGCAAAATGCCGACTTCGCTCGAGAGCGGGCGAATTTCATCAAGCTTGCGACCATCGGGGCGCAGCCCTTTTTCAACGATGCCTTTGCGAACATCTTTGTGCAGCGCCATAGTGAAGGCTTCGTCGTATTCACGTCGCAGCTCTTCATATGTTTCTTCACCAACCTCAGCCAACATTGCCTCGTGAAATTCACTGCGAAGCACGTTAATGAGTTCGTTACGCTCAGGGTACGGGCGGCGTAGATCGTCGCTTAGCTTTGCTTCTACCCAGCTATCAACGGTAGTTTGAATAGCCTCGTTGGGCAACACCAACTCGTATGCAAGCGGCTCAACACTAATTTTTTCGGCGAGTTCTTTCTGCACGGCAATTGCTGGCTGAAAGGCCTTGTGTGCCCAGGCAAGTGCGTCAGCCACAACCTCTTCACTCACCTCTTTGGCGCCAGCCTCAACCATGGTAATACCACTGGCAATGCCGGCAACCACGAGGTCAAGCTCGCTTTGTTCGATCTCTTCAGGGGTAGCGAATGCTTTGAACTGGCCATTTACTCGTGAGACACGAAGCCCAGCTACCGGGCCGTCAAATGGTGCACCGGTTAATGTAAGGGCGGTGCTAGCGGCAATCATCGCCACCATATCTGGCCGGAAACTCGGATCCATTGAAAGCACGGTTGCCACCACCTGTACCTCTTGGCGATAACCTTTTGGGAAGAGCGGTCGAATTGGCCGGTCAATAATACGGCCAATCAAAATAGCTTCATCACTTGGGCGGCCCTCGCGCTTAATAAAGCGTGAACCACTAATTTTACCGGCTGCATAAAACTTTTCTTCGTAATCGACACTGAGGGGGAAATAATCCATACCGCTAATCGGCTTGTTGCCAACCATAGCAGTGCCAAGCACTACGGTTTCTCCGTAATATACTAAAACACTCGCGGTAGTCCGAAACCCAACTCGCCGTACTTCAAGCTTCAGCGGCTTGCCGCACAATTCTGTTTCAACTGAAACGATATCTTTACCAAATGGGTTAATAGTGCCCATAATTGACTCCTTTATATTTCACTTCAATGGTGAATAAGTAACGGGTACGAAAGCTTAAGAAGCAAACTCTCCTATCCACCACTTATTTCACCGCTCACCATTATACAAGAAAGCAAGCTATTCTCCTAAACGATTGATATGACGCTGAATGGCTTCGTCGTCAGAAAAATCTTCGACCGTCAAAGGTAAGTGTGCTCTCTCCATGAATAAAAACCAATAACCAGACTTCTCTTCATCCCAATCATCCTCATGATTTATCGCTTGTAGCAATGCTAAATCATTAGTATCCAATGCACGACGTAGGTCGTGTTTCAGTTGCGTAATTACGGTTGAAACTGTGTCGGGGATAATATCAAGAAAAGTATAGATGTCTTCTCGAGCTAGAGAAACTCTGTCTAACTTTTGTTCTAATCGCATAGTATCCATCACTAAATACTGTAATGTATCTGCAATCAACGTACAGTCCTGAAGATCATTCGGCCCACCTTCAAAGCCTTGGAGCACATAAGCAGATAGCGGATCGACATCTACCAACAAACAACGTTCACCGCGCGGCCTTGAAGAGATATAGACAAACTGATCTAACGAGGCAGCTCACGAATAAGAATACCGCCATCTAGAGCAACGTCTTTCAAATAATGTAGCAATTTGCTAGTTATAAAATCAACTTCTTCGCCTATTTCGACAGCATTTTGTGCTGATATTTCATGCTTTAATAGTTCATCATATCCAACTGCATTATCGAGTTTGTCGACAATAGTATATGTTGTGAGCGCACTACGTTCGCTTTGTCCCAATATAACTTGATAGTCAACGTGGGGAATATTATATTGTTCATCAAACAATTGAAGAACTTGGTTATGATAACGAATGTTAATCAGCGCCTCTTCGATGCTGGCATATTGATGCTCAGAGCGCACTAACTTATCCGGTGAACTTGCGAGATATGAAAACTTTTTTGAGTTTTCTCTTAACCCAACCCGTGCTGGTTGAAGAGCCTCCTGGAAAGGCGGATGTCCGCGCGATGCTTTCATTATAATTATTATATCATCTTTATTATGTGTTGACAATATCAAAACGATCTGCTAGACTCCCTGTTTGGTACACCCTGTAAGTCGACTCTCTTCCGGAGGAAGAAAATGGATTGGCGATACAACGCCGCCTGCCGCGACGAAGACCCGGAGCTGTTCTTTCCTGTGGGAACGAGCGGTCCGGCCATTCTTCAAACCGCACAGGCCAAGGCCGTCTGCCACCGCTGCACCGTTGCCTCGGACTGCCTGAGCTGGGCACTACGGAGCGGCCAAGACAAGGGTGTCTGGGGCGGCATGAGCGAAGACGAGCGCCGCGCGCTCAAGCGGCGGAATGCCTCACGGGTTCGCACCCGCAGCAACATTTGATTCACCCGAGCCCGCACCAGTACCGCACGGATCCGGAAGCTCCGCCAAAGAGCTCCCGGATCCGTTTTTCATTCACAAGTCAATGGCAGCTCAGTGGAGCCAAACCAATTAAAAAGGCTATGATAAAAAAAATAGCCCCTGAAAAGGAACTATTTTTATTATTAAATACTACTTACGCAAACCAAGTTTTGCGACAGTTGCTTTATAGGCTTCAAAATCGGTTTTTTCAAGGTAACGCAGAAGCTTTCGGCGGCGACCTACCATCTGTAGTAACCCGCGGCGAGCCATGAAGTCGTGCTTGTTCAACTTTAAGTGTTCAGTAATTTCTTTAATACGCGCCGTTAATACGGCAACCTGTACTTCAGGTGAGCCAACGTCAGTTTTGTGGCGCTGATTATCGGTAATAACCTTTGTTTTTACATCTTGTGCAATCATATCCTACAGATAGTAACAGATATAGCACATCTGTGCAAGCATATTGAACCACTGTTTGTACATTAGCAAAATGCCAGTCTCTATTTGTTTCTATCTCAGTTTTACAGCCCAGAACAAGCCTGTTGCAGTAAATAACTGTAATGAGGTTCGTTATTCGGACAATCAAATATATGATACCAGCTCTTATCGGATTACTTATTTTGGGAATTGAGGCTGTAGTTGTAAACGCTTGGCCTCGGGTTAATGTATGCACCTACGGTACAATAAACGGCTTTGGGGCATATACGCTGATCTTGCTAGTATTCTTGGCAATACTCTTGATCGGATGCGGCTTCATCAAGTATATAGAGCTGTTAAAAAGTAATTGGCTGCGCGGCTTAGCGGCGCTTGTGCTATTCTTAGCCTGCGGCGCACTGGCCTATTTCGCAAGCGGTCTGCTGGGTATGCAAGATTGCCGCATAGGGTATTGACGTAGCGGAAACAACTGCTCAGCGACCTATCGCCACTCCCTCAAATTGAGTAATATGCCCTTAACTCCTGTAACATAGCCGTAATAAATAACTGCTCTTCTTCGTTTATGCCGCTGTTGTCTTCAGTGAGCTCAGCATGCACCATACGTGCAAACTCACCCTGTGCGCCATCCTGGCTCAACCAAGAGTGATCTCCTTGGTAGAGAGCGTTGAATATTGCCATTTTTTCTGCATCAGCTAGCGGACTTTCTTGAATAGGAGCCTCAGCAAGCTCAAGCTCGGTTCTTGTGGTGAATGTTCCGTCTTGTTCACATTGGATGTGCCATTCTTTTTTTAAGCCCAAGTCATCAATGATTGAAATACTAATTATTTCTTGCAAAATATCATCATTGATAACCCTTTGAGGCGTATAGTAAAGCTCTATTTCTTTAACGCCAAGCTCAAAAAGGTATGGTGGTATTGCTGAACCCGCAAAGTCAGAGCCGGCAAGCGTAATATTGCGAAAATAGGCTAAAGTACCATGCTCGTCTCGGCTGCCATTGCGATCAGCTGGAAGCCCTGGCTGTCGTTCGACCGAGGGAATGCCAATGGTTTGTAAAATGTTTTGAAAGCCCTTAAATATATCGTTCTTCCAACGATGATCTGGCATTTCATACTCATTTGCACCTAGGTTTTCCATGGTGGTTGCTATGGTAGCGCTCTTTCTTTGTTAAAGCAACTCTTTCGGTAAACTAATAGCCTGATTAACATCATAGTCAGCCACCTTCAGGCGTCGCAAAGACATACAAAAAGCGCCCGTGCCAAGTTTTCCTCCAATATCTTCAGCCAGAGTGCGAATATAAGTACCGCTTGAGACATGCGCCCGAACTTTTAGTTCAGGGTAGCTGTAATCGAGTAGTTCAAGCGAATAAATAGTGATAATTCGGCTTGGCATATCAACTACCTCACCTTTGCGTGCTAGTTTATAGGCGCGTTCACCATTAATTTTTATAGCACTATACATTGGTGGTTTTTGCTTAATCTTCCCAATAAAACCTTTCAGACTATCGACAACTTCTATATGGCTCGGCTGATAGTCACTCGTTTTTGTTATTTCGCCTTCTGGGTCGCCTGTTGAGCTTGTTGCGCCTAGGTAAATTGTGGCCTCATAGGTTTTGTCGAGCTTTGTGTAAGTGCCGGCATTTTTGCATTCTTTACCAGTAACGATAATCATCAGGCCGGTGGCAAACGGATCAAGTGTGCCAGTGTGACCTACTTTGATTTTTTTGCCCGCTCTCTCGCTGAGCACTCGACGCACACGTGCCACGACGCCAAAGCTCGTCATGCCGGCTGGTTTGTCTATTAATATAATGCTGTTTTCGTTCATTGGGTTAATTTGATGATACCATTTTACCCTATTACAAGCTCAATACTGCGTGATGTCTAGGTAGGTCAAAGGAGGGGCTACGTGCAAAAAAATATTGACTTATCACTCAATAAATGCTATTATTTAGTTATCCGTTCGACACCCTGGAGGCTGCAATGGCACGCGCCAAGCAGCAGACAGCGCGAGAGCCGCTCGCCATCATAAGGCTAGTGAGAGACTTTCCCAGAACGACGGCGTACCTTACCGCAGCCACGATGGCCTTGACCGTTGTGGCAATTTTTAGACCACTCGGCGACGTGGTGGGTACCGCTGCCGTTAGCGTGTTATTGGGAATCGTCTGGCTATCGCGCCAGCACTAGTATTCAACCAACAAAGAAGAGGTGTGACATGCGACCCTACAACAAGACCGCTATCACTGTCAGGCTCGAGCTGGCCACCCGCGGCAGTCCCACCAAGACGGTGCCCAACACCATCGTTGGCGAAAGACCGCGGCGCCCACTCCTCAGAGAAGCCCTGGTGCTGGTGCTGGCCGCCCTCGTGGCACTGCTCGTGCTGGCCACGGGAGTATGGTTCGTCTGCTACTGGGCAAGCGAAGGCGACGGACTGGCCATCGCCATGGTCATTCTCTTTACGCTATTCGGGCTACTGGTAGTGGCAGGCGTCACCACCAAATTGCTACCAGAGCAGTAAGGTGAAAAGACGGGCGCGGTGCAGGAACTCCTGCCCGCGCCCTTTTCAATTACAGCACATTAAACCTTTTTATTTCGTTATACTAGGTATATGAAAAAAGTTTTATTCGGTATTTTTGCCCACCCCGACGATGAGGGTTTTGGCCCAAGTGGCACACTAATAAAAATGGCTCAAAATGGTGTTGATATACACCTAATATGCCTGACGCGCGGTGAGGCTGGCATGAATGTGGATAATTATGAAAACCTAGGCGCAGTTCGCAGCCAAGAATGGCATAAGGCCGGTGAGCTCATTGGCGCCACTAGTATGAAGCAATTTGATTTTGGTGATGGCAGGCTATGCAATGCATGGTATCACGAGATTGCCGCTGCAATAGAGAGCCATGTTAATGAAAAATTACAGACATATCAAGAGCCAGTTGAGGTAGAGTTTCTAACCTTTGATCATACCGGCATAACCGGCCACCTCGATCATATTGCTGTTAGCATGATTACGAGTTTTGTTTTTATTTGCCTTTCAAAGCAGCCCACCCGCCATCATTTTAGCCATATTCGCCTCTTTTGTTTGCCGCCAACAATCTGCGACAACGATGTTTCGTATGTGTATTGGCCCGCAGGGCGCATAAAAACTGATGAAACCATTGACATCTCAGACGTGTTTGACAAAAAACTAGCTGTTATGCACGCCCACTATTCACAGCGCAGTGATGCTGCAATGCTGCTCGAACGCCTGGGTGAGCTTATGAAGCAAGAGTCGTTTTGTTTTTTGAAGCCGCGATCTACTGGCCAGGAATCTTAAACTGACCCGGTGACGGTGGTTCTGGCGGTGGCACTGGGCCATTGAGCTGCAACGGTGGTGGCCCATAAGGGTCGGGCTGAACAGGGCCTGCCGATGGTGCGGTATTGTCGCTAGTAGGTAATGGGGGCATCGGAGGTAAGCTGCCCATATCTGGTAACGAGGGCGGAAGCGGTGCGCTAAATGTTGGTGCCACTGGCGGCGGAGCTGCAGACATAGGCGACACTGCTGGCTCAGGGGAGTGAACGTTAAGCGGTTGTGACGCGCCTGAGGCAGCTAAAGGCTGGCCGCTCGGGTTAAAGGGCTGAGCGTTCAGGGCGGCTTCGACCGCCTGACGAGCATTGTCGACATGATCTGGTGCAGGTGCTTCTGCCACTGGCGGCAATTGATCGGCTAAGTTCGGCGCTACTGCCTGCTCAACCGGCGTTGGCGCTACTTGTGGTGGCAAAGGCGCAGGCGGTTTTACGGCCGACGGCAGTGTTGGTGCTTGTGGGGGCTCTGCTGCCAATTTTTGAGCCTCTGCTTTTATCATTGCTTTGTCGATTGGCTTTGTCTCAGGGGTAGCGGGCGGGCTATTGTGACTCAGAATCGTCTTGTTACGATCTTCTTCCTCTTCACGTTCTTTATCTTCAAACGCTTGATCTGTTGTCGCATTCAATGTACCACCCAGTGTTGGTGGTTCAATGTGCTTCCCCATCCAAGAAGGGTGACCTTCGTGTTCGAGCTTTGGCTTACTGACAGCAGGCTCTTCAAGTTGTTTTGGCGTTTCAGCCTCTTTTTTAATTTCAGCTTCTAAATCTGCGAGTGTAGGCGCCTTCTTAGCCGGCGCCTGATTGCTTGGTGAAACTTCAGCAAGAGCTTCTTCGGCTGCTTCTACAGCGTCTGCTTGCTTTTCTTTAGCTATTTCTTCAGAGGTGGGGGCCTTTTTAGTGTGATCTATATCGATTTCACCATCGGGCTTTTTTCTTTTTTGTTTTTTTACTTTTGTTGAAGCGTTTTCTTCTAAGTTAGTGCTGCCGTCGATATTAATGCTTGGAATAGCGTGGCCTTGCTGCAATTTTGTGGCAATAAGCTGCTGGTTGGCGCCAGCCGCCATGAGCTGCGCCGACATTGTCATCACTCGCGGCGTGGTGTGCTCGTTACTAAAACGCTCGGTGGCAGCAACAACACCAGTCAGCAAGGCAGTGGCAATTTGTTCGTCAATAATACCAGTTTGCAACCCCTCGCTCAGGCTCATAAGCATTTCGCACAGGCTTGAAGCGTTCGGATCTTGCCAATCAACCGAACCAAGTGCATTTCGGCCCGCAGTGGCATTAATTGTAATTACCGTGGCATCGTGCAAAATACGGCCATGGGCAATAATTGCTTGGTCAAGCGCCTCGCGTTGCTCAACGCCAAGTGCCACGATTATTTCGACGTTAAAGTCACCTTGGCTGAATTCAAGGTCTTTATTTGTAATAGTAGTTCGATATGGCGTAATGAAGATCTTCACCATCTCGCCCTCTACTTTATAGCGAAGGCGATCGGCTTTTTCTTTATCGAGTGCAATAATAAAATCGCGCAGGCTGTCAACCGCACCCGTAAATGTTTTTTCAGGGTCTAAGAATTCAATTGCCGGTGGAATAGCCCCGCTAAAGACAGCCGTAGCATGTTTTTCGAGCTTATTGAGCATAAGTGTAAACGCCAGTGCTGCCGAGAGCTCATCAACCGACGGGTTGTTACTGACTGTCACTAAAATATTAGTAGCGTTTTTGAGCTGGTCAACAATTTGCTGTTTTGCATTCGGGCCACTATCCATAATGCCTTTTTCTCTTTTTGTTTTGTAGTTAGATTTTACTTCACTGTAGCACAAGCGTTTTTGGCAAGTCAATAAATAACGATGACTTCTTTACAGATACACACTTTTTGGCTATAATTACTCTTTGAAGCAACTAAAAAACTTATAACTAGGTAACAAGGATAAACAAACTTTATGCCACTTATTCAATCAGCCATTAAACGTATGCGCCAAACAGCCAAACGACGAGCTCGCAACATTAATGCTAAGCGTGACGTTAAAAGCGCGGTAAAAGCTTTTTTTGCTAAGCCAAGTGCCGAGCTGCTCAGCGCTGCTCAGTCTGAAATTGACACCGCTGTTAAAAAGAATATCTTAAAGAAGAATACTGCTGCACGACGAAAAGCAACGCTCGCCAAGACTGCTAAAGAAGCTGGCGTGAGACTAGCTGGCAATGCTAAGAAAACAGTAGCAAAAACAGCGGCGAAGCCCGCCGCTGAAAAGAAGGCGCCTGCCAAAAGCACTACAGTCAAGAAAACAGTAGCAAAAACTGCCGAAAAAGCGCCAGCAACAAAAAAGCCAGCCGCTAAAAAAACGTCTGCAAAGAAATAAATAGCATATTACTGTTCATAAAGCCCCTTCTTAAAAAAGAAGGGGCTTTATATTCTTAACACTTCTATTTTAATAGCTATGTCTTATCGATGATTAGAGGGAGGCGAAATGACGGTATTGCCTTGGGTGTGCCCGAAGCACACCGAACCGTCATTGAATAATCTAAAGCTTACGCCCGAGTGGCAATTTTTAATAACGTTTGTTCAAGCAGTAACCAAGGGTCAAGCCCGGTTGATTTTAGCTGGGTATCAAGCTCTGCGGTTGCATCAATAATATTTTTTAACTCAAGTGGTGAGGTGCGGCGTGCCAGCGGCGCAAGTTTTTTGAGCGGAAACGGATGCGTAGCGAGTGCCTTGGCGATCTCGTCAGAGCTACGCCCTTTGCTTCCATGTACAAGCGCCGCCAGTTGCAATAGCTGGGCACTAAGCAGGCCAAAAAGCATATATGGATCTTCTGTTGTTCGAGCAAGCCATAACTGTTGTTCAACTTGCTGCCGCTCTTTATGCAAAACGGCGTCGAGTAGTGCAAAAACGTTCGCATGGGGGGTAAGCTCAACTAGTGCTTCAATTGCCGTGTCGTCAAGGCCATGTGCAAGTAATTTGTCTAGCTCGTTCGAAAGCCGCCATTGGTCAGTGCCGGCCCGGGCAATAATGTGTTCAGCTTGTTTAGGGTTCAGCACACCTCTGCGTGCTTTGGCCTCGTTTTGCAACCATTTTGCTGCTTCAGCCTCATTCAACTGTCTATAATCTGTTATTGAGGCGTGCTTTTTCAATAATTTGAAGGTTTTAGTGCGTTGATCGACCGCGGTTTCAATCAAAAGAACATCTGTTCCTTCAGGAACATGCTCAACCCAACGCTCACATTCTACCCACAACGCTTTGTTTTTGCTTACGTCACGTATCACCACTAACTTTTCGGCCGAGAACAATGAAGCCCCTTGCAAAATAGCACCAAGCTGTTTTGGTTCAAGTGTTTCACCATCGTAATGCTCAATTGTTGGCATGCTCGGTTTTATTCGAGCAGCCGCAATAAGCTTATTAGCTGCTTGCTGTTTCGCGTAGGCATTGTCACCCAAAAAAAGGTATGTCACTTTGCTATTTTATCACCTTGAGTAAGAGGTTTAAGCTTTTCATTTATGATGCTACCGGATCGGCACAACTACTTCGAATATAGGCGTACCGGTTCGATACTTTTGTGCCTCGACCTCAGCTAGTCGAACACCAAAAACATCATTCTTGGGCCATTGTCCGATGGCTACATAATCGTTTTTGTCGGGCCGAGAAAGAGGTACGGTGATATCGTGCGCACCAGGATAGGGCTTGTCTGACAGTGGCGTCTTAGCAGTGTCTTCATGTATGACATATTGGGCATGAATCTGCACCCTGCCAGTAACAGTACTCGGAGTACATTCATCTTTCTCTGTCATTTCTCCTGGTTTGCCCGGCGTACCCTTAGAAGAGTCTAGCTTCCACCGAGCAGTTTTTAACTCATCCTCATCTAACGCCGTCAGGCGAAAACCATCTGCTTCTGCGTCAAACACTAACTCAAGTGCCGCCCCCACTCCGGCTTCACCCAACTGAATGATAGGCTGCACAATAATATCGCCAGACTTTTGAAACTCTACCGTACCAGGAAAAATACTCACCGCCTCACCTTTTATGAGCAGTGTAGGGTCTGGGTCGCCAGGGCGACCGTTTAACAGGCAATCGGTTAACTGCTTTGGTGTAGGCACTGGCTGTGCCTCGGGGGCATACCTGCAACTGACAGTAGTAACGGCCGCTAGGGCTATGGCGCCAACTCTTTTGGCTGCTTTTGCCATACCGGGTTTAAGGCGTTCGAAACGAGGTAGTCTTTCAGGCATATAACTCCTTTAGCTCTCTTACCCTACCAGTTTTTGGCAAGTTGGGCAAAGGTGGGTGCCGCGGCCGGCCACGCGGGTTTTGATAATAATAGTGCTACAGCGCGGGCAAGGTTGGCCTTCGCGGCGAAAAACACGGGCAAAACTGATGTAACTTCCCTTCTTGCCTTCGGCATTTACATAATTTCGGTCGGTCGAGCCACCTTTTTCAATTGCAAGCAGCAATACTGTGCGAATTTCGTTAAAAAGTTTCTTCAGTGCTACATCGCTCACACGGCTCACAAGTGTAGCCGGGTGAATTTTTGCCCCCCACAGCGACTCGTCGGCATAGATATTGCCAATGCCGGCCAGTATGGTTTGGTCGAGCAGCGCTGCTTTAATGCTAGTGCCAGCCCGGCGGCGAATTCGTTGAATAAATATTTGGGTGGTAAAGTCATCACTCAGTGGCTCTGGCCCTACTTTCTGCATAAAATCTATATTCGGAATTTCAACAGTTGGCAATAAACGCACCCAGCCAAATTTGCGCTGGTCGTTAAAAAATAAATGGCTATTGTCGCTAAAAGTGAAGGTAACACGGGTTGATTTATCTGGCAGTTGGTGAATTAGGCTATCGGTTGGGTGGCCAGCCCCAAAACGAGCATTATCATCAACATACACCAGCTGGCCGGTCATTTTAAGGTGAATCATGAGGCTATAATCGTTGCCAAGGTCAATCAGCAACACCTTTGCCCGGCGGCGCACTGCAGTAATGTGCGCACCTATCAAAAATAACTGCACATCAGGCTCAGCATTTGGAAAACTTTTCTGGTTATCATGCACTACATTGGCAATTGTTTTCCCCACCACCAATGCTTCGAGCCCACGTTTGACTGTTTCAACCTCTGGAAGTTCTGGCATAGCTTTATTGTAGCAAGCCTTCGACTGAGTGGTTATCTTTGAATAAGATTGTTTTCATGCCCACCGCTTCGGCACCAGCACAATTTTCGGGTAGGTCATCAATAAAAAGACATTGGCTCGGGTTCACCCCAAGGCGGTCGGCAGCTCGCTCGAAAATGATAGGGTTTGGCTTGGCAATGCCTTCTTCACTTGAAAGCACAACTGCATTAAATAAATCGCGCAACTGGTATTCATTGAAAAAATCTTGCAGCCAATCGCGGCCAATATTTGAAAGTAGCCCAATTTTATAGTGAGGCTTCATGCGATGGATAAGGTCAATCAGCGGCTTGTTCAGTACATGTTCTTTTTGAAACTCTTCTTCTACTTTTTCTATCGGTTCACTGGTGAGCTCGCTGACGGCCTGCGTGTAGCTCCTTCGGTCAATCAGGCCATGATCGCTCAGTTGGTCAAGATTATGAAGCTCTTCATATTTCTCAGGGAATCTTGAAAAATAAGCCTTAGTGGCATCAACATAGATCACCCCAAAACAGTCGAAAATTATAGCTTTTATATTGCCCATGTTTTTGTGCATCAGTGATTACCTAGGCTATAAGCAAGGATCTTGACCATACTTTTATTCTACCGTACAAAGTTTCGACACATCACGATCAAGGCAAAGTTGCAAGAATTCTTGGGCACGCTTAACATAATCGGCGCCTTTTGGGCGATCATTTAATGCATCGAAATGCATGCCAATAGCTCGCTGCGTCATAATAGCCAGCAGCTGCTCGTCTTGGTGCGGCACTGGCATGGCGGAATGCAGAAAAGAGCCCAAGAAAGACGCCGCCACTCGCCTGTCAGCAACGCGTGTTAGTAGCCGAGAGTAGCAATAAGCAGCGTCATAATAGCGAGGTTTTTGTGAACTAAAATGTTCAAAATCAAACAGGCTAATTTGACCGTTACCATCAATGAGAGCATGTTTTAACGGCGAAAGGTCACCGTGAGCATAACGGGGAGCAAGATACGGCTGAAAATCATCAATTAACTGTTTCGCGGCTTGAAAGGCGGCTGGGATTAGCACATTACTCTCAAGAGGCCCTTTCGCCCATGTTTCAAACCGTTTAGTAATGTTGGTATAGGGCGCAGAATCTTCAAACGAGCCGGCAGCATGCTCGTCTGGTTCGATACGATCAATCTGAGCGACTATGGTAGACAACCGCTCAAGGCCTTGGTGTGCCTGCTCGATTGTTGTTGTTTCGTCACAAAGCGGTTCACCTTCGAGATATTCTCTTATCATCCAGCTATCGCCACTCTCGAAGATAGAAGGAACCTTCAGCCCCCAACTTTGGTGTGCCTCTGCAATTTCATAGAACTTTGCCGTTCCTACTATTTCGTTTTGGAACGTTAAGCGCCGACGCTCATTAGTGGTAGATTGAAGGCTTTTACGAATAGCTTTCACACCATGCCAGTCTATAACTTCAACACGAAAATGTTCATCGTTTTGCAGAATGTTATGTTCCATAAGCTTAACGGCCCGTGTGGCCAAAGCCCCCCTCACCCCGCTCTGTCTCGCCAAGCTCCTCAGCCTCTTGCCATTCAACTCGCTCACATTTTGCAACAACCAGCTGGGCAATGCGGTCACCGTCGTGAATCTCATAATGCTCGTTTGATATATTGGCTACCAGAATTTTAAGCTCGCCGCGATAATCGGCATCTATTGTGCCTGGCGAGTTAATGCACACAATTCCGTGTTTCAACGAAAGACCACTGCGTGAACGCACTTGTAGCTCGTATCCTTCAGGAATGGCCATGAAAAGGCCGGTGCTTATTGCTGCTCGCTGCAGAGGCTCTAACACCGCTGGGCCGTCTGGCAAAAAAGCGTGTACATCCATCGCCGCAGCATACTCGGTCTGATATTTCGGAACCTGGTGAGTTGACTTGTTGATAATCTGAATTTTCATATTCACACTCTAGCAGATTTGTGAGCCAGGTGAAGTGGTTTTGCTCCACCTGGCCCACATTAATGCCTCGTCGTCAGTGCGGTGTTGCTTCATTTGAACTGTTGAACGCCTTTTCTGCTTCGTCAAGCAAGACTGCAAACTTATTGAGCGTATCGTCAGCAGCGCTAAGTTGATCGTCTGATACTTTCTCCTTTTTCTTTGGGTTGAGAAGATGCTCGAGCTCATTATGGAGTTGTAGTAGTGCGTTAATGCTTTCAATCACGTGCGGTGAAGCTTGTGCACCTTGTCTGCGTATTTTTTTATCAAGTGACAAGAACTTGAGCCATTCCTCCTGATAGGAAATGCATAGCTCCTCTTTTAGACGCTGACGCCCCCGCCGCCTACAGGCTTTCACCACCTTCACTGCTATGATTACCGCGATCAAACTCAGTACAATTACCAGGACACATTCCAATGCACTCATACACTCACCTCATCTTCGTCGACTAGGCGGCCTTTATTATGCATATAACCTACTTATAATTGAAGCATTGAATAACTTTTTACAACACGCTCAAACCTAGTACTGTGCGTTTGTTGATTGTGTAACCACTTATTACCAGCTACAATAACAACAATTAGATAGATTAAGGATAGTTATGCAACCAAACACACCGTCGAGCCAAGAACCACAGCAAACTGCTGCAGCACCAGCAATGCAACCCGCACAACTACAGCCCGCTCCAAAAAATAGAAAACCACTTATTATATGGCTCGTTACTGGTAGTATCGCACTACTCGCAGTGATTGTTGCAGTTGTTGTGTACTTCACAATGTTTAACATTGCAAAAGATGATTACAAGCGAGCACTTGAGGCTGCTCAATCGGTCAACGAAAAAGTTGAATCTCTCAAGACGACCATTACTGAGCTCAATGCAGATAACAACGCCAAGCTCGCCGAAGCGACCCCCAAAATACAAACGGCCGTTAAAGATGCCCGAACAGCAATAGACGCCCTGGGCAAAGAAAAAGCCCTAAACGACAAAGAAGTAAAAGAAAAAAGCGACACCTATCTCGCAAAACTAGATAAAACCGTGACCTACCTAGATGATTATTCGACCGATACAGTAAGCCTGCGCATCATGATTAATGAATGTTCGAGCGCCCTAGAGGCACAATCAGAAGGCAATAGCCCAAGCACAGTCGCACAATCACTCAATAAAATGGGTGATGATCTGAGCGATTGCACCAAGAAGCTAAGTGACGCCGAAGAAAAAATGAAAAGCGATGATGTTCGCGCACTTGCCCGAACGTTTATCGGCCCTTATGAGGTCATCGCCGAACAGTCTAAGCAAGCAGCCCAAGCTTTCAGCACCGGCAATTTGGCGGCCTATGACCAAGCTTCAGCCAAGATGGGCCAGGCTATTAAAGACATGGCAACAGATAGCGTTGATGTCTTGAAACAAATTGCCGAGCATATTAAGACAGCTGACCCTACCGAGGAGTATGGCGCGCTTACCGCTGTACTGGAAAGAAAAGCAAAGTAAATAGGCATTCAATAAAGTTCGCACCTATTTCGCATAGAATAACTACAGAGTAAGCTCTATGATTGCCGCGTTTTTCTGATCTTTCGGAGGATCAAATTCGGCAACAGTAAGGTGGCCTTTTGCAAGTTGCCGTAAGTAGAAACCAGCCGTAGCATGGCCAACGGCCAACACTACTCCTTGCTCATGCTTGGCAATTTGCCGTAATTTCTCGAGACATTGTCGTAATCGCAGTATAAGTTCTTGCTGTGATTCAATGCCATATTCATGATCAATCAAATAATACCACGGCGTTTCGTGGTCTTTTGGGCCACCCTCTTTTTCGCCAAAACCGCGCTCGCGAAGCTCATCAATAACCTCGATATCATCATCTGTGTCATACCCGATTTCTTTCGCGATAATTTCGGCAGTTTGGCGTGAGCGCAAGTAAGGTGAGCAAACAATTTTAGAGATGTGCTTTTCTTTCAGCAACCCGCCAGTTTGAGCTGCTTGTTGTTTACCAAACTCACTTAAAGGCGAATCGGGTGTTGCGATCATCTTGGCGGCATTGGCCTCGCTTTGGCCATGGCGGACAAATAAAACTGTTGACATTTATAGGTCTCCCCAAGTTGCACCAACTTTAATATCAACTTTGAGCTCAATCGGTAAGTCATAGACGTTTTCCATCGCGTGCTTTAGAATATGCGATACTTCTTCAGCGTTTGCTTTGGGCGCCTCAACAAGTATTGAATCGTGCACTTGCAGTAATTGTTCACCAAGGTTTTCGATTCGTGCCTCAACCTGCAGCATCGCAAGCTTCATCAAATCGGCCTCGGTTCCTTGAATTGGCATGTTCATGGCAGCTCGCTTCGCCGCTTCGCGCACCATAAAGTTACTCGATTTTAAGTCGGGGGTTGGACGGCGGCGACCGAAAAGTGTTTGCACATAACCGTCGCTAAGCGCCTGTTTTACAGTGTTATCCATATACTCACGCACTGCTCGGCGCAAGCTGAAATAAGTGTCAATAAAGGCCTTGGCTTCATCACGGGTCATGCCAGTGGCCGCACTGAGGCCATGTGGGCTCATGCCATATAGAACACCAAAGTTGACTACTTTAGCATTACGGCGCTGCTCTTTCGTAACCGCCTCAAGCGGCACACCATAGACCTCTGCGGCGGTGGCAGTATGAATATCGAGCCCCTGATTGAATTCTTCTATCATCTTTTTATCGTCAGCCAAAACGGCAGCCAGACGTAGCTCAAACTGGCTGTAATCGGCACTAATAAATACGTTCCCCGCTGCCGGCACAAATGCTGCCCGAATAGCATTACCGATGTCGGTACGAGTCGGTATGTTCTGTAAATTAGGGTCGCGCGAGCTAAGACGGCCAGTTGGTGCGACATCTAAGTCATAGGTAGTATGTAATTTTCCTGCTTCGTCTAAGAACTTCGGCAAGGCATCGATGTAGGTATTTTTTAGTTTTGTGTATTCACGGTATTGCGTTACTAAATCAACGATTGGGTGCAGCCCGCGAATTTTGGCGAGCTCGCTGGCCCCAGTTGAAAAACCAGTTTTGCCTTTTTTAATACCATAGGTAGGCAGATTCAGCTTTTCAAACAAAATATGCCCCAGCTGTATCGGAGAACTAATGTTGAATGACTCACCAGCTAGTTCATGAATTTTAGCTTCAAACTCAGCTATTTTCGCCGCAAATTTCTGACCCATTGTTTGCAGGTAAGCATTGTTGAGTAAAATCCCGCGATCTTCCATTTTTGCCAGTAGATTGATAGTTGGAAACTCAATGGTATTAGCGAGTTTTTGAATAGTTGGCAGCTGGTCAAATTGTAGTTTTTGATCTTCATGGGCCTTCCAAATAGCTGTTATGACTATGCCAGCATCGCTCGCATCAATTGTTTGCTCAAGCAAGTCGCTCAGTTCACGCGTGCGCTCTAATGAATTAAGCAAAAATGCGCCAATTTTTGTGTCGTGACCAATTTCAGGCGTAATTGAAAAATGGTGTGCTAATAACAATTTAAATAGCAATTTTAAATCGTGACCGACTAGAGGGCCATTTAATAACACGTTAACTAATTCTTGCGTCAGCTCGCCAACGGCCAAAGGCGCAAATATTCCCTCACGAGCACTCACCCATAACTCACTAGCCTCGGGGTTAAGCGCAAGTACCCGAGGCGTCGTTGGCAGAAGATCGGTGGCTGAGAATAACACTTGTTTGCTTGGCTGCAATTGCACTGCTGGTGCCTCGGCTTCAGCAAGGCCAGCCTGAGATAGCTTAGCCTCGGCCTGGCGCAGTAAATTACGGAACTCTAGCTTACGCAACATTGCTACGAACTCTGGCGTCACGCCGTCATCGAGCTTACTTTTGGTAAGGTCGAGTGTAATTGGTGCATCGGTGTATAAAATGACGAGCTTTTTACTTAAAAAGGCTATCTCTTTACTGGCTTCAAGCTTGGCTCTTACGGCGGGTTTCAACTCATCAAGGTGTTCGTACACACCCTCAAGCGAATGGTAGTGTTTAATAAGCTCAAGTGCCGTTTTTTCACCAATGCCCGCCACGCCGGGAATGTTGTCGCTGGCGTCGCCTTTGAGTGCTTTTACATCAACCCATTGATGCGCACCGACGCCGTATTTTTCTTCAAACGACGCTACATTGAACAATTCAATGTTACTAATTCCTTTTTTTATGGTGTAAATGTGGGTATGTTCATTCACCAGCTGCAATACATCAAGATCACTAGTCACTAAATAGCTCTCAATACCCTGCCCGCCAGCTTGCTTAGCGAAGGTTGCCATAATATCGTCGGCTTCGTAATCGTCGATCTCATAGAGTGGCCAGCCAAGGCTCTCAAGCAAATCATACAAGAGCGGAATTTGCTCATAAAAATCAGGGGGAGCTGGCTTTCGGTTAGCTTTATATGCCGGGTAAAGCTCTTGGCGCAAGCGAATGTTTGTTTTGCGTTTATCCCAGGCAACACACACATAATCGGGTTGCAACTTTTTCACTATTTCGAGCACCATCACAGCAAACCCATAGACGCCACCGGTTGACGTACCATCTTTGGTAGCCAAGCTCGGCATGGCATAATACCCTCGGTAAAAAACCGATTTGCCGTCGATAATAACAAGTCGCTTACTATAATTCATGCTACCAGTATACCCCTCTCCTCTTATAATACGTAGTTCAATCAAGCCCCATTGATTTTTTATTTAGCTTTTTACGAGCTTTTTCAGAAAGACCGCCCCACATACCTCGCGTAATCTTATTTTCGATTGCATAGTGTAGACAATCTGCTGTTACGGGGCAATATTTGTTACATAATTCCTTAGTAGATTCGTGTGGTTCACCTCTATCCGGGAAAAACAAGTTAGTATCTTTACCGCGGCAGGCACTCTCTAGGCGCCAGGCCTCGGGGCCTTCTGGATCAATAGTCAATAAAGGATCTGTTGGCTGTGTTATTGTTGGAGCCAATCTAGTGACATTTCCGCTCACTACCCCTAGTATGCGCGCACCGAATTTCTGGCGCCCCAGAGGGGTTAAACGACCAAACAACTCGTTCTGCGGGGGCCTGTCTTGCACAAACTGCGTCACGCGCATGCTGTATGTACGCACCCTCCCTTTATCTACCTTGATTAATTCTTCGCCTATTGCTTCGTTGATTTGATCAACTAGTGGCAAAAAACTTTGGGCAAATCGTCTTCGGCCGCTCCTTTGCTGGCCCCCTTCACCGATAATATTTATGTGCTCCCCCGAAACAGGCTTGCCCACGGCGACCGCAACACAATTCAATGCAAATACCTGTAGGCGATCATAAACTGGAATAATCTGCTCGTTAACCCTCAAGCTGCCGTTCCCTCGTAAGCCAATTTCACCTTTTGGCGGCACAGCTGCGCTAAACTGGTTCAAGTAGGTGGCCGGCAATAAGCCAGCAAACAATATCTCTGCGGTTGACATATTTGGAACAGGTTCCGTGGAACCTTTTGAAGATTCAATGGTAGCCATGCGTCAAGTAAAAATAGCATATAAGTACATGCCCTGGCAACCAATGGCGCCACGAGGGCTTGAATGTACGACGATGCTACTGCCCTGAAGTTACCAGTAGCTTTTCTTGAACGATTTTCTTAAACGATGCCGCATGAGCTGTTGCGTTTTCTAACGTCATATCGGCCATTTGAATCACCGCCGCCATGCCAAACTTGGTTGGGTCGGTTTCGCCTTCGGCAAGTTCGGCGGCTTCTTCTTTTAAGAAATCTTCGTACGAGATTGATTTTTCATAGTAGCGCCCACGGTGTTTCAAGCGTTCGTAACGAACCTCAGCCGGTGCATCAACGACTATCAGTTGACCACCAAGCTGTTTTAGACGCTCAACTTCGCTAACACTGCGTATACTGCCAATAGCCAGGCCACGAGGCCTTAATTCAAGCGGCAAATGACCAGCTTTTACCCACCAGTCAAGCAAGCCAAGTTCAGCCATACCACCCGGGTAAAAAGCACGTTCGGCATTTGCAATTCGGCCCATTGGGCTTTCGTTACCGCCGCGTTTTGTCGTTTGAAACACCGCTTTCGAAATCTGGCGCAGATTGTCACCGGTGCGATATATCAAGAAGCCGCTTTCTTCCAATATATCCATCAGCAGATCTTTGCCGCTGCCATTAGTGCCAGCCACGCCGTAAATGGTCAACCCAGAAAAATGCTCAATATATCGCGGGTCATTAACTAATGATTGCTGCAACAGTTGGCTCATAACTTAGGTAAGATATTCGTGTAATGTCCGGGCATCTTTATGTTTACGTACTTTAGCGAGCGTTTTTGCCTCAATTTGACGAATACGCTCACGGGTAACGCCAAAGATTTGACCAACTTCTTCAAGGGTACGCGGGCGACCATCTTCAAGCCCAAAGCGCAGAATGATGATTTTTCGTTCGCGATCATTTAGGGTGTTTAGAATCGCCCAGAGCTGCTGCTTTAACAGTTGGGTCGAGGCCGAATCTTCGGGGCTGGCAGCATCTTCGTCTTCAATAAAATCACCGAGCACTGAATCTTCGTCATCATTACCAACACTGGCGTCAAGGCTGGTAATATCTTGCTTGATTTTCATAACATATTCAACTTTGTCGACATCCATTTCCATGGCCTCGGCAATTTCTTCATTGGTTGGCTCACGGTTGAGCTCTTGTGTCAGCCGACGTTGAGTACGAAGCAATTTGTTGATTGTTTCAACCATATGCACCGGAATACGGATGGTTCGCGCCTGGTCGGCAATGGCGCGGGTAATCGCCTGGCGGATCCACCAGGTGGCATAGGTGCTAAATTTAAAGCCTTTGTCTGGGTCAAATTTTTCAACCGCGCGCAGCAGGCCGGTGTTGCCTTCTTGAATAAGATCAAGAAAATCTAGGCCACGCCCCGAATAGCGCTTTGCAATCGACACTACCAGGCGCATGTTAGCCTCGGCCATTTTGTCTTTTGCGTCTTTGTCGCCCGACACCACTTTGTAGGCGAGCTCAAGCTCTTCTTCAGGTGTTAAAAGCGGAATTTTACCGATCTCACGCAGATAAAGACGCACTGAATCGTCTGAGATATCGTCGAGATAGCTTGGATTGACTGTCAGGTCATCCTCTGACCACTCTTCTTCAGCCAAATCGTCAGCCGGTGGCTCAAATGCTTCATCTTGTAAATCGGCCGCAACTGGCTCGTCAAGTTGCAAGGCAGCATCTGCCGGTAATTGTTGAATTGTTTTGTCGTCTTCGACTTGGGGTGGGTTTGCGTTCTTTTTTGGCGCCATATTGAACACTACTCCTCTTTCATTAATGCCTGGTATTGTTTGCTGAGCTCAGTTACTCGCACATCATCGCCTTCTTCATAGGCTTTCTTTAAGGCGCTACTGAGCGTTTTTCGTGTTCGTGTTCGTGTATCGTTCTTTATACGATGCGCGAGCTGAACTGCTTCGTGGTATAACCCCGAGCCCGTCCACTCCAGCCCATCGTAGCGCTCTTCGGCTTTAAACAGTAGTATTTTACCATATGTCTCGTCTATCTGTAACCCCTTGATTCTAGAGAGATTACTATCAGTGACAGCCGTGTCGCCCAACTGAGAGATAATGCCAAACATCTGGCGGCGCTGTTCGCCAATAAAATCATCTTGGCTCACATGCTTAAGGCTGCCGCGAACATCAGCAAAAGCCAGATTTAATGCCAGAAACAAATCTTGATAGGCGTAGATATCGGGGCTACTTTGTTCGGTATGTGTTGGCTTTAGGGGTGCTTTTATATCAGGTTGCTTCGCAGTTTGCGTAAACTTTGTGCGCAGTGCTTGCTCGCTCACCCCTAAAGCAGCAGCCAAATACTTCGTATAGTGTTCGATTTGCACCGGGTCTTTCACGCTTGCAATCAGCTGCAGTGCTTTTGTTGAAACGGTGGCCTTTTGCGTTGCCGTTTCACCCCCAAAAGACGCTCTGTAATAGTCGACTACCCATTCAAGGGCATCTTTTGGCTGCATGATTGCCTGTTGCCACTTGGTCACACCTGCCTGTAAGAGCTGGTCAGGGTCTTTCACCTCTGCTGGTAGCTGAATAATTCCAAGGTTTATCCCCACCGTTTGCGCGATAGGAATCGAACGCTCGGTTGCTGCGATACCAGCTTTATCGGCATCAAAGCAAAGGCGGATATCAGGCGTAAAACGCTTTAATGTTGCCAGGTGGTGTTCTGTAAGAGCCGTGCCAGCAGTTGCCACAACCTGCGCGATACCGGCTTGGTAGCTGCTTATAACATCAACATTACCCTCAACCAAGACAGCACAGTTGTTGGTGCGAATTGCCTCTTTGGCCAGATCAAGCCCGAACACATGCCGGCTCTTATCATAAAGCAGTGTTTGCGGTGTATTAAGATATTTTGGTGCACGCGGGTTCTCAACAATTAACCGGCCCGTGAAGCCAAGCGTCCGACCCTGGGGGTCACGCAGCGGAATCATCATCCGCCCCCTGAATAAATCGCCAAGCCCGCGTTGGCGGCGAACACTCACGCCCGCATCAACCAGCTCGCCTTCGGTGTAGCCACGCTTTAATAATAACTTTGTTAATGAATCGTTCGCATCAGGTGCATAGCCAATAGCAAAGGCCTGCACAGTTTGCTTGTTCAAATGCCGCTGTTTAAAAATATAGTCTTGCGCCACTTTGCTCTGCACCATAGCTTGTTGAAAAAAACGAACTGAGAGCTCAAGCACCCCAAACAACCGTTCCTTTTTCTTGCCGAGACTACCATCACCTCGCTGGAACTGGCTTATGTCTACCCCGGCTTTGCGGGCAAGCAGCTCAAGCGCACCCTTAAAGTCGAGACCCTCTACCTCCATAATGAAGCTAAAGACATCACCACCCTTGTTAGTGCTAAAGCAGTGCCAAATCTGCTTTTCGGGGCTCACGAAAAAACTGGGCGTTTTCTCATCAGTAAACGGGCTTAAGCCCTTAAAGCTCCGCCCCGCTCGCTGCAAACGCACATATTCTCCAATAACATCGACAATGTCGAGCCGTGAACGAACCTCTTCTTTCGCATCCATAATAGTTTTATTTTACCACTGTTTAACAGATTATTACCGTATGTCACACCTGAGCTCTTGAAAACCACAGCGGGTAGATAGGTTACGCTACCAAAAGGACACATAGGGTCATTCGTGACACCCTTTGCCGCCGCCACAAAAAGTGTTCCCCCTTTTACAGCAGTATGCTTAAATAAGCTTATGCAACCAAAACAAGATCTACTTGCCAAAGTGCTGCAATATAAACGATGGCTCATTATTGGCGGTGGCGTTATTGTGCTGCTTTTCATTGTATCGCTCTTCTTTCAAGGTGGGCCGAGTGCACAAGAACGTGCAATAAATGTGCAAGACCGTATTCTAAAACTACAAGAGTTTATTGCCGCCAACCGCAGCTCAATTACCACCACAGCGCTCGCTAACCAAAGCGCCAATGCCGCGGTGATCTTAAGTGGCGCCTCTTCCTCAATTCAAAAGCTGAACGAAACCATCGGGGCCAAGGCTACCAACGAAGCAAAAAAACAAAATGCCGCCAGGCTTGCCGAGTTTAAAATCCGCATGACAACTGCCAAAGAAGCCAACACCTTTGAACTTCGCTATCGCCAAACCCTCGTCGACGAGCTAAAAGCCATTGCCGTTCAAGCCGCAGCCCTTGCCCGATCAACCAATGAAAGTATAAAAACAACCTTTACGCAAGTTTATAGTAATCTCAACACCGCACAAACCGATCTTGCGAAGATCGAGCTGTAGCATTGTCTCAGATTCCCCTAGCAATAGTTTCAAGAGACAAAGTACTATTTTTTTGTTACCAAGTTATATGACAGCCGAATTAAATCATGAATCTCTTCAAGGCTTAATTGGCCACTGCAAACAATTGTGTTCCAATGTTTTTTGTTCAAGTGGTACCCCGGCTGAACGCTCTCATATTTCTCACGCAAGACGACCGCTAGCCGGGGGTCACATTTCAAACTAATGCGCACCGGGTCAGATTTTTCAGCAATTAGCGCAAACATCTTGCCCTTTCCTTCTTGATCATGCCCAACCTTATACACCGCAACTTCGTCACCAAACGGGTAGTCGAGCCGTGCTTCTGGCAAACTGAGAATAAATTGTTCAAGTTCTTTATGCGTCACGATACCCTTACCTTTCCCAGGTAATATTTGAGTTCGTCAATTGAACCACGAATATCTTCAAGCGCTCGATGCTCTTCGGGTTTCGCAAACGCTCGCCGATACCTGCCTTCAAACACAACCTTCCAGGCACTCACATCAAGCATGCGATAGTGCAAATGCGCATCGAGTGTCGGCCAGTAGCGTGCAATAAATTTACGATCTTGATGAATCGAATTACCGGCTAGAATAACCTTTTTGTCTTTGTCAAAATGTGCCGCAACGAGCTCAACCAGCAACTGTTCGGCCTCTTTTTCATTCATTTTACTCTGCTGTACACGCTCAGTAAGGCCGCTGGCGCCATGCTGTGTTTTACACCATTCATCCATAGTTCTCAGCACTCTTGGTGGTTGGTGAATAACCGTTTCTAAACTAGCAAATTCTTGAAACTGCCAATCAGTCGCAATAGCGGCAACTTCTAAAATTCGATCTTTGGTTGAGTCAAGGCCGGTCATTTCAAGATCTACCCAGAGTAGCGTGGCATGCTTTGTCATGCATTTGATTATACGTATATTCTTTATTTTTTAAAGTGAGAGACTATACCTTTCACGCCAGATTAGTCTGCAGCCTAGAACTGTAAATAGATTTATTTTTTGCTTCTTAAAGCCACGGCTGTTTTAATTAGAATATGAGTACAATAGCAAAAGAAAAGATCAAAGCGTATCTTAAGACGCATCCAGCAATGGTGGTTAGTACCATTAATAAGGGCCATACGCCGCATGGTGCGGTTGTCTACATTTTTGCACCCACGCCCGAAACACTTTACTTTATGACCAAGACAGAAACCGAAAAGTACAAAAACCTGGCTCATAGCACGAAAATCAGCCTGACTACCTTCGATGAAACCGACAACAGCACGCTACAAGCAACCGGCACAGCCGAAATTGTTAACGACCATGACACCATTGGCAAAATTATGAGCGCTGTTGCCCACTTATACCAACGTAGTCCCGATTCGCTTCCGCCACTCACCAAGTTCAAAGCCGGCGACTACGCTTTTGTAAAAGTTACCCTCACGCATGCCCGCCTTGCCCAGTTCGGCACTCACCACGCGGGCGACAAGCGAATGTTTACCGAATTTACAAGCAAATAACGTTAGCGTAATAGCTCTTCAAGCGCATTTTCAAAGGCAGCGTTACGGAGCGTCGTGTTCTCATTTTTGGCGCGGTCGAGCATGGCACGAGTAGCAGCCGAGAGAATTTCATCGAGCTGCCGGTTTACTTCCGCCTCAGGCCAGTGTGCTTTTGCTTTGTTCTGCTTCCACTCAAGAAAGCTCACAATGACCCCACCGGCGTTGGCAATAATATCTGGAATACTCTCGACACCTCGAGCAGTCAATGAACGATATGCTGCATCATCAACCGGGCCATTTGCCAGTTCAACAATCACGCCCGCCTTTACTTCATCCACGTTAGCTGCCGTAAGCGCATCGCCAAGTGCTGCACACACTAGCACATCTACCTGTAGGCCAAGAATGTCGTCACGGTCAATAAAAACGGTACCGTCGGCTTCAATATCGTCAAGCACACCTTTACGAAAAGCTACGTCTTTAAACACCAGCCCTTGGGTAGTTTCACGAAAGTCGCGTACCGCAAGTGTACGTTTTGAATCTGAAGCAGCCACAATCCGCACCGGCAATTCGGCTTCAGCAATCTGTGCAAAAAAGAAGCCAACGTTACCGATCCCTTGCACCGCTACCGTGAGCGGCTTGGGCAATTCAGGGTGCGCAGCAATATATTCGCGCAGCGCAATCACCCCACCTCGGCCAGTTGCCGCCTCGCGGCCTTCAGAACCGCCGTTTTCAAGGCTCTTACCGGTAAAGCTCGCTTTTGAATCGTCGCCCGTTAGTTTTTCATATTCATCAACCATCCAGTCAACAATCTGGCCGTTGGTGTTAACATCTGGTGCTGGCACGTCTTTATCGGGCCCTATATGAGGGTGAAGTTGCTGTACATAGGCCCGAGCCACTGCTTCAATATGTTCAGGTTCATGCAGCTTTGGGTTAAACGCTACCCCACCCTTGCCACCACCAAGCGGAATGCCAACAGCCGCAGTTTTAAGGCTCATCAGTGTCGCTAAAGCCCGCACTTCATCTAAATCAACGTCTTCATGAAACCGAATGCCGCCCTTGAATGGCCCGCGCTTCGAGCTGTGCTGAATGCGATAGGCCATATGTTTATGACCGTTCACTTCAATTTCAAAAATATGCTCTGCCTCGGCGGTGAAGATATTTTCAATTTGCGCCTCATTCAGCCCAAGTTGAGCAGCTGCGCTTTTAATACTTTTGTGGGCCGTGTCTAACATTGTACTCATATTTTCTCCTTCTCTTTTGAAGCTCTCGGCATAAACTGCAAGCTCAAAGAATTGACACAATAACGTTTATCAGTAGGATTATTATACCCTTCGTGTTCAAAAATGTGGCCTAAATGGCTGCCGCAATTGGCGCAGGTAATTTCAGTACGCGCCATACCCAGTGAACTATCGGTGTGAAACTCAACCGCCCCGGGCAGCGCATCATAAAAACTTGGCCAGCCCGAATGGCTATCAAATTTCGTATTCGAATCAAATAAAACTGCACCGCAGGCAGCACAGGCATAGGTGCCATCATCATGTTTATTAACATACTCACCTGAAAAAGGTGGCTCGGTGGCTTTTTCACGGAGCACCTTATAACGCTCTGGCGGTAGCTCTTGCCGCCACTGTTCATTTGCTTTTTGCTGCACGGTTTTATTATACTCCTTTAACAGTAAAGGATATGAAATATGGCCTCAGAAATTTTACCGCGCCTTGAAAGTATTACACCAGACATTGTAAAAATTCGGCAGCATGTTCGAGCACAGAAACGTGGTGATGTCGACAAGCCAATAGAGGCTTGTATCGAGTTCCGTGATGGACATGCGCTACGGCAATTACAAGTTACATTCGGAAGACATGCTCTTTTTGCTACAGCTGACCTTTCGTTTCAGTATCATGAAAACGGCTCATCGCCAACCGGTATCTTGCTAAAAGATGAACGTGGCTATTATGTCAGCACACCTTTCGTAGCTCAATTTGGCGAGCATAACGTTCATTAAGCCTCTTTTTTCTTATCAAGCCGGTCAAGCTTTAAACCGTGAATAACTAAATAAATCACAAAGGCAACCGCCAAGAAACGAATAAGCGCGTCGATAAGATCGCCAAAGGTGAACACCGCCGTACGGTCGCCAACTTCAAGCGTCCACTTAAGGGCAGCTAGGCCGCCCTTGCCTACCAACAGATCAATCAACGGCGTAATCAGGCTACCAACTATAATCTTCACAAGCTCAGCCGCCTGAGCACCAATTGCCAAACCAACCGCCAGGCCAACAATGCCCTGTTCGCGAACGAACCGCATAAAGCTACTCACCTGGCCCGTTACTTTTTGATGCGCCACAGCAGCTGGCCGGCGCTTGGCCTCAGGCTTTGCCGAAGGTGATGTACTTTTTACCATACCAAAACTCCACTTTATCTTACCTAATTATAATCGTGAGATACTGGTAATACTAGAGATATTCGGGGGCAGGAATAGCAAGAAGCCCTAGCCCATGTCTCAGCGTCTCGGCATAATGAGCAATGAGTGCAAGCCGCAGCTGCTCACGAGGGTCATCAATAACACGGCTATGTTCATAAAACCGGTTAAATGTTTGGGCCAGTTCATATAAATATGTGCAGATATAGTGAGGCAAGAGCTCATCCATTGCACGCACCGTTACCTCACGATATTCTTGCAGCTTTAAAACAAGTGCGCGTTCATAGTTGTCAAACTGCATAGTGCCTGAAGCTTTCGGCGCTTTTTTGCTCTTCGCCAGAATACTGCAAGCTCGGGCATGTGCATATTGCAGATACGGCCCCGAGTTACCTTCAACACTAACCGACTCATTAATATCAAATATGACATCGCTCCCAATACGAACCTTCAAAAATGCATAGCGCAGTGCTGCGGTAATAATAGCCTCGTTCGGCTCGGCACCACGCGCTTTAATGGCGGCCTCAAGCTGCGCAAACAGCCATTCAATGTTCAGTACTTCGCCAGTGCGCGAACTCATTTTACCAGTTGAAAGTTTAACCGTACCGGTTGAGATATTCTCAGTAATACCCTTTAGTGCCGGCATTGCCAGCTCGGCCGCTTTTATAACGACGTTAAAGTAGTCTTTTTGCTCTTCAGCGGTGATTATATAGCTTTTATCAGGGTTATAATCGCGCTGCTTTAGCTGCATTAGCCCAAGATCACGCGCCTCATACAGCCCTGTACCGCGGCTCGCTATAAACACGCGTGTATGCAAGCCATAATCTTCGCCTTTAAAAATAATGGCGCCCTTGCTCTCAGTGAATATATCATCAATGTTATTTTTAACCGTTTTTACCCCTAGCGTATCGGCCTCACTTTCAAGATAGCGTTTTTCTGCCAGCCGGCTCCCGAGGCGTTCAATAATAGTGTCTAGGTAGTTAAAGCTCCAAAGCTTACAGGTTTCATACACATGCTTAAATAACGGATCATCAGGCTGAAACGATTGCTGCACAAGCGCTTCAATTGCAGCATGCGCCTTTTCGTCTTCTTTATCAGCCTTTGCCCCCTCAACATACATCTTGCTCATAAAAGCCGCGCGATCTTTGAGCTCAATAGCGTCAAGCTTTGCTGCGTCGCCATCAACAAATTTTAAGATTGCCCACATACTTCTACCCACATGCAGCCCGACATCACCGTGATAACTTACCCGATGTGTTTCAGCCCCGCTAGCCTCAAGTAAATTAGCAATCGTATCCGCAATAATACAGTTATAGGCGTGTCCTATATGAAGATCTTTAAACGGGTTGGGGTTGTTTGTTTCAATCACCACCGTCTCCCCGGCTCGCTCTAAAGAGGCTAGCTCTGAATGATACAAAAATCGAGCCAATGCCACATCAGTAAAGCGCACATTAATAAAACCAGGGCCCGCCACCTCAACTTTTGCAATATCGGCATCTTTTTCAATCTCGGCAGCAATCGCCTCGGCAATTTCACGAGGTGGCTTTTTTAGTTCGCGCGCCAGCTGCATGGCAACGTTCGTTGCAGCGTCACCAAACTGTGGATCAGGCCGTGAGATGTCAACAATTACCTGAACGGTAAAGAGATGTCTCACAACATCATGTACTAATTTTTCTAGTCTATCCTTCATCGAAGCTAGTATAACAGATTAGCACTAGCTCGTCGTGCGAGATTCATTGCGACGTTTCGTTAGCTCGTCGTCAATCTTGCTGTATACCTCGCTCGCGCGGGCGTCAACGTCCGGGTGAATCCGTTCTTTCGAAAGTGCTTTTTTGACCTCGTTAGAGAATTTGTTCATCTTTTCGCGAGTCATCACCACACCTTTTGGCACAATTTTATCAATAGCCTGCTGGGCAATATTTTCAGCCGACACGTCAGGCGCAACATTCCACTCCTCTTTCCCAGGCTTCTGCGAGTCAACCGAAGGAATATGGGTTTTATTAATCTTCACTTTTTCACGAGGTGGCACCGAGCTCTGATACTGCTCGCCTTTATAAGACCCTGAGTACCCAGTGGCTAGGTAATCCCCAAATACTTGCCGCGCTCTTTCCATGTCTCCTGTATATTGATGGAACCTCTCGCGCTGCTGCGCCATAAAATCGGAGGTTCTCTTACTTAGGTCAAGCCGTACATCTTCTCTTATGGCGACTTTGCCGAAATTGCTGCGTTGTTGGTACTTTTTTCGATGTTCTTCTCTTTCGTCGCGTCCAACATCATCAAGCAGCTCATTTTGCTTATTTACAAACGGCACACCCGGAAAGCGCTCGCGTAGCCCCTGAAGCTGCTCTTGTGTTAGTTCCCCCTGTATCAAGGCAGCCGAAGGCAGAATAGCCGCCTCGCCATTACCTTCTAAAAGCGTATTGTCGTAAATAAACGCTACGGTACGGTCAGGTTCGCCAAATGTAGAGCGAGTATGTTTACGCGGTGGGGATAACAAGGTATTAAGCGATGATAAACTTGTGAAACGCCCCGTCCGGCGATAGCCGTCGGCAGCCTTGGGGCTCCGTAAAGAGTACTGGTTATTAAGCAATTCAGCCACATTAGCCGACATGTCGATAGCCGAATTCTCGCCCACGTCATCAACGTGCATACTCACCACTACAGAATCCTTAGGTAAGAGAACCTCGCCCCTCATCCAATCAGGAGCGTTCAGAATGCGATCACGCACCTCACCCGAGCCACTATATAAAAACAGCTGACGTTCTGGCCCCATCGGGCCGGTTTCAGCAGTTGCGCTAAAGCTGGCAACATGTTCATTATTAATTTTTGTTTGCATAGCTGTAAGTGATTTCTTTATTTTCTAAAATCGTTTCTAGGGCCAAAGGAAATACTGTGAGCACTGATCTTGTCTATATATGCAGTGCCCTGGCCGGCTGCCTTGCGTCGTTCTATCAGGTCTTGTAGTGTTTCAAACTCTTCGTCTTCAGACTCTTCAGTGGGCTTTTGTGCTCCTGCGGAGATATCATCTGCATGCTCTACTCCACTTTCAGGTTGAAGTGCTAAAGGCTGCTCCTCTGGAACCGCGCTGGTTGGTTGCTTCGTTTCATTTTGCTCACTCTTCGGGGCCCCACCTTCTGGCACCCGCACATCAGCTCCAACGGCCGATCTTCCGACTCTCTGGCGCTGATAAGCTGATTCAATTGGTGGTTTTTGTCTGCGTTGTTCTTGTGCGGCACTGTTTATAGCATCTATTTCATTTACTAGTCTTCCCATAGAAAGATGCATGCCGCCAAAAGGATCTTCGTTTGGTTGTTTCATGCTTATACGATAACATGTCAATTCGCTTATGTCAATATATCGCCGCTCTTCCTTATAACAGTACTCTGAGCTACGATTCCCTCTTAGATGTAGCCAGTTGCCGTCCCACAAAATATATGCTGGTTAAAAATACAAAGAAGCTAAGAGTCATACTCCAGCTTTCAGGGTAAAGCACAGGGTGAGCAAACCGTAAAGCAACACTCTCGGCAAGCTCTAGTGGGTGCAGCAATATATCCCAACTATTCCAACGAAGCTCACGGCCGATATAAATGGCAAAACCGCACAGCAGTAACACGAAACTCACCACGATCGAAGCAGTCAACTTCTGCACAAGGTGCCTCTTTAATATCTCTTGATGCACTATATAGAGGCTGATATAGCCAAATAGAAGGCCAAGCAAGCTAAATTGCATCAACATAACTATATCTTGCACAATATCAACTCGTGAGCTTTCGGGCAAATGAATAAAATCTGTCACAATATAGAAGCTATTGGGCAAGAACAGCAGCCAAACAATAGTCGCGGTTATTGGCAACCAGTGGCGCCGGAGCTTTGTTCTAAGCAACCGCTTCAGCCAGAGCGCAGCAACTAATGGAATAACGCTCAGAAGTAAGTTAGGCATAAGATACCAATAGTCATAGGTTTGGTTACGCCAAACACCTATCGCAAACAGTAATAAGCCAACAAACACCGCAAAACAGAGCACAACAGCTAATTGTTGGCGCAATAATAATTTTAAAAACATAGCTTTTACAAGTATAACAAATTAACGAACCGAGGCCCGGATCAAGCCAATGAACGGTGCATAGGGCCGCATGGGGCATGAGCTGAATTCAGGGTGCGCCTGAGTTGCGAGCATATACGGGTGGTGCTTTGCCTCGACAACCTCAACTAATGTGCCGTCAGGCGAGGTGCCAGAAATAATAAGGCCACCCGCTTCAATCTGCTTCTGAAAGGCTATGTTCACTTCGTAGCGGTGGCGATGCCGCTCAATAATACGCTTTTTGCCGTATGTCTTCTTGGCCAGAGAACTCTCTCGCAAGATACACGCATAATCGCCGAGGCGCATTGTGCCACCGGTTGCCTCTTTGCCTTTTTGGTCGGCCATAATATAAACAACTGGCTTTTTTGCGTCAGGATCAAGTTCGGCAGTAGTAGCTTCAGCCAGCCCACCACGGCGAGCGGCGGCAACAACCGCCACTTGCAACCCAAGACAAATGCCAAGATAGGGCTTTTTATGCTCAAGCGCGTAGTCGGCTGCCGCAATCTTTCCTTCAACACCCCGAATACCAAACCCACCGGGCACCAAGAGTCCGTCATAAAATGCTAGGTGTGCGGTGCCTGCTTTTTCAATATGCTCGGCACTCACCCAGGTATATTGCAAGTTAACACCTTCATGCCAAGCGGCAGCTTTTAACGCCTCTATAACCGAATAATAGGTATCTTCGTTATTAAGATATTTCGCAACAATGCCAATATGAACTGTCTTTGCATAAGTGGCTGTTGCTTGTTTTACTAACGCTCTCCAGGGTTGCATATAGGCTTTTTTAATAGGGAGGCCGAGACGCTTCGAAAGCAGGCGCCCGATATGCTGTTGTTCTAAGGTTAAAGGCACCTGATACACCGTTCGGGCATTTTCGAGCATAATCACATTTTCTGCCGGTACGCCCCCGAATAAGCTGATCTTGGCACGAACATCGGGTGTTGTGGGCTGTTCGGCACGCACCGCCACAAAATCAGGCACAATACCAAACTGACGAAGGTCGCGAATTGAATTTTGAGCCGGTTTTGTTTTAAACTCTTTTGTTGTGTCAATAAATGGCACATAGAGCACATGCACGAACTGGCACTTCCCTGGCCTGGCTTGGGCAAACTCACGAATTGCCTCAAGATGCGCGAGGCCTTCGTAATCACCGACTGTTCCGCCTATTTCGACAATATGAATGCTACTGCCTTTGCTGGCATCAACTATCGATTGCTGAATGGCACCCGTTAGGTGCGGCACGAGCTGGATCGTTTTGCCAAGGAATTTGCCCGAGCGTTCGTCGTTGATTAAATCGCGAATTAAGCGGCCCGTCAGGGTGGCGCTTTTTTGGTTCATATCTGCGTCTAAAAACCGTTCATAGTGGCCTAAATCGAGATCGGTTTCGGCACCATCTTTTGTAACAAAACATTCGCCATGTTCAGCCGGGTTTAAAGTGCCGGCATCAATATTTAAGTAAGGGTCGCACTTCTGCATCGTAACGGAAAATCCGCGGGCTTTAAAAACGGCGCCGATTGCCGACGCCGTTATGCCTTTTCCGATTCCAGAGAGCACACCCCCGGTGATAAATATATATCGGGTAGGTGACTTCATGTGCTGTAGTATAGCAAAAACAAACGAAACAGCAAGAAAAGCTCATAAACTTAAAAAGAGACCATTCGAACGGTACGTACAAACCTCAAAACCTCTGCAACATCTCAGCAGGCGTCCGCAACTGTAATCCTAAGTGTACCCGTTCATGGTTGTAGTAGTCCAGGTACGCCGTCAGGCGGGCCTGGACTACTCTGTTTGTAGTCTTGTAGGTCAGCCTGTTGCCAAGGCATTCTTCTTGGACAGTGCGGTTGAATCTCTCAATGTGGGCGTTGTCGTTGGGCCTGCCCAATCTGCTGTGCCGAACGGTAATGTTTCGGCTTGCTAACCTTTGGGCAAAGTACCGCCCAAACTCTGGCCCGTTGTCGGCTTGGATGAGCTCAAAGCCAAAGCCAAACTGCTGGCTGGCACGTAGTACCACGCTCGCCGCCAGTCCTGGCAGAATCCGGCTGTGCACTTCGGCATAAGCCATGCGAGTGTGCAGGTCAATGACGGTATACACGTAGCGCCTATGCTTGGTGAGTGGACAAATGTAATGGACGGTGTCTGTCTGTACCAGTTCACCAGGTTTGGTAACGTGTGGACGCCTGGGGTTATCTGGACGTACCCGCTTCTTTCTTGCACCGTCAAAGCAGTGGTGACGCCGCAAAATGCGGCGTACACTGCTGAGACTGACCGACAGCCCCTCTCTGGTTGTTGCATAGTACCAGACAACCTCGGCGCAGCGCTTGAGTGTGCGGCGTAGCTCCAGCACCCGGGCGACAATCTGTGCGGCAATGGCTTTGGGACTGGTGCGTGGCCGTGAGGCTAGAGTTGGGATACGCCAGGTGCAGGGGGTGAACCGGAAGACTGAGCCAGCTTGTCTGCTTGGTCGGCTGTCGTTGGTGAACTGGACATGCTGGTTTAGTACATTCCATTTGCGCTTCCAGCGCCAAATGGTACTGCGGTGCACGCCGCAACGGTTGGCCACTACCGAAAGGGCTACGCCCTCTCGGACAAGCAATTGCATGGCAATTGCTCTCGCTTTAGGTAGATTAGGGTTGGTAGAATAAGCCATGGCAGGCTCCTCTCTGTTGTTTAGTTAGCACTAAACAGTGTAGGACGCCTGCTTTTTTGGAGCTAGGGGCTAACGCCCCTCGCTCCTTTTATGTTGCTAAGGTGGTGAGTTGGTATGCCGGGGTTGACAATTGCCTACATTAATGATAGAGTCTAGTCATTATGAAAACACAAACACCAGAAAACCCAATAAACCCACAAAATGAAAGAAAAGATAGAATAAGAGATAGGATACGCCGCCTCGGTTCTAAAGCGACACTTCTTCTAACTGGAGTAGCCGGAGTAGGCTTGGGTGCTACAGGACACGCAGTCATGTCTCATGAAGCGCCCGCACCTCAGCACAGTGTTGAAAAATCACATAATACAGCACCTCAGGCACCTAAAACTGCCGAAAAAGGCTCTACTTTTGAAGGTATCGACGATAAACAATTGGTAGCTGCCGAACAAAAAGACGAGCGCCAAATGCTTGATGCCGCCGCTAAACAAGAAGCTCTTAGTGTTATGGAAGAATTGAAAGACCCTGCTCTAGGAGCTGAGCAAAACTTGCATGGCACTGGCGTAGCAAATAAAACTGGCCATCGTGAAGGCCGTCTTGGTGAGAGTGTCAAGTCGGCGTATGCCAACTACAGCCCCGAGCATGCAACCCTTTCTGTAGAGGACTTTGGTCAAAAAGGTTCAAGTTCAGTCGTTTTTAACATTCCGGCCGAGGTAGTGGCTGACCTTAATGCAGAACGTCAACGTGATGGCAAGATTGATGTTGATGATCTTGAAAAAGCGGTTCAAAACCCAGACACTCATGTGAGTCATTTTGGCGCCGTTGCAGATAAGTGGGATGCAGCAAGCAATCGCGGCACAGCGGTTAATGTCTCACCGAGCGGTAAGATTCGTGTTTCGTCACCAGACGAGGGCTACAACTATGACGGTGTCGGCGACCCTACTCCTGATAAAATTGCCCGACCAGCTGATGTCACTGGCATTATCACACTTGCTAAAGAAGTTAACAAAGAAAAAGCCAGCTAACAGTAAGCCTTACGTAAAAAACGAGCGACATTGTGCGCTCGTTTTTAGTTTTAAAAAAATACTTCACACTGTCCACAAAAGCGATTTAAAAGTATACTGGGGTAAAATGTTAGAAAAACAGCTTTACGACCAGCTCATGAGCAAACTCCGCCACGGCGGCGTCTTGGTTCGTTTTTGGGATGGCGACAAACGAAAATACGGCCCCGATGAGCCTTATGTTACCGTAACCTTTCATTCGCCCAAGGCACTCCGGGCAATGGCGCGTAGCCTTACCTTAGGGTTTGGCGAAGGCTATAGCAAGGGTCTCATTGATGTTAAGGGGCCGCTCACAAGTTTGAATCGGCTCATTTCTGAAAACCGAGCCGTTTTTAAACCTCTGCCTTTCAGTAAAGCCCTCACACCCTTGCATCGTAACGTAAAATCTCGCCAAAAAAATTATATTCAACATCACTATGATATAGGCAACGATTTTTACAAGCTCTGGCTTGATATATCAATGATGTATAGCTGTGCTTATTACAAAAAGCTAAGCGACCCGCTTGAAAAAGCCCAGCAACAAAAGGTTGAGCATCTGCTGAAAAAACTGCAGCTACAACCTGGGCAGCGCCTGCTCGATATTGGCTCGGGCTGGGGCACACTGCTAATTACTGCCGCCAAAAAATATGACATTACCGGCCTTGGCATTACACTCAGCGAAGAACAGCTAAAACATGCCACCGAGGCCGCCAAAAAAGCCGGTGTAAGCAAAAAAGTTAGCTTTGAATTATGTAATTATCAGGATTTAGCAACGCGCGGTGAAAGTTTTGACCGCATTATAAGCGTTGGTATGTTTGAGCATGTTGGCCGCGGTAACCATGAGTATTATTTTAAAGCCGTCGACGCCATGCTTCGCGAAGGTGGCCTAACGGTGCTACATACGATTACTCAAGAGTTTGAGCGGCCAATTGATCCGTGGATTGATAAATATATCTTTCCGGGGGGTTACTTGCCTACCAATGCCGAAATTACCCATTTGGCACCACGCCATGGCTTTCGGCTGCTTGATTATGAAAACCTGCGACTGCATTATGCCATGACCCTTGAAGAGTGGCTGCGCCGTTATGAGTCGCACGAACGCACCGTTAAAAAGATGTTTGACGAACAATTCTATCGCATGTGGCGGCTTTGGCTGGCCTCTTCGGCTGCCGGGTTTCGCTATGGCGACCTTGGCCTTGGCCAATTTGTGTTTAGTAAAGGTATTAACAACAATTTACCATTGACTCGCGAGCAGCTGTACCGCTAGAATCGAATGATCACCGAAAAGACGGTTCGCCAAACCTCACCATGGATGCCACAGATGATCTCCCGACAGTAAGGCTTTCGTACGCATTGAACGCATCAATATACCCTCGGCAACCGAACCACGAATCGTATTTCGACCCGATATAGCCGAGCTTGAAGAGCGAATTCATATTGATGTTGATCAACTGAAGCTATTTCTTCAGCAAACATTGGGTTGGAGTGCCATTGAGTCAGCGCTGCACTTAGAGTTTTCGGGCCCCAAAGAATTTCAACAACGTTTTAATCTGCCGGCTATTTGTAGTGGCGGCTATAGAAGCATCGGCTTTCGTGAACAATTAGATCCCGATGATCCTACGAAGATGTTGTCGTATCGACACAGTATTGGCATTCCTTTAACTCCCGAAAGTGTAACTATTGCTGGCGTAGCCAGGCTCAATAAAACACTGCGACACGAATTAGGCCATGCTGTTTGTAAAAACAGGTTTGGAAAAGAGCGTTTATATCACTATTTATTTAAAGATAAAGATGACGGGAGTTATCAAGGGAAAGTCCTTGGAATTATTCCTGTTCGAACGATTGTTAGCATCGCCGAAGCATTGGAAATTGATGGTCGCGTGGCGCTCCATAGGCTCGATAGAGCAGAACGTTTTGCTAATAGATTTGCAAAAAAACACCGCAAGGAATTGAATCCGATAAGATTGAGGAAGTGAATTTACTCGCAATAACAAAAATGTGTTCGATAAATCATATCATAAGAACAACCTGATCATAATATTCAGGGCTATGCTCTTGGCGGAGAGACAGGGATTCGAACCCTGGGTACGGTTGCCCGTACACACGCTTTCCAGGCGTGCACCTTCGACCACTCGGCCACCTCTCCTTAGTTTTCTATTTTACTCGATCTTAAGAGAAACTGTTGCCCGGGTCATGATGTTTTCAAAACTCTTGCCGCTCCCAGAAGAATGCATCAGCACTTCCTGGTGTGGCGAGGACTGTCTAAGCGAAGCGAGTTTCGCAGCCACCCAGGAAGTACTGATGCATTCTTCATGGCGCGAAGACAACGTGTTTTTGGAAACATCATGATCTGGGCGACAAAAGTTGTCATAAAAACGCACAATTCAAGTTGTACTAATAAAGCCGAGCTATCTATAATAAGGGTAGCAATGAATTCCCCGGTTATTGAAATCAACCAACTAAGCAAGCTGTTTGGCTATGGTGATGCTACTACTATTGCGCTCGATGCCATCTCACTTTCAATTAACAAGGGAGAATTTGTTACTATTATGGGCCCGAGCGGTTCAGGAAAAACCACCTTAATGAATATTCTGGGGCTGCTTGATTCCCCCACACACGGCGGTTACGCACTTGATGGTATGCCAGTAGCCGACCTGAGCCATCGCCGCCGAGCGCGCATTCGCCGCACTAAAATCGGTTTTGTTTTTCAAAGCTTTAACCTGTTAAATCGACTCAACGTACTTGATAACGTCAGCCTGCCCTTAATGTATCATGGTCAGAGTAAACTAACTCGTGCTCATGCTGCCAGCCGGCTTTTAAAGACGTTTGGCCTGCAAGAACGTGAATATTATATGCCGCATCAGCTTTCGGGCGGGCAATTGCAGCGCGTAGCCATCGCCAGGGCTCTCGTGAACCGGCCGTCAATTATTTTAGCCGATGAGCCAACTGGTAACCTCGACACAAAATCGAGCGAAATTATTATGAATGAGCTAAAAGAAATTCATAAACGCGGGAATACGATTATTATGGTTACCCACAACCCCAATCTCACCGTCTATGCCGATCGCGTTATTCAAATGGTCGATGGCAAAATTGACAGTGACACCGCCGTAAAAAAGCCAAAAAAGAAGAAAGATAGCAAAAAACCACTTGGGGCTCAACGAACTAAAAAGACGAAAGACAATACCTCATGATGTGGCTGGCTGACTTTAGAATTGCATTTGCCAGTCTAAGGGCTGCCCGTGTTCGCACCTTTCTTACTGTTTTTGGCATTGTTATTGGCGTTGCAGCAGTCACACTGGTATTAGCGCTCGGTGAGGGCGCCAGGCAAGCTATCGGCAAGCAAATTACCCAATTTGGCGGCGAAGTAGTAACAATACGGCCGGGCAAGCTGGCAAAAGACCAAACAGGAGCAATACTAAGCTATGACTTATTGGCAAATTTCAGCGCCAGTAGCCTGAGTGAACAAGATAGCAAGGTTGTAAAAAACACACCAGGCGTGAGTAGTTCGGCGCCTGTTATGTCACTTCGTGGCCCTATTGCAAGTAGCGAGCATGGCACTGAAAGCTCTCAAATTATCGCCACTAGTCCTGATCTGCCTGATGTGCTGTCGCAATCGATGAAGGCCGGTGAATTTCTAAATAGCAACATTAACCGTAATACGGTGGTACTTGGCGATACGCTTGCCAACGAACTGCTTGGCTCAGACCAAACTATTGGCCAAAAAATCTCAATTCGCGGCGAAGACTACACGGTAATTGGTATTTTAAATCACAGCAACCTCCCGCTTGCACTCAACGGGCTTTATGATATTAACCGGGCAGCGTTTGTTTCGGTTGATGCCGGCAAAGCGATGAACCAAGGCATAGCCCAAATTCAAACTATTAACTTTCGGGTGGCCGATGGCTCAAATGTGAAGACAATCACAAAAAACGTCAGCCAACGACTAAAAGAGGCGCATAAAATTGACGACATTGCCGTGATTGGTTCTGATGAGGCGCTCAAGATCACTGACTCTCTTTTTGCCGAATTAACAAAATACACCGCCGCTATCGCTGGCATTTCACTGCTCGTTGGTGGTATTGGTGTTATGAATATTATGCTCGTAGCTGTTACCGAACGAACACGCGAGATCGGCATTCGAAAAGCGGTTGGTGCTACCCATGCGCAGGTTTTGCGGCAGTTTTTGGTTGAATCAGTCATGATGAGCGTGACTGGTGGTGTACTTGGCATCGTTCTTGCCTATCTTATTGCCCTGTTGGTGTCGTTCCAGCTGGCCTTCTCGCCAGCGCTCACCTGGGAAATCGTTGGCTGGTCGCTATGCGTTTCAGTGATTGTGGGCATTATCTTTGGTATCTTTCCGGCACTTCGAGCGGCTAAAAAAGATCCAATTGAAGCCTTGCGGCAGCTATCCTAGAAACCACCGCCCTTCTACGATAGAACGGGTGTAAATGGGGCCAAGTTCTAATACTATAAAGATATGCAAACGCCAAAACTAAGAAGCTACGGCCACTTCTAGACGGTGTCTGTTAACCGAGCTCTTTTTTCAGCTCTTCAACCAGTGCTACTGGTGTTGGGTCGATATTGTTTAAAATTGCCAAATATGTCGTGGCGAAATCACCCAGCAAGATAAGATAGAGCATGTGCTCAAGCGCGCTGCCCCCATGAGCCTGCACTTCTATAGCCGGCGGCCGCATGCCTTGCAGCAATTTTTCACTAATTACAAAGCGTTTCTGAACGCGCGGGTGCTCAAACGACGAGATGAGATCAATCACACTAAACGGCTTCTGCTCGGGGTGAGAACTCCACCCAATGAACTCATTATGGTTCATTTCAGGATAGTAGTTGCACCAGGCCGTATTTTTAGCATTTTCGTTAGCGCCGATCTTCCATTTATAAGCCGCTGGGTACATTAATGGCCCAGCGTAGATAATCGGGGTGGTGTTTTGCATTTTTTCAGCCAATTGTTTTGCCACATTATGATTAGCTGGAATGCCGGGCTGCCAAGAAAGCACCACTTGCTGCAGTGGCTCACTTAAAGCCGCCAGCTCGTCAAGCACGCTATATTCAACAAACCGGGCTGCTACCAAAAACTCGCAGGCCGCACGATACATATAAAAGGCAGCTGTACGCGGCTGGGGGCAAGCCGGAATAGCAGCCAGGGGTAGATGTTTCTCGCGGGCAAGATCAGCCAGCTGACCACCGTGCGTTATAATCGCAATCGCAGCACCACGATTCTCAGCATCGGCCAATGCCGCCAGTGTTTCTTCAGTATTGCCCGAATAACTGGCACAAATAACTAATGTGTGCTCATTTACAAACTCAGGTACTTTATATTCTTTACTGATGATAAACGGCACAGTGAGTGTCGGGAAGGTGTGTAAGAACTCTGCCGGCAAGGCGCTGCCGCCCATACCAGCAAAAACAATATTTCGCAGTTCACCGGGATACTGCACAGTGCGAGCAATCTCAAAATTATAGGCCAGATGCTTGGGCGGGTGTGTGGCAAATGCAAAAGCATTAGCTGGATCACGCTCAGTAATGAGTTTTACATCGTCTAACATTTTAATTCCTTTCGTAGGCTTCACAGGGTGAAAGCGCTGTGATACAGTACTGGTAATAAGCATAACAAAATTCCTTCATAACTGGTAAAAGGGTGGCAATGGATACGAATCAAAATCAACCAATTAGCGATGACCAAGAGCTAGCAAAGGTATTGCAAGGCGTTCAAAAACAGGCACGCGACATGGCAACGCACGACCCTGAAGCCCATAGCGACAACAGCCTGCAATATGAAGAAATGCCAGCGCCAGGAGTAAAGGCCGACACTAAAACGGTTGATCCGCCGGCGGCTGCAACTAGCACGCCGCCGCCCGTAACCGACGTGGCAACTACAGATAACACAGTAGTTTCCCCAGCAGCCACTGACCGTAACAACCCCGCGCTTGACGCAATTAAAAAAGAGGCGCTCGAAGAGCTCCGCCCGTTGGTAACAAAATTAGATTTGCCAGCCAAAGAAAAATTCGACACTATGCTGCTCATCATTCGCTCAACCGACGACACCTCGCTGCTTGCGCCGGCCCACGAATCCGCCAAGGCAATTGAAGACGAAACCGAACGCGCTGAAGCACTGCTTGATATTGTGAAAGAAATTGACTATTTTGCCAGCCAAAAAGCGGCGTAGTTTTTTGTAAATTCTATAAAAAGATGATTACTAGGTGTGAATAAGCCTATGCAGTTTTTCGCCATAACGCCGCGATACGGCCCATCATACGGCGTGTTGGTTTGCTTGCAGGAGATGGAGTAATTTCAGGACCCTGGGGAAAGCGCGCGTATTCAATAGGCTGGGGCGCGGCCCGGCGCGCCTTGCGGTAGGCTCCCATATCAATAACATTGCTTTGCTGATTAGGCTGAACTGCTTGTTCATTCTGAGCCGACCCAAAAGCGGCGCGGTTATACTCATGCGCCACTGGTGTATTGCGCATTTCGGGTAATGGGTTCACTGCCTCGCCGGTTGGGCCAAACGAATACTGTTCGTGATGCTTTAAGTAATCTGATGCATCTGCTTCACCCATAGTCTGGCGAATTGCATTAGCTGTTTCTAAATAGAGCTCATTTTTTTGATGTGGTTCTGGTGGTCTGTTTTGGTGTGACCCTTCAAAAGAAGCTGCGTGATTCATAATTTTATATTACCACCAATATATGGTTTAGTCAATATATCGTAGTGCAAATCTACTCTTTCGCAAATACCTTCGAGTATTGTGCTGCCCAATCTCACAGATGAACGGTATTAGGTATGCTCCGAGGTGGTTGTTGTCACAATATAACTTCATTAAATATGTCATGGTGCGACAGTGTAATGCAAACACTGTCGCACCATGCCCGAGTCTTCAGCTATCAAATTCCTCTCGTAGTATTTGAAGCAACAGTATAAAACGATCAAGATCTTGCCTGCCGCTCAAATAAGCAATCGCGGCTCTTGCTGCGGCAGCTACCCGTAACTCGCTGGCCTCTCTTCTCTTAGAAATACGTGCCCAGCTTTCCGCTGAGATCATATCGAGTGCAAAGGGCAGTACACCTAGAATATCTAGGCCACGTATAATTCTCAACCGTTCTTCGTCAGAGCGCCCGTTGAGGAGTGCACTCACGTCATGGTCGTTCAGCTTGCGAGTGAGACAGCGTTCAATAAATTCGCTCCCAAGAATCTCAGCAAGGTTACCTTTTGCAGTCTGCCAGTGACTTGCGTTTTGATCTGTCAAAAGTTTCTCCGCTGGAATCGAGCTAGGATGCTGTCTATCGGACTTGCGTATACTACAGCATTATTTCAAATACAGCAACCCATGCCTGAGTTGAGTTGTTCTATTTTAAACAATGACGCAGGGCGCGCCAGTGCGGTTGATGCCGCACCGGCGGCCCGTTGTCCGATCAGTTTTCGTCGAGCTGAGGTTCTTGCAGCACACCCTGCAGTACCGCCACGAACTGCGGCAGGCTGTTTGGTTCGAGCTGCTTCAGCACCTCGACCAGCTGTTCGATAATCCGGGGCAGCGCGCCCGGATTGACGTTCATGCCCGCGATCAGTTCCAGCGCCAACCCTGCCGCAGTCGCCTGAGACTGGGCATCTTGAGCTCGCTGGCTCATGAGGTCGATCAGCGATTGGCCGGGGTCACCGAGAACATCCATCTGCTCAGCCTCGGCGGGAGCCTCGGAAGGCACCTCGGCCACCACTGGAGCCGCCGGCTCGAGGGGTGTAGGTGCTTGCGCGCTCCGAGAGGTGGGCCCTGCCGTCCTCCCGCGTGGAGCCGCCTTCCTCTTCGATGCTGGCTTCTTGGCCGTCGCCTTTCTGGTGGGTGAAGGCTTGCTGTGGGCGGGCGGCTTCGCTGCCGGTTTTGGAGCCGGATTCGAGGCGGTAGAACCCGGCACCGATGTCTCCTTTTCTGCAGGTAGCAACACATAGATAGTGTTGCCGCGCCGTTCCAGCAGCCCATGCTTATTGAGGCCGGCCCGCAGCGTATTAAGCTGATTAAAAGTCGGTTTGCCGAATAGCCTCCTCAGCCTGTCCTGCAAGGTGAAGTCAGACGGAATCTGACCACGCTCGTCGGTAAGCTTCCGTTCACGAAGCAGTGCTGCGATCTTTGCGCTCCGCTCGGGAACGGGCAGCGCCATCACTTCTTCCAACAACTCTGCCGCTGCCTTGTCGTCGCTTTGAGTGCTCAAGTTCTCCTCCAGATCGTGTCTCGATCGGACAGCATCTGATTATAATGATTAACATCAAAATGTCAATAATGCAAATTTCACCTGGTTTGTGCTTTCTGTTAGTTATAAAACTCCCCGGCACCGCGAACGCGGGCCGGGGTGGGTGCGCCCTTGAACGGACGACTTCTTGCAAGGAGAAACCTCAACTTGCTAGCCCCAAATGTTTTAGGTTATGCTATTAAAACAAAGGATCAAATATGTCTTGATAGTAGTCAACCACTGGTTTGCCCTCACTAATCCCGTGCTTTTTAGCCAGCTGCATAACACTTTTAACAGTTTTTGGTTCATCTGACATTTTATTGGCCTTGTCTTGAAGACGCTGCATGTAGCCGTCAAGCGCCGGAACAACGCCTATCATGCGCAGCTCCAGTGTCATCTGCGGCGTGGGAGTCACCCAGGCTATAACCTCACCTTTAAACCAAAACTCATGCGCAAGCCCCGTCTTCGTTAGCTCACCAAACATGATAGCTCGCAGCGCTGATGAGAGATTGCCAAAAGCCTCTTCCAACACTTCTTCCAGTGATCCACTCAGGATACCGTCTTTAGAGTGCTTTTGGTGTAGAACAAAAGCAAGGATGACCGAGCGTAACTCTGATGAGCCGACAAATATCCATTGCTCATCGGTTAATGGTGGCGCATGCTTCCCCAAGAAATTACGTATGACTTGAAATTCATGCTCATTAAGCACAAGCAGGGAGCCCTTCTCGGCAGAAACCATTGAACTAATGTAGTTTACAACAAATATAGCCAAAAAGAAACTCCGCGGGCCGGAGGCGCCTTAATAATACTTTTATTGTAAATACAAAAAACGACCTCTTGTAACAGAGGTCGTTTTTAAAATGATGCGAGGCTACATCATGCCCATGCCGCCGGGCATACCGCCGCCGGCTGGCATTGGCGCTTCTTTTTCAGGGATTTCAACCACCAGCGCACCCATGGTCATCGCTGTTGCCGCGATAGATACGGCGTTTTGGATTGCCTGAGTTGTGACACGCACAGGGTCAACGACACCGCTTGCCTTCATGTCGACAAGCTTGTCGGCAGGATCGTTTACATCGAAACCTTGGCCGTCTTTAGCATCAAGCAGTTTCGCCAGTAATGCGGCCGAGTTCTTGCCGGCGTTTTCCATAAGCTGTGCGAAAGGAGCTAGAAGTGCCTGCTTTACCAGCCCGCGGCCAGCTGCAAAGCTGCTGGTATTGTCGGTTTTCAGCTGTTTTGAGAGGTTAACGAGCGTCACACCGCCACCGGCTACCACACCTTCGGCGAGTGCGGCCTTGGTTGCGGCCACCGCGTCGTCAACACGGAACTTCTTCTCTTCGATTTCAACTTCGCTGGCACCGCCAACTTTAATAACGGCCACTTTGCCACCGAGCGCAGCTGCGCGTTTATCGAGCTGCTCTTTGTCGTATTCGCTGGTTGCATTGAGGGCTTGAGCCTTAATTTGCGCGACACGAGCCTCAACGGCCTTCGCTTTACCGGCGCCTTCAATAATCGTGGTTTGGTCTTTATTAACAATGACCTTACGGGCCGTGCCAACAACATCAAGCTCGACATTCTCAAAAGTCAGGCCTTGGTCTTCGGTAATAACGGTTGCGCCAGTGAGGGTTGCGATGTCTTGCAGCACCTCTTTGCGTCGGTCGCCAAAGGCGGGAGCTTTGATGGCAACGGTATTAAAGACACCTTTTAGTTTGTTAAGGATAAGGGTGCCCATGGCTTCGCCTTCAACATCTTCGGCGATCAATAAGAGGTCTTTTTTGCCAGCTTGTGCCAGTTTTTCCAGCATGGGCAAGAACTCTTGAATACTGGCGATTTTTTTGTCGGTAATGACAATGGCTGGCTTTTCATAGACTGCTTCCATGCGGTTTGAATCGGTCACCATGTAGGCGCTAATGAAGCCGCGGTCAGTCGTAAAGCCTTCAACCACCTCGGCTTCCATCTTCAGGCTTTGACCTTCTTCAACAGTAACGACACCGTCTCTATCGATCTGATCAATAACACCGGCGATCAGTTCACCAATTTCTTTATCACCTGCTGCAATGGTGGCAACTTCAGCCACGCGGTTTTTCTTGCTGCCAATGTCTTCAGCTAGTTTTGCCAGTGCGCTTAGCACTTCGGCACCGGCAGCTTCAACCCCTTTTCGCAGCTCCATTGGATTGTGGCCAGCAGCAATTAAGCGGTTAGCTTCGTTCAAGATGTTGTAAGTTAGCACGGTAACAGTGGTAGTGCCGTCGCCAGCTACATCGTTCATTTTACTGGCAGCTTGTTTAATAAGTTCAACGCCAACGTTATAGCCAAGCGTCTCGTCGTCTTCGGCTGGCAGTTCAATTGCTCGAGCGACCGTCACGCCATCGTGCGTGACTGTTTGGCTGCCATAACTCTTGCCAATAACCACGTTGCGGCCTTTTGGGCCCATTGTGACTTTTACTGCATCATACAGTGCTTTGGCACCGCCGAGCACGCGGCGACGTGCGTCATCGTCATAAAATACTTTTTTTGCCATATTCTACCTCCTTAACTAGGCGAGTGTCGCCAGTATGTCTTCTTCTTTTACGATTAGATATTCGGTGCTGTCTACTTTCAGTTCAGTCGTGCTGTATTCTTTGTAGACAATACGGTCGCCTGGCTTGATAGTTTTTACATCTGGGCCAACGGCTTTTACTATTGCAACCGATGATTTTTCTTTTGCGCTGTCGGGCAGATATAAGCCACTGGCAGTTTTGCTTTTAACTTCTTCTTTTACCGCTATAACGCGATCAGCAAGTGGTTTGAGTGGAACACTCATAAATAGACCTCCTTTATCTGTCTCTTAGTTTCCCGCTAAGGGCTCGTAGTTATATTAGCACTCAATAGTGCCGAGTGCCAAGTTTTTTGTATTCATTTTCGGCTGACTTCACAGCGCATTGTTTGATTGCTCTGTTTTTTGACTGCAAAAGCAGTTCATTATATGGTAGAAATGATCGGTTATTGCCCGTGTACTTTAGCAGAAGGCGCAGCAAAGATGTCGCGCAAGCATAAAAGAGAGACTAATTCCGAAACGGCGCTCATTCGAAAAATTTACAACATAATAGAGGACTTTCTAATAAGCAACCCTCAATGGCGAACAGAGGAGCGTAGCTTCCAAAATTATGCCCTATGGAGGATAGACGAGACCGGCGAGCAGCCTCGCGACCTCGACGACTTCATTACCAAGCAAGTCGATAGCTGGCTTGCAGGGAATGACTCCAGGTTCAAGCCCAACCCCCGGGTACGGAATGAGTCGGGGGCAGCATCGGCTCCCAGTGTTTCCGCTTTGTTCGGCGCGGAGCTTCAGGTGCAAGTAGGCGAAATTGCCACCCTTAGGGGCTGGAATAAAGCAAAAAGGCGGCTAGCAATTGTCTATGCCGAGTCAATTACGGTGGGTGATGGCCAGCTGCCACGGAACCTTCCCGAGAATGTGCATGCCGCCGTTGATCAGGCGTATGTTCGGCTGCGTAAAGAGCGTTACCCGACGCTCCCACTGACTTCGGTGTTTGTTTGCCGCTATGTTACATGGTATTTCCATAGACTGCTTCAAAAGCAGGCAGGCTTTAAAGCTTATCCGCTTACTCAACGAGAGCTTGCTGCCAAGTATGCTAAGTCGCTAGTACATGGCGTGGTGCAGCCGGGCAGGTTGGCTTCTGCGCTTGTCGTCTCTGTACGTGAAACGTTTGCACGCTGTTGCCGTGAGCTGGAAGGCGACCTCGGCGACGCAATTAGGTTCTTGTCGGGGGTAAGCTGCGATTGGTTTGCCGGCATTTACGAAAAAGTCAGGCTCGATGATGAAAAGTAGGTAATAACCGTCAGAGGGGGCATAATTGCCCCCTCGTTACACCATATGAGCAATTAACCAGAAAATGTGCCATTCAAGCTCTTTTGAGGTACGATATAAAAGACCAATGAGCAGCACTTTCAGAGAGGAGAGGAAGATACGCAAACGACGGCACTACGGTCGTTCAAGAAGGCCCAGGGCGCGCTCCAGGGTAGTATCACACAGTACAGATTACTACCCCCCGAAGCTAAAAGATGCTTCTGCCCAGCTGGCTATCGAACTTTATGATCAGATCGTAGCCGTAGCCGATGAAAAAAGCTGGGGTAAAACACAACGCCAGCTAGCAAGTCAGTACATCGACCTGCTGGCAGTGGGTAAAGACAAGGTGCCAACAGATATCGACTTCGTGACTTTGCACACTGTTAAGCGTCGCTATGTTCATCTCAGGAATGAAGGACGGTTCAGGGGGCTTCCGGAAGTTTGGTATCTTACCAAGCATCGCTTTGGCTCCAAACTCAAAGCTCTGATCCAGGCAAATGGCTTAAAAGAAAAGTGGCCTTTCAGGCAAGAGACCTTGGCGATAATGTACGCCAATTGGCTGCTCAATGAAGAGGGGGCCACCGCCCCAAGCCAGCTTGATCCAGCCATTGCGCAAAAGGTACAACGCCGCTTCGCGCTTTGCTATCATCTGTTTCAAAGCGAGCTCAACGGTCAAACACTCCCCAATGTCACCTGTGAATGGTTTTTTGAAGCTTCTAAACGCACAGCACCAATTGCGAGGCGCATTTTAAAGGAGGGGTCATAAAGAGGGGGCGATATATTCGCCCCTCCACATTCTTCGCCACTAGCGCAGCTATGATTCTGGTTCTGCAATCATTTTCTTTACCTTCGCCACCAAAGTCGCGAGCTGTTCTTTGGTTTTTGCTTCGGCGTTGAGCCGCATGACCGGTTCGGTGTTGCTGGCACGCAGATTAAACCAATAGTCAGGATAATTCACGGTTAAGCCATCGAGCGTGTCTTGCTCGCCATCTTTAAATTCACCAGCTATACGCTGCAAAATGGCCGTTTTGTCGACAACTTCAAAGTTTGTTTCAGGAATAGTCGCATAGGTTCGAAACTCTCGTGCGAGTTCGCTGAGTTTCTTGCCCTTCTCAGCATACACTTGCAACGCCACCACGGCAGCGATTAGCCCTGAATCGGCACAGAAATTATCTTTAAAATAATAGTGGCCCGAATGTTCTCCGGCAAAAATTGCATCGTGCTCACGCATGTCGGCTTTAATAAAACTGTGGCCCACTTTCGTGCGAATTGCCTTGCCGCCATGCGCCTGAATTGTCTCTTTGGCAGCCCGGCCGCAAATAGCATTGTATAGAACCGTGGCACCTGGCTGCTTTTCTAAAAAGTATGCCGCTAATATCGCCGTCATGGTTGTGCCGCTCAGTGGCTGGCCGGTCTCATCTATTAAAACCGCGCGATCGCCATCGCCGTCGAAGGCAATACCAAGATCTAGCTTTTCGCTCTGCACCTTTTTTTGTAGATCAACGAGGTTTTCTGGAATCAGCGGGTTGGCAATATGATTAGGAAAGGTACCATCAAGCTCAAAATACATTGGAATTATCTCGACGCTGGGTAAAAACTCCTGAAGCACCGGAATAATCGCACCTGCCATGCCGTTGCCAGCATCAATTGCCAGGCGCATTTTTGGCCACGAGGTGGCATCAACAAATTGCAACACGTGCTGCACCCAATCGCTTTTCACATCTTTTTGCAGCAAAGCGCCTTCATTGCGAGTTGGGGCGATAGCTTCGGCCAGCACGGTGTCGCGTATTTCGGCCAAGCCGCTTTCGATACCAATTGGCCTTGCCTCTTCGCGGCACATTTTGATACCGTTATCTTTACCAGGATTATGGCTGGCAGTAATCATGGCGCCACCGGCAAGGCCAAATTTGCCAACTGTAAAGTAAATCATGTCACTGGTGACTTCGCCAATATCCCGCACTTCTCTGCCCTGTAAACGAAGGCCCTCGATCAGTGCCGCCGCAAGATCGGCTGAATCGAGCCGCATGTCGCGCCCGACTGCCACCGGCCCCTCGTTCGGTAACCATTCTGCCAGCGCCGCACCCACACGCTGAGCAACATCACTGGTTAGTTCGCTACCCACTCTTCCACGAATATCATATGCTTTAAAAATTGAAGAAATATCACTACTCATAGGATCCTCCGCTAAACAATGTGCCTTTATTATACACTTTAGCAAATAGAGCCTTATCGACTGACGCGACTTGAGGCGCTATAAACTTCTTGGCAGCATGTAGCAACGACCTGAATGAGGTGGCAAGCTTGGCAAGTCGACCGTTCGTTGGCATAGTTCCAGGGTTCGGCAGTGGCCGCGGTAGTTATCAGCCGCTAGTAGAGCAAGTTAAGCATTACGGTTACGAGGCCGTTTTGTTCCCCTCGGTACGGCGAGGCGTACCCCGCCAAAAAAGCATATCAGCCACGACCCGCAAAACAAGTCGCACGAGGCCGCACAGCTGGTTGATGTGCTCGTACGCCATCAATTTTTGCCCACCCCTGAAAGGCGAGCCTCTTCGGGGGTTTCGCATATGTTAGCTTTTTTATCTTTGATTTTTTGGTAAGCTTAGGGTAGCATGTTGCAGCCTCATTTTCTTCAATCTGAAGCCTGGGAGATCTTCCAGACAAACCTTGGTCGGCAGACGTTTCGGGCCCGCGGCGAAGGCTGGCAGTGGCTGGCAGTTCTCGAGCGCGGCCATCTTGGCTCGCGCCTTCACTGCCCGTACGGCCCTACTGCAGAAAACACTAAAGCATTGCAAGAAGCCGTGAATGCCTTGCGCCAAAAAGCTTTAGAAACAAAGGTTGATTTTATTCGTATTGAGCCTCGGGCACCGGTAACGGCAGCTGATCTCTCCCGTTTGGGCGCCTTTCGCGCTGCCCGCACGGTGCAGCCAGCCCACACTTTACAAATTGATCTTACTCAATCTGAAGAAGCGCTGTTGGGCGCCGTTACCAGTGGTAATCGCCGCGATTATAAAAACCCTGAAAAACATGAGTTAACCTTTCATAAAAGCTATGACCCGGCCGATGTTGAGCTGTTTTTGCATTGTATTCACGAAGTTGCTGCTCGCACCGGAATGAAGCCACACAGCGATAAGTATTTTCGCGCGCAAGTACAAACGCTGCTACCGCTCAAAGCGGCCGCTATTCTCATTGCTCACGTAAAAGGTGAACCGGCGGCGACCATTATTGCCCACGATAGCCCAACGACTCGCTATTATGCCCATGCTGCTGCTTACTACCGCTTTCGCTCAGCCCAACCTGCCTCAGCATTAATCTGCTTTGCGATGATCGACGCCAAGCGTCAAGGTCAGCAAATATTCGATTTTTCAGGTATAGCGCCGCCCAATGAACCGCATCACCCCTGGGCTGGTTTTACGAAGTTCAAACAATCGTTTGGTGGGCACGTTGTTGACTACCTTGGAACCTGGGAGATTCCGCTTCACAAAGGGCGATACCGAATCATTCGTATGGCCCATGCCCTCAATAGCACGAAGCGCAAGTTAGCGCAAACCCGTTCTCAGAAAGCAGTGTTTTAGCTCCACCTAGGCGGTTAAAAGCTCTCGCACCACCTCGGCGTCGTTCCAGGGGAGGCGCTCTCCGTTGACAATGCGATACTGCTCATGCCCCATACCGGTAATGAGCACCGTGTCACCGCGGCGGGCAATGCTGAGCGCCTTTTCGATGGCCTGGTGGCGATCGGCAATTTCTTCAGTTTTGGCTTCAGCTTTGGCTTTTTTAATGCCGTCTAAAATCATGCCACGAATTGTGTCGGGGTTTTCGTTGTAGCTTTCTTCATCGGTGACAATGATGCGGTCAGCAAATTTCGCCGCTACCTCACCCATAAGCGGTCGTTTGCCTTTGTCGCGGTCGCCCGTGGCACCAAACACCAAAATAACGCGGCGTTTACCAAGGTTTTTCACCGAATCAAGTAGCTGCTCAAGCGCATCGGGCGTATGGGCGTAGTCAATGAGCACCTCAAAAGCCTGGCCTTCGTCAACTTTTTCTTGACGGCCTGGAATTTCTTCAACCGCCTCAACGCCCTCTTCGATCGCATCGGTATGAACATGCAGCACATAGCCGGTTGCCGCCGCTGCCATAGCATTATATACATTAAATTTGCCACTTAAATGAATGATAAGGCTTATGTTAGTCTGATGATCAATCTCAAGTTCAACCTTGCTGCCCTCGCGGTGCATTTGGGCACTCACCAGGCGACAGTCGGCATCAACATGCGTACCATAGGTTATACTTTGTTCGCCTGGCGGAAACTGGTCGAAATAATCGAACCAATCGTCGTCATGGTTCAGCACAATATAGCGTGGTTTTTGCTGAAACAATTTGGCTTTGGCAGCAGCATAGCCTTCCATCGTGCCATGGTAATCAAGGTGGTCTTGGGTGAGGTTGGTCATTACTGCTACCTCGCACGGAACCCCCCACACCCGATGCTGCTCAAGGGCATGGCTGGTTACCTCAAGCACTAGTACTTCAACACCGTGTTTTTTCATTTCAGCCAGCTTTTGCTGGATTTTTTGCACCGGCAGCGCCGTCATATTCTGATCATTAATAAAACGCTGGCCATTAACCTCAAAATACGCCGTTGTCAGCGCGCCCACCTTCAGTCCCTGCGCCTTTAAAATACTCGTCATAAAAGTGGCCGTGGTGGTTTTGCCATTCGTGCCGGTAATCATAATTACCTTCATGCCGCTAGCCGGAAACCCATAACGAACGTTAGCAATAACCGCCTCTAACAAATGATAATAATTTGCCACTTTGCGCCGAGCACCACTTGGCAAGATTTTCTTAACCGCCCGTTTTAGACCTTCCATCGTAAGGCTATTGTAGCAAAGCTTGCCGCTTGAGGGTATGCTTCCCGGCCTTACTATAGCTCCGTGCTAACCGCCGTGTTGAGCGTTGGCACTTACTTCTTATCTCAGAAGTATCATGCCATAGCGTTTACTGCTATAGTTATCTATGCTCTTCAGCGATCACCCGAATAGAAGTGGAAGAACCTTGAAATCCATGAAAGCTAGGCTCGTCACCGCGAGCACCGCGGCCATACTGAGTGCAGCACTCATAGTTGCACCCGCGCAGGCAACACCGGCAGTACCACTGAACATCGTGGCACTCGGAGATTCGGTCGCCAGCGGCGTAGGTGCAAGCGGCGCTAACGGTGTCGACTACCAGCCGGGCACCAACATGCCAGGTGGCTGCTACCGCAGTTACAAGTCGTATTCGGAGCAGCTCGTCGCAAGGTTGCGTGCCGCTGGCAAGCTGGTCAACTTCACCAACAAAACGTGTAGCGGCGCAACGACATATTCAGTACGTCAGACGCAGCTTGGCGCGCTCAACGCGAGCACAACGCACGTCTTGCTCACGGTCGGGGCCAACAACCTCCAGTTCGCCAAGTATGCCGGCATCTGCATCTTCAGTGACTGCAGCGGAGCACCTTCGGCAATCACCGGTGCGCTGATTGGCCCGATGATCGTCGACCTGAGTACGCTGCTTCGCAAGATCAAGCAACTGGCGCCGCAAGCCCAGGTGATCATGGTAGGTTACGGCCAGCCCGTCACCCGAAATGCCAGCACACCAGATACGGCCGACCGGATCTGCGGAGTGTTCTCGGCAGCCGAGCGCAACACACCGGGCAAACTCTTTGAAATCAATGATGCCAACGATGTTTCGGCGTATCTCGATCTCGCCCTGTTCGGCACGGCGCTGGCACACCATGTTGACTACGTTAGTCCGTATGCGAAGTTCGGTACGCTGCGGTCAGACTTCGCAGATCACTCGCTCTGTGACACAGAGCAGTCGTTCTACCACGGCTTCGACGCGCTAGATCCGGGTGGCGACGGCGACATCGCCGTCATCCACCCGAAGATGAAATGGCAAACCCTCGCCAGCCAACTCGTCGCCAGCGAGCTTGAGCTAATCGGTTAACCACAAAATTAGTCACTGAAGAGCAAACACTCGTGAGCCGTCTTTTTTGCATTAGAGATGGCTCGCGGGTTCTTCATGTTCGCCTTGATGAGCCGAGAAAATAAAAGCGCCCCCACGAGCGGTATAAGAACGATAACGAGTGTCCATATTAATTTGTAAAGCCAGCTTGCCTTCTTTTTTGCAAGTAAGTCAAATAGCACCACAAGTACAAAAGCTAAAACAACAAGAAAAAAAAGAATTATAACTGCCTCTTGCACACCAAGCCCTTCAAAGACACCAAACGATTGCTGCATCATACACCTTTCGTCTTTTTATACACCGGTAATTATAGCTCACTTAGTCCTGGCTCCAAGCTTATCGTTTTGACGGTATGAGTCAATAATGCCATAATAGAGCCAAGCTTACCTAGCGATTGGAGAGTACTGCCGTGGATCTGCTCAAGGCCGGCTTTTGGCCGCTCGTTGCACTAATCTTCATGCTTCTCTGCTTTCTTTGCTTCGCACGACCGCTGTTGCGGCTTCTCGAGGTTAAGCATCGGTCTGCTGAAGACTATCGCAGAGAGCACCAGCTTGCCATTCAAGAGCGCGAGCTAGCACTCGAAGAAGACAAAGAGGCATTGTTGCGCCAGCGGCGGCTGCATCAGGAGCAAGACGCGCTCGATAAGGCGAAGTTGCAGCAAGAAACCACCGAGGCCGAAGAAAAAATCAAGCTCATCGAGGCTACCCGCCAAAACCGCATTGATGCCGAGAAGGCCGTCATTGCGGCCGGTATTGAAACGCGCATTGCACTCAACAACAAGGCCCTATTGTCGGGTGAAGCAACTGCGAACGGCCTCGACGCCGAGATGCTGAAGCTTCTTTTGGACGCTTACACAGACTGGTGTACGAGCCGTAATTCAAGCATGCCTTTCGGTGATTGGCTTGGAAATTTCGCGCACCTCATCAATTAGCAGTAGGCTCGGGGGCGTCCGCCATGCGGGCGCCCTCTTGTCCATGTATAATAAACAATAATTATGAGATTTCTAGGCATCGAAAGCAGCTGTGACGAAACCGCGGCGGCCGTGGTTGATAACGGGCGCGTGCCTTTAAGTAACGTTATTCAATCACAGGTTGATATTCATAAAATGTATGGCGGTGTCGTACCAGAGGTAGCGGCGCGCTCGCATATTGAGGTGATTTTACCGGTGATTGACGAGGCGATGAAAAAGGCTCATTCAACCTGGAACGACATTGATGCCATTGCCGTCAGTTACGCACCCGGCCTGGTTGGTAGCCTCTTGATTGGCGTAACCACCGCTAAAACCTTGGCTCTGCTAAAAAACAAGCCGCTCTACCCCGTTCACCACGTGCTTGGGCATGTCTATGCCAATTTTTTGCTGCCGACTCCCCCGCCCTTCCCTATTTTGGCGCTGATTGTCAGCGGTCTACACTCACAACTGGTGTTGTTTTATGATCATGATAGTTACGAACTGCTCGGCCAAACGCAAGACGATGCCGTGGGCGAAGCCTTTGACAAAGTCGCCCGCATGCTCGGGCTCCCCTACCCCGGCGGGCCGTCAATTGCCAAAGCTGCCGCCGCAGGCGACCCTTTTGCCTTCAAATTACCGAAAGCACGAGTTGCAGGAGACTACGACTTTTCATTCTCTGGGCTCAAAACAGCCGTTTTAAGGACCCTTCAAGCCTCGATTGGTGAAGATTATAGCTTTCCCTCTCATCAGCTTCCTACGCGCTTAGACGAGGCCACAAAGCATAATATGGCAGCAAGTTTTCAGCACACGGCCATTGAGACGCTAGTTGACAAAACCGAAAAAGCGTTTCAGGCCTACTCCCCCGCCTCGGTAGTTATCGCCGGTGGCGTCGCAGCTAACCAAGAATTACGCCTTCAACTGAGTAAACGCTTACCCATTAGCATCGATTATCCAGACGTTTCACTTTGCACTGATAATGCCGCAATGATCGCGACTCTTGGCTTTTATCACTCTCAGCGACATCCAGCTACCAACCCTCACCTGGTAGAAGCAGCGCCTAGCCTGTCAATGTACCTAAACCCAAAAACCCCTCACCTGGTAGCCAAGCAGGATTCGTAGGTAGTGAACGGCGTAGCCGTTCACCGAGCGAGGAAACGAGCTCGTAAGATGCATGTGTTGCTTGAGGATGTCAAAGACAGCCTCAATCTTTGGC
>DASUVM010000008.1:0-162896 GCA_036378955.1 Saccharimonadales bacterium (SeqCode)
AATATGACGGCGAAGATCATGTTGGCTAATACTACGGATGTCTTGACTATCGATGCTAATACTCCCATCGTCAATATCTGCAAAGCGGAGTAAGAGCTTAGTGAGAGTGGTTTTGCCGGAGCCGGAGGGGCCGATGAGACCTATGCGTTCGCCAGGCTGTACGGTGAGGTTGAAATGTTTAAATAGGGCTTCGCTGCTGCCGTCGTGCGTGAATGTTATGTCTTGAAAGGTGATGGCTCCTTTGTGAACGCGTAACTTTTTGGGGTGATCGGTGTCTTCAACCGTGATATCGCTTTGCAAAACTTTCGCCATTGGCAAGGCATCGCCATAAATTCGGTTGTAGTTGCGGGTAATTTGGTGAATCGTCCATAGTTGGTTAAAGAGAGTCATGCTATAGCTGAGCATGAGCACCATGGTGCCAATGGTGATACCAAGTGTTGCCTGGCCGACCAGAATAAAAATCATCATGAAGACCATCACAACCACCAGCACGCTGCCGAAGCCGACATCGCGCTTAATGCTGTTTTGTAGCACATTTTCGGTTGCCGCCGCGGCAGTTTTATTGAGGCTGCGGAACCGTTTAGTTTCGCGTGCCTCGGCGCTGAAGCTTTTAACGGCCAAAACATTGCCGATCATGTCGGCGATATGGCCGCTCATTTTGTTGTTGGCTTCTGACTCAACCTCGTTTAAATGGCGAATTTTGCCATAGCTGGCGGCATTGATCCAAATGAAGATACCCGAGAGCACCGCCAGGCCAACAGCAAACAGTGGTACACGGGTGCCTAAAATACTAAAGGTAAATACCAGCGTACTCACAAACGGCAGAATTTGAAACACCACGCCATCAACCAGGCGAATGTATGAGCTGCTAAACTTGTTGGTTTGCGAAACTAAAGAGCCAGTAAACGCATCGGCATGAAACTGGGCGCTTTGGTGAGTTAAAAAGTCGAAGCAGCGCATATAAAGGTCAAACACAACCTTTTTCTCAAGCCGCCAAAGAACAAAAATAATTAACCGCCATAAAATAAGTTCACCAACTATAACTGCGGTGGTAAACAAGAGAATATCGTCGCCAAACGTTACCCACACTTGGTCGAGCGGCACGCTGCCTTTGCTGAGCGTATCAATAATACCCGCAATGACATAAGGGATCGTGAATACATTTAAAAAGATGGCCGTAGGCACCATGAGAAGTAATGAAACGACATGCCACGGGTGTTTTTTTAACTCATACCAATAGTAACCGGCAATCAGCTTCATACCTGAAACTTGGTTCATAGTGTCTCCAGAATAATTATTCTATTTTTATATCGGTAGCGGATCGGCACGCCCGATCGTTTCCGTGAGAGGATTCGTAGCCGCGAATCATACAATTGGTATTAAGTATAAACTAGATACAGGTTTGTGAAAAGGCATACTTTCTAACTACTCGAAAAAACTAAGCAAAGGTGGTAAAATATTGCTGATTATGACCGAAAAAATCATTATTTATTATACATTCACCCCCTTGAGTGACCCCGAGGCCATTAAACTATGGCAAAAAACATTGGGAGAGGGGCTGCATTTGAGAGGCCGCGTTTTAATCTCAAAACATGGCATTAATGGCACTGTTGGCGGCGAAATTGACAACGTTAAAGCGTATGTCAAGGCCATGAAAAGCTATGAACCGTTCAAAAAAACGGTCTTTAAATGGAGCGATGGCTCGCGCGAGGCCTTTCCGCGCATGAGTGTGAAAGTGCGTGACGAAATTGTTGCCTTCGATGCGGCCGACGAGCTGAAGGTTGATGAGAATGGCGTAGTGGGTGGCGGAACACATTTAAAGCCCGAGGCGGTGCACAAACTTGTTGAAGAGCGCGGCGACGAGGTTATCTTCTTTGACGGCCGTAATGCTTACGAGGCCCAGGTGGGCAAATTTAAAAACGCCATTGTGCCCAACACGCGCACCACGCGCGATTTTAAAAAAGAGCTTGAAAGCGGTAAATATGATGATATTAAAGACAAGCCAGTTGTGACTTATTGCACGGCCGGCGTACGCTGCGAAATTCTTTCGAGCCTTATGAAAAATCGTGGGTTTAAAGAGGTGTACCAAATTGATGGCGGCATTGTAAAATACGGCGAAAAGTATAAAGACGGTGGCTTATGGGAGGGTTCACTCTATATCTTTGATGGCCGCATGAACCATCGTTTTTCTGAAAACGCTCGCGATATTGGCAAATGCGTGCATTGCCACAGCAACACCAGTAATTATGAAAACTGTGCGCTCAAGAGCTGTAACAATTTAGTGCTCATTTGTGAAACCTGCCACCAAGCAACCGACACCTGCTCGGAAGTCTGTGAGCAAGCTTTAGCTAGAGTAGCTGCCTAATCTTAGTTCTCAAGATGAACCACAATAGTGGATTTATGTAAAAGTTGTATAATATAACAACAACCTCGTAGGTTGCTAACCCGTACTAGTGTAAGGGGCCGAGATGACGCAGGTCACCCGCGAAGAAATCATCAGTGCATTTGGGCGTAGCCGGCGGTTTCCTGAAGGATCCCGTGAGTTTGAGCTGTTGGTACCATTCATTGAGAAGGCACCGACGGTCGTGGCCGAGAGGAACCTGGACGATCTTGTGGACGTGGCTGGGCTCGCTGATGTGGTAGGTCGATTCCTAGGTTCTCTCAAAGAAAATGACGCTTTTAGGGCTGCATTGGCTGAAGCAGTGAGTCCAATAACAGCCTTGTGTTATGTTGGCTTCTCTAGGCAGCTCGCCGAGGTCGCAAAAGACCCAGCCCCAATGCTCGCTTGGCAAGCTCTCACCGAGGCCGAGGCTATAGAAAAGCAAAAAATAGCCGGCCTCAACGAAGAGGCGAAGATACTCTATCGCCGAGGGGAGCTGACTTTCGCCATGCTTCTGAAAACCTCGCCCGAGACCTTCATTCCACTGTGAAGTGGAGTAGTACGGGGCCCGTGGTTGATCTGCACCACGGGATACCCCTTGAACTTTTAGAATGTAAAGGTTCAAGGGGTATTTTGCTATTTCATGAGCTTTGCTATCGTGTATAATCGTCTCGGTGAACATTACAATAAAACAAAAAGATACGAAATTGACGCAAGATTTTCAGGCTTCGAGTGCTTTTTTAACGCTGCCAACCGACAATAGCTTTGACTCGCAGGCAAAACGCACACTATGGCACAACCTGCACCCTATTCAGCGGGCACTACTGGCAACCGATGGCAGCATGACCTTATTATTGGCCGCACTGCATAAAGAGACCATAAAAACCAAGCTGATTGCGCAAAAGCAGAGCAGAGCAGTGCAGGCACATGAGCCATTACAGCTAGAAAAAGGCACCCCGCTTTTAGAGCGCACCGTTTTACTGATGGCGGCCGAGAGCAACCGGCCGGTGACGTATGCTGAATCAACCATTGTGCTGAGCCGTTTAAGTGCGGCAATGCGCCGAGATTTAGCAAAAGGCGCAAAACCAATTGGCTTACTGCTGCGTCGCGAGGCCTTAGAAACGCATCGTACGCTGCAAAACTGGGGTGTATGCCCGGCACCTGACGCCGCCAAAGAAATTTTTAGGGGTGCATCTTTGCTATTTCGAACCTACCAAATCATAGCTCGGGCAGTGCCGATTATGATTATCTCTGAGTATTTTCCTTATTTACATAACAATGAAGGGGGACACTATGAAGGCGAAAATGCCAAAACAACAAGCACATAAGCCGATTATTATTGTTGGAGCGGGGCCGGTTGGGCTCAGTGCCGCCTTATGCCTGGCCCAGCAAGGGTTACCTTCGGTGGTGGTTGAGGCCCAGCATGATATCTCGCACGAGGGCTCAAAAGCGGTTGTTATTCAGCGCCGCACTATGGAAATTTTTGAATCGGCGGCGCCTGGAGTGGGTACTAAGATTCGCCAGGCTGGTATTACCTGGAACACCAAGCGCACCTACTTTCGAGATAAACTAATGTTCAGCGAAACGTATGCCGATACGACAGCCGAAGCCCTGCCGCCTTTTGTTAACCTGCCGCAAACTGAAACTGACCGGCTATTGCTACAAGCTGCCCGAAGCCTCTACCCGAAACTCATCGATTTTCGCTTTAATTTTCGCGTAGTTTCGCTTGCGCAAGACGATAACGCAGTGCATATTACTAGCACGAACAGTGAAATACTTACCGGTGCTTACCTTGTGGCCTGTGATGGTGCGCATTCGACGGTGCGCAAGCAGCTGAGGGTGAAGCTAGAGGGTAAAAGTTCTGCCAACCGCTTTCTTATTACCGATATAGCGGCGAAGCTGCCGTTTCCGCGCGAGCGTCGTTTTTATTATGACCCGTCGTCGAACCGCAACCGGCAAATTCTTATTATGCCGCAACCTAATAACGTGTGGCGAATTGACTGGCAAGTCGGGCCCGAGGTGACATTAGAGAGTGAACAGCAGGGTAATCTTGATAGGCGGATTCAAGCGATTATTGGCGATATTCCTTATGAAATCGTGTGGTCGAGTCTGTATCGTTTTCATAACCTAGTGGCCGAGACTTTCCGCAATAAGCGCGTTTTTTTGGCCGGTGACGCAGCGCATTTAATGAGCCCCTTTGGTGGCCGTGGTATGAATTCTGGCGTGGCCGATGCTGAATTTATTGCTCGCTTACTGGGCGATGTTTTGGTGCGTCAAAAACCACTCTCGGTGCTTGATTATTACAATAATGAGCGCCGCGCCGTTGCCTTGCAGAACATTGCTGCCACTAGCCGGGCGCTTCGCACTATGGAGCCGCCCACTCGTGCTCACTTGTTGTTGCGCAACCTTACGCTCTGCGCCGCCCGCTATCTGCCACGTTTAAGGCGGTTTGTTGATTCAGGGCCCTATGCGATGAGCCAACGAATTTCATAACGTAGCTGTCTGGCGTCAGGTGCTTGCATGAGGCGACTCGGTATGTTTTAATTTGTCTGATCACTCCCCATCCCAAGGAGGAAGCATGGCCAAATGGCCACTGTTCGCCGTGTTGTTGCTGGTGCTGTCTGTGGTTGTTGGATGTTCTTCGCCGGCACCGGCACCGGCGAGAACTCCTGAGCAGTTGTTCGAGCAGGAGCTTGAAAGCAAAGGCTTCGGCTTCAAAGATGTCGAGGTGGAGCGTGAGATCGAAGACGGCCTGGAGACTCTCGAGGCCGTCACGAACGTCCGCGGTTGCGATGTCGAGCTCGAGATGGTGCTCGGCAAACTGGTATTCCGTGTCGGCGAGATTCACCTCACCGATCGCCAGGCCGAGAAGTTGAAGGGCAAAGACAAGAACAGTGAGCCCGACTGGCCGGCGGGCAACGGGCTGAACAATCCCACACTCCCCCAAGTCGAGAAGATGTTGAAGTCGCCGCCCAGGGAAATCAGGGCCGCCGTGGAGCTCTGCCGAAAATAGCGTCTTCGACGTAATAACATTCCTTCCATCTTGAAAGGCGGTGATTTGAGCGGGCGGTTGTATGCTATATACACCGCCCGCCTTTTTCTTGATGCAGATAGCTTTCAGCCATTTTTATACGTATTATTCTCTTAGACGGGCGAGACAAACATCGAACGATATCTTTACATATTGTAATAATCATGTTACAGTAGTATTGTTCGAAACTTCAACCGAGATGGGGAAGTATGAAGAAGCTCCTTACGAAGATTGTTGCTCTTTCGTTCGCCGCGCTGCTGGTCGTTATCGGCTACAGCCTCGACAACGCTCCCGAGCAGCCTACGCCACCAAGCAAGGCGCAGACGGTCGGCAGTGACCCGCTCATCATCGATCTGGAAGCCCGTGGGTTCCAGGTGGTGAGAACGGGGCCGGAGTACAGCAGTGATGCGCGTCGCAGCGTTGCGATGCAGTACTGGGCGCGCCTCGACACCACGGTCGAGCTGACCGATTATGACGAAGCGGGCACCTTCCAGATCCTAACAATCTCGAACGAAGGGCCGTTCGACAACAAGTGGGGCCGTGTTTGGTGCTCGCCCGCGCCGGGAACTGCGCTGGCGCTGGCGCTCGAGGGTGTCGCGGCGCAAGCCGCGAACATCGCGGCGGGCGACTACAGCCAAGAGCCCAGTGTGCCAACGGCCGGCATCTACCGGCTGATACCCAACTCACCTCTGGCGATGCCGTGTTACGGCCAACTGCCCATCTGAAGTGGCGAACAACCCGTCGGGAAACCGGCGGGTTCGTCATATTCATGGTGAATTACTTTATAATAAATGCAATGAATAAAACAGTAGAAGCCAAATTAAAAGACTTGCCGCGTGAGCCGGGTGTTTATTTTCATCGCTCGAAATCGGGTGAGATTATTTATGTTGGCAAAGCAGCGATGCTGAAAAACCGCGTGCGGCAATATTTTCAGAATAACCGTGTAAAAGATGCCAAAACCGATGCCCTGGTAGCAGAAATTGCCGACGTAGAGTGGATGACAGTTGAAACCGAGCTTGACGCCTTATTCTTAGAAAGCGAGATGATAAAGCGCTATAAACCGCGCTATAACATTTTGCTGCGCGACGACAAGAGCCAGCAATATGTACGGATTAACATGAACGACCCTTACCCTCACCTTAGCTTTACCCGCCAGCCAATGGATGACGGGGCTGATTATTTTGGCCCATACTATAACGGCTGGGCGGTAAAAAAGGCGCTGGGGTTCTTACGAAAGGTGTTTCCTTATTCAACCCACACCACCATGCCTAAGCGAGTCTGCTTGCAGTATCACCTTGGGCTTTGCCCGGGGGTTGAAGAGCAGAAGATCTCGAGTGCGAGTTATAAGGCAACACTGCGTAAACTCATTCGCTACTTAAAAGGTGAACGAAAAGCCATTATGCGTGAAATTGAAACCGACATGAAACGGGCGGCCAAACAGCACGATTTTGAGCGGGCCGCCAAGCTACGCAATCAGCTCGGTAACTTAAAAGCACTGCAAAAACAGATTATTTTTCGCGACCGCGAGTTTCTTGACACTTCAAAAGATCACGCTTTGAGTGAGCTCAGCGCATTGCTTGGCCTGAAGGCTATTCCGAGGCGCATCGAAGGTTACGACATCAGTCACATGAGCGGAACAAACAATGTGGCCAGCATGGTGGTGGCAACCAATGGCTTGGCTGATAAGTCAGAATATCGCAAATTTAAAATGCAGCTGCCGGGTAATAATGACTTTGCCCATATGCGCGAGGTGATTTTTCGGCGTTTTGGCCAAAAACACGGCGATTGGCCAAAACCAAACTTGTTGTTAATAGATGGCGGCAAAGGGCAGCTAAGCGCGGCGCTTGACGCGCTGGGCGAGCGTGGAGTTGCCATTCCGGCAGTTGGCCTGGCCAAGCGCGAAGAAGAAATTGTTGTTCATAAAACCCGTTCAGGCATTGATATAGCAGTGCTGGTTGCCGAGCTCAATGCGCCCCCCAGCTCTCGGGCATATGAAAAACCTTTCATGTATGAATCTGAAGATTTTATCATTGTTCGTTTGCCAAAAGGCTCACATATTGTGAAACTCTTGCAGCGAATTCGTGACGAAAGCCATCGCTTTGCCGTTAGCTATCATTCAACACTCAAGCGAAAAGGGCAGATAAAAAGCAAGCTCGACGATATTCCAGGCGTTGGTGCCATAACGCGCAAAAAGCTGGTACACACGTTTGGATCTTTGCGCGGGGTCGAAGCGGCTAGTGAAGCTCAGCTGGTTGCTGTGCTTGGGCAAAAACAAGGGCATTTTATTTGGCAACATCTTCATGGTGATGCTAAGCTAGTTGATAATGACTAGAAATTACGCCGGGTTCGTCAGCCCTTTTAAACCGGCCTTTTTTGCTGGTAACCGCGCAAAACTCATAGAAGTGTTGCCAGCCAATGCACTCGTTATTTTAACGGCTCATCGAACATTGCAGCAGGCGGCCGATTCGGGCTTTCCTTTTTGGCAAGAGCCAAGCTTTCAATATTTTTCAGGTATTTGCGAGCCCGACTGGCGCCTGGTAATTGATTGTGCTAAGCGGCAATCATGGCTCGTGGCCCCGAGCATAAACGCGGTTTTAAAAACTTTTGATGGCGCCCTTGAGGCCGACGAAGCCAAACAAACTAGCGGTGTTGAACGCGTGTTGACGCAGCGCCAATTTCAGCGCTGGCTAAAAACAGTAGCAGGCACGGGCCGACCGGTGTATACACTACTACCGCAAACGGCGCTGGCTCGTTATATGCGCCTTTCGTTAAACCCGGCATTACGACTGCTGGTTCGGCAATTGCGCGGCTACGGCATGACGCCGCTCGATTGCCGCCAGCAAATTGCCCGCTTGCGGGCAATTAAGCAAAAACCCGAAGTTGCAGCGCTTGAACACGCAATTACCATCACCAACGATGCCCTACGGGTTGTCTATGAAAATAGAGCAAACTACAAGTTTGAATACGAATGCGAGGCCACGTTTTTGCATGAGTTTCGCCGCCGTGGTGCCGAAGGCGCTACCTGGACGCCAATTATAGCGGCCGGTAAAGACGCTTGCACATTGCACCATGTAAAAAACATGAGCCCGATTCATAAAAAAGATTGGCTGCTGATTGATGTTGGCACGCGGGTGTGTGGCTATACCGCCGACATTAGCCGTACCTTTCCGGTGACTACGACAACCGCTTGGCAGCGAGAAATCTTCAACGGCGTACAATTTGTGCATGACGAAGCCATAAAGCTGATTCACCCCGGTATCAAACCGACCGAGCTGGTGCAGCAGGTTGATGTGCTGATGATGGACACTCTGAAACAGTTAGGGCTCATAAAACGCCGCAGCCAAAAAGAGCTTCGAAAACGTTTTCCACATGCGGTGGGCCACGGCCTTGGGCTTGACGCACACGAAAGTTTAGGTCGTTTTGAGACATTTCAAGAGGGGATGGTGCTAACGGTTGAACCTGGCATTTATGTTGAAGAAAAAGGGTTCGGCGTTCGTACTGAAAACGACATACTTATTACAAAAAATGGCGCCCGTAATTTAAGCGGCGGTTTGCCCGATAATTTATGGCAGCTGTGATATTATAAAAATAATTCTATGAGCATGAAACGACAATTTCTAATGTTCTGCTTGCGCTGGTTCTTGAATGTGCTAGGGCTTTGGATTGCGCTGCGCCTGCTAGCTGAACACGGCGCTGAGTTTAGCGGGCAATACCTCAGCCTTATTTTTGGTGGGTTGCTGCTTTCGGTTATTAACACCATCTTACGGCCAATTATTGTTGTGCTGGCATTGCCGGCGATTCTTCTGACGCTTGGGTTGTTCATGTTTATAGTAAATGGCCTCATGGTCTTTTTGGCAGCCAAACTAACTCCGGGTATCGATGTTAGTTTTGGTGCGGCTATTATTGCCGGGCTTATTATTGGTATCGTTAACTATGCGCTGACGGGTGTGATAGAATTAAGCAGAGAAAAGAGACGTTCATTATGAGTGATTTTTTACAGATAATTTCAGTAGCTTCAGGTGTTTTAATGGTATTGATGATATTGCTTCAACAACGCGGTGCAACGCTGGGTGCGGGGTTTGGTAGCTCGGGCGAGCTTTACACTTCGCGCCGAGGAACCGACAAAAGCTTGTTTGAGGCAACAGTAGTAATGGCTGTTATCTTCGTGGGGTCAATTGTAGTTTCATTGATTCGCGGCTAGCCTTTTTATGGCCGAAGAACGGACAAAGCTTAGCTTTGAGCAGACGCCAATTGAAAAGCCGGGCGTTCGTCACCGGTTGCGTCAGCTTGAAAAAGCAACAGTGCTTCATGCCCGTAACTTTATTGTGCGGCGCTTTACAAACCTCAAAGAGGTGCGGCGTACAGCGCTATTATGGGTGTTTGTGGCTGGCTTTTTGGTGATTGCCGGGTGGTCGCAAATTGTGGCTGGCGCAGCGTTCTATAGCCATATTGGCCCGGTGCCGGGCGGTGTTTATATTGAAGGTAGCGTAGGAAAGATCGATACCCTCAACCCGATATTCGCCAGTAACCCGGCAGAGCGTACTGCTTCACACTTACTCTTTCCGGGTTTGGTGAGCATTGACGAGAAAGGCAGCTTGGTTGGTGACCTTGCCGAGAGCTGGTCTAATAGTGATGACGGCAAAACCTACACATTTATATTGCGGCCCGAGGTGCAATGGAGCGACGGCAAGCCGATAACCGCGAGCGATGTCACTTTCACCGTAAGAGCTTTGCAAAATACCGCTACTCGTTCACCATATGCTGCAACTTGGCAGCATATTCAAGTTGAGGCGCCCAACGAGAGAACGGTGACATTTCGCTTACCGGCACCGTTTGCGCCTTTTGTGAACGCGCTGACTATCGGTATCTTGCCACAGCATGTTCTTTCGAGTATTCCGTTAGCGCAACTGCGCGGTGCATCTTTTAACCTCGACCCAACAACAAGCAGTGGCCCTTTTGCCTTTCGGGGGCTGACGAATGAACGGCCGGGCATGCGAGCGATTAATGACGTATACCTCGTTAAAAACGAAAACTATGTTCGTGGCGTGCCAAAACTCGATCGGCTGACCCTGAGAATCTATAAAGATAACGATGCGCTTGTGACCGCTATGCGCGAACGTGAGATTGTTGCCGCCAGCGACATACCGGGCGACCAGTTGGCTCAATTTGCGCGCGATGGCGGCTTGAAAATAACCGAGCTGGAGCCATTCAGCGGTGTCTACGCATTCTTAAAGCAAAGTAATGCAATTTTAGCTGATGCCAATGTGCGCCGGGCATTGTTGCTAGCGACAGACCGGCCTGCGATTACTAAAAATGTACATGGTGCTAGCTTGCTGGAAGGGCCGTTAGTATCAGGGCAACCGGGTGCCGGTGCTGGTTTGGTTCAGGCGTCTTTTAATCTACAGCAAGCAGATGCCTTGCTTGCCCAGGCTGGGTGGGTGAAAGATGCTTCAGGCAAGCGCCTGAAAAATGGTGAGCCCTTACGGCTTTCGATTGTTGGGCTTGCTTCGAGCGGCTATGCTTCAACCGTACAGGCTATGCAAAAAACATGGTCAGAACTAGGAATTGAAGTTGAATCACGCCTGGTTCGCCAAGAAGAATTTCAGACCAACATTATTGGGCCGCACGCCTATGACGTGCTGGTTTACGAGCTTGCGCTCGGGCGCGATAGTGACGTGTATCCATATTGGCATTCGTCGCAAGCGGTCGCACCGCGCTTAAACCTTTCTGAATACAGATCGGTCATTAGCGACGAAGCGCTTGAGGCCGGCCGCACACGCATTAACCCCGCACTTCGTGAAGCAAAATACCGAACCTTTGTCGAGCAGTGGCTGAAAGATGTGCCGGCAATTGCCTTGTATCGGCCACACAGCTATTATGTGCAGCTTGCAAAAACTGAAGCGGTAAAAGCGGGGCCTATCGGCGAGCTTATAGATCGTTTTGCAAATGTACAGTATTGGACGGCTGACATTGGCCGCCTGCAAAACACCGAGTAGTAGTTGATCTAACAGTAAGAATAAGCTACAATAGCCGAAGCTTCAGGTGAGCGAACAAGAAGATTTTCAGCGCGCGTCACATTAGGTTAAGACAGTCATTTAACAAATAAATTTTTATGCGCGAGTGGCGGAATCGGTAGACGCGCTAGCTTGAGGGGCTAGTGTTCGCTTTAGAACGTGGAGGTTCAAGTCCTCTCTCGCGCACCATGATTGAATAACAGAGAAAGAAGTGTTCCGTGAACGGGACACTTTTTGTTTGATGTAGATTTCTAATCTGTTGCATAGGTTCAAGTCCTCTTTGGTTGGCATACTTAAAATAAATGAATATTTCTGTAGTTATCCCCGCTCATAATGAAGCTACCGCCCTGCCTTCGTGTTTTGAAGCATTGGCTCATCAGAAAACCCAGCGCAATATCGAAGTTATAGTTGTTGATAACGCCTCGACCGATCAGACAGAAGCGGCTGCCGCAAGTGGTTCCAGCTACATTGTCGATGGTGCAAAACTTACTAATTGGATAATGAGAGTCGGTATGCCATTCAGTCTCCGTCTCTATAGACTCTTGATCGGCCATTACATACTCACCAGAGCAAACTTTGCTATTCGGCGCCGAGCGTATGAAGCGGCCGGAGGGTTCGATCTCGATCAGGACATGCTCGACGATGCGGATCTGGCCTTCCGTGTATCGCGCGTTGGGCGGACTCTCTATTTAAAAGAGCCAAAAGTACTAACGGGGGGCGACATCTTTAAGTACGGCTACATCCAGGGCTTCTGGCACTATGCCCGTCACTTACCACCGTTTTTGGGTCGGTATTGGTTCGATGGTAGACGCCCCAGCGGAGGAGAGTAAACCGGGCATTGACATAATCATACTCTTTTGATACTCTATAAACATGAGCACCGTAAAACTACAAGTTCCATTAGATAAAGAAGTCCGTGACCAATGGGAGGGCTACGCGCATCGCAATGGTTTTGATTCTCTGCAAGCCTACATTCGTTTTCTTGCTAAAGCTGACATAGACGGCAGGAGGGTTAACCTTGAAGAATCCGTACGCCTAAGCCCCGAGGCTGAAGCTCGCTACGCCAAAGAAATTAAAGAACATGAAGAGCTTCGCCGCCAAGGTAAAGTAAAAGAATACCATTCGGTTGATGACCTCATGCAGGGTTTACTGCCTTGATGAAACGAATTGAGTTTACCAAGCAATTCCAAAAACGACTCAAGCAACGCTACGGGCATCAACCAAAAATCATAGAGCGGCTGCAACGACACCTTGAGTTGTTCAAACGAGGGATTCGTAAAGAGCCGATTAACGATCATCCACTAACCGGAAAGCTTAAGGGCCTCCGTGCTTTTTCGGTGGGTGGCGATGTGCGGGTTGTATATCAGGAGACTGAGGATTGCTACCTGCTTCTTGATATCGGATCGCATAATCAAGTATATTGAGCAGTTTCTCATACAACCCAAAAACACTAATTTCGATTCGGTTCCACAACAGCGTGCATTGAGCAGAGTTATGTCCGAGCGCAGACTCTTTTAAGCTCCTAGGTCGAATCGTCGATACGGAGCCTCATTGCATCACGATAGCTGAGAAGTTCACGTACCCTGATGTCTATTACCTGTTCACTAAGCGTAACTGATTCAGTGGAAATGCTACCAAAAGGGCTGTTCGCAGTGAGCCTCTGCCGTTCTGTTTGCAAAAACGCGATTTGATTGTTAATGTAATGTGCTTCATGTTTAAGTATGTTGGCCCGCATCCTATCAGCTTCTGCTTTGTTCTGGGGAGCTTTGTAAAGTGAAGTGTTGATAAAATGCTCCAGAGCATCTTGTCGCTTTTGGCGCCAGTTGGCCGCCTGGGAGCGCACTTCGCTTGTAAGTCGGTCGGAGTATTGTCGGCTATCCTTCTTGCCATGCGCTGATATATCTGGAACTTCACCGAATGTAGAAGTACCGATTGCCTTGGCTATGCTCGAAGGCAGTACTTCGACGGGCCTGTTACTATCATTTATAAAGTCGTGCAGCCGGTTTGAGCGGCTAGGGTGGCGCATTTTAGACGTAGCTTTATTGATGATCTGGCGCACTCGTTCAGGGCTGATTCCGTATACTGCACCAATGCTACCAAGTGTGGCGGCTTCCGGGTCTGCTCCAAATCTCTGCGTTAATGCCCCAGCTTCGCGCTCAGATAGAGTAGAGAGCACTTCTTCTAATGTATTTTTCATGGCTCGAGCCATGACAGTATCCTCGATAGATGTTTGTTCTTGCAATTCTGCCATCAGTTCAGGGGGGATATCCTCAGTTGTTCCTATCACGCGCTTGCCAAAAAGCCGTACAATTGTTTGCTCTCGCTTGGTGGTCTTGAGGTGGTCGGCAATTTCTTCCAGGGTAGGGTCGATATCTGTTTCACTGCGCAGCGTCTTAGAAGCTTTCTTAACAGCCCTGGCTAATTTAGGTGTAAAAGCTATATTGTATGGAAGTTCAGCGGGCATTCCTTCTTTGGAAAGCACGCTCTCCCAGTGAGCAACGACGCGATCGATGGGTGTCGCGGCCTTGCCCACTATTGCTTCAGTGGGGGCTTCTGTTTGTGCTTGTATGATTTGTTTGGGCAGGGTAGGGGTGGCCGTCTCTGGCCCAACATTCGCCTCAGGTGAACGTTTAAGCCACGAATGTCCCCATATTTCGTGAGATTGATGCTTTTTTGTATGCTCAGGAGTGGCAGAGAAGCCAACTTTGATCGCTTTTGGCATATATCTGTAAAGTGCAGAAGATATAACGGTGTAGAGGCTAGGGTGGCATTCATCCCCCAAAATAAGGTCAAATTCGCCAAGCCTGCCGCCGCCCGCCTCTCTTGCCTTATATTCTTCAAGAAATCCTGCATAGGTGCTTACAACGACAAGATGGCGATTGTTGCCGCGTCGGCCGCCGTAATGTTGTTTGACTGCACGTTGTTCAAGAAGGTCAGTAAAACGCCCCATGCCCTTGTCGCCATCACTGCCAATAAGCTGGTCGGCAATCTGTTTTGTAGGTGCTAAGATTAACGTACGTTGGCCGGCTCTTGCGGCTGCTTCTGCTAGCAATGCAATGAGCATACCCTTGCCAGATCCTGTTGCCGCATCAATATAGCCAGCAGTTTCGCCGCCGACAATGCCACTGCCAATTGCATTAAAGGCTACTTCTTGATGTAAATCTAACTGAAAATCACGATGAGGGATATCGGTGATGACACCTTGCAGAGCGCCCGCTAACTCAAGAGCTTCTCGAGAAGGCTGTCGGGATTCAGGGGTATAAAGTTTCTCCATAGCGAAGTATACAATACCATAGATTTTATAATAATGAAATTGTATGTTTTGACGAGAGGCAAGTAGGAATGACTCTAGGCTTGTAAGCCAGTGTCGTTACCTGCCATACTGTTCTCATGAAGACCATACCTTACGCTAATTTACCAATTCAAGAACAGGAGCTACTGAGGCAAACGGTTAAGCGCTTGCCGCGCTCGCTGAATAAGGTCACTAACCCTTATACGGGTGCGGTTGCAGTTACGGAAAAAAATTACTACTTTGGCAATGATATTTTTCTTTCTAACGATACTCTCATATGCGCCGAAGCGGCTGCGATGGCGAGTGCTGTAGCGGCCGGTGACTATAAGTTTACCAAGCTATGTCTAGCCATCGGCCGTACCGATTCGGAGCCAAGGATTGTTTCTCCTTGCGGTAACTGCCGTCAATGGTTGCACGACTTTGCGCGCCCTAACGGCAGAGTCATTGAAGTTCTATCGGTTACAAGTATGCTCAATAACGTTATGATTACGGATTCTGATGAACTCTTGCCTGAAGGTTTTAAATCGGCCGGATTAGGCAAAATGGCAGGAGAAAGCTAAGCTTGAGACACTCAACCTTAGCTAATTAAGGCGGAGTGCTTTTTTGTCATCCGCCAGTCGTGCTTCTGCTGGAATAAGCAGTAACAGAGCTAGCCCTAATAACAGGCAGCTCCAAATGGCTGGAATAGTAAGTGTAGCGCACAAGATTCCCGTTGCAGCAATGAGTATCTTATAAAAAGTCAGTATATAGTGCACGGCGTTACCATTGCCGATAGATGTCAAAACAAATCCGCACATTATTCCCGCAATTCCGATGCCGATAAGCGGTTCGGCAGTGCCGTTATGTTCTATAGCTAGCTCAAAGCCTACCCCGAGTACAACAATGGCGGCATACACAAGTAGGTGGCCGTATCCGTAAATAAAGCTGCGCACCTGTGCACCCGAACCGCGCTGAATAGCTTTTGTGATAAGCCGGTCGTCAAAGTGATTGAAATACAGCCACCAAATTGAAGCGGCAATAATGAAACCAGCCAGTCCTACCACAATACCAGCACTGCTTAAGTGGACTTCAGCAATGCCGTTAATAGTCGCTAATATTACCTCGCCTAATACAATAATCAGAAATAACCCAAAACGCTCTGGCATGTGTGAATCTTGTTGAGGCGTGTGGCGCATAAGGGCGTAGGCAATGGGCCCAGATAGTAGAGCGTTAACGAGCACTGCTGCACCCCATAAATAGTAATGCCCCGGTGCGTCTATAAAAAGCGATACCCCCCAAAGCAGCGCACCCGACAGCGAGCCAGCCGTATACCAATGTGAAAGTTCGCGAGCTTTGGCTTCACTTCGCCCTGAGATAAAATAGACAACCCCTAAAAGCATAAATAGCCCGATATTTGCCGCAGCAAACAAGAGAGGATCAGCCGTTTGACTGCCGGGCAATGAAAGCGCCACCAGTGCTAGCCCTGCCATTCCCGCGAACTGCACTAAACGATCAAAGATAGAATCATTGTCAAAAATATCGGCGAAATATGAATAGCTTATCCATATCCACCAGATAACCGCGAAGAGCCCGATAAACGTTACTAAGCCTGTTAATGAGTGGTCGGTATGAAGATAAAACCCCAAGCGGGCAACTGCAACAACCGCGATAAGGTCAAAAAATAACTCAAGCCAGGTAGCATGACGCTCGCCTTGGCTTTTATGAATGCGTCGCCGTGTTGTTAGCTGTAATTTTTTCATAGGGTTGTCGTTTCTCTTTAAGCGCCGTGGTTCTTGTATTTTATATCAATACGTGTCTTTAAAAAGACACAAGTACACATATAAGCTAGTTTGTTCATTATAGCAAGAAAAAGATATGCTATGATAATCTTAAAAGCATAAGCTCCCATAGAAGAACGAGAGAAACATGAACAAAATTGCAACCTATTTGCAAGAGCACGTCAGCGGTGAGGTTTTAACAAGCGCTAATGCCCGCCGTTATTTTTCAACCGACGCGAGCATTTTAACCGTTCCGCCGGCAATGGTGGTGTACCCACGAAACACTGCCGATGTCCGTAAAATTGCCCGCTTTTGCTGGCAATTAGCCGAGAAAGGGCACCGGCTGCCAATTACCTCCCGGGGCCGAGGTACTGACCTGGCCGGGGCGGCAATTGGCCGGGGCCTGATTATGGTGTTTCCGGCCCACATGAATAAACTGCTCGAGCTTGACCCGAAGCAAAAATTGGTGCGCTTACAACCTGGTGTTACCTTTCGGTCGTTGCAAGATACACTACATACACACGGCCTATTCTTACCGCCTTATCCTGCCTCTTACGATTATTCGTCAGTTGGCGGCGCGATTGCAAATAATTCTGCCGGTGAAAAAAGTGTTAAATATGGTGCAATGCGCCGTTATGTTCGTAACCTTGAAGTAGTGTTGGCAAATGGTGATATTATTCAAACTTCGCGTATTTCAAAACGTGAACTGAACCATAAAAAAGGGCTGCCCGGTTTTGAGGGCGAGGTGTATCGCCAAGTCGATGGTTTAATTAGTGACAATTGGGATCTACTACAAAACTACCTTCGCGACCATGGCCAAACCTCGAAAAATACCTCGGGCTATGCCCTGGCCGAGGTGAAGCAAAAAGACGGTTCATTCGACCTGACGCCACTCTTTGTCGGTTCACAGGGAACGCTAGGTATTATTACTGAAGCGATTTTAGCCACTGAACCCCACATACCATCAAAAACCTTACTGCTCATTGAATGCCATGATCTTGAAAGCGCCGAAGCCGTTGTTGAAAAACTACTGCCCCTTGGGGCCAGTGCGCTTGAGATGGTAGACAGCAACCTGCTGAATTACCTGCATAAGCAAAACCCTACCTTGCTCGCTGGTGCTATTAAAGAGCCCTTCCCGGATGTTGTCTTGCTTGCCGAATTCGACGACGCAAACATGCGCAAACAGCACGCAAAAGCAAAAAAAGCTGAAAAAATGCTCAAAAATATTACTGGTTCGGTGCGTATCTCAACCGACTTTGAAGAGCAAGAAACACTGTGGAGTATTCGTCGTTCAGCTGCTATTATGATGACATTTAACGAAGGCAACAAAGCTGCCTTGCCAATTATCGAAGACGGCATTGTACCGCGAGAAAAGTTCAAGTTACTTTTAAGCGGCCTTTATGCGCTGCTTAATAAATATCATTTGCAGGTGGCAGTGTGGGGCCATGCCGGTGATGCGAATTTACACGTGCAGCCAATTATGGATTTAACACAGCTAAGCGACCGCCAAAAAATCTTTAAGCTGATGGACGAATACCATAAATTAGTAATAAAACTGGGTGGCAGTATGTGCGCCGAGCATAATGACGGACGTTTGCGCACGCCATATCTTGCACAGCAACACGGCCAAGAAATGTATGATTTATTTGCTGCCGTGAAAAAGGCGCTTGACCCCTATGACATTTTGAATCCCGGTGTAAAGTTCAACACCACTATAAAAGACGTTGTAGGCCAGCTACGGCAAAGCTACACCATTGATCATTTGCATGACTTTTTGCCGTATACGTAGCCCTTGCTATTGGGCGAAGATTCCGATGAAAACACTTCTTATACGCCTAATTCTCTAAGATATACGATTTGTTCTTCAGTAAGAATATAAGGCGCGTTAGCTGGCATGTTGTGCTTGCGCCACTCTGCTAATTTTCGGGCCGATGCCTTGCCTTCGGCTGGCTGATCGGTCATGTTATAAAGTTCGTCAGACACTTCCCAGCCCACTAGCTCTGAGCCCATATTGCCGGCCGGTGTACCGAATAAGGGCGGGTGATAATTACGGTCAGCAACATGTACTTCTTCATGGGCGATGGTGGCTGCCGTGTTCCACTGATCGTAAGCTTCAAGAGGTTCGACTTTTGCAATAATGATGGCAGGCGATTTTTTAACGTATAAGTTGCCTTCGTTATCGCTGCCTGACTTGCAAGCACCACCGGCAATAGCTACTGCTGACGATGATTTTAGGCGTTCTGCTCTGTTTTCTGAACGATCGTTAAGCTGCTTTATAATGGCAGCTGATGTCATGGTAACGCCAGAAATCGGGGATACGGCAGGATTATCTAGCTTCTGCCATTCCTCCTCTGTGCTAAGAATGGATTGAACCGCATCAAACACCCGAGTACTTTCGTCTATGCTAATCGGAATAAGGGCAACGGCGTCCGGGTTGCCTCGGTGGTGTTCAGGAACCACTAATTTGCCATCATGCTCTTCTGGCAAAAATAAATTGTTGTTAACTTCTAAAATTTTACCCGTTAGACTCCCAAGGGTGGCAATCACATTTGGGTGATCCATTGTAGCGTTGACACTTTCAGCAAACTTATAAAAGTGCCTTGTTCTTTCAGGGGTGCTTAATGCCATAATTTATATATTATATCACAACATATCAATATACGCAAATTTAAGGATAACCTTGCTTTTTAGTAATGTTGAGATTATGATAAGGCACATATCTACTTCGATCCATGCGCGAGTGGCGGAATTGGTAGACGCGCTAGCTTCAGGTGCTAGTGCCCATTCGGGCGTGGAGGTTCAAGTCCTCTCTCGCGCACCATGATCTTATAACAGATACAAAAGTGTTCCACAAAGTGGGGCATTTTTTGTTTTGAGTAAATTCGTATCTGTTGTATTGGTTCAAGTCCTCTTTGGAGATAAAGAAGTTGACTAGTGATGTATTTGATAGTATAACAGCGTTAGATTAGTCTATAGTAGTGACATATTCGGGTATATTCTGGAACGACCCGCATCTACATGATGAGGAATTAACATGCGTTGGCAAAACTTCGCAAACTTCAGTGCACTTAATCTCCAGCTGGGATGGTGCCTCGATTGGCACATTGGCCCGCCGATGCTGCGTTGCGGTGGCTCCCACCCAGAGTTCACGCGCCGGAGCTGGGTGGAGCAGCAAGTGGACTATGTCGCCGTGCGACCGTTCGGATCGCTCGACATGCAAGCTACAGATACTAAAGACGATGGCGCGAACATCATCTACTCCATCTGGCACCACATCGAAGGCGAGGAGCGCCCCTATTCTCGTGTTCGTTATCTCGACAGCGATGGCCCGGATACAACTATCCGGCAGCTGATCGACGGTCTTGTGAAGTGGTACTCGGAGTACTGGGCCTTGCAGCCCGGTCAGCCGCGACTTATCGTAGACGTCGTCGTGCGCCATACAACCAAGCGGCATCCAGAAGAGAAGTACTACCGCGAATCCGTAGAGCTCTTTCTTTTTCCAGCCGAAGCCCAACCGCAAGCCTAGGTCGTAAATAAACCCCGTCAACTGCACTCCAGGCACCCCGCCGATTGCGGTCGACGGGGTGTTTGTTTTGAGAGGACTTGAACGATAGGCGCAATCTCCAGTGGAGATTGCGTATTAAAAGCTTGGCCGAGCGGGTGAGCGGTAGGCGAACGAAGGAGCGAGCAGGGTTATGCAAAGTCTTCCTTCACTGAATGCTATACTGTGGCAATGGATAATAAACTAAAAATAGTACCGGCATTCAATGACTGAACTTTTGGCGGCCATACTGAGCACACTAGATCAGCTTCCTTTCGGGTGGCTGCTTCTGGCCGTCTTTGTTTTTATGACCTTTGAGACCTCGCTGCTTATCGGGTTATTCATACCGGGTGACATTGCCGTACTGGCTGCCGGGGCGGCTACTACCAGCTGGCAAGAAACAGTGCTTTTGGCCATTGTGGCGGGGTTTGGTGCATTGGCGGGGCAATCTGGCGGGTACTTCATTGGCAGAATGGTTGGCTCGCGTATTCGTTCAAGCTTTTTGCAACGGTGGATCACCGACGAACATTGGCAGCAAGCAGAAAAGTTGCTGATTCGAGGAGCAGGGCCCGGAATTCTGGCGGCCCAATTTCTACCCTTTGTTCATGCTACTTTGCCTGTTGTTGCTGGTGTTATTAAATTGCAGTATCGCCGGTTCGGAGTATGGGCGGGGATTGGCTCTATGATTTGGGCATTAGTTTACGTTGGTGCCGGAGCAATTTTTGGGCAAGTAGCTCGGGCTGACCCATCGAAGATGGGATGGATTACGTTATTGGCCCTAACGCTCGTCGTGGCCCTGTGGCTTATAGGCTATGCGATCGATAGAGTGTTTTTACGCTCGCGCCGAAAACAGCCCGTGAGCAAGCCTGATTAGAGACGGCGCTTCATAGTCAGCTCGACTTATTGTTGAGTGGGGCTTATTACTTTTTTCGTTCGACTTGTAATTATCTAATCAACAACGTTGTAAAGAATATTAATTATGCTTATTTTGGTTTATGATGGTAGTAATGGGCAAAAACGATGAATCTTCGGTTGTTGTTGATGACAGTGGCATCATTCGCGTTACAGTTGTAGGTAGGCTAGATAAAACCTCTACGAGCGAGTTGATCAAAGAGGTGCTACGGCTCATGCGTGGCTTACGCAGGCAAGGTAAAAGAATAGTATTGCTGAGTGACCTTACCCGGGCCGGTAAAATTGATGCTGACGCACGGCGTTTGTCGAAGGAATTCTTCAAGACTGTTAAATATGATCGTATAGCTATTTTTGGCGCAAACAAAGAGAATAGTCAAACCTTAAGATTTATTGTAAACACCATTGCCAAAGTGCTGCGCGTAAGGTTCTTCAAAACTGAATCAGGGGCACTGCGGTGGTTGCGTCTGGGCAAAACTTTAGTAAGAACTAGGGCTAAATGGCTGCTAGCCCTGGCAGCTAGCTCAATAGTGCTGGCGGTAATCTGGTATCAATATGCTGCGCCATATTTGCTGCGCTTGCCGGCTGACTTTTCGTATCAAGCCTCAGTTATCTCACATAATAATTTTTACAACGAACAGACGGCAGGCTATAGCGGTGCGACGATGTCTAACTCGAAATTGAGTTATACGACCGTTGCTGCTCGTGACGATGTATTAGATGTGAAAAGTCTCTTCGAGGTGCATACTACTGCCGAAGAAAACATTTTCGCTGCCGAGAGAACATACGGCATCGATAGAAAAACCGGTATGCATATGCCTGGTCGGGGCGATCGCAATCGTAGCGGTTATCTATTTGGGCCCCGAAAGCTTGCGAAACAAGAATTTACCTACTGGCATGTCAACTATGATGCGCCTGTGACGATGAAATTTGAAGACGAAGAAACGGTATTAGGCCTATCGACATATCGCTACGGGGCTAGCTATCGTGCCGATCAGACGAAAGATTTGAAGAACCTGCCAGGCGTTGGCATAACACGCGGCGTTACTGCTGATATTAACTTACAGTTGTGGCTTGAACCTCAAACTGGCTACCTTATAAAGTTTGAAGATCACGCCACTGCCTACTTTTATGATCTTGCAAGCGGCAAACGCCTTAACCCGTGGAACCAATTTAGTAATAGTTACAACTTTGATTCAATTGTTATGCATGTTCAGAGAATTGAGCGAGCGAAACGAGTTACAAATTTTGTGGAAGTAACTATTCCGGCGCTGCTGACCATTGTTGCAGCTATCTTGTTTGTGATGTGGGCAAGGTTGTTGTGGGGAATGGGAAGTAAGCGATGGCATTCTCCGTATATGCTGACTCGAATCGTCGCTGCCACTGTAGGCCTTATCGCGGTAGCTGTAGTGATTGGCTGGCTGACTGATAATGTCATCCTTATACGTTTGCATCCTTCTTTCGCGGCCATGCATATTCTTACAGCACTTAGTTTTATTTTTATTGCCATGGTTTTGTGGCTCACAACACTTGCTTTGCGTGGCCGGCGTTCATTGCTAGGTATCTATATATTGCTTAGTTTAGTTTTAATCTTTGCGACTACATATTTCGTTCAACACTTTTTTAACACAAAGCTTGGCCTTGATGCCGTTTTGCGTGCATTTGGTTTGCCTTCGGTCGCAAGAATTTCACCAATTACTCCTGTCTGTTTTACGCTAGTTTCGATAGCGATAATCGCAAGTTTAAAAGTGGGCTGGAGGTTTGCCGGTATCATAGTGCAAACTATTCTTGGCTTGGTGTTTATACTTGCTACCATTGCGGTGGCGGGTTATGTCTTCAGTCTGGAATATATTTATTCAATTGAAGTGCTTCGTTCAATGGCTCTGCATACGACAGTTCTGTTGATGATGGTGGTAATTGGTGTCTTTGCTATGCATCCGGAATGGTATATTACCAGGCAGGCAAAAAAGTTAAGCAAAGCCCTACTACTATCTCTTGGGGTGCTTGTTGTGTCGTTGGCGCTCGCCAGCCTTTCTTGGCAGCAGGCTATTACGACCATCACCAAGCAGGCAGAGATACAGTTTCAGGGGAATGCCAATGTCTTGCAAGCATCTATAAGCGGCACGTTGTCGGGTTATATTAAGGCTTTGCAAGGCGCGAGTGGTTTGATTATGGCTTCAGAAGAAGTCGATCGCAGCGAGTGGAAGGCGTATACTGACCGCTTAAGGTTAGCGCAGAATTATCCGGGAATGCAAGGTATTGGGTTTTCGCAGGTGATACCCCCTACTCAAAAAGCAGCACACATTGCCAAGGTTCGCGGCGAAGGCTTTCCGGCATACGATGTTTATCCTGAAGGTGACCGCAGCGTATACAGCGCAATTGTTTTTATCGAACCTTTTACTGCGCGTAACCAGCGCGCTTTTGGCTATGATATGCTTTCTGAGCCTGTGCGCCGGGCGGCTATGGAACAAGCTCGTGACACCGGTGAGGCGGCAATGTCTGGCCGGGTGACGCTGGTGCAAGAAACGGGCGTGGGTAACCAAGCTGGCTTCTTGCTGTATGTGCCTGTTTATCGGCCTGGCGTAGTGCTTGCTTCAGTTGAACAACGCCAAGCTGCACTGATTGGCTATATCTATGCCCCGATCAGGGCGGCTGACTTTATGCGGGCCACGCTTGGCGAACAGACACATGGTCTTAATGTGGGGCTGTTTGATACAGTGACTCCGAATCGGCTGCAGCTACGCGACCGTCTCTATGTTTTCAACTCACAGTACGGGATCGAAAATAGGGCCTATACCCCTACATTTGTGCGGATAGAACCGCTGTCGATAGCTGGTCGTACGTTCATGTTGCGCTATTCTAGCTTGCCTAGCTACGATGTCGGTGTGACGCGATCTTTGCCAGCATACGTACTGTTTACTGGCGTGGTTGTTAGTTTATTGTTGGCGGCGCTGACCTTCTTGCTTAGCTCTTCACGCAGCCGGGCTTTAAAACTTGCGGCAGGTATGACTGAAGATCTACGCCTTGAGCGTAACGCCGCCATTACTACCCACCATAAAGCTGAAGCGATTCTTTCAAGCATCGGTGATGGTGTCTTTGTAGTTGACCGGGCTGGAAGAATCGTACTATTCAATAGGGCGGCTGAAGCAATGAGTGGATTTTCCGCCAGTGAGGCGGTTGGCCAACCGTATAAAAAGATTCTCCAGTTTTCAAATGGTAAAACCGGAAGACCAGTGAACTATTTTGTAACTGCAGCGTTAGCTGGCCATAAGGCCGACATGGCGGTGAATACTATACTAAGGCGCAAAGACGGCACGACGATTCCAGTCGCCGATAGCGCGGCACCGATTATTAACGCTAGCAGTACGCCTGAAGGGGCGGTGGTGGTCTTTCGCGATGTGACCAAGGAGAAACAGTTAGAACACATGAAAGACGAGTTTTTATCGGTAGCTTCTCATGAACTCAGAACACCTATGGGAGCGGTGCGGGCGAATTTGTCAATGATCCTTGAAGGCGATTACGGCCCTGTTAACAAAGACCTCGTTGAACCGCTGACTGATATGAGAACTTCTACTATACGTCTCGTACAATTAGTCGGAGATCTTCTTAATGTCGCTCGCATAGAAGCGGGTAGGCTACAGTTTATATTAAGCGAGTTCGACATAGAAGAAGTCTTGCGCGGTGTTGTCTCTAGCCTAGTGCCGCTTGGCAAAGAAAAGGGGGTGCGAGTTATTTTGGCGCCGGGCAGTTCCGGAAAGGTGCAGGCCGATGCCGATAAGCTGAAGCAGGTGCTCATGAACCTCATAGGCAATGCACTGAAGTTTACCGACAAAGGTAGTATTGTAATCACCACTAGTCTCCAAAAGAATGCAGTTGAAGTAACGGTGGCCGACACCGGTATGGGCATAGCACCAGAAGACCAAAAGAAGTTGTTTGGCAAGTTTAAGCAGATCACTTCGGCGCAAGAAGGCAAACCAACAGGCACGGGCCTGGGGCTATACATCTCGCGTGAGATTATCCGAAAGATGGGCGGTGAGTTATGGATCAAGACCTCTGTTCCTGAAAAAGGCAGCAGCTTTGCCTTCACCCTTCCCCGTGCGGGGTCGGTGGGCGCAAAAAAGGCGAAGCGAATATTAGAGCAAGAGGCAGAGATGCACCCCGATCAGAAATAAACTGTAACAAGGAGGTTATATGAAAAAAGTTTTAATCATTGAAGACGATCCACCCTACAGAAAAATTTATAAAAAGAAGTTTGAACTTGAAGGTTATACGGTTGAGGTTGCCGAAAACGGCCTTGAAGGGCTTGAGAAAATGCGAGTCTTTCGGCCAGATATCGTTTTTCTTGACTTAATGATGCCCAAAATGGATGGGTTTCAGGTGCTTGATCAGATCAACACTGAAGTGGCGCTACGAAGCATACCGGTCATTATATTGACTAATCTTTCCACGACCGACGATGCCGGCAAAGTGATGCTAAAAGGTGCCATTGCCGTGCTTGTTAAATCAGATACCGACCCGAGCACGCTTGTAAAAAAGGCCGATGAGATATTGAGCAGGTAGCGAGGCGGTGTATTGGCATCCCGGCTCCGGCTAGGCTCGTCTAGCTGGGCTTACTTTGGGCTTATTTGCCTGTTGAGCGCCTTGCGCACAGCAACGCAAGCACAACTTTGGTGTGTTCACAGCTCACTCACCGAGCGTAGAGTGCAATGAGAGTATTAGAATTTATTTGTTTTTAATACAACGTAGTTTAATCTACATTGTTATGCATTATTCTACGTTGTACTATAGACATGAAGTTTATTATACGATCTAACATTCTTAAGCCCCGGTCATGAGGAGGCGTATGACCCTGCTGAGCAGAAGATTAGTTAAAGGTGTGTTTGCTTGCTGCCTGATAGTGGCAGTGGCTGCTGCTTTGTTTTATAAAGAAGCAGCGGCAACACAGTTGCAGCGGTTAAACATTTTACCGCAACCTGAGCGTTTGACTGAGTTATATTTTAGTGAGCCGGCGACGTTGTCGAGGCTTAGTAAAGTCGGCTCGCAATTACTTTCATTTACTATTCATAGCCTTGAGCATCGGCCAACAGTGTATACCTATCAGTTATTCGTTCATTTTTCAGCTACCAAGCGCCTGCTGAAAGAAGGGCATGTGATGTTGGCGCACAATGAAGCACGCCGAATGGCCGAAAGCGTGGCCGAACTAGGCGGAACCGATGCATCAATTATCGAGGTAAGGCTGAATTATCAAGGCATACCGCCCGGAAGAGGCGAGCTTGAAAAGCAAATGCAAACTATTTCATACAGGGTCAGATAAAGATGCGTACATCACCGAAAAAGATCGCAATTGTTATTCCGTGTTATAACGAGGCGAAGAGTATTGCACATGTTATTGAACGTTTTTCGCGCGCCCAGCTGAATCGTCGCCATTTGCAATGCTATTTTTATGTGGTTGACAATAACTCAACTGATGATACCGCCCATCAAGCCAAACAGGCAGGTGCTCAGGTCATTAGTGAATCACGCAAGGGTAAAGGGTTTGCGCTGCGAGCTGGTTTTCGGGCGGTTGCTGCTGACATCGATTTTGTCGTGATGCTTGATGGCGACGATACCTATAGTCCTGAAGAAGTCGTGCGCATGATAGAGCCTTTGCAGAATGACTTTTGTGATGTGGTGGTTGGCTCGCGCTTGGGCGGCCGTATTCAAACGGCTGCCATGCCGCCGTTTAATCGTTTTGGCAATTGGTTATTTACCAATGCAGTACGCGTGTTGTATCGAGCGAACGTTACTGATGTGCTCAGCGGATATTTTGCCTGGAAAAAAGAGACACTCGACAGCCTCTACCCCCACCTAAAGAGTGAGGGGTTTGCAATTGAAATGGAAATGATCACCAAAATGGCGCGCATGGGGCATCGTTTGACATCGGTGCCAATTAGCTATCATCCCAGAGCCGGTGATTCTCACCTCAGGCCCATTCATGATGGCGTGCGTATTTTAAAGATGCTGCTGAAAAACCTCGCCTGGAGCCCCGGGCGGCTGCCTGTCACCTTGCCCGCAAGGCCACGCAAAATTGTGTTCGTTAGCGACAGCGTGTATCCATATATGAAGGGTGGCAAAGAGAAGCGCTTATATGAAATATCTCAGCGGCTCGCCGATATGGGCTTTGAGGTACATATTTACACGATGAAATGGTGGAAGGGCAAGGGGCCGATCATGCAAAAGAAGGTGACCCTTCATGCAATCTGCCGACATTATCAGTTATATAAGGGCAATCGCCGCTCAATTAAACAGGCGATCTTTTTTGGGCTGGCTTGCTTCAAGCTCCTAAGCGTTAAGCTTGATGTTCTAGATGTTGATCATATGCCGTTCTTTCCAATAATAAGCTCGTGGATAGTGTGTCGGCTGCGACTGCGCAAATTTTATGGCACCTGGCATGAGGCGCTATCACGCGAGGAGTGGGCCGGGTATATGGGGCGTGGCAGTAGTGTTGCCTCGGCCATCGAGCGCTTGAGTATTAAATTGCCGCACACTATAACGGCAGCATCGGCACATACAAAGAAGGCGCTCGCAACACTGCATGGTCGGGTTGAAGACGTAGCTTTAGTAGCGTCAGGAATAGATAGTCGTCGCCTCTTGGCTATTCAACCGGCGGCTGTTCGCTGTGATGTGCTATTTGTTGGTCGCTTAGTAAAAGACAAGAATGTCAATAAACTTATCGAGGCGATACGCTATATAAATAAAGATATTCCAGAGATACAATGCATCGTTATTGGCGCCGGCCCTGAAAAAGAGCGTTTGGCGCAACTGGTAGAGAAGCGCGAGTTACGCAAAAACGTAGTATTCTTAGAGCCGACTTTTTCAGCCGACGAAATTTATGCCTACATGAAGGCGGCCAAAGTCTTTTGCCTTCCTTCGATACGCGAGGGCTTTAGCCTTGTGACGGTTGAGGCGCTGGGCTGTGGAACGCCGGTTGTTACAAGCGATGCGCCAGCAAATGCCGCTAAACAGCTTGTTCAAGATGGCCAAAACGGTAGCATTGTCTCTTGTGAGCCGGCAGAACTTGCAAAAGCTCTACTCTATTGGGTGAAGCTTCCGCAGAAGCCAGAAGTCAGCCAAACGGTGGCCAACTTCGATTGGGATACACTTGCTCGCCAGCAAGCCGAGGTATACACGAGATGAAAATATGCCACATTACTAAAAAATATCCGAACCAGCTTGGTGGCGACGTCGTGGTGGTGTCGGCCTTGCAGGCCTATCAAGAAAAGGCGGGGCATCAGCTGATAGTGATTACCTCGCGCTCTAAAGAAATAAAAACCGGTGCCGCAATTTATAATGTGGGGCTGAAAGACACGGGCGAGGGGCTTGATAAAATTACGCTAAAACGGCTTTTCTCTTTATGTATATTAAGCCTCAGGGCATTCTTTATTTTTATCAAAGAACGTCCGGCTATCGTTCATACGCATTCTATTGATATGGCGTTTGCGGTCGCAGGTGCGGCACATTTGCTTAGAGTTCCGCTGGTGCATACTTTTCATATCGTAACTTTTTATGACAAACAGCAATCAGTAATGCGGCGGTGGGTAGAGCTGCATTTAGTAAGGCTGGCCCGGCCGACTGTTATTACTACACCAAACCGCCATGATGCTGCCATGCTGCAACAAGCCGGTTTAAAGCAGGCGGTATACGTGCCGAACGGCGTCGATATAGATTTTTGGCAGCCAGTGGCAGATAGCTCTAGAAACGATAGCTTTACATTTATAAGCGTCGGGCGACTGGAGCCACAAAAAGGCTACGAATATCTCATTAAAGCCGCCGCCTTATTGAAGAAGAGTATCCATAAAAGCTTTCAGGTAATTATTGTAGGCGAAGGGGCCCAGAGGCGTCAGTTGCAATCATTGATTCGTTCTTTAAAAGCGACTGATGTTGTTCAACTGGTGGGCCGCAAAACTGCCGTGCAGACCCGTCGTTTATTGTCGGCGGCTGATGTGGCAGTTTTTGCTTCGCTCTATGAAACAACACCGCTGACACTGCTCGAAGCTTGGGCGATGGGGCTGCCGGTTATCATGACGCCGGTTGGTATATTGCATGACGCACCGCTAGATACCAAAAAAGTGTTTTTAGTACCCAAAAAAGACGAACAAGCACTCATGCAAGCGATGCGTCGTAGCATCGAAAACCAAGCGCAATGTACAACGATTGCAGCTGCTGGCCAGGCCGAAGCCAGGCAATATAGTTGGCTCGAGGTTAACTGCCGCTACGAAAAGTTATACGGGAGTGTGCTGTGAAAATTGTTCAGGCAAGCGCTTATTATCCACCGCATGTAGGGGGGCAAGAAAACGCCGTGCAAGACCTTTCTGAACATTTGGCCTTGGCTGGTCATGAAGTGCAGGTGCTGACTTCAACGAAAGGGAGGGGCGAAAGAGGCATAACGGAAGAAAGTGGTATGCGAGTATGGCGTATGAGTGGAATAGAATTTGGCCATGCGCCAATTATGCCGGCTTTTGGCCCGGCTCTATTTCGTGCGGCCAGACGCGAGAGCGTCGTACACGTGCATATTGGCCAGGCATTTGTGCCCGAGATGGTATGGCTCGCTGCCCGGCTGCGCGGCTTTCGCTATATTGCTGAACTTCATATAGATTTTAAACCTTCAGGCCCGGCTGGCATACTTTTGCCACTGTATAAACGACTTATTTTGGGGAGAGTCTTGCGTTCGGCGGCCAAAGTGGTGGTGCTGAATAAAAAGACATTACACACAGTGAAGCGTGTGTATGGTGTCAAGAATGTTGCCGTAATGAGCAACGGCATTAATGAGGCTTATTTTAAACTTGTGCGCCGGCAGCAAAAAAAGCGCCCGCCCAAGCAGCTTCATTTATTGTTTGTTGGCCGGCTAACACGGCAAAAAAATGTCGAGATGCTCTTAAGAGCAATTGCACAAGCAAAATCAACAGTCAAGCTCGATATTATTGGTGACGGTGAAGAGCGCGAAATACTCGAAGAGATAACCAAGACCTTGCAGCTGACAAACATCGTGTTTCATGGTCAGCTTGACCGCCTGGCGGTGCTGGCTTTTTATGAACGGTGCGATGCACTTGTTATGCCTTCGCTCTACGAGGCACAGCCGCTTGTTTTGCTTGAGGCTATGGCGGCGCGCATTCCGATTATTGGCACGAACGTTATTGGCGTGGCAGAGCATATTTGGGGAGTTGGTATTGTTGTAAAACCAACCGCTAAAGCCTTGGCTGAAGGCTTTGAAGCTCTACGGGCATCACACGCATCATTACCGGCAATGCTTGAAAAGGGCTTCTTGAAAGCCCAAAAACTGCGTTGGCAAAATCTTCGCAAAGACTATGAAGCACTTTACGAAGAGGCCTTACACGAATGAGGCTAGTGCTTCACCACTCCCCTTTAGTTATCGTGCTGACTGCCCAAAGACTTGGTGTATTGCTGGGTGGCGGCTTACTGGCGACCAACCTATTGATAGGCGCATCGCAAAATGGTGATTGGGTCATGAAAGCATTGGCGTTTCTTGGTGTTATATTTTTGCCTGGTTATGCCTTGTTCTTACTATTGCGACTGAAGCTTGCGGTGATGCTGGAAAAGGTGGTGTATAGTTTTGGGTTTGGTATTTTGCTGCTTATGGTGAGTGGTTTGCTGGCGAACCAGTTATTTCATAGCTTTGGCGTTGCGGATCCGCTTGCATTACCGACAATGCTGACTTTTTGGAACATCGTGGTGGTGATTTGTATTGTTGGCGCAATGTGGCGGTGGCGTGAAAAAGTGATTCTTATCAAAGCACAATACGACGTGCCATGGTTGACACCCATAACGATAGCGGCTGCTGTGCTACTGCCATTACTTGCGGCTGGCGGCGCATTTCGCTTAAATAACGGTGGCGATTCGCTTCTTTCATGCATCGCCCTAGGCTGGGCAGCCATGGTGATCATTTGGCTGTTCATAATGCATCGACGGCTAGGCGACACAGCAATTGCGCTGTCAATTTTTTTCATAGGGCTGAGTGTGTTGCTGATGACCTCGCTGCGCAGCTGGGATATTACCGGCCACGACTTTCCGCATGAGTTTCGAGTGTTTACAATGACACACCTCGGTGCTTATTGGGATATCGCCAGCTTTCGCGACCCCTATAATGCTTGCTTGAGCATTACAATTCTGCCTGAGGTATTGACGCGTTTTTTGCATATATCGGGCCTGGTTGTTTTTAAGTTTTTATTGCAAGTTATGTTTGCGGTGACACCGGTGGTGGTGTATCTTTTGTTGCGGCGGTTTGTCTCAAAACTTGGAGCGCTGGTGGGGGCCATATTATTTATAAGCTACCCTACCTTTATTAATGACTCGGCCATGCTTACCAGGCAAGGGGTGGCTTATTTGTTCTTTTCTTTGGCGCTGCTTGCGGTGTTGCATGCTCATCGCCAGCGAATTTTTAAAACCTTATTCTTGCTCTGTGCAGTGGGGGTTGTGCTTTCGCATTACTCGACATCATATATGTTTGTGGCAATTTTCGGGCTGGCGCTTGGTTGCAAGCTGCTTTTGCCGCTTTTTCGCCGGCGTGATTTGCAGCTGCGCGGAGCGTTTAGCGTTCTTTCGATCAGCATGTTTGCAGCCTTATCGCTCATGACGTTTTTATGGTATTCGCAGATAACAGCAACCTCACGGGGGCTCGTAACAACAGTGCAGAATTCTATACAAAATATTCCTCATTTTTTAAGTGACGATAATAAATCTTCTGACACCTCTGCCTCATTGCTGCTTGGCGCCCAACACACACCGAGCGATGTGTATCAAAGTTATCTTGCAGAATCAATGGCGCCACGAGCAGTTGTGCCGCCAGAATTCGAGCCAACCTTAACAGGCGACGACATGCCGATAACCCTGCTTGGCCAGCAACTTGCACGGTTAGGTATATCACCCTCAATCACCAACACTACCCGCCAATTTATTGCTAAGTTACTCCAACTTTTGACGGTGTTAGGCGTGGTGTACGCCGGGTATAGGTTTTTACGTAAAAAGCCCCGCGCTCTTTCGGCTGATCTTGTTTGCCTGGGGGTGGCTGGGGTGATAGTATTACTGAGTTTAATTATTTTACCGACACTCTCTTTAAATTACGGTATTTTACGGGCTTTTCAGCAGGCACTCATTTACCTGGTTATTCCGCTTGTGCTGTTTTTGGCGACCCTTGGGCACTTTATTACCAAGGGGCTGAAGCTGGCGACTGCAACGACGATTATGGTGGCCTTCTTTCTTTTGTTCACAGGTTTTTTTGCGCAATTGTTGGGTGGTGTCAGTGCACCGCTGACACTTAATAATTATGGCCTTTATTATGGCTTGTACTATACATCTGAAGCTGAACTGCGCGGCTACGAGTGGCTAAAGCGTACGTTGCCGGCTCGTAGCGATGTGCGGGCGGCAAGTTATGCAAAGGCAATTATGCATGACCCTCAGTATCCGTTTAGAACAATCGGTATCTTACCTAGCCAGCGTCCGCCTGGAAGCTATGTGTTTTTGAACCAAGCGCAACTCACTGCACAAAAGTTTTATGTGTATCATGATGGAACATCACTCATTACGACATTCCCGGCAGGCTATTATCGCCAATTTACCAGTCAAATTTACAGCACAGCCACCACGGGAGTGTTTAAATAATGCGGCTTCATCTTTGGCGGGCGTGGCGCCACTTGCAGAATAGCATGCTGCTTAAAAACTCACTCTATTTAATGCTGGCGACCTTTTCAGTCGCCGGGTTTGGGTTTGTCTTTTGGATAATTGTCAGCTGGAGCTATGCTGCCTCGGCAATTGGTCTGGCAGCAACACTGCTTTCTGTTTCGAACTTGCTTTCAATATTAAGCCTGGCTGGCTTTGACACAACATTCATAAAATTCTTACCCAACGCAAAAAAATTAAAAAATGCCTATATATCAACCGGCTTTATGGTGGTTGGTTGTATAAGCATTGTGTTGTCGTTTGCTTTTGTGTTGACACTGCCGTTGACATCGCCGAACCTTGCATTTGTACTGACAAATACTAGTTACTTTATAGCCTTTGTATTCTTTACTCTCGTGACCTCTCTGAATGTTTTAACGAATGCCATCTTCTTAGCCTGCAGATTTGCAAAAGATATCTTTATTATTAATGTTATATTCAGCATTGTTAAAGTGGCGTTGCCACTGCTTGTGAGTAACGGCGATGTAATGACGCTGTTTATTGTGGCTGGCGTTTCGCAACTGGTTGGCCTTCTATTGAGCTTGCTGATTATTCGAGTGCAAATAGGATATGTCTTTCACTTTCGTATTCACAAAACAATTCTGCGCGAGGTTAAAAAATATGCATCATCGGTTTATGTTGCCAGTATTTTTAATTTACTACCTCCAACCTTATTGCCGCTTTTAGTGGTGCAAAACCTAGGGGCAGAGAGCGCTGCGTATTTTTATATGGCTTTTACGATTGCAACTGCGCTTTATACGATTGTTTACTCAACCATGCAGTCGGTATTTGCCGAGGGGTCGCACGACGAAGCGGCCCTGAAGCTACATCTTGTTAAAGCTCTTAAGCTCATTGGCGTCTTGTTGGTGCCGGCAATGAGTATAACTGTCGGTCTAAGCTCTTTTATTTTACGGCTTTTTGGTGAGCAATATGCCGTGAAGGGCAGTGCTTTACTGCAACTTTTTGCGCTGGGCGCACTTGCCGTGGCAGCTAGTTCGGCAATGGGCGCGATTTTTAAAGTCACTAAACAGCTTCGCAGTATTATTATCATGAATATTGTATACGCAGGGGTTATTTTGGGTATAAGTTATCTGTTTACTGCACAGTTTGGCATTATCGCTATTGGGTGGGCATGGTTGCTCGGTAACCTTGCTTCTGCTGGAACCGGCTTTTTCTTGTTTTTGAGGCAACAGAACATACTCGATCGTTAGCAAATAAATAGCAAAAGGAGGATTATGGTAAGGCTACCGGAACCTGGCGGCGACGAAGACATATGGGCACAGCTTTTAAATGAATACTTATTAGTAGCGCATAACCCCGATGGCACACTACGTGTTAAAGAAAAAAACAGCAAAGCGGCAGCAGCTGGCACGGTAGGTCTGAAAGATTTGAATACTACTAATTCACCTACTGACCCGCCAATTAAGATGCCTACTTTATCAAACGACGGCACTAATTTAGTGTGGAAAACCCCTATCGAAATAAATGTCAAGGATTACGGCGCGAAGGGCGACGGCATAACAGATGACACCCAGGCAATCCAAGCAGCTATCAATGCTGCCGGCAGTGGTTTGGTAGTGTTCCCGAGTGGCGTGTTTGCGATTCGGGGGATTAAAGTTAAAAATAAAGGAACCGCACTGCGCGGAGACGGACGGTTTGGTACGCGTATTAAACGGCACAGCGGTACTGATCCGCTGATTGATGTGAGCGGCTCTGGAACTGGTATTGGCCATCAGCGCTGGGACACTGTTAGTAACTTTCAGCTCGATGGCAACAATATGGGCGGTGCATTACTTCGATCGTACTATGCGGACTCTTGCGTGTATAGAGAGCTGAGTTTTATTAATTGCCCCGGCCTTTCTACTGATATTGTTGAAGTTTGGGACACTCGCTTCGAAAACTGCACCTGGGAACACTGCGGTTCGCTTGATCAACCCGCTGTTCTGCTGCGTAACAGCTTGCCGGTGGGTGAATTTGGCTATGGAGACGATAATACTAATCAAATTTACTTTACCAGCTGCCGCTGGGAAGGGTTTCGTAATGGTGCTGTCAAACTCGATGGTAGCTACGGCGGCTCTACACGTCAGCTGAATGGTATTTTTTTTGTTGCATGTAAGATGGAAAGCTCAGTACTTGCCGGCCCCGCTTTACAAATTATGACCAACGCGACAATTATTTTTATTAATCAGCTATATATGGCGCTATTAAAACCTGAAACTGGGTTTAGTACGCCAATTGATGCCATTGTTGATTACGGTACACATGTGTTTATGGCGAGCGTCTATGTTCAATGGGGGTCAACCGCTGCATTAGCAAGCTCTACTATTCGGGCATTTCGAAGCGGTCCCCATATGTATCATGAAATTAGTGCGTATTATCCGACCGAAGTTCCGGCTTTGGCAACCATAGTAGCAGAGCCTGGGGTTGATGTTATGGTGGCTGCCATTTCGGCCAATCGCGGTCCTATCACTATGGGCGATATGGGAATTATGATGCAGAGCGATCCAACGTTTGGTTTAGCCTTAAGTCTTAAAAACAGCGGCTCCTTCAGGATTACCTCGGCGATTACCGGCAAAGATCTCGTTAAAGCAGATAACAGCTCGACGCGCCCCACGCTTCACACAGTTAATGGTGTCGATTTAGCTGGTTATTCGGGCGATTTCATTGGTGAAAAATGGCGTTTTTATGGTGATACAGGCTTTGTTCGGCTGGCATCTGGCAATTTTCAAATTGAGGGCACAAAAGGCTATGTTGGCCTAGGCATAGCACCCTATATTGGTATTGCCCTGCTTATTAAAATGGCTAACGACACAGATCGTGGGTTGACTATTATTCGTAAGTCGGCCACTGCGACTGGTCGATTAATAGAATTTCAAGACGAAAACTTTAATGTTCAAGGTATCGCCTTTGATGCCCACGGCCGGCCGCTGAGCGTTGGGCGGGTCGCCAATGTGGCACCCGGTGACCAAGTGGCATATGCGAATGTTCGAGTTCAAGCACGCGATACTGGTGGTTCGGTAGCGGCGGCCATGAAGGATAGCCCGGCATCGGGCAGCATTGCGGTCATCACTTTTTTCAAACCGTACCCTTATGTACCGTTGAGCATTATGCTTACTGATCATTCGCCGCAACCTTCCGATTTATATGTGTCGGCTAGGAGTACCACCGGCTTTACCGTTTCTACTCGTAAAGTTTTGCCTGGCGGTTCAATGATTCATTTTGATTATATGGTGCTTGGCTCAGGCTAGCCATATTGCGCGTAGACTTGCTCGATCTGGGTGGTGGCTTGTTTGGCTTTTTCAACATAGGCAGGCAAAACTTTTTTTAAGTGTTTTTTATATTGCTGCCGGCTTGCCACTAGCTTGTCGACTTTTGGCTGTAAAATTTCTGCGCTGGCTTCTTCTATTTTTACCACCCAATCGTCTAAACCTAGGTCGTGCATGATACCGCTGGTTTTGTGTTCGTATTCAATTGCTAGAGCCGGCACGAGTGAAGTGAGTGAAAAAATGACCGAATGAAAACGGGTGCCAATAATCATATCAAGGGCGTTATATAATGTTTTAATTGCGTGGTGTGAATAATCGTCGGTTAAAATATGAACCTGTTTGGTGTGGCGAATGTGGGCGTAAACATGCCGGGCCGTGACACGGTCGTCGTCGCCACCCAAATTTGAGGTAACCTGGGGGATGATGACTACTGCTGCCTGGTGCTGCTCTACTAAATAATCAACGGTATGGGCTATAGCAGCTTCGTAGTGTTGTTGGCGCTTGGCATCGAGCCAGCGACGAACGGTAATGCCCACAACAAGTTGGCCAGGCGTAATATGGAGCTTTTGGCGCAGGTCGGCAGTTTTTGCACTATGAAATAAAAAGCCAGAATCGACAGCTGGTGTTAACTGTATTTTTTTTGATACAGCTGCTAATAGTTTATCGGTTTTTCGTTCGCGTGTTAAAAGCAAGTCGATTTGCTCGAGCGTATGGGCTACCACGAGGCGCTGAAAACGCGTCGCGAACGGCCCCATTGACTGTGGCGCACACACCGCGCAGGCACCAAAGCGTTTCGCCAGCTTTAAAGGTGCCAACATAAAAAAGACACAAACATTCGCCATCATTGATCGATCACCGTTTAAGTAGCCGCCACCCATTGCAACCACCAGGTCGGCACTGAGGAGTGCCCCGAAAATACGACGTAGTGAACGTGGCAGCAAGGGTAACATGAAATTCGCTGCTTTTCGCGGCAAACAGGCGCATAAAATAATCGCAGCGCTACTTAAAAGCGTGCGGCAAAGACGATGGACTTTGCTTTTTGCTGGGCTAAAGCAATAGCGGTTGAACGAGCCAATGTTTTGCCATTCTTCAAAATAGGGCAGCTCGCTCGGGTCTTCTTGGCTGGATATTTTAATAGAGGCAGCAGTGAATGTTCTTTGCAGCTCGTGGCAAATGACGCTCATGAGTGCGGCATCGCCCTTGTTTTGCCGAACATAGCCGTTTACTACCAAGATATTCACAGCGCTTCCTTACTTGAGGGCCGTATTTCTTGCTGGTAAAGCACAGTTATATTTTGTATAAATGCCTCGATTGAGAAACTTTTCATAGACGCCCTGCACGCTTTTGACACTTTTGCTAGATGAGGCCACGAAAGCACATCATGTATCGCGCTGGCAAGTTCGGCGGCACTGCCTTTTGCCACCAAGCGCCCAGTGGTGCCATCGTCAATAAGCTCTGGTATGCCTCCACTTTTTGTGCCAATGACTGGTCGGCCGGTAGCGAGGGCTTCAAGGCAAACGGTGGGGAGATTTTCGGGCCAAATCGAAGGAATAACAACCGCTGTTGATTCGGCATATTTTTTATAAACCGCTTTGCCTTTTAGCCAGCCACAAAATGTAACATGCTTGGAAAGCTGGTACTTATGAACAAATTGCTCTAGCTGAGGCCGTATGGCACCGTCGCCAACAATACTAAGATGCACAGTCGGCAGTTGTTTAGCGACAATTCGCAGTGCCTCAAGCAGCACATCGACTCCTTTGACATGCTCGAGACGCCCAACATACAGCAGGTTGTGCCGGTTTTGTATCTTTTGGTGGGGTGGTAGCTCGATGCCATTGTATAGCTGGCGAATTGGCACGCGATAGTTTTCTTTTTCTAAAACGTTTGCCATATAGCGACTAGGCGCAAGTAGCCTGGTAATGTGCCGGCGAAAGGCAAGGTTATAAATTGGCCGCTGCAAAAACTTGAAGTAAAAATAGTAACCTTTGCCAAGGAAGCTTAGCTGGCTTTTGGTGATGTGCTCGGCTCTAAAAAGCTGCTTTGGTAAGCTCCATTCTAGTAGGCCGCGGGTGTATTCCTCGGGCCCGTGTACGGTTAAGATGGCCGGCGTGCCAGCAATGGCAAAAATGGCTGAAGGCGAAAGCTGCCCCATGGTGTGAAAATGAACAATATCGGGGGTAAACTCAGCAATAGCTTGCCGCAAGGCCTTGTGCGATGGCCTATACCAAAGGTGGTCGAGTGCTTTGGCTAGTAGCGGGCGGTTGGGTGTATCAATTTCTTCAAATTCATAATCGGCAAAGTGATGTTGCGGTGGGTTGGCGCGGTGGCTGCTGGCGACAATTCGCACCTGGTGCCCGTGTTTTTCTAAATATTCTTTTAAAAGTAGTACACTTTTTTCGGCGCCTCCTGCCAAGTAGCCGTAACTAATTACTTGCAATATTCGCATAGGCTTCTTTCGGCTTAATAATGTGCTTATAGGCAAGTGCCCAAAAAATAGCACTATATACTATAAAAAGCAGCATACCGGCATAAGTGTGAAACAGGCTGAAGGCAATTTCAGCATTAATATAATAGCCAGCCATAATGAGCATAAAAATCCGCACAATATTAATACCAAAGAGCACCAGCAGAGCAAGCGGCAATAGAATAAGGTAGCGGCGGGTGCGTAAACGATGTCGTTCCAATAACCCCATAATAATATACAGGCCACTAAATAAAGCGATTGACTCTATGCCCGAACAATACTCGGCAATTGTAATCCCAAATTTATCAGTCAGCAGAATATTGGGCGGCAGAATATGCGTAGCAATCGCCGTGAGGCCCAGTAAACTATGAACACCCCATAAAACTATTGCTGCGAGCGGTTGCCACAACATATAAATAGCCTGCAGAAAAAGGTAGAAAATAACAGCGATCAAGGCCGCAGCCAGCAAGGGGCGCTTATGAATACACCAAAGCTTTTTGAGGTTTGAGGGTCCAATGGTGCCAAGGGCAGCACATAGCACACTACATGTAAGACTGATATGAGCGGTTATAAGAGCTGGAGTTGTGCGGGCGTCTTCGAGCAGGCTGCCAACGCTGAGCCATAGGCTGCAGAAAAAAAGAACCGCAAACATAAGCCATAGTAGCAATATGGGCTGCCAGGCCTTTAGTGCATATTGCTGCGAGGTGCGCCTGGCGAGTAGCCAAAAGGCAATTAAGCCAAATATCGCTGCTTTGCCAAAGTTGGCGTAAATGTCAAAGCCGTCGCGGTAGAGTATCTCGCCTTCTATAATGCGCGGCCCAATTAGCCCAGAAATGGTAACGAATAAACCTAGAAAGATTACCACCCGCTTGAAGAGAGGGGTGGTAATCTTGTGAAATGTCACGCAGCGAACCCTATACAGCCTGAGCTTGGCCTTCTGCAAAGCGACGACGAGTGTAGATAAGCGCGCCTGCTCCGGCACCCGTTGCTAATATGGCACCAATTAAGCCATATTCAGGAATATCGACATTTACAAGGGCGATGTTCAGTTTAGTAGTGACCCCAACGACACGGCCGGTTTTGCTACCGGTTTTATCGCCTTTTTTGGCAGTCACTTTAACAGTCGATCCTGGGGGACAATCTGAGTATTTAAATGTTACCAAGTAGCTGCCAAATTTGTCGGTTGTATCTTTTTCGGTGAAGGCTCCACAAATGACTGTCACCTCGGCGCCTTCAGTGGGCACACCCGAATCGGTAATAACACCAGTTACTTTTGTTTCGGCTGCTGTGGCATTTGCCACAGTTGGCATTGCAAGGAATGCAGCAAGCATCCCTGCGACGACGAATACGGCCATTAGTCTTTTTTTCATGAATGTCTCCCTGTAATTTTATTAATGTTGTCGTTTTTAAATATAATCTTAGTATCAATAATTTGCAATATAGCTAGGTGTTAGTTTAAGGCTCAGTATTTTAATCTGTTATAACTATCTATAATAGAAAATCCACCTCAAGAAGTTTCGTGTATTTACTACAACATTAAAACATATATTAATCCGTAGAAAGAAAGAAGTAGCCATGAAAACATGACTTTCGATGTAGAATGTGCGTATACTATAGCTTGGATCTGCGATAGATTATTAACTGTTATTTAATATTTCAATCTCAAGGTGGTATACTATAAGAGCGTAAATTACCAGATGAATTTGGGGGCGAACTTTCGCCTTGTTTTTATAAAAACTCGTCGCGAGTACTCGTGTGGAATAACATATCATGAAAATAATATATATCGGTGATTCTTTAGCTCAGAGTCACGCTATAATTAGCCGGCTTTGGGAACTAATAAGCATCATTGTTCCCAAGAAGTTTCGGTTAAAGATTGCCTCGGCTGCTTCAGAAGACGAAGCAGTTGCTTTGTATAATAAATACAGCAAAGATTCATCAGTAATAGGCTTCCTACTTGCTGATTCATGGAAACATGCTTTTGCAAGACAAGAAGGTATAGCAGGGGCTCGGCCAGAGCTTTTGCTTGTTAACATGACGTACCATGGCAATGAAGGTTTCGTAGGAGATAACACACGGCCCATTGCCATACAGCAAGCACTTGAGACTCGCTGCAATCTATATAAGCAAAAAACATTTCTTATATTGAGCGCTAAAAAGGCCGGGTTGCCGTTGGCGCAGCATTTTGCGCAGAATCTTGATAAAACTACTTATTTTTATGACCTTTCGGCCGATGACAGTATTGAGCGAACCTCCGGTCTCTCGCACCTTACCTCATTACCTAAGATTGCGAGGCATCATTACGATGTTATTATTAACGCCACCCCGCTTGGCCGGTTTTATTTTGATAAACGGGTTGAGGCCTTCACCTCTCCGTTAGACCTTGAGATGCTTGATAGCATTTCACATAAAGAGACGATAGTGCAAGAGACGAATGTTTTGCCCGCCACACCCTTGTTACTGCAAATGGCATATCACTTAAAGTTGCAAGTAATGACCGGCGAGCTTGTGTTAGTGTTTGAGGCACTCGAGGCAGTGAAGCGCTTCTTTGACGTAACGTTAGATCAGAATACCATCCACATGCTGACAGAAGAAATTAAACTTTACATAGCAGAGCTTGAGGCAACTATTTTAGAACAGTAGTTTCATTACGGCAGAGATAATATGCAAAGGCATCTTGCACAAAACCCGCCGAGCAGCGGGCAGTGTGCACTAGACGCTGTCGGCGGGTGCTTCTGGTGGCAGGAGTGGTCTGCCGATGGCTACATGAAACCCTTCTTCTTCCAGCCTATTCAACATTTCTTTTAGGTTCTCATTATAGTCACCGAAAGTGTCGTAGCATACGAGGTTTTTAATTCTTCGCGGTTCAGGTGTTGGTGCTACAAGCTCGAATTTTACCTCGGTGACTATGCATGCATTACGAATAGAGTCGCTTGTCTCCACTGCCCTGAACCTGTATATCCATACTGTGAGGATGTGGCCAAGTGGGGTAATTCGTGGCAACTCATCGTTTTTAAAATGTCGCCATACATATATCTCTCGCCAGGCCAGCCTGCCGTTCCCTTGCTTGGGCTTTGACCTTGCTGCAAAGTTGAGATTGTAGTGTATTAACACTCTTCTTTCCGGTGGTACCAGCAGAAGCAACCCTATTTTACCATGATGTATCTTACATAAGCTGCAAACGGTACCTTTTGTACGGAGCAGGTGCTATGATGCTGACATGCAACCAGAAGACACATCCAACATTGGTGTTGGGCCACATGCGAAGCCGTGGCCAACAGATAAAAAATATGACCCGGTTTTGCTTGAGTACGGCGACACTCGTAATGTACTCGACAAATATCGTTATTGGAAGAACGAAGCAATTGTTGTCGATTTAGATAAGCATCGCTCACCGCTTCATATTGCTATTGAAAATTGGCAGCACGATTTCAATATTGGCACCATTGTGCGCAATGCCAATGCCTTTAATGTTGCAGCTGTGCACATTATCGGCAAGCGCCAGTGGAATAAGCGCGGGGCGATGGTGACGAATAGATATTTGCATGTACTGCATCACCCGACGGTGGCAGATTTTGTGGCTGCTATGAACAAAGAAGACCGCGAGATTATTGCCGTTGATAATCTCACTGGCGCCAGGCAGCTTTCAAAAACGGCTTTGCCAAGGCACTGCGTGCTTGTGTTCGGTGGCGAAGGGCCAGGAATGAGTCAAGAGCTGGCCCGTGCGGCTTCAAGAATGGTTGCAATTGAACAATTTGGTTCAACGCGCTCAGTAAATGTTGGCGTTGCCTCGGGTATTGTGATGTATACCTGGATGCAGCAGCACATACTTGGCAAATAAGGCAAAAACTGCTATTATCATCTGGAATCAACGCAGTTGATCTCGTTTTGACCCGGGCGCTTAGCTCAGTTGGCTAGAGCACCTCGTTTACACCGAGGGGGTCGGGGGTTCGAGCCCCTCAGCGCCCACCACGAAAAAACCAGGTTTTAACAACCTGGTTTTTTCGTGGGTGTAAGGTTGAAAGCCTAACCTGGGATGTTATATCCAATAGAAGTGGCTTAACCAGGCTTAACAGTCTTCGGCTTACTATGAGTGAATAAATGCGGGCTTTCTGCCGACCTATTATTTCTCCGGGTCGGCAAACGGATGCTCAACTAACATTACATAGGGGAATGGGGAGGGCTCAGCTGCTATCTGTAAATAGTGAAGCTGTGCTCAGCGAAACCATGAGTGCCGACGACTAGGCCTATCGTTTTCTCGATGCTTTGGTCAAGACTCTCTTGGGCGGCGAGCCGGCCGTCGGGCGGGGCAAGGTTGGCACGTGCCGCTGCTATGAAAGCAATGGCATCGTCATCGCTCGGTGGCTCATAGCCCTCTTCGAGCAAGGCGTAGTGGTAGGAGATTGTAACCAACAGAACGGTGGCAGCTTCTGCTTGCCATTCTGAGAGGGTGAATTCTTTGCACTCTTGCACTCCATTGCTGTCATTGATGATGCGAGCGGTTTCAGCGCTGAGGTTATCCTCTCTATCGCGAATGACAGTAAGGCTCTCACTGCCGGGGGCAAAACCATCTTGGTGGGGAATTGCTGCACGTAGTACGCTTGCGGCATACATAAGGTGCGGTGTGGCGACGAACTCGGTAAGACATGGTTTGTCGATTTCCACAGCTACTCGTTTCTATGTGGGTGTAATGTGCTGCAAAGTATATAGTACAATAAAAGGAACAAATAAGGAAAAAATTTACATGACCGAACAAAAAAAAGCAGATATTTTTACCCGTTTTACATCTGTTACTGCAAGTGCACTCGGCCGGCCCTGGGTATTTGTGGTGGCGCTTAGTGCCTTACTGCTATGGGGGTTTAGTGGACCGGTGCTGGGTTTTTCTGACACCTGGCAACTTATTATTAATACCAGCACAACAATTGTAACTTTTTTGATGGTTTTTATTATTCAAAATACACAAAACCGCGACAATATGGCGATGAATATTAAGCTTGATGCAATTATGAAAGAGTTGAATATTACCGAAAAGAAGCTGTTGCAGGCAGAAGACGCCAGCGATAAAAAACTAGAAAAAGTGAAAGAGCGAATAGAGCACGGCAAATAGAAAATAGGAGGCACGATGGCGCAGAGCGAAAAAAATCAATACACAATGCAAGACCCTACCAAGCAATACCCGCGGCCTGAATTTGAAACTAAAATGCAGCCCGAGCCCGGGCTGGCCAATAGAATGAACCCAAAGCCTGATCATGGCGAGGTCAGCTACCAGGGCACCGGCAAGCTGAAAGGGCGAAAAGCGCTTGTAACCGGCGCCGATTCTGGCATTGGCCGAGCAACTGCTATTGCCTTTGCTCGTGAAGGCGCCGATATCATGATGTCATACTTGCCTGAAGAAGAGGAGGATGCCAAAGAAGTCAAAGAGCTCATTGAGGCAGCTGGGCGCAGGGTAGTGGCCCTGCCTGGTGATATTTCAAGCGAAGATTTTTGTAAGGAGCTGGTTGACACGGCCGTGAAAGAGCTCGACGGCCTCGATATTCTGGCTAATATTGCCGGTAAGCAGATAGCTCAAGAAGATATCGCAGATATTACCACCGAACAATTCGACGCAACATTTAAGGTGAATGTCTATGCCATGTTTTGGCTCTGCAAGTTTGCTATCTCGCATATGCCGCCGGGTGCATCAATTATCAACACTGCCTCGATTCAATCGTATGACCCGTCGCCAACACTGCTTGACTACGCTGCCACCAAGGCAACTATTGTTGCTTTCACGAAAGGTCTTGCCAAGCAGGTTGCTAAAAAAGGTATTCGTGTTAATGCCGTAGCCCCTGGCCCAATTTGGACGCCGCTACAACCGAGCTTTGGTCAGCCGCCTGAGAGAATCCCAAACTTTGGCGCCTCAACGCCAATCGGCCGGCCCGGGCAACCAGCTGAAGTTGCGCCGGCGTACGTCTTTTTCGCCTCGCAAGAATCGAGCTATATCACCGCCGAAACACTTGGCGTAACCGGTGGCCAGCACTTGCCGTAAATAACTCTTGAGAACCATGGCTTTCTTGTTATTTTTTGCTCGATTTCTTCTTTGGTTTAGGTGGAACCTTTTCGCCTTCTTTTTTGGCTTCAGCCAAGCCAATTGCCACCGCCTGTTTTTTGCTTTTCACTGTTTTACCACTTTTGCCACTTTTAAGCTTGCCTGCTTTCATCTCGTGCATTGCTTTTTCAACTTTTTTCTGCGCTCTTGGACCATACTTGTTCATAAATGTACCCCGCTATTAGTTGATATTTTTATTATAAATCGTTCTCGCAGGTGGCTCATTCTTGTATACTAAATAAAAAGGAGTTTATGTTATGGAAGCACTTGGCGGATTCGGCGTTTTTCTTGTCATTATTATTTTCATCTTAATTTTAAGTGGTATTAAAATTATCAACCAATACGAACGCGGTGTTGTATTAACGCTGGGCCGGTTTACGGGGGTTCGTCAACCGGGCTTACGGGTGATTGTGCCGATTTTTCAGCGTATGATTAAAGTTGATGTGCGCTCAACGCCAATCGATGTACCGAAGCAAGAGGTAATAACGCGCGATAACGTAACGGTTGGGGTTGATGCAGTGGTGTATTTGCGCGTGGTCGACCCAGCCAAAGCGGTGCTTGAAACTACCAATTATTGGTATGCAACCAGCCAGTTTGCTCAGGCCGCACTACGCGATGTTACTGGAAATGTTGATCTTGATGACCTCTTAAGCAAACGTGAAGAGGTGAGTCAGCAAATTAAACAAATTGTCGATGCTCAAACCGACGCGTGGGGTATCGATGTCGAAACCGTTAAAGTGCAAAATATTGAACTGCCACAGGATATGAAACGCGCCATGGCTCGACAGGCCGAGGCTGAGCGTGAGCGTCGTGCTGTTATTATTACCGCCGAAGGTGAAAAAGCTGCTGCCCAAGCTGTGGCCGATGCCGCCGCTATGCTTACTAAAATTCCCGGTGGCATAAACATACGCACCCTGCAAACACTCGAGAAAATCAGCACAGAACCTAGCCAAAAGACACTTTTTGTTTTGCCTGCCGAGCTAACAGAAACCCTTAGTAAGATTATTCATAAATAAAGAGTTACTTAGGACAAAACCCCCGCCATGGCGAGACTGTCCTTTATTGGACGGCGCGCCGCAGGGGGTGAGGGTAGGTAATGGCTACCAGAACGTAAGTCGCTCTACTCTAAATAGAGGGAGCCTTTCGTCCTTTTTGGACTCATCAGTATAGCTTGCAGCTATAGAGGCTCCGTCGAGGCAGCCCCGCGTCCGCTAGGGCGCAAATACTGAACTGCCTCGCCCTTAACTACCGGATCCAGGCACCGCGTGTCATGAGCGCAAAGCCCAAGAGGGCTGCGTAGCAGACTATTGACTGGCTGCGTCGTTCTACAAGGAGAAGAATCTTGACCTTGTGGAGACGTGTTACATAGCTTTCGTACTCGTAGTAGAGCTCCATGTTGGGCTGAGGCTTGGTCTTTACTTCCTCCTGAATCTTGACGGTGTTCGCCAGGTACTCGTCTCCCTCTGACTCACCTTTTTGCCGTGGTCGCCTCCACACTTTCCATTTGGCGCAGATCGCAATGAAGAGAACGGCGGTACTGAAGGCGATAAGAGTGAAGCCCAGGCGAATATATAGCTTGCTTGCGCTGCTAGAGCCGTCACTTGCAAGCAGACTGCTGCTAAGCCCACCGAAGAGTGCCAAGCCGACGAGCATGTAGTTTGACCGCTCGGCAGTCTCCTTCATGCTTGCGCGACGGTTTTTGGCCCGGTTACGTGTCCATTCCAGCACACGCTGCTTGGCGTCGAGTTCGAGTTTGCCCCAGTTTACCCTTCGTTGTTCAACGATCTCCTTAGGGATATTTGGCACGATCCCCGTAAAGAAAGCTTTGATGAGTCTCCAGGTTCGTTTCAATGACCAAGGGATTTTCGGATCGGAAAGCATTGCCACGTACGACACGATTATCCTTAAGTTGGTTGTTAAGGTTACAAATACTATATCATGTAACCTATGTAAGTCAATAATCTACCTCTGTGAGATCCTTGTCACGAGCGGATATATTTGGTACGATAGAAAAGCTTATAACAAAATGTGTGGCTCTTTAGCTCAGTTGGTAGAGCAGAGGCCTGAAGAGCCTTGTGTCCCCAGTTCGAGTCTGGGAGGAGCCACCAAGATTATCAACAGATACAAAAAGTTCCAGAATTTATTTTCTGGGACTTTTTGTTTGTGGCCGTCTCTGTTATTTCAGTTCGAGTCTGGTAAGGCATAAAATGTCGAGTGATGTGGATGTGACGAACTTGACCGTAATCGTATCATCGTGATACGATTAGAGCATATGAATGATACGAATATATTATCGGTTTTTGTAAGGGATGAGCCGCTTAGCTCGTCGGAGGTTGCAGATTTAAATCAAAATAAGCAGTCTCTTGTTACTGTGAAGAGGCAGCTAAGCGCACTGACGAAAGCTGGATACTTAGATCAATCCGGTGCTGGTCGATCTGTGAAATATACGTTAGCTAAAAAGGGCTGGCTTTTGCGACCGTTTAACGTTCAAAAATATTTTGAGAATGCGCCCGATGATCGCTTAAAGAAAACCCATTTCCAATTTGGCGTCCTGGAGCCCCCCTACGTAGAGCTGTTTACATCAAGTGAACTTGCGCGGCTTGAGGAGGCAACTGACAAGTATCGTGCAAATGCTGCGAAGAGCGATGCCAGCACTCACAAAAAAGAACTCATGCGTTTTATCGTTGAATTTTCGTGGAAGACATCTCAGATTGAAGGTAATACCTATGACCTAATCTCTACAGAGCGTCTCTTGCTTTATGGAGAGAAGTCACCCACAAACACTGAATTTGAAGCACAGATGATCCTTAATCAAAAGGAGGCTCTTGAGTTTATTCTAGAGAACATCGAATTGTGGAAAAGTCCGAAACTAAGTTCGTTGGAGGCGCTCCATACGCTCGTAGGTAAGAAGTTAGGCATTACAAGAAACCTGCGTAAGACGATAGTGGGTATTACGGGTACGAACTATCGCCCGCTTGAAAGTGAGTTTCAAATACAGGATGCTCTGGAGCTACTGTTTAAAAATATTGCTGCCGCAAATAATATCTATGAAAAGGCTCTGTTGTCTGTGCTTGGGCTTAGCTATATCCAACCGTTTGTAGATGGTAATAAACGTACGAGTCGATTGCTTGCTAACGCTATTTTACTTACTGATAACTATTCACCTATATCCTATCGAAGTGTTGACGATCGAGCGTATAAGGAGGCTTGCTTGATATTTTACGAGCAGAATAGCATAGAGCCATTCAAAGAACTGTTTATTGAGCAGTATGTATTTGCGGCTAACAACTATAATATCGCTAGTATTCAATAAAGCTCGCCTCAATATCCAGTTCCTCTATCCGTTCGCATAAAATAATTACTCCCTCAAAAGTACAGTTCCAGTTTTCCCTGACCTGGTCCACCAAGAGATTATTACAGATATGGAAATCTCCGGTAATTGAGCCAGAGATTTTTATTTTATGTGTTTACCACTGTTATTGTAGTTCAAGTCTGGCAAGGTAGAGCGGCAGATGCTACTCTTAGGTCTGTAAGAATATTCATTAATGACAAAGAATAAAAGGAACTATAAGAAGCGAGTCATAACTCTCATTGAGGAAAAGGTCAAGCATGATTGTTGAGTACGCCGTTGACCGAAAACGTTGGGCGGAGATGAATATTCTTGACCAGATGGGAAACATTTACAGTGAAATTGGCCGGACATTTAAAGCACAGCAGAATCATGATGAGGAAAGATATGCCCAAGCTTTGCTAAGGGCTAGTGATCTTTTTGATGCCATACAGTAGCTCTTGTCGAGCAATGGTCACCAAAGCTGAAAGAGGTATTTCGTGCCAAGGAAGAGCTCTTAAATGCATGTGTAGCTAAAATCCGGAAGATCAACGAGGGCTTGACCGCTATTTCATGCAGTTTGCAATCGCGGCCCGACTAACTCGTTAGTTTGCGTCTATGCTCTTCTCAATATCTAATAAATTCTAGATTTTGTCAGAGATTTTATCTAACCGCTTGCAAAGAGGTGAGAAGCCCCACATCTACAGTTCTTGTTGAAGTTCGATGCGGGGCGAGGCTCATTCGACATTCAGGAGCGATTGCGCTTGTTTTACCTATTGCCGAAGAGCGGATTCTGGCGAGAACTCTCGAAGAAGGTTGCCCAGATTTGGTATGGTCAGCCCTAGCAAGGTGGCCATTTCTTTGATGACCTCATGGTTCAGCTGAATCACGCTGGAATCATCAGGGGCAAGCGCAAGGTGATTCTTTGCCCATTGGCGCAACATACTCGGCAAATCATGATCGGTAGCTGCGAGTTTGTCAAGATCGATACTCAGGCCGCTGGCGTGCAGCTCAGTCTCTATCCGTTGTAGCGCCAGGTCAAGGAGCTCACCCGGCTTTACGCCGAGTGTTCGGCATATCTCTGCGAGGCGATGGGTAGGACAGGCACGCGTTCCTAGTTCGTAGCAAGCATAGGTATTGACTGGCATATCCATACGACCTGCTAGGATCCGTATAGACCATCCCTTTTCTTGGCGTGCGCGTCGCAGTTCTTCGCCGATTGCTCGAATAATCAAAGTGTCTGCTTTGGTTTGAGTATTTTTACTGCCTTTTTTCTTGGACATTACTCAACCTCACGATCGTTGTGCTGCCTGCTTATTGCCCGCATACCGGGCTTTCGAAAAAGGCGTCGGGAGCGGGTGCGCCCCTGACGTTACGCCTATGTTATTAATCGCATGCGTTAAACTGCTTGTCAAGCATGCGATCCTTCATTACGCTCCGAAAGCAACATAATCAGCATGTCGCATGGGTGGCACTTCTATGAGATCATCAAAGATATAATTTAGTTTCCCTGGCATGGCCCTGGAATTTTTTTGTTGCAATCATTTTTTGTTATACTAGTTCGAGCCTGGTCGAAAGAATTTCATCTTGCAACTGGCTAAATATTTAAGAGAGGAAATTATTGAGATGAGCGAGAGCCTGGCTTCGTCAGAGATTGACCGTATCGCAAACATAATACAGCGTGGCCCCTTATGAAGGGTATCCTTCATTAGAAAATCGTTTGCGCCTAGGAACGGCTGGACTGCGTTTAGCTGGTGAAACACTCATTGTGCCTGACGGACCATGGTATGTGAGTGGTCATATGAATCGTCAAGATCAAACTGAGGATGTCCTTGACCTTGAAGTTCCTACTCAAAAAGCCAAAGTTGACACGGATTTGTCTGATGTGTGGCAAGAAGCTGGGCTCCTGCTGGATCAATATGGGCGCCCGATTCATCCGTATTGGCGACAGTTACTCGCGGACGAACGAATAGGCTTGCCTACCGGGGTTGGGTTTTTTTGGAGACTTGGCCCGAACGCCACTGCCGCCGCCGTTGCTTACCGCAGATATCGCGAGGATGATGAGCCGGAACTGCTTCTGATAAAACGCCTGAAAGGTGGCCAGTGGGCTTTGCCTGGTGGCTTTGTAGATAGAAAAAAAGACAAATCTGCTATTACAACTGCACGCCGCGAGACGGGCGAAGAAACGCAGCTTGAAGATATAGGCGGAACTGACGAAGTTATTTTACATAAAATACCTGTAGGACTGCGTGATACATTGCACGCCTGGACGGAGAATACTGTTGTATTAGTGCGTGGAGACCAAGATTACTTATTTGATACCGAACCATCACCGGGTGATGATGCAGTAGATGTAGGATGGTTTCAACGCGATCAAATTGCTCAGTTGGATATTTTTGGTGCCCATGCTGGGTATATTGAGCTAGCTTATTCACGTATTTAATGCCTCCAATAGCCAGCCCCTATTTTGAGTTTGAGCAGGGAGCTGAGGGTGAAGGTATTTGCGGTTCCATATATAATTTCTTTTAGTTAATGCAGCTAGCTGGCGCCTTTCTTTTAGCTGCACTGGCGATATTATTAAGTCCAGTGGGGCAAAAAAACGCCTTTAGACAATGAGAAAATGCTTGTTTTCACATAGTTGTACTTAAGGCAAGCATAGGCATTTTAAAAATAAACAGCTTGTTTACAGCTTTAACTCTCTGAAGGCATTGCGTAGAGCATCATATGCGGGTTTGGGCGAGCCATCGTGGCGTCGCAAGCCGAACCCTCCTTCATTATCACGCCGAGGAAGATAATAATCGCTATCTGTATATACAAACAAAGGGCCAACTCCCAGCTTTTTATACCAGTCTTCTATGCCTTCTTGGACTATCCTGGCCTGCGTTTTTTCATCGACATGATCTGGCAAGATATGATCAGACGGCTTAGGGTGGGTTGGTGTCGTGCCTATCGTGCTGGCACCAAATTCGGTCGCCCATAGTAGTAGGTCGGAGCGGCCGGCACCATCTAAGATAGCTCGCAAATTTAAGCCCGGGTCGCTACCGTCAACCGTAAAGAAGGCATTCCAGATCTTTTTGTCTCGAGGGGTGGCGGGATAGGTATAGGGATGGATCCCGATTGCTGTAATTTCTCCACGAGTAAGGTGCGGAAGCATGCCGCGCAAAAAATCGCTTTGCCGCATACCCCTTGAAGGCGAGGGCTCAAACATGGGCGCCATACCGCCCGTTACAATAGCAACTGAAGGGTCAACCGCACGCATTGCCTGTGCGGTGCGTGATGCAAACCTAGCAAAACTAATAGGGTTTATCTCAAGCTCGCCTTGCTTATTGACATCCTTCCAGCCGCCTACAAGATTAGGCTCATTCCAAAGCTCCCAGGCGCTTACCTCAGGAAAGCGGTAGCGCTCGGCTGTCTTGGATGCAAAGCGAGCGAACTCACGGTTACTGCGCGGGGCGCACTTCTGCTGGGCTGAGGGGTTATGACCGGCCAATGCCTTGCATTGAGGCGTTCTTGCCCACTTAGGTGTGTAGGCAAGCACACCCATAATCTTAAGCCCGGCCCGATTAGCGGCGTTCACCACCTTATCATGAAAATAGAATTGAAATTCATTAGCATTTCTTGGTTGAATAACTACCCAAGTAAAGTCTACTCGAATCCATGTCGCTCCCAGCTGTTTAATGTCTTCAAGGCGATTTTCTAAAGCGTCGGGGGGCATATTAAGCAATGACCCACCAGTTGATATACCTAGCCCGCTGTCGCTAGCTTGAGGCAAAGCCACGACAGGCCAGCAGGTGAAAAAACTCATAAGAAACGCCGCAAAAACAGCTTTAGTACTGCAAATGATATTTTTAGCACGATGGTTCATAGCTTCTCTGCCTCCGAAGAAGATCGCCTTCTGCCTATTATCTTTTAGCATCGCAATATAACTATCAGTATACAATACGGCGTATCTGCTGCACGCGTATATCTGAACCGAAGCAGTTTTCGATTTGAGCTAGCCATTAGAGTCGCCCGGAAAACCCCGAAGGTGAAGGGCATTACATAGCCATCGTCACCTCAGACTCGTACACATTACCCTTTGTACTCCGAGCTTAGTGAAAATTAGTTGCTATTTGCCGTAGGAATTTGCCTTTGGCTAACCCACGGCTATTCTCTTCTCGCTCGAAAGCGCCGAGTCTGGTGTAGTGTTTCATGTGTACGTAGTATCAAGTGAAACTGCCAGTGTTGCGGTGGGGGCTTTAGGGCGATGCTATCCTTTCGCGCCACCCTTGAATTACCCGCTCATTTTATGTATAATCACTCTCGACAACATGCGGGTTTAGCTCAGTTGTTAGAGCACTTCCTTGCCATGGAAGGGGCCAGGAGTTAGAGTCTCCTAACCCGCACCAAGAGATAATTTACTGGCACTTAAGAACCCATCCCAGGGTTCTTTTAGTTTGTAAGTGGCTGTTGACGTTGACCCCTTACGGAAGCTGCCATTATGTGGGTGAATTGTAAAGTTTAAGAAGAAAAATCTCAGCAGTTCGTCCATGACCTTCATATACCTCACATTTGAGAAAATAACAGGGATGGATCGAAAAAGTTTGAGATATTCTTCAAAACTCAAGATCACTTCTTTTTCGGCTTCTAGGCGCGTTTTCAGCTCGACTAGTACAGCTTCAGCTTCCTCTGCATCTCGCTTTAAAGCGTCTAAGTCGAAATGGTCACTTACCTCACTGTTATGGATTAGGTATTGTTTTGTTTCCTCGTAGTTCGCATTTAGTTTGGCTATTTTTGATCGTTGTCTTACTATTTCCGCACTAAGCTCTTGATTTCTTTGCTTTACTGCTGCTGCAACTTTCTTCATAACGACTTCATGAGCGCTTCTTTCGAGCATTCCATTCTGATACATATTTAAGAAAGGCTCATAGGCTTTGGTAAGGACGATGCTTGCACGAGCCGATTTACCACGCATGTCACAACCATCGGTTTCGCATTTGTAGTAATACCGCGATTCATAAATAACACCCTCACGCTTCTTATCAATAATCATTGAGGTCATCGGAAGGTTGCAGGCGCCACAATACACCATGCCCCTTAGAAGATTAGCTCGCACATCAGAGTCTGCTTTCTTGAGAATCGACAAAACTTTATCTGAGTTGAGGCTCGTAATTTTATTTATTCGGTAAAAATCGTCAACTTCAATCATGGGGGAGAAGTCGTATTTTGTGCTGAGCTGAACAAGGCTGGCACCATATTTAAGAATACCCGCATAGACAGGGTCTCGTAGTAGCTTTGATACGTCATCCTTGTCCCAGGTGAATGATTGTGGTGCCTTGCCTTTTCTTCTAACTTTGTATTCCTGCTTATTAATCCATTGGGCGATTTCTTTTTGCGTCGAACCCGAAAGGCGCATATTGAACATCTCTTTTACGAGGGTGTAGGTGTTTTTGTCTGGGCGGAGATGTCTATCGGCATCAATGAAATAGCCATGCTTTAGCTTTCCGAGGAATATACCATCTTCTTCGGTTGCACGTTTGTTACCTCTATTAACAGATTCACTCAAGTGCTCGGAGTATTGTTTTGAAAGCACAAAAGAAATGCCAAGCATCATCTTGCCACTTGGGTTATTCTCGAAGTTGGATGTAGCAAATTTCAAATCTTTTAGGATGCCAGTATCTAAAAGATCAATTATCTCTCCAGCGTCCTTCATATTACGAGCTAGGCGATCTGGATGCCATGCAATAAGTCCTGTAATCTTACCCTTACGAATATCTTCAATTAGCTGTTTAAACTTTGCCCTTGTGTCTGGCTCTTTGGCCGAGAACTCCTCCTTGATGGTTTTAACTAAGTTGAGCTTATTGGGAACGACGACCCTTTCGATACATTCATCTACCTGATCTTTTATCGAGCGCTCTTGCTTTTCTTCACCTTGTGTCGACTTTCTGGCGTATAAGGCATACTTAACACTCGATACATCTAGCTCTGTCCAGTCATCCTCACGAGTTGCTAGGAAGTGTTTTAGTAGGTCTTCTTCTGTTTTAAGAGTACTCATAATGCTAGAGATAGATTGTGTTGCCAGAGTCATCCAGCAGCCAGTCTTTCTTTTTATCCCAGAACTTATCGCCATCTGGATCATCCCAAACGGATTGCAGAATAAGTATTAAGTCTGCAAAATTACTATCAATTCTTTCGTTACCCTCTTCGCTCATACAGACTACACCTCCAACTGTCTCGTCGTTTATTACTATGGTATCTTTTGCGACAATCAATCACAAGTTTGAATAGTAAGCACTTTGCAAAAAATCAAGCTAATTAGAGACATAGTTTTTTGTGTATAAAAATTCTAATCCAAGCTGTTAGAGAGTAAAAATCTCAACATCCCCATGTCGCCATATAAAGCGTTCAGGAACAAGAGGGGATGATTTCTCCTCACTGCTCTCATCGCCAGTTTTCTCTGATATGTTCACTGTAAATCCTTGCGACTGGCCAAGTATACTTCTAACCTAGCCAGCCACCACTCCAAACTACAATTTAATTTCAATCTTCTTGTCCGACCAGAAAGATGGATTGTAGCGTAGTGTAAGCCCCGTATCGCCCGCAGGAACCTCAAACACCAAGAATCCCGCTACTTTGCCACCTGGGGCTAACTCACCACTGCTAAGTGCCCCCTCGATGCCATACGCAATCGTTGCTACATCTTTAATGACACCCTTTGAATCTTGTAGCTTCCAGTCAAACGTATTATACATAACTTCATTGGCTGAGCTGTTTTCAATCGTCACCTGTACTTTGACAAACTCATTCCCAGCATCAGGCTTCATAAATTGATTGCCAGTATCCCAATTTCGTTCGGGAGCTGTAACAGTTACTTTCTTCCCATCAAATGCAATCGCGTCGCCTGGCTTGAAAGTAGTCTGCTCGGTCTTTTGTTCAGTAGAACCAGGTGAAGAGCCATCCGCTAGTTTTGGTGTTTCCTTGGGTGATACGGCATTAGCCACGATTCCGACGAGCACGATTAGGCCGATCCAGACCCATACGCGTTTATACCAAGGTTTCTTATTTTGATTCATATTTATCCTTTCGTTTGATGACATTTGTCATCATTATACACAAGTTGCTGACAAATGTAAGTGGTTGATTACATTTGTACTCAATAGGCTAAGGGTAATGACTGTATCGATAGATCAAATATACAAAGAGCTCGGCAAGCGAATCGTAAAAGCTCGTACCAATAAAGGCATGAGCCAAGAAAAATTGGCTACAGAGAGCGGAATAGACCGTTCGCACATGGGTTTTATTGAACAGGGGCGTCGCAAGCCTACCCTATCTACATTACACAAAATTAGTAAAACACTTGGGATTTCGCTAGAGCAATTATTCAGAGGTCTCTAGCGTGGAAGAAAAATACTACAATTATTTCAAGTTGAAACTGGACGTATTGCCTGAGCTGAGAAAATCCAAGAGCTGTCTTGATAACCCAGCCTTTGATAAGTGGTGGGGGAGTATTGAAGTAACCTGCGAACGTATGGGGGATAAATACAAGAAACGGGCGGATCGAATTGATTTTTTCCCAAGCGTTCTAACTGATGGAGACGACAGTATCTGGATTAATAAAAGGTATCAGTCTGGGTTAAATGAAGCAGAGGCTTTTATTGAGACACTGATGGAAGAGCTTCAGACTTGGGGTCTGGATACGGGTATTCCAAATAGTCAGCACGCTTCCTTAAAAGAGAGCCTGCCACATCAGGACAAAGCATTTAATCTATTTGTAACCGTAAGTCAGCAGCAGGCGCAGCAAATTATCCAAACCATAAATTTAGATGACTACGACGAAGGAACCAAACGACAGGTCAATGATTTATTTCAAGAGCTGAACAAAGAGTCTAAGGATAAGGGAAAGATTGCTTCGATTGTAAAATGGCTGGCCGACAAGAGTGTTGATGCTTTGATTGCTATTTTGCTTGCTAAAGCGAACCTTACTTAATGAGATAAATAATGGATTTCAATGATCTAAATGCAAAACTAAAAAGGCTTTATGTAGCTTTAGGCGAGCAATATGATGAGAATATTAGCAGCAATATCGTAGATAGTCATACAGTATTCGATGATGGTCGCTTTGAACATCGCACTACTTTTGGAACTAATAAACCAGAGCAGAATCAATATATTATAATGAACGCCATACACCACATCGGTTTGCTTAAAGACATTATCAAAGCTAAGCTCAATGATCCTAGGTTGTATGAGCAGTTGATTGACAGCCATCAATCTCTAGCACTGGCTACAGATCTTGATAATAAGGATAAGCATGGCGACCCCCTCTCGCACCCGCAAAGGTCTGATAAAGATCCGAGGATTGCAAATATTGCACAAGTCCTCAGGGGAAGAGGAATTACGCGAGCCGCCTTTACTACAGACTTGACTACAGGATTAACGAAGATGAATACTGTAGAAGGTAATGTAAAGATAGTTATAATGGCCGACGTGATTGATTCAGAGGGTGTACCTATAATGCCACTTGATGAGATGCTGGAAGAATCCCTTAAGATTATAGAGGAATTTCTTAAAGCTCATAAATTGGTCTAAGTGCGACAATACGAAAGGACGTTCATCAAGTGGACAACATTTCCGAACCCGACAAAGAACAGCTAGAAATGGTAGCGAAAACATACGCTGCTAGATCGCGATATTGGCCTAGCTATACTTGGAAAATCCAGACCTCTTACCTGCAGACACTCAACAATAATAAGGACGGTTTTACTGATCGGGGAATCGACGTCGAGGCATTGAGAAAACATAACAGTGATTTATTCGATAAGATTAATGCAAGTTTCTATCACCTTGAGACACTTAGAGAACATGAGAGTTTCATTATCAATTTGTCGAAGCAAGGCGTCGATGGAAGTCGCAAGAATACGCCAGCAAATACCATAGGAATTATTGCATCACCATACGAACCTGTCAGCTACGAATACGAGGCAATTCTCGTTACACTTAAGAGCGCCTTAGATGTGATGGTTATGACTGTCGCACCTTATTGCGAACTAACGAGCGATGATTTAGCCAAGTTTATCAATGAAGCTCCACAGAGGAAAAATCCCAATGATTTATTACAGAAAATGTTGAGTATAGTGCAGGAAAGTAATAACGACAAAGTCATAAAAGAGTTTCTGAATGGTGTAGGAAAGAAATCGAAACGTAACCACGCAGTCCATCAGGGTTCGCTACCTACTGGAACGATTAATCTTCAATACACGGCAAGCGATCCTGAAGTGGGGATACTGAAAACTCGTACGATGGGTCTCGATATAGTCACCACAAATCCTTTTGAGGAACAAGACCTTGAAACTTATTGTGCTAATCTTTTTTATGGGGTGAGCGAGATTGCAATGCAAGCACTAGAAGCACTTCTTGATCAGGCTTTGCCACGAGGCGAAAAGATGAGTGTATACGATGAGCGTATGGAGGCTCGTCGGCAAAAAACAACAACAGATTCTAATGAAGGTACAGATAAATGAACAAAGAATCTGGAAAGATTGAATTGGTACCTGGTGATCTGGCACAGGAATACGCAGAAATTGGCGTAGATAAACTTATAGAGGAGTCGAAGGGATTTGTTCCAGCACTTGATAGCCTGGGCTCCGAGCTCCCTTACGTTAAGACATTCATAGCAGCAATTAAATTCCCTCGTACCTTGAGTGACTTTCTCCTCGGAAAAAAAGTAAATGCCTTTTTATATTCAAGCGGGCTTGATCAAGTGAAGATAGATAAGTTCAAGAAAAAGTTTTCTAAGGCGAAGCAGGAGCGACTTTGGGAGAGGGTAGCTTTTTCGATTAACGCCCACGATGATAAGCTAAAATCCGAGATAATAGGGAAACTATTCAGTGCATTAATTAATGATTTTATTGATGAAGATGAGTTTTTTGCTTTGGCACATGCAACCAACTCACTTAACATACACACAGTACAACAACTGAAAGAGCTCTATTCTCTTTCTCAGCAAGACTCACTCTCTAGTAGTCAGTATTATAGTTTTGCCACTTTGGGATTAGTGGATATTGATAATAGTTCAATTGGTACGATTGGAGGGGGAGGGCCACGCTATCCACTTAACCAAGTAGGTTGGAAGTATGTGGGTATTATATTTGACTTCCCCGCCAGTCAAATAGGGGGAGTTAAAATTGGCGAGGGTACGCTAGTCGCCGAGCTAGATGAAAATGGACAAATGACCAATCAAGCGTATCCTTTAGATTATATTCGAGAGAAAGGGTCTCGCTATCGTGAAGTTGACCTATTTGTCGTAACTCAAGAAGGCCAAGTATTATGTAATGAAGAAACTGGCCTACCTCTTGTGGCTGCCAGAGAGGCTGTGCCTGCTGGGCTTATGCCAAACGCTATTGCCCAGCAAATAGCCCCTAAATACGGTGAATCGCCAATAGGAATATCTACGAGAAATATGGAAGATATAAATGTCCAAAGATGGTCATTTATCGTTAAGGGAAGTCTACCGATTGATGGTGGAATCTATAGGCCTAGAAACGATATTCGCGAACAGCTCTCTAACGAGGTTATGAAGACTGATGAGACAAGGTACTTCGTTAACATTATTGATGAGATAGGTCGTCATACAGACGGAGAATTGAAACATATTTGGCATAATTCCAAGGTCTAGCCACTCTTAACGGACTGATTAAATCCTTAGTCTTTCTATATGCACTCCAGATTTTTGAGTAGCACTCGCTAATTCGCTATAAGAGATTCTTCAAATTTTGGTAGGTATTTTTCGCTTGACATAGGATATAGTTAGGATATGGCTAAAAGGCAATTTTCTACTCATGCAGCTAATCCTGAAACTATAGATGCACTACACGATCACATACCAGAATGGATGAAAAGCTCTTTAGATAGTTGGATTTTAAAGCAATTATCTGACGCTAGCTATAAGCCCCTTGGATTAATGCCTGATTTGGATCTTCTCCATAGATTAGAAAGATTATTGCGGGTGGACCTTATAAGTAATGCTAAGGGTCGTGAAGCGATGCAAGTAATTTTTTATAAGATGAATCAAAACTCAGACATAAAACTTGACGTCGTAGATGGAATCCTGCAGCTTACAGGCACATCATACTCTGGCACTGGATCCCTGGAGGATATATTGCTTCAATCGGGTTCAAAATGGAGAGTAGCGCAAGATGAGTCAGGCAACTATTCTTTAGAAGAACGGGTGGATGCGACAACAACGACGGCGATGGAGGATATTGTGGGCTCAGGTGGTGATGTAGCTCGGTATATCACTAAAGCATGGAATGAAGCATTTGGTCGTTCACCCAGTCCTTCTGTCTCGTACAGTAATGCGATTAAGGCGGTTGAGGCGGCGTCGTGGCAGGTCGTTATTCCTGATAATAACAGGGCAACTTTGGGTGTAATAATCAAAGCTCTAAGAGATAAACCCGAAAACTTTCAAGTCCAAATTACCGAAAAGGTGTCTGGACAGGGTATAGAAGCAATCCGTAATCAAATGTCATTGATTTGGGATGGTCAGACAGATCGTCATGGTACTGCAAATCCCGTAGAGCCAAGCCAGGAGGCTGCTGAAGAGGCATTATTCATAGCTCTTTCACTCTGCCAGCAATTCGTGAGAGGTCTAATATCGCACGCGTAGCTTTTCCTACTGAAGACTAGCCCCCTACAGATTACGAGTAAGGCTTTCTGTAATTCCCTTATCTCATTTACTTAAGATAGACTTTTGATATGGAGTGGCTAAGATGTCTCACATCGATCTAAGCCCTACTATCGTGAAAACTTTACTACTTGCAGTACTGCTATATGTATGTCGGGTGTGGAAGTGATCCAGCGCAAAGATTCTACTAGTAGTTTAGGCTACTTTACCCTGTTTAATATGTAATGTTTTCAGGAGGTAGGGTTGTCAGTGTAGGTAAGTCAATTTTTGGAGGAACAGATAGGTTATCAGTGTTATCCCACAGTACATATAAAAGTTTAAGTAACGTATCTTCGTCTGCACCAAAATTATGTCAGATAACTTCAGAAAACGTCGAGTAAGTCGACGTTTTCTGATTGAATACAAATAGGACTAATTAAGCTCGTAGACACGACATTCACAATTCTTCATTGGGCTAATACGCATGTCGCCTGTAAGAGGTAGTTTATTAGCATAAGCGTATAACGCATGCTGTACGCCGCCGTGAGACACGATCAAGATAGTTTTATCATCATGTTCTGCAACGAGCTTATCTAGAGCTGTATATATTCTTTTAAAGAAGCTTATCAGAGACTCTGCATTTTCGTTTGATGTACTTTTATCAAAATCGAATAGGTCATTCCAAGTATTTATATCTACGTAGCCGTTTGTTTGGATTTCTTGCCAGGCACTATCGCGTCGATACTTAGATGGTGATGTTTATTGACTATCTCCGCAGCTTGTACGGCACGCTTGAAAGGGGAGGAGATAATAACATCAAATCCCACATCTTTTAGTTGCTCGGCTAATTCATTCGCTTGTTGAATACCAATCTCGTTTAATGGCTCATCACTTCCAACGGTAGGCTGATTTACTGCTTGGACGTTCGAGTTGGTTTGTCCGTGCCTAGCGAAATATAGTTTCATAAAACGATTGTATCACTAGTCGTGCAGCTCTTGGGACTTACTGAGATAACGAGTCCGAACTTGGCTACCTTTTCATGCATGAGAACTAAATCGGGATATAATTGGTTCCACCTACTATTCACTAGCTGCACTGTTGCAGAATTACAGATGAAAAGATCTTCGCCTTGCGAGGTCTGTTGTCTATAATCTGTATCTGTCGCATTGGTTAGAGTCCTTTCTGCCTGCTAGTTATTCTCTAAGTTTTGATATTCTCTTTTATTGCTGTTAGCGCATAGGACTACTTAGGTGCTAACATTAGTGAGGATAAGCGTAATAAAAAGGAGTATAAGAATGGCTAAATATATCGATGGATTTGTACTTGTAGTGCCCAAAGAGAAAGAGGCCGACTACCAGAAGATGGCAGAAGAAGGTCGTGACTTGTGGATGAAGCACGGTGCGCTTCAATACTTCGAGTGCAGAGGGGATGACCTTAAGCAGCAGGAAATGGGTGGCGAAAAATCACGAGCTTTTGCCGAAATGGCGGGTGTAAGCGGCGATGAAAATGTATGGTTTTCTTTTATAGTTTTCAATTCTAAAGAACATCGTGATGAAGTAAACAAAAAAGTCATGGATGAAATGAGCGAAAAAGCTGCTGAACAACCTGATTTTTCAATTCCAATTGATATGAAGAAGATGGCATATGGAGGGTTTGAGGTAGCTGTTGAAGGATAAGGTCGAAGAGGCAATGATGGACCCGCCCTTCGGAGTATCTTTATTTTGTGTACGATAAACTCATGCAGAGTGCTTTTCTTAACGACTTGAGGCGTTCGGGCTGGAGTACTGGCACTAGAGTTTGAAGATGCGCCAAAAAGCCGAATTATTGGTGGCAACTTGAAATCGATTGCGCACGACTTCGTGAATGTCTTCGGCGCTGTATTCTTTCAAGGTTTCACGATGCACTAGGTAATTTTCGATCTCTAGGTATGTCTGGGTGAGTGCTTCTTCTTGCTGGGGGCTCAAAGTTGTTCTGTCTTCGAGCCCAGCAGTAATAATGCGCAACTTATCAAGCGCTGGGTCAATATCGCGTGCATTAGAGGCTAGGCTCGCAGCATATAGCACTACATCGATAGGAGAGGAGCTTTTGCTGGCGATGCTATCAGAGCTTACCTTTGTGAAGCTATATCCTGCCTGAAAGAGGAGGACGGTTCCAAGTAAAGAAGGTACGAGCGGTAAATTGTATACAAAATACCAGTGGCTTGGTGGTAATAGAAACGATACAACGGCGTAAATAAAAGATGCAAAAACCAATGCCCCTAAGCTTGCAATCATCCAGCCGAGCGCGCGGCTATAGCGCAGTGCGGCTGCGGCTCTAATTTGTTTTGTAATCATGACGGCAAAGAAGACGATAGTGCCGATCCAGATATTTAAACCGTTGGCAACATCAATACTTATTTCGTCCATTCCTTCTATCGGTATGTGAGGAATGAAGCTCGATAAAACAGCCGCTACTGTAGCGGCGATATATGCCGCCCAGAGCGAAAGCCATGGGCCTCTTATGTCTAGCAGTTTGCCAAAACGGCGTGTCCCTATCAGTATAAAGCTGACTGATAAGACAAAAGGAAGAGTAACCAAGCCGGTCTCAGCTAAGAAGAATAACGCAGGGAACAAAAATATGAGTGGAAATTGTAGCTGGGCTATGCCATACAAAATTGCTCCGATGAAAATGAGCCTGTATGAGCTTCTTAACCCACGCTTGAACCCACGCAAACCACGCTTAAAGAGTACAATAGCTGCCACACTATATAAAAAAACGCCAAACGCTAATGCTAGCGATAATGCCAACGAGGCTTGCTCGCCCCAAAGTAACACTAGCAGAAAAACCACTGCGGGTATAGCGAATGCTAGCAAGCCGTAGATAATGCGCAGCTTATCGGTTGATGGCAGCGATTTCTCTTTTTGATCAATACTTTGCGATGTGTCGTTCATATATTTTATGTATCTCTCCTGCCAAGATACTTGATTAAAATGAAAAATATATTAACTCTTGTCATTCTAGTATTCAACACTTCGAAGGTCGGTCAATAATTCTCCCCATACGCGCCGCAACGTTGCCGCGTCTTTGCCTTGACGCCACAGGTCTTTGTCGTAAGAGCCGCCTTTCTCTTTTTTGCTCACGCGCATGCCGTCGGGGGTGATCTCAGAATACACAAGGTTACCTTCTTCATTCAAGAAATAACATGTGTCGACGAGTTGGTAGCCGGCCTGTGCTAGAAAGTCATCGGTAGTGTGTGCAACTGTTCGGGCAACTTGCTTTGCGTTGTGAACGTGCATATAAAAGTCTGCGAAATCATCGCTAGTGGCTTCGTCACCTATTGGTCGGCTGCTTTTGCCCGCTATTTGTTCGTCTGGTACGGGGTTACGCCAATCGAAGCGAATAATGTCTCTTGGCATTGGGCCATCGTATTGCAAATGCTCGCCGCCTCGCATGGGGTATTTATCGACATCGAGCAACGTATGTTTCATGGTGCCTACCAAGCGCTGCTTCCAGACTACCTCTAGCGGCGGTAAACTATCGGCAAAGCGCGTAACTGTTAAAGTTCTGCCGCCTAGCGCAACATTGCCTAGGTAGTTTGAAAGAAATGGGTAGCTCTTTTCTATCATATTATTATCAAGCAAGTTTTGTTTTTCTTCTTGGCCCCACTCGCCAGGTTTATTAGTGGCTGACGATTGATCGAGCGCATATCGAGACATGCTTCGGTTAAGGTGCGCGCCAAACAGTGCCCAAAACTGTGTACGAAGTAAATCGGTGCCTTCAACATTTTGGTCGTAACGGTTATGAGTAATTGAAAACAGCGAGGGTATTAAATCTACCACCGCTAGAGAGCCGAGTGCTGGTTGGTGATAGATGCGTTTGCTGCGCCCCTCAATGGTCGGCTCGCCCAAACCGAACTCATCAAGATGGCGTTGCACCCAAGGCTCAATAACGGTGCGGGTGGTGTCGTGCAGAGTCAAGTCATCAATAGGGATAACAACCACATTGGGCGTGTGGCGCTTCGTTAATTTGTCGGCTAGTCCCTGGTATAGCTGGTTGTAGGCTTCTGCATGGATATCGTATTCATCTTGTGCACCAATTTCGTCGCGCCGTTTAGCGAGCAGGTTGGCATCTTTTGCCACTAACAACACTACCAGATCGTCATTATGATGCTGTGCGATACTTTCTGCGGCTGCACTTATATACTCTTCAGCCGAGCGAGGGCCGAGCTGCATGTGTGAGCTGACGTTTGGGCTTCTATCCTGCGTGGGAATGTCGAGCTCGCTGAGAACGTTTTTTAGGGTTGTCTTGCCGGTAAAATCACTGCCTTCTAGTAAAATATTTTCGCTCATAGCTTCAATGGTACTTAGCAAAAATTAACGAATTATTAACTAAACACATAAAGTGTGTATGTTGTATATATAGCTTCAGGGATGTCCGTTTTGAGCAAGAAGAACGGTGAGAAATCTGCTATTATTAAGCACATGAACGAAGAACCACTTCGCCCCTCCCGCGATCGCATCCTCGCCAAGCAATTATTCTGGACTGAAGTAGATATACTCAACATTGACGACGATGCCACTACTTTACGCTCTAACCTGGAGAAGTTCGGTGTTAAAGTGAATCTCTACAATACCTCCGTCGCCAACGGTATCGTACAGGCGCTTGGTAAAAACGACTCTAAGGCCGATTATATGATTATCAACGCTCACGGTGCTGCAGAAGACGGCGTTATCCGCATGCCCAAGCTGGCACCGGAAATTGCCGCTAAGCAGCCTTTTGCCGACAGACTGACGGCTGAAGATTTGGCAAAGTTTGTTGATGTCAAAGACAAAGTTGTCATCACTACAGCCTGCGGCGGTGGACATACTAAGTTGGCTGACGTCTTTATGGAAACTGGCAAAGCCAAAGCATACATTGGTGATACCTTAGCACCTTTCGGCTATGTGTCTGATTTGTTCCCGACACTCATTTTTTACTTCATGACTCGGTATTTCCTCGACATTAAGGAAGCGTTTGAACGCGCCAAACAGTGCGACCCTCAGGAGTTTGGCACGTGGGAGATGCGGGTGAGAGCATAGGCTTAGCGAGCATAATAACAGTGCCTATGATTTGAGCGGCCAACTTGCCGTCATATCCTGATGTCACAACCTTGCTATGTCGGGCTATCTTTTTGACTTTGAAGAATAGTTATAATCTCTGACGAATCTAGCACTACACCATAAGTTTTTTCAACTAAACGTAAGGTTCGCCCTTGTATGTTGGGGTCTTTTGATGTTGTCGCAATGAGGTCACGTGGCACGACAATTTTATAGCCGATGTCAAACCCGTTGCGAACCGCTGTTTCTACACAGATTTGGGTTGATACGCCGGTGATTATTAATGTTTTAGTGCGCTTTTCAGTCAGCTCTTTGACGAGCCTCGGATTAGAAAAGGCATTGTGGGAATATTTCGGAAACACTCTGTCGGAAGGGGGTTAATTTTGTAAAATTTGTGTCCCTCGCCCTGTATGTCGCAAACAACCATCTTGCCGTCGAGGTCATATTGCTCTTTTTGTAGGGCGGTGAGCTTGGTGCGGTCGTAGCGCTGCTGCATGTAAAAGACGGGGATGCCAGCTTGGTCGCAGGCTGAAGCCAGTGCTTTAATCTGTTCGATCAGGGTATCCATACCAGAGACATCTTTGCCCATTGAGGCCATAAGGCCCGCAGGGCTGCAAAAATCATTCTGTAGGTCGATAACTAAAAGTGCAGTTACTGCAGGGTGAAGCTTAGCCGTCAGGCTCATGCGTGTCATATTGCCTTTCATTGTATGTTATAAAATTCTCGCCCAAATAGTACCAAACTTCGTAACAGATACCTAACAGGGGGCGCAAATGCTTTTTGCTACAATAAATATGCTCCGTTCGTTTGCTCTAAGGAGAGATACGTGAACATTACTGCAGAAGATGTCAGTGCGGTGCGCAGTGTGCTCAATGGCGACATCCCACTTGCGGATGCAGCTGAAAGGCATTCGCCGCAAACTTCATTGCTAGTTGCGGTTACTATTCTGGCTGGGGCGGGCAAAACAAGCTTTCGCCATGGTGAGTATGGCAAGTTGTTGGTTGAGCTGGTGCTAATGGGCGCTGCGCCGGCGAATGGGTGGCCAACGGGTGAAAAAGGCCCAGATGTGCCCAGTTGGTACGATAAGAAGTACTACTTCAACTATATTTGTGCCTCTCGCCGCCGCCGGCTGCACTGTAGCTCAGATCGCGCTGGTAATAATATATCACTGCAACTGCCGTTCGAATTGCGGGCACTGCTTGACGAGCACCCTTGGCACATCGAGCGGGCGATAGAACTATATGCCCGGGCGGCCGAAAGCGTCGAAAAGGCAGCTGAAAAAAAGAAGCGTCAAACAGCAAACTGTAAAAGCTTGATGTTTTACTAGCGTATATACATGTAGGGCTTATCAATTGCTGCTCGCATAACCAGGGCAACTACCGGAGAGCCCCCGTGTCGAGTAACGCGGGGGTATTCTCATTTATTTATCAGTCTGGCGATATATTCGGAGATAAAGCGCTCGCTAACGAGAATGCCTCTCATGTTAACCAATACTCTTTAATTGAGGAAACCAATAACATAAGTTATCGAAAGCACGTGCATGTACGGCGTCGCTGTCTTCTCGGCAATAGCTGCCGAGTTCTTGGGTGATTGTCCAGAGTTTGGCGGTTTCGCGGTCGAGTGATTGGCCGGATAGTTCTTCATACATTGCTATAGCCGCATCAAAAACAATGTCGCCCAACCGATATGTTTGCCGCAACTCTTGCTCGGGGTTACCCATGCAAGCGGCACCGAAGTCGAGCACTCCAGTTAAGTGATGGTTATTACTAAACAGTAAATTGCTTGTATGTAGATCATCATGAATAATAATTTTTTTGGGTATTTGTTTTTTATGCATCCATGCATTGTAGTAGTGTTTGGCCAGCGCGTTAATCTGAGGGTTGGGGTTGACTTGTTCATCGAGCACTCGCTTCAGGTAATCGTCGTATGACCATGTTGGTGAGACGAGCAGTGGCTTTATAGCCGCCACCGGTAACGCCTGATGAAGCTGGTAAGTAAATGTGGCGATTTCTTTCCCAACCCGTTGCTGAACGGCGATTGGGGCTTTTCTGATTGCGTCTACATCCAGATGCTTCCCCTTAAGATAGGATGTTTGTATGTAAGCTGGCGATTCAGAAACAGAAATTAACTTAGGCGTAGGCAAGGTGAGGGGCGTGAGCCTTGCGAGGATACTTCGTTCGGCTAAGCTGCGCTGCCAGATTTCTTCGTTGCGCGGAAAGCGCACATTATAGGCTTGCCTAACGGTTATAATTAAGTTTTCTTGGCCATCATTAATAACTTTAAACTCAGTTTCATGCGGGTAGAGTTTTTTGGCGACTGCTAAAGCCTCAGCCGGTTGGTTGCCAAGATATCGAGTAGGCATGAATACAGTATACGCGATTTCTAACACAAGCGAGCTGCTCAAACGTTGCCGGCTCTTACTAAGGCTAACAAAACATTATATAATTACCTTGAGGCAAGAGTTGCACCTTGAGGCGACAGCCGGAGGAAGAGATGAGCGCTACTGAAATGGTGTATGTTGCTCCTATCTTGAGCAAACACATCGTACCCTCAAGAAACAAGCTAAGCATAGTTGAAAGCCCCAGTGTCGGAACACTGGCTGTTCCGGCCGATATCGGTGAGTTCATCGGTTTTGCGCTGAAGACAATGCTTGATATATCACGGCAGCGCTCACCTGAGAAAGTACGGATCGTTTGTACTGTTGACCACCGGCAGAATCTCATGTTTGAGATGACTGATGACGATCCCTCAGAGCCCGACGCGATCTCTCAGGGTATGTACTGCACGATCATCGAACACGCTACCTATGAACGTCGTAGGGGTGGTGGGGTTGCGGCTCACTTTGAGGGCCGCGAAGATGGAATATCACTAAGACTCATGTTGCCGCTTGCCTCACACTAACTACCCGCCCACTGGTGATGTCAACCCGCAAAGTCGTCGCATTACAGTTGGGCGGGGACTTTGCGTTTAATGTGAAAATTGCATCACTCTAGACGAGGATCTTCATTTATTATAAGGGAGTCGCTGCGTTCGTAGCGACATAGAAACGACGCTAGTGCAATGCGGGGAGTTTACTTAGTATCCCAAGAGATGTAGCTGGTTTTGCGAAACACCCTACGGTAGCATACAATGCAAAGCTGGCTATATTATCATTACCCAAAGTGACGCCGATACAAGCAATATACAAGGGAGATCGATAGGAGTGGCGATTATCTGGAATCGGCTATCGTCTAAAGCAGTAGCCGTTGCGCTAGGGCAAGAACTGCTGCGTATGCGTGAAGCGCGCGGCTGGTCTCGTCCCCAAATGGTGGCGCTGTTGCCTTCGGGGATTGGCGAACGAACCCTGCTAAGCTATGAGCACGGTACTCGTCAGCTTAGTGTCATTCGGCTAATAGAGCTGTGCGAAGTGCTTGGTGTGGATGTATCAACATTCTTGGCCGATGCGCTGCAGCGGGTGCGTATCTACATCGAGAACATGCCTCTTTCGGTTGACCTCAATGCCTTGCTCAAAAAAGGCGGCGGCGAGCCTTTTGGCCAACTCTCTCAATGGGCGCAAAATGCGCTCGAGCAATACACTGACGGGTACATAAAGCTAGCCCCATCTGCGGTGCAAAGCCTGGCCCTGTTCATTGGCTGTACGCATGAAGAGCTGAGGGATTATCTCGCGGGGTTTCTTCCTGGGAGTGAGAATACGACCAAAGTGAAGCGAAGGGGTCGCAAGCCTAGTAAAGTGACTGACCAATAAGCCCGGGTAGCGCCTGGGTTGCTGGCTCGATGAAGCTTTCTTGAGGGCCGAGCCGGTAATGCAGTCAAGGCGTAACCCCGCGAGGCATCATGCTTCTTGGGGTTACGCCATTTTCATTAGGGAACACACTGCGACTAACTTATGGCTACATTTTTTGCACGGGCGCGGCTCATCCAGGCTACGAACTGGCTGAGTAAAATGAAGCCAGCAGCAATACCGCTCACATAAAGCGTGACACCAATTGTGCCCCCAGCTAGATTCGGGTCGAGAAATGGGTAAGGGTACCAACCTGTGAGCGAAGCGCGAACAAAGGTGTAAATAAGCCAGACGGCCGGAAAGATAAGCCACCACCACGCGGCTCGTGCTGAAATTTGAAAACGTGAAGGCCACAGGAGCCACCAAGTAATGATAAAAATTGGCCCCGCCTGGTGAAGAATGAAGTTCTTCCAGCTAAAACCCAAAACCCTATGAACCTCGGGGTTATTCTGCAAGAGCAATACATATACAATACCGGTGACGAGCATATAGAGCACCGCGCCACCACGCAAATAACTAAACCATCTGCCTGGTGCTCTCTGCCCCATAAGGGCAATCGCAGCAATTATATAAGCTATTGCTGCAATAAGGTTGCTTTGTATAGTGAAGTAGCTATAAAGGTTCCAGCCGTGATAATTCGGGTCGACGTTACGCCAAGCGTCCCACGGTGCAACTGCATATAAAATTAGCACTGCTAAAGCGAGTAATACCAGCACATTGATCCAGGTGATGTTTTTTGAAGGCTGCAAGGTGGTTTTTTTTGTTTTTACCATATAAACCCTTTCTTTGTTAAATATACTACAAAGAAAGGGTTATGCAATAATTATGCTCGAAAATGGTAGTTGACAGGGGGCTATGCAACTAAGATGAGGATTTTATTCTTCGTTCGCTTCAGCTTCATTATTGGGGTACGGCTCAAACAAAAACACATGCTCTGACGTATCATCTAGCGTATTAATTACTAGCCGGCCGTTTCTTCGCAGTGCTTCTTGCGATGCCCACCTTATTGCTGCTTCCTTGGCAGCGGCTTCAACTTTTTCTCGGTTTTTTGAAGAGAAAAAAATTGGCACCATCAAAGCTTCAAGTTCTGGTGCATGATTGCTTAAATGTACAAAAAAAGATGCTGATGCTTCATCGGCTGTTATGGTATCTTCGCTTGTCTCTGTCTCACCTCGAAAGCGTTCTATAAAGTTCTCAGTAAAGCCTCGTGCGGCTGCGAGGCCTAGCTCGACAAAATTTGCTTGCTCTTCGGTGACGTCGAGTTGTTTTGGCTCTGACTCATTGAGACCTTTGCGAAAAAGGCTTTCAGGGTTTGGGTTTGAATGTTCGCTCATAGTTATACACCTATTATAAGTAAATAGAGAATAGCATAAGACATTAGGCTTGGGCAATGATTGCCAGGCTATTTATATCTTTTTTTGCTGCTGTTTTGGGCTAGGGCCGATGTACCATTTTATTCGGCTTGCCGATGCGGGTTCGCTTATTTGCATTATGCTTTCGGCGCCGCGATTTCCACCGATACGGCGCTGTTTTTGGGCGTCTTTAAAACTTTCGCCTAAACTGGCTTCAATAACGCGCTCGATGTGTAGCCGGGCAGATGTTGGGGTGGTTATATCGGCGGTTGGTTCGAAAACTTCGCGAATTGCGCGCTTTCCGAGTGGCGACATTATAAAATTAAATGTTCTCACGGCTTGTTCGTGAGGGATCGTCTGTTCGGCGATAATTTGCAAACTTCTTCGAGCCTGATGCAATATGGTTTCTGGCAGCCTTTCGCCCATAAGCTGGTGAATGATGTTTTTGTGAATGCTGGGGCCAACCGGGCGAGGGTCGAGCTCTTGAATGAGCTGAGGGCTCATTGGCTCTTCACTGTATGATATAGTGACGCTGTTCAGTAGCTTGAAGCGCTCTCCAGAAGGCTCACGTGTGAGTAGCAAGGTATTCGTCAGGTGCTTTAGAACGCTTAAAATGGCCGGCTTTATAGCTCGGTGGGTGTCAGTAGCGTTTTCGGGTTTGCTCAAAACTGCACGGCGCTCTGTGATGGGCATAAAATGCCAGGCAGTTGTTGATATATCATCTAGTGAAATTGGGCGCAGGCGAGCGGGAATGTTCGCCAACGCCTGAACTGCTCGTGCGGCGACAATAGATGCTTCAAATTGAAGTGGTAAGAAGTAATAGCTTTCGCCGACTCTGATAAGGGCATGATCAAGTGTTGTTAAATTAGGTTTGCCTTTGTCGAACTCGGTGATCTCGGCCTCGGTTGCATTACGAGCTTGTAGCTCTAGGCGCCCGAAGGTAATGTGGCTTGCTTCTTTTTGAAAGAGCCTTGATGGAAGGTGGGCTTCAAGGGCATCTAGGCTGGCTTTGATGTGCCCGTCACGGCCCGAAGCGTGCTTAATTGCTTCTAAAATAGAGTGTGTGCCAGGGCCTAAGCCTGCATATATATCATGAAGATGATTATATATCGTATTGGCATCTCTGCCGAGTTCCTGAAGTGGGTAGATAGTTTCACCATTTGCTTTGGTGAAAGTGAGCGTTTTAAGATCTGTTAAAAAAGTAACAATTGGCGCTGTTTCTATAGCCTCATGCTCTTCGGGGTTTGTTGAACTTATAAAAGATTCTAAAATGTGCTCTCCAAAGTTTCGTCTGTCTCGAGGTGGTTTCAGTTGTTCTGAAGGTGATGGTCTTTCGTTTTCGTTAGGCATAGTAGTAATATAGTATACTTACGGCATAGTGACATGTCGCAGCTGCTTGTAAGTAAGGGGTAAGCAAGGTTATTATAAGCTATACTGTCTATGATGGCGCCGTGGCGGAGTGGTGACGCAGCGGTCTGCAAAACCGCGTACACGGGTTCGATTCCCGTCGGTGCCTCCAGTTGAGATAGATCAAAATGAAACCGTTGAGCAGTTCGTGGGTTATGGCAGTTAATCATGCACGAAGATTACTCGACGTGCGAGAGGCTCTGACAAAGCTTAGAAATAATTATGAAACCACAACACCGTAGATCAAAATTGCTAGTTATTTTAGTTGTCGGAGCGTTATTTTTGGTTTGCGGCGGGGTCATTTTTATTTTAATGAATCGGGCAGCCGATAATAACTTGAAGCAGCGCGGCCAATTCGCAAAAATACTTTTTTATGACACGCTTGAAAATGCCGCAAAACAACAAAAAATAAAAGTGTCGATGTATCGTGAAACTTTTGCCAACGCGGCCGATGCCAGAGCACATAAGAATATCGGCTCGGTCGCTTCTTCAGTCAGCGAACTTGATACGGCACAAGGTTTTCGAAGTGTGTTTGCGCATAACTTATTGCAAGACGACAAAACGTTTAGCGTTGGCCGCTGTATAGATGGCGTGACCTATAACGATTATTATCAATCACCGGCTTTAAAAACCGAGCGGGCAACAACACTTACCGAAGCGGCCGAACGGTTGGCATTGATACCAAGAGGCAACTTATATCAGGTAACAGAACCGCTAGTTTTTATTCCATGCCCACACATAGGCCTGCTGCCGGCCTCGCCGCCATTGGCGGTAGCGCGGCTTTCAGATGGAATACTGCCGGTCACCTTATCAGACGAACAGGCTGCCAGCTGGAAACAGCAGCTTATCGCTGCTGATCTTTTTGAGATAAAGAGTGAAGGGCTGGTTGAAAAAGACGGCAAGCAGCTAAGAAAGGTTAGTTTTAAGCCAAAAGACGCCAACACATCGGTTAACCAGCGGCTCTATCAAATTTTTTATGAAGCCGGTGAGATTGCCAAGTTAAAAGCCGAACAACCAAACACAGAGGTTGATTATGAGTTTCAATCAATCAACCTGAATAACAGTGGTGCTATCGAGGGCTATTATTTAATTGACGAGCAAACTAAACTGCCAGTTTATAGCGAACTTGCTAGTAGCAATCCTGATAAAACGGCCGGCAGCTCACGAGTAGCGGGCCAGAATATTGCGCGCACCAAGCAGCGCTATAGTTTTAACACCGGCCTCACACTGACACTCGAGACGCCACTTGAATTTTTGCAGTAATTACCGTATAAATAAAGAAGCTTTTTAAGCGCTCACTCGGGCGAGTGGCGGAATTGGTATACGCGACGGACTTAAAATCCGTTGGCTGAATAAGCCTTGAGGGTTCGAGTCCCTCCTCGCCCACCATAAGTAAATGCCAGGCCCAAAAGGTCTGGTATTTACTTATGGTGCGTAAGAGTTGACCCGAGGGTCATGGGCAGCGAAACAGTTTCGCCGGCCACCACCTATGACGGGTTTTGAAGGCCCAGTTTATTCAATCACCCAGTAGCTAAATTGATATGAAGTTGCGTTGGCGCCGCCGGCGCTGTTTGCGAAGCTCATAGTGAAGCTAGAGGCCGTTTCACTGACGATATAGGGTTGGCGTGCGGCTGAGGCGGCATCTGTTTTTCCTACTACCAAAATAGATTTAGGCGCAGCTGCGTAGGGTCGCTGAAATGTGACGGTAGTGTCGCATGATGTCGAGCTGCCGCCAGTGCCGGTAGTGATCGTAAGAGAACCTGCCGAGTCAGTTGAACCCGAGGTAATGACGGCACTTGGCGCCGAACCACAATTAGCAGGAGTGGCTATTGCGGGGGCAGTTGTTTGAGTAGAGCGAAAATGACTGTCGTTCAAAATGAGAGTAGAAAAGACCGTATTCGTGCCGGTAACGGTGAGCCTCATATTTGTTGAGTCGGCCATAAACAGGGGTGTGCTTGCGCTGTTTTGAATCTGGAATATAGTAGTAGAATCGGCTTGGGGGCGCACGATCACCTGCCCGCTTGTGCCGCCGGCATTTGCATTGCCGCCTTGTAGAATGAGACTACCTCCGTTGTTGGTGCCGCTGGTGCTACCGTTGCCGGCCTTGAGTGTTAAATCACCACCAGTACCCGACACAGCAGTTGCCACGCCCCAAGTCGCTGTTTCTGCCGAAGTTAAGGTGAGTGCACCGCCTGACGTCTGAATGCTCGAGTTTGCCCCAGCGATTGCATTCAAAGAACCAGCATTTATTGTTGTTGTAGCGGCGCCACTGTTAAGATTAATGCCGCTGCCGCCAAATATTGAGGTTGATCCGATCTGGGTGAGATTACCAATGGTAATCTTTTTGGCGTTATTGGCGCCAACATTTAAGGTTGCGATATTGGTTGATGAGCTGAGATCGGTAATAGTAATATCGTCAAAATAATGCGTTTCACCGGTAGCGGCTAATCCCTGTATGCGGAAATAGACCGATGTCGCACCCGCAGGGGCAGTTGCAAGGCCGGTCATTTCACGCCATTCTGAAGTGCTATCGGTTATAGAATTAAGCGGCACCGGATTACCAGCCCCGACCCAGGCTGCCGAAGCCGTGATAGTGCGTGGCACAGTATCGGCCCGTACCCAAATGCTAAAGTAATATTGATGCCCTGGTATAACGTTAGTTCCAGGAAGAAGCTCAATGACACCCCAGTTGGGTGCGGTACCGGTTTCGGCCAGGCTATAACTGCCAGTATGTGCTTGCGCGGTCGAGCGGGTTATATTAGTGGTAAACCAAGAGAGCATGTTGTCCATGCCTGTTTCGAAGGTCTTATGGGTGATGATGTCGCCGTCAATCACGCTGCTTCCGGTGTCAATAGTAAGGTTACCAGCGGCTGTTGTTGACGAGTCACCGGTTTTTATCAACATCGCATTACTAATGTTACTCGATTGAGGAGTTACAACTGAAAAGGTGCCGCTACCCGAGCCTTGAACGGTATTGGCGGTGAGTGTGCCAACGGTTCCAGTGCCGGATATATTGAAGTTGCCTGTTTGTGGTGTGCCAGGTGCGGCGGCCTGAAGCTCGACGCCACTTTCTGTTTGGTTGGTGACATTGGTGATGGCGGTGCTGGCAACGGTGGTGTTGGTGGCATTTGAAATGTTGGTTGTGCTACCGCCTACCTGTATAAACTCCTGGCCGTTATAGTAGGCGAGCCGATTGCTATTCGTGTCAAAGTAGAGTTCTCCCAGAAGGGGGTTAGAGGGTTGCAGGCGGGGCGCAAGCAATAAAGAATCTGATACCTGAAGCTGGCCATTTATTTGCAGGTTTTCGGTGGTATTAGCTGGCGTGTTCGAAGCCAGATCTCCGAGCGGCAGGCTGGTTATAGGAACATTCTCAGCCTTGAGCTCTGTTGGCGTATTTGTTCGTAAAAAGAAGATGCTCGCACCGACGATAAGTACAAGAATCGCCAAAGCACTCAGCCACAGCCACGCCGGTAAAACCCGGCTGCGTTTGGCGGGTTTTGGCGATGGAGCAGCGGGGGATGGCACGGCAGGCGATGCATTCGCCGGTGTCGTTGACTGAACAGAAGACAAACCGTCGGATACTACCGAAAGTCCACCTATGCGCTGTACTCCCTCCAGTGATTGTTTCCCTTGCATTTTTGTCTCTATTTTTTGCTGTTTCAATTATATCTTGCTTATGCTTTCAGGGCAAGCTTGACCGGGCTATTTTTTGAGAGGAGTAGGCTCGATATCAACAAACATGGTGACCCGATTATCTGCCACCTTCATAAGCCCTTTGCTGACCGGAATCCGTATGGCTTCATCGGGGTTGGGTGTTGCCATAATACGAATATCTCCTTCGCTTAGCAGTGAAAAGAAGTGGGCGTGATTGGCCAAAATATCGAACGGCCCGGCTTCGTTAGTAGCCGAAACCGCATAGGCCGTACCTTCTGCGAGTGTTTTAGTGGGAGAAAGCACGCGCACGTAAAGCTGGGGTTCGCCGGTAAATTTCATGCCAGAATTTTCTCAACACCTTGCAATGTTTGCTCACGGCTAAAGTATTCACCTGGCTTTCCAGACAGATCTTCGGCAACGAAAAACGACTGGTTGAAATAGTCGATGATGGCCAGGGCGCGCTTGTAATCAAGGCGCTCTTCTGGCGAAAGCTCGCTTTCGCCAATGATGGCAATGGTATTTTTAAGTGAGTCATAACGCTGCATAATAGACTGCACCTGAGAAGCGAGCCGGTAGTGCCGTTCACCAACCACCTCGGGCGTCAGCAGGGCAGAGGTGGTGCGGATGATATCCACCGCGGGTCGAATACCGGTTTCGGCAATGCTACGCGACAAAACCACCGTAGCATCAAGCAGCTGTGATATTTCTTGTACGGCCGGATCGCTCAGATCATCAGCAGGAATATAAATAGCTTGCACAGAAGTAATTGAGCCGTTTTCATTCGAACTTAACCGATCTTGCAGGCGCCGTAGGTCGGAAAACAGCGTCGCCTGGTAGCCGCCTTCGCTGGGCATGGTTCCAAGGGTGGTCGAAAGCTCGTTATTTGCTTGAATATAACGGTAAATATTGTCTATAAAAACCAGTACATCGGCCTTTTCTTGGTCGCGGAACGACTGAGCAATGGTGGCGGCCGACAAACCAACCAGGGCGCGCATGGCCGGGGTCTCGTGCATTTGCCCGAGGAGCATCACGGCTTTTTTAAGAATGTCGCGCTCTTGCAGTGTTTCGTAAAGCTCATGCCCTTCACGAATGCGCTCTCCGATACCAACGAACATTGCTAGCTGCGTGGCATCTTTGGCAATATTATGGATGAGCTCCATAGTTAAGACGGTTTTACCGACACCAGCGCCACCAATGATGCCAATTTTACGGCCCTTCACAAAAGGCGAAAGAAAATCAATTACTTTAATGCCCGTTTCAAGTAATTCGGGCTGGGTGCCTTTGGTGCTCACCATGGGGGCAGACATATAAATACTTTGCCGCGGAGCTTCAGCCGGAATGGCTGCGCCACCATCAATCGGGCGGCCGAGAGCGTCAAGCACGCGCCCGAGTACTGCTTTACCGGTAGGCACGGTAATAGTTTGGTTGGTGAGCACGACATAGGCGCCAAGCTGCACTTGAGTGCTGCCAGTTAAGTTAATACAAAGAGCGGTATAAGGGTTGGGATAGGTCGATACCTCGAGCGGAACATCGGGGCTATCAGAAAGCGCCAGCAAGTCTTTAGGGTTGGGGCGGGGGCCTGTCAGCTCAACCTCGCAAACAAGGCCGCGAATAGCAACAATTTGCCCGACAAAATCACTCACCTAAACGCTCCTTTCAAGACGCCGCACAGCGCCGATAACTTCTTTTAGGCGGTCGTCGTTTTCAGCACGTTTTGAGCGCAGAAACTGGCGTTGGTATGATGACGCTAGCTCGCCAGCACGGTGCTTGGCGCGACTCATATTAGTGAAGCGCGTGGCATACTGGGCTAGTTTTGATTCCATAATAAGCTGAATAAGTGCCACTCCCATCATCACCGATTCCATATAGTCGGCAATTTTGTGCAGATCGGGCTCAAAGATGTAATCGCGCGGGTTGAGCGTCTCGGTCTCTTCCTCGAGACCCTCGCTCATGTCACGTACCGCCGAAACAAGTTCGATGCGGGCAATTTTTTGTACCCGGAGTGACTCGTAGGTTTGGTAAAAAACAGTTATACGGCGGTAGGCGCTCAGTTGTTCGATGATATCTGAGACGCTGAACGCTTCATCGCTAACCGGCATAGGGAATGAACCGGCAACAGCTACACCCTTGTGTCGCAACTGGCTGAGCCCATGTGCGCCAATAACCATAATTTCTGTATCGGTCGTAGTTTTATGGGCATCAAGCAGCGTGTCGATAATTTGTTCGTCGATGTATCCGCTTAGCTTACCTTCACCGGTGATGGCTAAAAACACATCACGCATCTTCATTTCATGATCACCAGTGCGCTTCAGGCGGTCTTTTGGGTCGATGCGAATAGCTTGATAGGTCTGCCACAATTCGTCAAAGAATGCCTTGCTGGCCACAACCCGGCCGCGGATTTTTGCAATATGAAGGCTGGCGATACTTTCAAACACCTCGGTGAGCCCCTCGAGCGTGTGGGTTTCGTTCAGATCTTTTTGAATAAGAATAGCCCGCTTCATACCGGCCCGGCCTTTAGAGTAAGCTCGGCAAGCAGTTGCTGTGTGGCGGCGGTGAAGTCGGCAGGTTCTTTTAGCTTGGGCGATACGGTTTTTACAAGATTTTTAAGTGTGGCTGCGTCTACCTGGTGGCCTCCTTCAGCAAAAATTACCTCAAACATAAGCTGTTGTTCAGCAAGACTGAAGAGCTCATTGGCTGGCTGATGAAGAATATCATATATGAGCCGGCCAAAATCAAGCGCTAGACGGGTTTCGGGGGCCATATCGGCACCGAAGTGGGCAAATTCTTCGGCTTGACGGTATTGGGCCAACTGCTTAAACAGGGCGCCGGTAATATCTTTTTGCCGAGCGCTTTGAGCCCGACCGCCCACGCGCGAAACCGAAAGGGCGGTATTAACGGCGGGCCGGATGTTTTTTCTAAACGTGGCCATGTCAAAAATAAGTTGCCCATCGGTAATCGACATAATGCTTGTTGGCAGATAAGCTGTGATGTCGTCGGAAGGCGTCAGAATGGTTGGCAGTGCAGTCAGTGTTTTGCCGTTTTTGGCTAGCTTACCCGCTCGCTCTAAGAGCGACGAGTGGGCAAAGAACATGTCGCCCGGATACGATTCGCGCCCGGGGTTACCGCGAGAAAGCAGCGACACCTCACGGTAGACTTTGGCATGCGACGACAGATCATCATACATAACAACAACATCACGCCCGGCGTGCCATAAATATTCGGCAACAGCACAGCCTATATACGGTGCCAAATATGATTGGGCAAGCGAACTAAAAATATCGGCCACAATAACAATGCTGTTTTTCATTGCACCAGTAGCAATGAGTGTGCTAACAGTATGGTCGATTTCGACGCGGCGCTTGCCAATAAGAACATACACCATAACCCGGTCAGTTTCAGCCTGGTGCGCGCCCACCTGAAGCAAAAAAGCACTCTTGCCTACCTTTGAATCGCCTAATATTGCAATGCGCTGGCCCAAAACAATAGGGAAGAGAGAGTCAACAATAGTAACGCCAGTTGCTAGCTGATCTTTGAGCGTCTGGCGTTCCATCATGCCTGGTGCTTGGTTAAATACCGGCCAATTTGCCTCGATAGGAATGGGCCCTTTGCCGTCGAGCGGTTTCAGCAGCGGGGTCATCACCCGGCCGATAAGCCCGGTGCCAACGCCGGTAGTAAGGCTATTGTTCTGCACAACCACCAGTTCGCCTAAACTCGTGTTTTCTGTGTCGAGATTAAGCACCAGAACTTGCCCGTTCGATGCCTCGCGCACCATGCCGCGTTGGCCTGACTCAAATAAAACCAGCCCGCCCACCGCCACGCCGTTAAGGCCTTTAACAGATACTAAAAAGCGTTCAACGCCGACTACTTCGCCTGTCGGGTGGCCAGTTGCAACAAGCTGTTTAAAGGCACTGCTGTCATACACGAGCAGCAATCTCCGTCAGCCGGTCTTTTTGCCGAAGTAACTGACTCGTAAACGAGAAATCGTGAACACTAGCATGTGTACGAATAATAATACCGCCACCAATGGTGCGATCCATAACGAGAGTAAGAAGAACTTGAGGGTGAATTTCTTTACGAAACCAGTCAACCAGCTTTGCGAGTAGTTTGGGGCCAGGAAGGCTAGCAAGGGTCAGGTGAATAACTGGCGCGTGTAAGCGCAAGGTTTCGAGCGCTTTTATTACTTCTTCAAGTTCTTTTGGGGTAGGGTCGGCGAGCTGGTTGGCGTGTAGCAATGATGCAGCAAGAGGCGTCATTGAGGGCGCCGCAGTAGAAGCGCTAGCACCGTTCATATGGGCTTGCGCGGCTTTGTCACGCTGTTCCCCGACGAGCTTGCGTAGCTCTTGAATGCAGACACTCAGCTGGTCAAGTGTGTAGATATCTGCGGAGAGTGCAGGGGTCATGACAAAACATCTCGTTTAATATCGTCTTTATGAGTGTTGAGTACCTCAAAGATATAGGGTGCTTCTGCCCCAAGGTCAACTTGGCTGCCGAGGCTTTCGGTAATATAGCTCGTGACAATGTCGTTAAACTTAGCGTTAAAGGCTTGCAGACGTTTTTCGCGTTCGGCGCTTACTTCTTCGTCGAGCTGCTTAAAAAGTTCTCTGCGGCGCTCGGCAAGCTCTGCCTGCAGGGCATCAAATGATGCAACGCTTTTACTGCTCAGTTGTTCGAGGTTGGCATGATATTTTTCAAGCTCTTGTGTGGTTGCAGTTTCAATGTGTTGGGCAATCTCGGTGGCTGATGTATCGAGTGAGGCCTGCAGCTTAACGGCCGCTCTTTCAACTGCCTCAACTAGAAGTGCCTCGGCTTTTGCTTCAACCGCCTGGCGGTCGACTTCAGGGAACACCTTTGTGCCCTCAACGTGAACATCATAGTGCTTTGGCGTGGGTTTACCTCGTAATTTGCGGTCAAGATAGCCTGCCCAGATGAGGCTGGCGGCGTTAATAATGCCCATGCCAATAAGGCCAATGACGAGTACGAGCGTGAGCGTATCCATTACTTTTTTTGGTTTTCCTTGATTGCTTGCACGACTTTGCTGTCGGCTTTTAGGTTTTCCCAGAATAGCATGTGCTCGTCGTTAATAAACATCACATCCTCAGGGCCATGCACCTCGCCGCCCAGCTTAGAAAGTGAAGCTTGTTGCGGAGTTTGCCCCGCGGCATCATCTTTTTGTGGCTGAACGGGCTGCTGCACCTGAAGATAATAGACATCTTTTAAAACAAAGTGGTGTGGCGAAGCTTGTTCTAGGTGGCCAAAGTATACTTGACTATTAGAAAGAAAGACAGCTTGGTATCCATCGCGGTTAATATATTTTTCGGCACCAAAGAACTTGTTGCCCCATAAGAACGCCGTCGCAATAATAAGTGATAAGACTATTGCAATGCCAGCAATAATCCACTTCATATCTCGGCGAGGCTGTTTCACGGCACTCATATTTACTTGGTTCGCAGCAGATACCGGCGTTGATACCGTCTTTGGTTGTGGCCGATGGCTCGTGCGTATATCCATACCACCTTTTTGCCTTTTGGCAAACCCCTCACTTATTCCAGCTTAAGCTTAATTGTTATTAGTGTAGTAAATTGATTTTGATAATGCAATAAACTTTCGCGATTTTACCGTAACCACGATATAATAACTGCAATACGGTGGTAATGGGTAATTTTGATGAAGCGGCAAACAATGCTTAAGCTGATGGTGATGGTGGGAGTGCTGGGCCTGTGGGCTGGTGCTCCTGTGGTTGCCCAGAGCAATGGCTCGGCTGCCATTTCACAGGGCTTTCAAACACACGATAATAATCTTCGTGCCGGTGCTTTGGTGAGCTTTGAGCGCGGCAATAACGATCGAGTCGAGCTAGCAAACCGTGAAAGTGCCGAGCAGTTGATTGGTGTTGTTGGCGAAAAGCCTCTCGTTGCGCTCTCGGCCAGTGCCTCTGAAACACAGGTGGTTACCCAGGGCGTGGCGCCTGTGCTGGTCAGTACTATCAATGGCGATGTAAAGTCTGGCGATAAAATTACCGCCTCACCAATTAATGGCGTGGGTATGAAGGCGACAGCCAGTAGTGTTGTGATCGGCACGGCACGAGAGGACCTATCTGCTAAGCCCACGCAAGAGGTGACGGTGACCGACACCGATAAGCATACAAAACAAGTGCAGATAGGGACTATCTCTGCGCAAATAAATATTACCTATTTTGCGGGCACAGAAACGGCGCAGAGTTTTCTGCCCCCATTTCTGCAGCAAATGGCGAACAGTATCGCGGGGCGCGAGGTGCCAGTATTGCGCGTTGTAATGGGCCTTTTGCTGTTAATAGCGGGATTCATTGGTGCGGGCATATTACTCTATTCTTCGGTGCAATCGAGCATTATATCAATTGGCCGCAACCCTTTGTCTGAAGGGGCTGTTAATAAAAGTTTACTAAGGGTGGGGCTCATTGCAGCAGTGGTGCTATTAACGGCGACCGCCGCTGTCTATCTGGTGTTCACTCTATAAAAAGGATTCTGGTCTACACTTGCACTATGGCTCCACCTTTATTAAACGCGGGTACACTATTGAAGTAATATGTAAACACCCCCAACCTCTGCGCCGGCTAGGGGTGTTTACCTAGCAGGTGATGCTTGGGGGTGGGACTACTCTGGCGGCTGGGGGTGCAGGCTTTGGCTGATCTCGTTTGCCTTCTGTCGGTACTTATCTGTCGTCAGTGGGCGAAGCGGGCGATTCACGGTCAGCTCCAGCCGCTCCACGATGGTGTCGATGACAGCAGCAGCGTCTGCGTGAGTGATGCCGAAGTGCTCCATGGTGGCCGGTTGCAACGCCAGTTCCCAGAAGAGTGCAGCGCTCTTTGCGCCGTTCGCGGAGCGCAGCTCCCCGCCGGCTCCGTACAACCGAGTTAGCTCACCGTCGAACTCCCTGAGTCGAGCGATCATAGGGCTTGCGGGGACGCCGTGTCGCTGGGCAAAATGGTTAATCTCTTGCTCAAACTGCGCGAACTTCTCTGCCCCTACCAATTTGTCTGTGAGTGTCCGTATGAGCGCAGCCGCCAGTGCGTTGACGACAAAGTTCATCGCACTAGGATAGGCCTCAAAAAGGCCTCTCTGACGGTGTACATGTTGTGCACGAACGGTTGATGGCTCTCGCTCGTTGCTCGGCACGTCGATGCCCTTTACCTCATTCTCAAGATTGATCACGAGGCCGAGAATGTGGCGTGCCAGCCTTTTTTTGCCGAGTGCATCCAGCACTGCAACGATGTCGCCGTGCAGGGTGAGCAGAGCGAGCCAGATGGCTGGCGTTATTCTGTTTGCCTTGAACTGCTGCTCAAGAGCGGGAAGTTGCTTCGCTTCGGGAACGGACTCTGCAGACAACAGGGGTTCCTCTCAGTAGTTGCCAGGGCAGTACAGTTTTATACTGTAACATAAGTTTGAGGCTTAGCAATGCCTTTAGCCTACATACCATTACTTAGAAGCTGCCAAAAAAATAGTAAAAATGCTATACTATATGTAACAGATAAAAAAGGAAACGTATGGAAGTTTTATATATTGTTCTTGGTGTTGTTGTGCTGCTTGGCCTCTTTTTGTGGGTGGCATACAACGGGTTAGTAAAAGCAAAAATTCGCACCGATGAGGCGTGGAGCGATATCACGGTTCAATTAAAGCGCCGCACCGACCTTATTCCTAACCTTGTGAACGCCGTGAAGGGGTATGCCAAGCACGAGAAAGAAGTGTTCGAGAATGTCACCAAAGCCCGAACCGCCGTTATGGGCGCCAATGGCGTTAAAGAAACAGCTGCCGCTGAAAACATGTTTGAAGAAACGCTCAAAAGCCTGTTTGCCGTTGCCGAGAACTACCCGCAGCTGCGTGCCAGCGAAAACTTTCAGCAGTTGCAGGCTGAACTGGTTGATACTGAAGATAAAATCCAGGCTGCTCGCCGCTTCTATAATGGTGCAGTTCGCGACCTTAACATTAAAATTCAAGTGTTCCCAACGAATGTTTTTGCCGGTATGATTGGCTTTTCAAAACGCGAGTTCTTTGAGGTAGAAGACATTGCCTCAATTGAAAAACCAGTCAAAGTAGAATTTTAGTGAGCAGATAGAAGGAAGAACTTATGTACGCGGCAATCGCGAGTAATAAGCGGCGAACATTTCTCATTATCGGATTGTTTGTGGTTATCATTGCAGCCTTAAGCTGGCTCGCCAGCCAGCTCTTAGGCGGCAATGTGCCATATGTTACCATAACGGCTCTTGTTATTGCAGGAATTTACGCCCTATTTCAGTATTTTATGGCCGATAAGATAGCCTTGGCCGTTAACGGCGCGAAAGAAATTCAAAAGCGGGACAACCCGCGGTTATATCGTACGGTTGAAAATTTAACCATTGCTGCCGGTTTGCCAATGCCAAAGGTCTATATTATGCAAGAGCCAGCACCAAATGCCTTCGCCACCGGCCGCGACCCGCAGCATGCTGTTGTTTGCGCGACAACTGGCCTGCTCGATATCATGAACGATACCGAGCTTGAAGCAGTTATGGCACACGAACTTGGCCACGTGCAAAATTATGACATTCGAGTCATGATGATCGTGTTTGGTTTAGTGAGTGCAATTGGTTTTATTGCCGACATGATGCTTCGGCTGGTGTGGTTTAGCGACAACGACAATCGTAACCCTGTTTTTGTCGTGCTCGCAGTTGCGGCTGCTATCTTGGCGCCATTCGTTGCCTTGCTGGTGCAGTTGGCCGTGTCGCGTCGCCGCGAATATCTGGCTGATAGCACCGGGGCGCTGTTAACTCGTTACCCCGAAGGCCTTGCCAGCGCACTTGAAAAAATCGCCGCTGCAGGCTCGGCCACTCGCCGCCAAAACACCTCAACTGCTCATTTATTTTTTGCAAACCCTTTGAAAAAAGGTTTTTTTGCAAACTTAATGAGCACGCACCCACCAGTTAAAGAACGAATTACCCGGCTGCGTAACATGGGGCTGTAAACATGCCTAAAACAAAAAAAGAAACACCGCCTCTTAAGAAAAATATTTTCAAAAAAGCTGTTCATAACGTTCGTGTGGCCCATGAGCGTCACCAAAAAACAGCAATACATCGCAGTTTTCGCCTGAGCCGGCGCAGTGAACTGCCTAAGTTAGAGAAGCTACCTTCGGCCATTCGCCTTATGAAGCAGACCGGCATGGTGCTTTTAGGGCAGCGCTCAATTATTATTGTGCTGCTTGTGCTCTATGTCATTATTGCCTGGGCGGTGAACGGCATGTTTGCTCTGACAGATTTTGCCGAGCTTAAAAACGCCTTCTTAGCAGGCGAAGACAGCCAGGGTTTCAGCGGTGTTGTGGCGCTGTTAGATAGTTTCTTCACCGTTCAAACCGATACTGCCCAACAAAATCAGCCAGCACTCATTATGCTTAACCTTGCCAGCCTGTTATTTTGGCTGGCTTTTATATGGGTGGCTCGTTACGAAATTGCCAAAAAAATCACCGGTGTGCGTGAAGCACTTTATACAAGCGGTACCGCACTTGTGCCATTCATACTGCTGCTGGGAGTGATTTTTATTCAGAGCTTTCCAGGGGCTTATGGCTTTTCAATAGCCGGGAACGTTGCCACCGGCAAAGTCTTTATTGGCGGCTTCGAAGTTGCTATGTTTTCATTGCTGGCATTTTTGCTAGTAACAATATCGGTTTATTTTATAATAGGCTCAATTATGGCGCTTCAAGTTGTCGCTCTGCCGGGAATGTACCCATGGAAGGCGCTACGAAATGCCCAAAAGCTAGTAGCAGGTCAGCGTTTTAGTCTTTTAAGAAAATACCTCATGGCCGCCGTGGTAATGGCAGCGGTGTGGATCGCGTTTTTTGTGCCAACACTCATGCTTGAGAATGCCGTGTGCGGTGTCGAAAGCTGCTGGGTAGGAATAACAATCTTGCCGCTTGTCTACTATCTGTTGCTCGGTATTTTTGTTATGTTTGCCAGTACCTACCTATATATTGTTTATCGGGCACTGTTAGATTTGCAGAAGGAATAATTTGTGGTAAAACTTTCAAAAACCGCTGCTGCCGCTCGCGTCAAAAAATTATGTAAGCTAATTAACGATTATCGCTACCATTATCACGTGCTCGACGAAAGTATTATGAGCGAGGCGGCGGCAGACAGCCTGAAACACGAGCTAGCGCAGCTTGAGGAACAATATCCCGATTTGATAACGCCCGATAGCCCAACGCAGCGTGTTGCCGGTGCGCCGCTCCCTGGTTTCAGTAAAGTTGAGCATAGCTCGCGCATGTTAAGCCTTAACGATGTGTTTAACCGCGATGAAGTTGAAGCATGGGTCAAACGAACCCAAAAGCTGGTGCCAGAAGAAACCTTAGAATTTTTTGTTGATATTAAAATGGATGGCCTCGCTTGTGCGTTGATTTATCAAGATGGCGCCTTTATACAAGCCGTTACCCGGGGTGACGGGCTTGTGGGTGAAGATGTAACGCAAAATATCGCAACGCTTGAAAACGTGCCCTTTCATCTGCGTGACGATAAAAAGTTCCGCCAGTTTTTACAGGGTCGCACCGAGATTCGTGGTGAGGTTATTATGCTCAAAGAAGCATTTAAAAAACTCAATGCCACGCGCGAGGCGGCCGGCTTACCAGTGTTTGCTAACCCGCGCAACCTCGCTGCCGGCACCATTCGCCAGCTTGATCCAAAGTTAGTGGCAGCGCGGCCACTGCTGTTTCGAGCTTATGATTTGCTTCGTGATGATCCTCGTGAGGTACCAACCAACGCATTTGCTTACGAAGCGCTTCGGGCGTTGGGTGCCAGTGCCAACTCTCAGGCCGCAGTGCTCAAAACAGTTGATGAAATTATGCAACTTGTCGACTATTGGGATAAAAAACGGCATGATTTACCGTTTAATACCGATGGTTTGGTGATTAAAATTAACAAGCGGGCGATTTTTCGCGAACTTGGTGTTGTTGGTAAGGCGCCGCGCGGCGCGGTAGCCTATAAATATGCCGCCGAAGAGGCAACAACGATTGTGAAAGATATTGTGCTAAGTATTGGCCGCACCGGGGCAGCAACGCCGGTTGCCGTTTTTAACCCTGTTGTGGTGGCTGGAACAACAGTACAGCATGCCAGCCTTCATAATGCCGATGAAATTGCTCGCAAAGATATTCGTGTAGGTGATACGGTTATTATTTTTAAGGCCGGCGATATTATCCCTCAAGTTTCAAAAGTGCTCTTAGAACTTCGGCCCAAAAAGACAAAGCCTTTCGACATGGTGAGTGAACTGGCCCGCCAATACCCCGAATTAGCGTTTGTTCGGCCCGAAGGCGAGGCAGTATATCGAGTAAAAGGCGCCACCGGTAAGCTCTTGCTACGCCAAGCCTTAGAGCATTTTGCCAGCCGTGGGGCGCTCGATATTGATACGCTCGGCGAAAAAAATGTCGCCGCCTTGGTTGACGCCAAGCTCGTGCATGACCTGGCCGACATCTATACACTCACTAAAGAACAAGTGCTTGAGCTTGATCGCTTTGCTGAAATTTCGGCACATAACTTAATCACCGCCATTGCCGCGGTTAAAAAGCCGGCCTTACCACGCTTTATTTATGGGCTTGGTATTCGCCATGTTGGCTCGCAAACGGCCATTGATATCGCTGAACATTTCAAATCGCTTGAAAAGTTGGCGCAAGCAACACTCGATGAACTTCGTGAGGTTGAGGGCATTGGCGAAGTAGTGGCAGAGTCAATTATAGGCTGGTTTGCCGACCCTGATAACCAGCGCTTGCTTGAAAAATTTAAACAATATGGTGTTGAACCCGCGTATACATCGCATGCTACCGGCCCGCTGCACGACAAAAGCTTCGTGATAACAGGCGCACTTAAAGCCATGAGTCGCGACGAAGCAGCTGATAAAATTAGAGAACTCGGCGGTACCTTTCAAACCAGCGTTGGTAAAGGCACAACTTATTTAGTTGCCGGTGCAAGCGTGGGCGAAAGCAAGCTCGAAAAAGCCAAAAAATATGGCACTGAAGTTATAAATGAAGAAAAACTATTAAAAATGCTGCAATGAGCATTGAAAATCTTGCTCTTTGGCGTAGTAATCAGAGGCCATTGAATGCCTCCTCTAGACAATTAAAAAGCAGCTTTTTTATAAAGCTGCTTTTTAATTGATATTTTTTATCGCGCCTATATACTTCATAGACCCATCAATCTGCCATTTTGTTCTGGATATGTAGATAACCGAAACTGTCTCGACTTCGGCTAACGCAGTGCAGCCGCTATAATCTGCCCATGGCTTGCGTACAACGGCTGAGGTGTTTCATCAAGCTCTTGATCTACCCGTTGGGTATCCGTTTGGAGCTCCTCTAAACTATTCGCGTTAAACCAGCGCGCATCGGCGGCATCGTCACCGCCTATTGCGTCAGGTGTGTGTTCAATAACAAAGCGACGTGCTGTCGTTTCCATCCACGAATTATCTGTATTACGAGGATCGTCTACATAGCCTTCGTAGATGACTTCACCTTCCATTTCACCAAGATCAACACTAGCCTCTTCTAGAAGCTCACGACGAGCAGTCACACTGACATGCTCGCCCGGGTCAACCATGCCCCCTGGCAAAGCCCACTGGCGAGTATCCTTGCGGCGTACCAATAGGATTTTGCGATCACCGGTTTCAGGGTCAACTGCTACAACGATCGGATCAGCAGCCTGGTTTGGCCCCCACTTTGCCAGGTCTCCCCGGTCAGCGATTCCTTGTCGGCCCATAGGGTTACGAGGATAGCCTTGTTCATCTACGTCATATCCGCCCTCTACGAAGCTTGGTCGCTCAGAGAAATCAACTTCTGTGGGCGAGTCTGGATCGGAAACACCGAGTTCAACGCCAGTAGTGCGTACCCATTCGGTAGTAAATCGTGGCGGATTGTAGCCAGGCCATTCAGCGCCCCACGGTTTCAACTCATCCGGTACATGCATACGGTGGGCGTACCCGACAGTCACCTCACCTACCGCAAGACGCAGATACTTGCCATGACTCGCAAAAAGATTTGGATACAAACCGTCATGAACGGCAACCCATTGGGCAGCATCGGCATCACTGCCTGCCTCGATTGTTACGACCCTGGCTTGCTCTTCGTCCAGATGATGGTGCAGAGCAGTTGACTCCATCCAAGCATTATCAGTGTTGCGCGAGTCATCTACATAGCCTGCAAAAACGGTTCGTGCGGCGGAGAAGTCCAGCTCAACACCTTGCACGCCAGCCTCTTCAACAAGCTCGCGGCCTGCGGCTTGCCAGGGCTCTTCACCGTCGTCAACCTTACCACCAGGCAAAGCCCATTCACCAGTGTCGCCTCTCTGTATAAGCAAAACTTCCACTACACCTGTATCAGGATTATTACGAGTTAAGATAGGGTCGGCCGCTGGTGTTGGCCCCCACTTGTCCAACATGCCGCGGCCGCGTAAGCCTGTTCGCCCCATGGGATTAAGGGGAAGCCCGTATTTGTCACGGCGAACTATAAAGGTTTCTAAACTGTTAAACTGAGGCACTTGGTTAGGATCGGCCGGATCAGGCGCGTCGCCTTCTTTGCGGAAGCTCGTATTACCACGCGGTAGATCAACAAAAGGAGGGTTGTATCCAGGGTACTCTGTATGCCAGCTCACCATCTCGTCTGGTACAGGGGTTCTCTCGACGGTAGGCAGGCCTTGTTCGACCTGGGCCATTTTCACAAGTTTCGCATTTACTTCGAGTCGTGCGACTTGATGTGGTTGGTCCAAGTTCAGTTCGCTAAAGCTAGGGGTTCTCTCAGGGTATGTTTCCATAGGTTTGATATTATACAATACTACCTCTAGAAACAATACTGTTGTCCATCTTATTGGTTGTTACTTCTGCGTCGCTTTAGTTCCTCATTACTAATTGGCGGCGTATTTGCCATTATCCTTACTACCTCGTTGAAGTTATCAGAAGCTTGTTCTTCAATCTGTAAAACTGCATCAAACAATTGCGGGAACGTCGTATAGCCTCGCTCCGTATTCAAATGACCGCCGCCATGAATGACGGTCGGCTTTACATCTAGCGCGTCAGCAAGGTGCTTAAGCGCTTCTTGAGTGACATATGGGTCATCATCCCCATAGAATGCGACGGCTTCATCTAACCTTGCGTGTATCTTTTCAAAATCTACCGTCTTTTCTTGTAAGAAGTAGCTGTTTAGCTCCGCTCCGTAGTCAACGGTAAAACCGGACACGCTCACAAGTCCTGCTACTGGCGTGGGCGATTGCTCAATAAAATCTAGAGCGCTTGTTACGCCAAGTGAATGACCAACTATAGTAAGTCCGCCGACATCGATCCCCTCAACCGCCTGCGTTATCTCGTACAGCCATTGCTGCCTATCAGTATTGTCGGTTTAACTTCCTGCATATCTTGAGTATATCTTAAGGTGTACTAATTGGGACAATTTCACCTTTATTGTGTCTCAAACACTAGCAGACTTAAATAGTTAGCATGGGCAAGTTTACAACTCGCAAGTCCCACGCAAACGATGCGTAGCACATCCCGCTACTGCAATACTTTCGTCGTCGGTAAGTATTGCTAATATTTTCCGGTCTGCTCGTGCTCTTTCATGCAGCGGTATAAAGCATCCATTTAAGGACAGGTTTATATCTGCCTCGATAGCAGGCTTTAAGCGGGTAATGTCGCCCGTAGTAATCTCGCCCTGCCGCACCTCATCCTCTGCGACTATCATATTTTCGTGAGGCGAGGAGGCGATGGTGTCAGAAGCATACACTTTTTCTATCCGGCTTGCAAAGAAACAGAGTTCCGTGTTGTCACCGATGGGGCATGTAGGACATTCAGGATTGGTGCTCATGTCATGGTACGCTCCGGTAAGCTTAGCTATTGGGAATCTCGCCCGGCGGTTCGCGAAGGTCAAATGCAAAGAGCTTCACAAACCCTTAAACAACTCCGCCAAACTAACCTTCAACGCCTTGGCGATCTTCGCCGCGTTGTCTATCGAAACGCTTTGCTCGCCTCGTTCAATAGCACTGATGTATGTCCGGTGGACATCGGCATGTTCCGCTAGATCTTCTTGGGTAAGTTCGCGTGTATGCCTTAGTAAGCGAACTCTTTTGCCGAAAGCAATGCGTAACTTCGTTGGTGCCGCTGCGGCTATGACTGGTTTATGGGCTAACTTCATGGTAAGTAATTCCTTAAATTCTGCCAGCTCGTGTCGTGGCTGGCTAATATGGTTAACGATTTCTTGAGTAAATTCTGCACGTAGTGGTCGGTGTGGATGAGGACGGCCAGCAGCGAGCAGATCGTCGAGTTCTTTCATGATAGCTCCTTTCTTAATTCATGTTTTGCTCGGGCTGCCCACCCTTTGATTGAGCCTACCGGTGCGCCAAGTATAGTGGCGATCTCTTTATGGCTCAGCCCTTGCCAGTAATACAAACTAATGACAGCGCGATATTTTGGCTTTAAGTTGCGAACAGCCATGTGCAGTTCTTGGTATACAAACTCTTTTTCGGGGGTCGGCTGCGTCGAAGCGATACGGGCTACCATTTCGTCATCTGCCGCAACCTCGCGAGCTGCTTTTTTTAGCCAATTGAGCGCCTTATTAGTGGCAATCTTAAACAGCCAGGTACTAAAACGATATTCCGATTTGTACGTGTGAAGTTTATAAAATGCTGTAATGAATGTATCCTGGGCGATGTCTTCGGCCACGTCTTCATTACGTGTAATTGCAAAACAATGATGATATGCGCATTTTTATAACGTTCAACCAATTCGCCGTAAGCCGTATGGTCTTCGTTTAAACTACGAGCAATGAGCTCTGCTTCTCGTTGTTGTTGCATATCTTACTTACACACTGGGCTCAAAAAAGTTACAATAGCCCTACACTAACAGAGTTTTTGTTAAAATAATACAGATAACATTGCTCGTGCTGTTGTAAAGCATAAGCGTATGCTTTATGATAAGTTTAGCTAGTGCGTAAAGGGCTCTTTACGCTCCTGCAAAACAAACATTTACAGACAAAAGAGCCTCGGGTGGGCACGCACCAGCTCCATATTTATGACTGATGCGAAGATAGAAAAATTGCCATTAAAGAATCTTACCACTGCTGCCGTGAGGCAGAGGGCTCGTGTTTTGGCTCTTCCGCTTCAAACCAATAGCATTTTATAATTATTTGGCTTGAAACAATAGTTTTTTGCACAAATCTATGCTATAACTATTCCCAGCACGGGGCATTGGCACAGCTGGTAGCGCGCTTCCATGGCATGGAAGAGGTCATCGGTTCGAATCCGATATGCTCCACCACAGAAGGCCTACTAGAACAACGGACCAAAACAACGTCCCGAAGCAGGCCCTCCAAGGTGTTTCGCGAGATCAGGTCGTCACCGTTGTCGGTGACGACCTGATCTTCGTTTTTGTGGCTTTCGTCACTGTCTCTAGAGCCATCGTGGTGCTTCTGCCTAAGCACCTGCAACTGGCTGAACGGTGCAACCATGTCGCTCTCGACGACATGGTCCTCCTCCAGGTAGAGGCTCGAGAACAGTGCTTGGTTCAGCAGGCGCCGCTGCTCGTCGTCACACCGTAGGTAGAGCTGGTGTGCATCTTCGAGCAGGCGCAGGCTCTCCTCGACGAGTTCAGCGCTGTCGGCAAGGTCGTCCTTGACCTGGGTCAGCCGTTCACTGAGCCGTTCGCGCTGACGTTCAATCTCCCGGAGCTTGCTCTTGATCTTCACCTTGGCGCTTTCGGTCAGGTCGCCGATGCCCAAGTCGATCAAGTTGCTCTCTTTGACGTCCAGAGCGTGCAGCTCGGTGGTGAGCTGTTGACGCAGGAGACGGGTAGCTGAGTCCTTCTCGGCCAGCGTGGCTGCCAGTTGCCTTCGAACGTCCGTGACGAGCTGTGAGCTGAATTGGACAGTGGCGTAGTGCCGCTCGACGGCGGCTTCAACGTGGAGCACGTTGACGTAGCGGGCGCCACAAGTCCGTTCCTGCGTGTTCCGGCAGAAAAAGTACAGGTACTCGGTTCCTCTGGAGTTGACGCTGCGTTGGATGACGAGTCGGCCACGGCGGCCGGCTCGTTGGCAGCGTCCGCAGAACAGCGACCCCTTCAGGTAGTGATGGTGGATTCGCCGCCTCTCCTGTGCGGCGGTGCGTGACTCAAGGAGCACTTGGACGCGCTCGAACAGCTCACGCGTGACGAGCGCTTCATGTCTGCCGGGGTACTCCTCGCCTTGGTAGGTGACATAGCCGAGGTAATACCGATCTCGGAGCATCTCGGACAGCTTGCTGATCGAGACGGCTTGAGCAGGATGCTTGGCCGTTGGGCGTGTCCGTAGGCCACGGTCGCAGAGCTCGGTGGACAGGTCGGCGAGCGTGAAGTCGCCTGTGGCGTAGAGCTCGAATCCAAGCGTGACGAGTGGACCGCGCTGCGGGTCAACCGCGATGGTGCGGATCTCGCCGCCCTCAGGTTTCGGTTGACGGGCATTGAGATAGCCAAGCTTCGCTTGGTTGACCGTGCCTCCGTTCTTGACCTTCTGGCCCATCTTGTACTTAATGTCAGCCCCGCTCGCCTGCGATTGATACTGGTCAACAGCGTGCAGGATGGTCTCGACCAGTGCACTCTCCGGGTTGTCGCCCATGTCGATGTCCGCATCGAGTGAGTCGGCTTTCCGCTTGCCCGCCTCACGTTGTGCGGGAATCGATATTCCTTCGGGGTCGTAGTCGGTGTGGACTTGGCCTGGCGTAGAAACGCGCAGGTATAGCACCGCCCGCTTGCGTCTCGTCGTGCCGCTAGCAAGATCTGCGACATGTCGGTTGAGTGTTGTCTTGCTCATGGTTCCTCCTCTCCAGTGGTCAAATCGTCTAGATCTTCTTCCTCGGTAGCTTGCGCCTCGTGACCACGGCCAAGCTAGATCGATATAACAACTAAACCAACACAAACTGAATAAGCAAGTCACGACGCTATGTAGCAAAAGCTGCACAGCGTCGTGACCGTCCACTCGCGGATTATTGGGGCAGTGCAGAGGGGTCGTAGGCTCCTGTGGCCTCGTCGAGCAGGCTGCTAATCACCTTCTTTCCGTAGCTGACACCTTTATTGAAGTTCGCTTGGCTGCCGCCGGGGAGTCTCTCGACGGCTCTCCACAACAAATCATGATGAAGATCGCCCTTATCGGGTCCGATGATGTAGCAGTGCCCCACTCTCGCTCGACATAACCTGAGCGCACTCCCACCGGATCGACTTTCATAACTCCATTAGGCCGCTCAGCGAGTGCACTTCGTGCCCATGGTTTTAGCAGTCCAAGCAGTTTGTTACTTTCTTTGAGCGGTGCTTGAAGGTCTTCGAGCAGCGCTTTAAGGTCGACTCTGAGTGATCGGTTTTGAGGGAGAATGCCGGCACGCTGGAAGGCATAAGCCATAAGGGCAGGAGCGTCTACTCCAAGTGTTGCGCATATTTCTGTGAAACGAGCGACCGTTAAAGGTCGTATGCCACTCTCGTAGTTATATATAGATTGTATACTAATGCGCGAAGTCATCGCATCGCTAACATCTTCACGTGTCAGCCGGCGTTCGTCTCGAGCCCGCCGCAGTTCCCAGCCGATTATTCTATCAACCAATTTGTCAAACGCTTGTACTTGAGGCGGCTCTACCGTTTCCCCGCTCGTTTCGCCTTGCTCCACATTACCGTCCAAGTCTACTCCACGGATGGGTTGTCCACCTCGTTTAACCGTCAATACGGTACAAATGAACAAAGCTATATTAATCATACCTGGCTTTGTAGTCAATCATCGGCTGCTATGTAGTACATACTTTCGTAGCCGTGATTTCTGTTATACTTTAATAAATGCGTTCGAAATTCAAAGCCATTATTCTTAAAAAACTACAGCAGCGTACCAAAGAGTTTTTAGCTGCGCACACACAGTTAAAGCTGATTGCGGTCGCTGGCAGTGTTGGCAAAACAAGCACCAGAAATGCGATTACCACTGTACTCAGTAGCCGCCTAAGGGTGTTGAGCCACAGCGAAAACCACAACATGGAAATGAGTGTGCCGCTCGCTATTATGGATATTCCATACCCTGAAAAAGTACGTTCTTTTTTCGCCTGGTGGCGAGTGCTTCGAATGGCTAAAAAGCGTATTAAACGGGCGTTTGCCTACGATGTTATTGTTATTGAGCTTGCGAGCGATCAGCCAGGCGACATTATGGGTTTTAGCAGTTATCTCAACCCCGACATTAGCGTTATTACAGCTGTTGCGCCCGAGCATATGATTGCTTTTAAAACAATCGATGCCGTTGCGACCGAAGAGCTTTCAACTGGTAACTTCAGTAAGCTCGTGGCAATTAACCGCGATGATATCGACGGCCGTTATGCTGAGTATCTTAAAACCGATAGCCTCGACACTTACGGTATGAGCGGTGTGGCCGAATATCATTTTTTAGTTGAAAAAACGACAGCCGATGGTTACTGCGAAGGCAAGCTGGTAACCCCGGAATTTGGCGAGCAACAAATGACACTGCATGTACTTGGCGAGCAAGGTGTTAAAGCAGTCATTGCCGGTGTCTTAGTCGGCACAAAACTTGGTTTAACGGCTGCCGAAGTGAAGCAAGGCGCTGAAGCGGTTCGGCCGGTAGCAGGCCGCATGCAACCACTGCGTGGACTGCTTAGCAGCTTGATAATTGATGACACCTATAATTCGAGCCCGCTGGCTGCCAAAGCTGCCTTGCAGGTGCTCTATAGTTTCGCTGCTCGGCCGCGCATAGCAATTCTTGGGTCAATGAATGCCCTTGGCGACATCTCAAAAGCCGCCCATGAAGAGCTAGGGCGTGCCTGCGATCCTACTATGCTCGATTGGGTAATTACCGTTGGCAGTGAAGCCGAAAAATATCTCGCCCCGGCCGCACTGGCCAAGGGCTGCCAGGTAAAAAGCTTTAAAACCGCGCTTGACGCCGGTGCCTTCGCGCATTCGGTGTTGCGAGCCAACTCGGTTGTGCTGGTGAAGGGCTCGCAAGATGGTATCTTTACCGAAGAAGCAGTTAAAATACTGTTGCATAGCACCGAAGATGAAAAAAAGCTCGTACGCCAGTCGCGGGCCTGGTTGGCGCATAAGCAAACCTTTTTTAGCAAGTTTCAATAGCGGTCTTCATCTGTTATAATAGGGTCGACTTATGTACTTTAGGCGAACTAGTAATAGCAGCTTGCGCCTCCCGTAGGGGAGTATCATTTTTTTACTTCGCGTATCTTTCAATAAAACCTTAGGAGCAAAACACTCATGAAACGCTATAATCCGGCCGACATTGAGCCAAAATGGCAGCAAGCGTGGGCTAACGATAATCTTTATGCCGCTAAAGATTTTGACAAATCACGTCCAAAATACGTCATGCTCACTGAATTTCCTTACCCCTCGGGCGATGGCTTGCATCTTGGCCACGTGCGTGAATATACACTGGCCGATATCATGGCACGCCACCGCCGCATGAATGGTTATAATGTGCTTTACCCTATGGGCTACGATGCCTTCGGCCTGCCAACCGAAAATTATGCCATCAAAAACAAAATCGCGCCACAGATGGCAACAGATCGTAACGTCGCGAATTTTCAAGAACAATTTGAAAGTTTGGGGCTTAGTATAGATTGGAGCCGCAGCTTTCGCACCACCGACCCCGATTATTATAAATGGACGCAGTGGCTGTTTTTACAGTTCTTCAAAGCAGGCTTGGCCTACCAAGAAGAAATTGCCATTAATTGGTGCCCGCACTGCAAAACTGGCCTCGCCAACGAAGAAGTGATAAGTGGTCGGCATGAGCGCTGTGACACGCTGGTTGAAAAGAAAACACTAAAACAGTGGCTGTTAAAAATAACCAAATACGCCGATCGGTTAATCGATGGTTTAAGCGACATCGATTACCCCAGTCGCATTGCCGACCAACAAATCAACTGGATAGGTCGCAGCAAAGGTGCCGAGGTTGACTTTAAGATCGAGGGGCACGGTGCTTCTTTAAAAATTTTTACCACCCGGCCCGATACCATTTTCGGCGCCACCTTTATGGTGCTGGCGCCCGAGCATCCACTCGTTAAGCAAATTACCACCGATGAGCAGCGGGCTCAGGTGAACACTTACATAAAAGCAGCAGCGGCCAAAAGTGACATTGAGCGCCAAAACACCGACCGTGAAAAAACAGGCGTATTCACCGGTGCCCATGCCATTAACCCCGCCAATAACGAACGTATGCCAATTTGGGTTGCCGATTATGTCTTAGCCGGCTATGGCACTGGCGCTATCATGGCCGTGCCAGCCCACGACGAACGCGACTTTGCCTTTGCAAACACGCATCATTTGCCAGTGAAACCAGTAGTAGCGCCAGATTTCGGCGAACCACGTAACGACGAAATTTATGTCGAAGGCTCAATGGTGGTCGGTTATGATCCGCATACCGATAAATACCTAGCAATTCGCTGGAACGATGGCCGGGTGTGGCTGGCTGGTGGCGGCAAAGAAGCCGGTGAGACATTCGAAGATGCCGCCTGGCGTGAGCTAGCCGAAGAAACAGGATACAAAAAAGCCGAAGCAATTATTCCTCTCGGTGTGCCCGTATTTTCACATTATTTCAATGAAGTAAAAAAAGTGGCGCGGCGCTCATTCTCGCAGGGCTATTTATTTATTCTTAACAGCTCCGAGCAGCCCGAAGCCGCTACCGAAGCCCACGAAACCTTCGAACCTGAGTGGTTCAACTATGAAGATTTAGCAGAGAGCCTTCGCAGCACTCGTGGTGGCGTCGATCATTGGCTTTACACGCTTGATCTCGCAAAAAAAGCAGCCGCCAGTCACGCTAAAAACGAACTATTCGAGCCTGGCCTTTTAAGTGGCGAAGGCCTGCTCATCAATTCAGGCGATTTTAATGGTCTTGCAACCAGCGATGTCCGAGAAAAAATTACCCAACGTTTAGTCAACCAAAGTGCTGCCGAAGAGCGTATTAACTATCGTCTTCGCGATTGGATTTTTAGCCGTCAACACTATTGGGGTGAGCCGATTCCAATTATTCACTGCGATGAGCACGGTGCGGTGCCGGTGCCGGATGATCAGTTGCCGGTGATGCTCCCCGAAGTTGATCATTACGAACCAACCGACACCGGTGAAAGCCCGCTGGCAGCAGTTGAAAGCTGGGTGAACACTGTTTGCCCTATGTGCGGCAAGCCCGCTAAGCGCGAAACCGACACCATGCCCAACTGGGCCGGGAGCAGTTGGTATTATCTGCGCTATTTCGATGCACATAACGACCAAGCCTTTGCCGACCGTCAAAAATTAGAATATTGGGGTGAAGTTGACCTTTATTTGGGCGGCATGGAACACACCACCTTGCACCTGCTTTATTCCCGCTTCTGGCATCAGTTTTTGTATGACCAAGGCTTAGTGCCCACCCCCGAGCCATACAAAGCTCGACGTGGCCAGGGCATTGTGCTGGCGGCCGATGGCACCAAAATGAGCAAGAGTAAGGGCAACGTTATAAACCCCACTGAAATCATTGAAAACGGTTATGGCGCCGATGCCTTGCGCCTGGCAATTGCTTTCTTGGCGCCTTATGATCAGACAACACCGTGGAACCCTGAGGGTGTCACAGGAACATACCGATTTTTGCAGCGCCTTTGGGTCTTGGTGCAAGAATTAATTGAGGTGGCAAACGACAATGCCGACATCGATAACAAAGCCGCAGCCGCCCAACCGCTTTTAAGAGCCACGCATCAGGCAATTAAAAAAGTCAGCGAAGATCTTTACAGCATGAACTTTAATACCGCAGTTGCGGCACTAATGGAGGCCACAAATAAACTCTATAAATTGCGTGCGACTGTACCTCTGAATGTCTACCGTAAAGATTGGCAGTTTGCACTTAAGTCGTTAACAAAGCTGCTGGCACCATTTGCCCCGCACATTGCCGAAGAGCTGTGGCAAGAACTTGGCCAAGAAGGTTCTGTGCATGTCGACCCCTGGCCCGAATGGAGTGAAGCCTATGTTACAGCTGAGAATATGAAGATTGTCATACAGGTCAATGGCAAGCTCCGGGCCGAATTTGAAGTGACAGCTGATACCGGCGAAGAAACCATAAAGCAATTGGCGCTCAGCCACGAAAATATCAAAAAATTCACCAACGGCCAGGCGCCAAAACGTATCGTTTATATACCCGGGCGATTGGTGAATATCGTTATTTAGCTGCCGATGCGGCCAAAGGTCGCAAATAGGCCATTCTCTCGCTTTGCGTTGTCCATAGGTCCTCCAAAGAAGGTCGGTGCCTTCATATAATATCATAAAAAGCCAAATAAATCAATACAGACCATTGAAAAGTATAATCTTTTGAGCTATAATTACCTTAAATAATTAATCAAATATACTATCCTCAAGGAGTAATTTCACAATGGGTAAACCAAAAAAACAAACGAGCATGCGCAAAACCGGCCTTCGCCGGAGTCACTTGCGTTTGAAGTTAGCTCGCATGGTAAACGCTGCCAGCCCGGTTAAAGTTGTCACTACAAAACGTGAAACCGGTAAAACACCAGGCGTCAAAAAAGTAGCCGTAAAAACCACTAAAGCTGCCACGGCTCCAGCCAAAAAAGCGGCATAGTGTATTAAAATAGAAACCAGAGGAAATAATCGTGGCATCTAATCGTCATCTTGGTCGCATTCTTGCACTGCAAAGCCTGTATGAGCTGGATTTTCGAGCCGACTTTCCTGATGATCACCCCGATATTGACGAAGTTATCCAGCGTAACCTTTCGCGCTACGAAAACACGATAGAAGACAAAGACTTCGTTCGTAACCTTGTTCATGGCGTCTATTCGCGCATTAAAGAATTTGATGCTCAGCTGCAGCCGATTGCCCCTGAATGGCCAATTGACCAGATCGCTCGCATCGATAAATGCATTCTGCGCATGGCGCTCTATGAGCTACAAGATACAGCTGCTGACGTGCCGCCAAAAGTAGTAATTAACGAGGCGGTTGAGCTTGCCAAAGCATTTGGCTCAGATAATTCATCGAAATTTGTCAACGGCGTGCTTGGTACGGCTTATCGTATGCTTGTCGAAGGAACCGCCGATGGAACAGCCTAAACCGAAGTTCGACAAATTCGAAAAGTTTCGCAAATATTTCAATCGTAAACGGCCGACTATTCAAGAGGTAGTGCGCGAAACAACCGCGGGCGGTATTGTTTTTCGCCGCGAAAGTGGTGAAGTGCAAATTCTTCTTACACAAGATCACAAAGACCGCTGGACGATAGCCAAAGGCCACGTTGAAGAAGGCGAAGTAACCCGCGAAACCGCCGAACGTGAGATTCAAGAAGAAACAGGCCTAAAAGAAATGCGTGTCACTGATTGGCTTGGCAAAATAAACTTTCGCTACCGTCGTCAAAATAGCTTAGTGTTGATGACAATGCACGTCTATCTGGTACAGGCACTGGGTGACACCAATAAGCTTAAAAAAGAAGATTGGATGAACGGCATTGCCTGGTTTAACGTGGCCGATGCCCTTGATAAAATTGAATACGAAGATATTGGCAAATTAATTTTACTTGCCATGAAAAAGATTCGACAAGGAAGGTACTAACATGTCTGGTATGGATACCACCCCTTATCAAACCCTCGCAGCCGCCAAACTGGGCGGAAAGTTTGAGAATATCGAACTATTAGTAACAGCCTTTACCCACCGCAGCTATGTAAACGAGCATAAAAAAAGCACCAACGTACATAACGAGCGCCTTGAGTTTTTGGGCGACGCCGTGCTTGAGCTGGTAGTAACCGATTATCTCTATAAAAACTTTAATGAGCCAGAGGGTATACTCACCAACTGGCGAGCCGCCCTAGTGCGCACCGAAAGCATTGGCGCGGCGGCCGAGCGGCTTGGTTTTGCATCGCTGTTGCGCCTTAGCCGCGGCGAAAAGCAAGGAAGCGACCGAGCTAGAGCGCAAATTATGGCCAACTCTTTCGAGGCCGTTATTGGTGCGATCTATCTTGAACATGGTTACGGGGTAGCCGGGGCATTTATCACCGAGAACATCCTTTCAACCTTAACAAGCATTTTAGAAAGCGGCAGTTGGCGAGATCCAAAATCGCGCCTGCAAGAGGTCGCCCAAAGCGTCGAAGGCAGTACGCCCGTGTATAAAGTGCTTGAAGAAGAAGGCCCCGACCACGACAAAATATTTACACTCGGTGTATTTGTGGGTAATAAATTGCTTGGTCGTGGTAAAGGCCCTTCAAAGCAATACGCTCAGCAAAAAGCCGCCGAGGCCGCACTGCGCCACTTTAAAAATAGCAAATAAACGAAAAGGCCGCCGAGTGGTTCGGCGTCGAAGCTGGCGGGCTCCAGTGAACCTTTTCGGTGGCATCTATGCACGCTGTCGCCTGGCCTTGGCCGCCCGCATGAAACATATTGCTGTGCAGATGAAGCCGATCAAAAAAACAAGTACTTTGAGAAAAGTGAAAGCAGTGAGCCAGAAAGCATCAGGGATGGTGGCTCCAGCCCAAGAAACAAAGAGCTCACCGCAGCCAGTCACTCCCAATCCGTAGAACGCATACAAGAGTGCCTTGAAGGCTTTCTTGAAAGTAGGCTCAGGGTGACGGCTCGCCTTCCAGGGTTTTGCCAATTGTATGCCACCCAGGACCTGGGTGGCATAGCCAAATATACCAAGCAGTACGGAGAGTGCAGTCATGTTCCCTCAGTTGTAGGCGTTAACGTGCTTCACCTATATTATCATATGATTGCTAATTAGTCAATATCTTCCTGTTAGATCAGCAGCAGAAACAGATTGACAACCTTAAAAAAACCGCGTAATATAAGCAGAAGTCACAGACTTAAATTTTTGATGTTAAAGATATAAGAGGAACGAAAGAACAAATGCTTGCAATTCGAATGCAACGACTAGGCCGTAAGGCGCTGCCAGTGTATCGCTTGGCTGTTCAGGAATCACATCGCCATCCTTCAAGCGGTCGTGTGGTTGCCTATGTCGGCAGTTTTAACCCGCACACCAAGGCGGTAAAGCTCGACAAAGAAAAAATAGAATATTACTTGAGTAATGGTGCTCAGCCAACCCCACGTGTCGTAAAAGTGCTGCAAGCTGAAAAAGTTGAGCTGCCAGCATGGGTAAAGAACGTTGGTGAAAAAAAGCGTGCCGCAAAGCACCCTGAAAAGCTTCGCAAGAACCAGCCTAAAGAAGAAACAGCCGCCGCAGCGGCCACTGACGAAGCAGAGGCTTAAAAAGATATTAAATTTTTGCATAAACCGTCTACGAAGTGGGCGGTTTTAGAGTATAGGTAGATAGGTTTTGTTACAATGGTAGAGCTGACTAGCGAACACCAACCGAAAAGGAGAGGGGGAAACCTTATGTCCAATATTGATCAGCAGTTTGTTGAATATGTTGTTAAATCACTCGTAAGCCGACCCGACGATGTAAAAGTCGAGCGGAGTATCGATGAAAAGGGGGTGCTTTTGGTTTTAAGCGTACACCCTGAAGACCTTGGCCGGGTGATCGGCCGCCGTGGTACAACCGCGCAGAGCCTTCGCACTTTACTGCGGGCCCTTGGCACCAAGAACGACGCTCGCTATAACTTAAAAATTGTCGACACAGACAACCTAGAGGGCACAACCAGTAGTGATGACGCCCCGGCGCAAGATGATGATACGAGTGATGATAGTACTGTTTCAAGTGTGCCTGTGGACAACACATCAGAGGATACTGTGGAAGACTCTGGCGCACTAACGAAGAAAACACGAAAAGAGCTTGCAGATCTTGATGATCTCGATATATAATAAAAACCAAGTTCAGGCGGGGTGAGAGCCGCAAGAACATCTGATAAAAACAAAAACAAAGCTCTATGCGAGCAACGAAAGTTGAGAGCTTATGTGGTAAAACAACCGGCCTGTTAGCCGGTTGTTTTATATCATATCATGCACCGTATGCGAGATGGCCGGGTGTGTACTGGTGACTCCGGTTTGTGATAGCAACTAAATCAACTCAAGTGCTAAAGTCTACGACGGAACGATAAAAGTAAGGTCGAGTTTTGATTACAAAAAAGATGTAGCGAGGGAGATGGCCCCCGTTACATCAAACGTTGTTAATCTGGCTTTCCTCGATCGATTTTCTCGATGCTGAAGCGGAAGAGCACGAAACTCAGGAAGCTGACAACGGCCATGATGCTCAGGGCGGCCCATAGAGCGAAGCTCTGGCAGATGATTGCTATGACTGCACCGAACACCAGCGAGATAAACGCCAAGCGAAGCTGAGCGGCTCGAGGTATGCGGTAAGGCCCTCTTAGAATTGTTCCCATCTCCTCTCGAAGTGTGCAAAGCACGAATACCCGATTATTCGGGCGTTAATACAATAACACCTTTGCGCCTCCTTGTCTATCGAGTAGCACGATGCTATAGTGCTAAGCAATGACAAGAAAAATCCAAACAATCTCACTCTTTCCGCAAATGTTTTCAGCAATTTTAAACGAAAGCATGATGTTCAAGGCGCAAGATCGCGGAATTGTCGAGTTTAGGCATGGCAACTTGCGTGATTTTGGCGTAGGCCCTCGAAAACAAGTCGACGACACGCCATATGGTGGTGGCGATGGTATGCTCTTAAAACCTGAGCCATTGTTTGCGGCAGTTGAGCAAGCAAAGCAAACCGACCCTGACGCGTTGGTATGTCTCATGACACCGCGCGGCACCACCTGGAGCCAGCCGCAAGCTGAAGAACTGGCAATTGAAAAAAGAGGCCTCATTTTTATTTGCGCTCGTTATGAAGGTTATGATGAGCGCATTACCACTGTTGTTGATCGCCAGGTAAGCATCGGCAATTACGTGCTGACCGGCGGTGAGCTGCCAGCCCTGGTGGTGATTGACAGTATCGTGCGCCTGTTACCTGGTGTGCTCGGCGGTGAAACATCGGCGGCTATCGAAAGTTTTAGCAATGGCAATACCCTTGAATTCCCGCAATATACTCGGCCAGCGGAATTTCAGGGTCTACAGGTGCCAGAGGTGCTTTTAAACGGTAACCATGCCGCAATAGCTAAGTGGCGTGAAACAAAAACTAAGTCGCAATCAGAATGAAATACGGGCGTTAAAAGGGCCCGTATTTAAATTTCCGTCAATGCCTGGCAATATGGAGGTATCACCAGGCGTTTTTGTGGTGGACAGATGCGAAGCTGCGATTTTTTGGAATGGTTTTTGTTTCACATTTCGCTTGTAGATAACTCTACCCTAGATAAGATATAAGCACAAGCAATAAAGCTAAAGTTACAACACTTTGTAGCAAGTGGTACTATAGTATCAGTAGCTTAAACTAAAAGGAGGCTCCCTAAAATGAGTTTATTCTCTTTCAAGGCGGTTGATGCCCATTGTGATATTCCTTGTGGCATTTACGAGACCGACACCGTGACCCATGCCGCCAACACCTGCGTGCGCATGATAGAAAAAATCGAAGCCCTCGGTGAAGTCGACAATAACGAAAAGCACAACACTTTTATTCGCTGCATTATGGTCAAAGAAAAACACGCAGAGCGAGTGAAACACGAGCTAGCGGTGCTCTGGGGTGATTATTTTAAACCGGAGCATCTTGAGCGTTTCCCGGATCTTCATGACAGAGTTTGGCACACCTTAAAGCAAGCCAGCAAAGTAAAACAAAGTGTTTCAATGGAAGAAGCCAAGAAATTACAAGATATGGTGCACGAAATTGGGCACAGATTCGCTGAATCTAAGCAGACGTAATGTTTGTTCGCCGGGTGCAAGGCAAGAGCATGTCGCCATTCTTGCGCGATGGTGACATTGTACTAGCCCGGCAAAAAAACTACCAGGTGGGTGAGGTTATCATCTTCAAAACTCCTGCTGGCGAAGCCATAAAACGTATCGAAAAGCTGACCGAAAAAGGTGTCTATGTGCGAGGCGACAACACTTACGATAGCTTCGACAGTTTAGCATATGGTATCGTTAAAAAAAGCGCTATACTAGGGGCAGTCATGGCACGAATTCATTTTGCAAAGGCAACTGCGCCGCCACAATTGGCAGAACCACGCTTGTATTGGGTACCAATAGTTACGGGCGGGTTATTGGTTATTTTAGTGCTTGCTCAGCTTGGTACCTTTGAAGAATTTGCAATAGCCGTTGGCTCATACGGTTTATTCACTGGCCGGGGTGCTGCTATTTTTGCCATAATTATTGCGGCACTTGAAATCTTAGCACTGCCGGCATTATTTCGTTTAACACTTAGCTCGGCTATACGTTACATAAGCACCGGTGCAATTTTGGCAGCACCCATATTGTGGTTTCTGTTGCTGGCCTTTGTTTTTGTAACAGGCCTCCCAGTTGAAAACGCTGGCTTATTCGGTGGCCTTATAGTGCTGCCTGTTGCACTTTATACGGTTTTACTAAGTAGCTCGATTTTATTTATGGCCATTGCATCACTTATTGTGCTCGGCCCCCATTTATCAAAGAAAGCTACACAAAAACACCACACTTGAGATGTACATAAGAGAAGGGTATAATAATCTTGCTATTGGGGATTGGCCAAGCGGTAAGGCAACGGGTTCTGGTCCCGTGATCGGGGGTTCGAATCCCTCATCCCCAGCCATGAAATTATATTTAAAAAAACAGCTCTTGTAAAATGAGCTGTTTTTAGTTTGGTTATTACATAGGGAAGAAGGGGCAACAAAATTTATCTGAAATGAATGTATGATTAATAGCTATATTAAGCACACCCAAAATCTTTACCTTAAAATTCGACGTGCTGTAAAAAGCAACTGTGTGGGCACATCACTGACATACGCAAATGGCATATCCTAATTTCATTTCTATACTCCTGCCTCTATAATATGTCATGGATATATAAGAAAACCTACAAGGAGGGAATATGCTGGAAGGTACAAAACTTTTTGCAACCGTAGCCGTAAGTAGCCGCGAAACCGCAAAGGAATTCTACGAGGGTAAGCTAGGATTAAAGCGCGTGGAGGAAAATCCACGTGCAATGGTATATGAAACGGGCGGCGGCAATCTACTCGTATACGAATCACCATCTAACGCCGGTTCGAGTCAAGCGACGGTTGCCGCTTGGGATGTGGCTAACTACGAAGAGTTGAAGAAAGTAGTAGAAGCCATGAAAGGCAAAAATGTTGAATTCTTGACCTATGATACCCCCGGCCTGACCTGGGAAGGCGAGATAGCTGCCATGGGTGAAATACATATCGCCTGGTTTAAGGACTTGGACGGGAACGTATTTTCGATCGGAACACCATAGTCTCCTATAAATGAGCTACGAAAACGTCATCCCGAACGTGAAACAGGCTTTGACGGCCTATGCTGCAACTGAAGGCTATTCTAGTTTGGTTGGAGTTAATTTTTTTCGTATTCTAAGCCAAGCCCGTGTAATTTACCAAACATTACCAGCAAGCTAGGGTAAAACGGTGCTCCAATTTCGGGACACGAGGCCAGCCATGAAGTTATAAGCATTCAATTGATCATTTTAGGCAGATTATCATCAGCGGTAGTAGGTTGTACTACGAGGTTATTATCCTAAACTTCGTTGATTACATCATAACCAGAGGGCGAAGAAACTAATACGAGGCCATAGCAATTGCGTCCTATCTTCTTCTGCTTAATCTGTCTTGCTATCTCGTTAATAGTTGCACCCGAACCCAGTGCATCGTCTATGATTAATACATTGTTATATTGAACCTGAGACTCAGTGACAAAGGTCTGCGCGGCATTCAATACCCTGTCCTCTAGACTTTTTAGTGTCTTCTGTGCAATAAGAATTCTTGCTCCTACTTTGTGGACTCTGATCCTAGGGACTTGTTTTGGAATACCATTGTCGAGCTTTGTCATAAGCTGGGATGGCCTCTGGAGAGTGGGGGATACGAAGGCGATTGCTTCAATGTTGTATTTATCGATAATATATTCAGTTGCTATCTCAAGTTTTTGTACAATTTGCTTAATCATTTGTGCATCACCCGTTTGCTTTGCTACAAGTACCTGTGTTCCGAGTTTAGTTTTTCCAAAAATCTCAAAGTTGTAATAATCAACTGCCCAAATTTCTTCTACCGCAATGTCACCAAGAGCACTTTTAACTTTTTCGGTAACGTTCATCGGGGATTTAAAGTGCGGTGGGTAGTATTTTTGGAGTATGCTCAAATATTCTTTTTGCTTAGCTACAGGGTCGAAGTTACGGGCAAGAGACCAATCAATGAGGCCCTTTCTTCCCGTCAATTCTTCTCCTAGCGGCGTGAGGCTATAGAAGTTCTCGTCAATAGCTCGTGCGTCTTTAGCGCTAATGTCTTCAGCCATGGGTCTGGTGACTCCCTCCTCAGTGATAGGTGCGGCATTGCGATAAAATCGATTCGGACCAGAACCTGATATTGTGAAGCGCCCACTGTTCTCTGCGAGAAGTCGCTGGACATATTGCCTGCTTACGCCAAGAGTTTTGGCGATACTCTTTGGACGTGAGCCCGGTTGTTCATCAAGAAACTTTATGATCTCGTTAAGTGTCGTGTTATTTTCCATATCACTATATTACACTAATTTGTTTACAGTAAACAAGCAATAGTAAACTAATGGTTACTTTATGATTTAGCAATAGGGATTTTGACTATCACTCAGCGAGGTAGGAAATATATTTATTTCTCCAGTGTTTCCTTGTCAGAATCGTGCAAGAGTTGTCGGATATTAATGATGTCTTGCTCTAAGTAGATCATCATCTAGAGTTTTGACAACGCATAGGACGCAGGTCGAGCAAATAGAAGCGCGCAACTCACCAAGCCGCATTACTTTGGCTACTCGAACAGCTTCAATGTCTGGCTGTCATCATCTCCCAAAATGCTGCTTCATCGGGCTTATGGGTGGGAAAATGGTTTTGCACGTCATTGCGCAAGGTTTGCTGGCTAAAGCTGCGGAGCGGATCGTGTTCTATAAGGTGGCTTTCCAGTTTTAAGTAAACATTGGCGAGTTGTTGCTGATCATGCAATGACAGTGGTTGTCCAGGGCCAAGCTTTGCGGTAATAGCGCGCATGGTGTCGAGCACTGTATCCATAGAGCGTATGTCGGATATTAAGCTGGCAACATAGGTAATAACTTCAATAGCGGAAGCGGCATCTCGCGTCTTTCCTTAGATACTTGTTGGTCGCTGATTTTTCGGAAGGAATACCCAGCAACCACAAACATAATGCTTGCCATTGTGTACAGAAAACCAAGGCCTGGATCGGCTGCCCTAAAGAAGAAGTCGTAGCCCGATCCTACTGCGTAGGCTGCCCCTAAAACTGCGCAAGATATTGCCAGCCATTTCATTGCTTTGGTATAAGCGGCACCAATGTGTTTGCGAACCAGCAAAGCGAGTAATGCGCCTGCCCAGGCAAATACTGTACCGGCAACCTCTGCTGCAAAGCCAAATGGTGTAATTGCGGTTTGGGCAAGAGCGCTGATTAGTGCAACAGCCACAGCGGTTAGCCAAACCACTAGTGGAGACAGCAAGCGGTTTTGCTTGCCAATAATTTTTGCAAACAAGTACAGGCTTGTGTAGAAAATAATAGCTGCAATGGTATTTGGCAGACCGATGCCACCCGCTCTTACCCAGGGACCGTTAAAAATATCGTAGGCAATTAAAAATGGAACCTGCAGCGATACAATGCTTGTTAAAACAAGCGCTGCGCAGATTGCGCCGTATAATCGCTGCAGACGCTCTTTAAACGACCGCAATCCAGTAACAAATAGTATTGCTGCGCCAACGTAAAAAACTGATTCTAAAATGGCAGTCGCCATTGAGCCTGGGAATTGGCCAGCAGTAATACTAACCGTATGCTCTGGTGCCGGTACAAGCAAAACTCCCGCAATTGGTAAAACAATTGCCGCTACAATAATGACGAGTAATGTTTTCTTTGCGCTCACGCTGATCGCCATGTGTTAATAGTGTTAATATTATGGTAACACAGCGAAATCAAAAGTAGGTGGCCGTAGCCATACGAATGAAGATCCAGATAGCCAAATCATTGAACCCGATAAGCTATGGCTCAAGTCCTGGTTGTTCACCCGGCGAAGTTAACTATACAAAGTTATAAAATATTGTGCTATAATAATCAAGGCTAAGAGTGTTCTTCGATAGGAGAACGAGTATGGCAGGCTTCGAGTTTCCGAGCCATGAAGAGATGGGGCGTCAACGCCAGACCGGCGATGACTTTCAGCGCCAGGTTCAAGAACTTTTGGACCAAGCTCGGGAAAGTATGGTCCGTCGTGGACCGACTCAAGGCATTTGGGGTTATCTGCGTTTTCCACCCGGCGTTAGCAAGGATATTCAGGAGGCGGTTCGCGATGCCATCAATGCCGTCAACGGCGGCCGTGATTGGGATGCAAGACTGTCTACTGATGAGGGAGCGCCTGTACTAGTGGTGTACGGGCGCAAAAATTGACAAAAGTTCACCCCGTAACACTCTTTGCCGCATAATGTTGGAGACCCCAGGTTCAACCTGGGGTCTCCAGCTCATCCAGAATTAGTTTTTACAGTTGATTTCTTAAATACCACCTATTCTTATTTTGACGGAAGCCACACAAACGCTTCTAAATTGCTTGGTGCTAGCACGGCTTTGACGCGTTGATTGAAATCGCCGATATCTTCGGCCCGAAAAATTCCGCCGCAGCTTTTAAAATACGCATACACATCGTCGAGAATGTGCAACTCTTCATTGAGCGGTAGCTGTAACCGATCGGCGTCTGGGTTGGCTTCGGGCGCGTCAGACCACAGAGCATACTGGTGCCCTTGGTCATACCCTTTCAAACTAGCAGGCCCCCTGTTGAGAACCATTCGCTCTAACCCCCGAATAGAGGTATCTACTTGGTAGTCGCCATATATGTGGAAACTTTCTAATCGTTGGGCAAGCAGGTTATCAAGATATGGGCCCTTATCTAGTGGTTCCGGCTGCAGGGTAGTATGTCGACTAGTGATGTGCCAATAGGTCGAGGCTTTTTTGGCCGCCGTTGCTAGCCAATATGTTTCATTGTCGGCGCTATCGGTATTAAAGCCACCTAGAGTAGTGAGAGGGCCCAGCTGTATAGCCATGCCTGATTCTGGCCGATAGGCGTGGTTGGTACTAGAAGGGAGGTGATCCATCATAAGGCGACGTAAATGCTCGCTGAGATAGAGCAGTTTGTAGGCGCTGCCATGCTTACTACCGACTTCTTGGGGTGGCATATCCATCACCCCACCTACATAATGCAGTTGGCCATTGACCATTAGCGCTTTGTTGGCGCGCAAGAGTTCGTCTGCTTCGGGAAGGGCATCGATGCCAAGGCGCGTATCGGCATCGCAAAACAACACTGAGATGTCGTGTGGAATAATATCTCTAGCCCAAGATTTCATTGCCAGGTGGCCAATACCTAGGTGCGTACGATGACGGACTTTACTGATTTTTCGCCGTACGCCATATCGGTCAATTGCAATTGCGAGGTCGACGCCAGTTTCAGCTCGAGTAGAGGCCGGAACCATCAGTTTTACCTTATCGGCCATGTCGGCGGCTTCGCTATCGAATTTACCTCGCTCGCGCCGATTGTCGGCGGCATAATTAAGCCAGGCCAGCACACAGGTGTGTCGCCCCAGGGCAAGGGCAGTTTCGTTCACTGATGCGAGAGACTCTTCTATGGTATCGAGCGGTTCACTACTAACGCCAATCGGCATAATAACAGCACTTTCATAACGGCGGCCAGCTACTTGCCCGGCTGAGTGATATATAATTCGCTCGGCACATTCGTCACTTTCTTTTTTGTGCGTTTGGGCAAAATGACGCAGTCGATTGTGCGTGCTGCGTTGTGAGAGATAGTAGCTTTGCTGGGGGAAGTAGCTGCTGCGTGCGTGTATCAGTGCTGTATCTACATCTGGCCAGTCATCAGGATCAAAATGCGCCTCTTGCTGAGAGGAGGTGTCATGATATTTCATATAGATCTACTTGCCAATGACATTCTTGTATTCCATTCGATAACTGGCTTGTTAAAAGCAATGTCTGAAGTATGCCAAATGAGGCATACGCCATAAAGCTGTTGCGTAAGCTTGCACACTCGTTAGACAATAAAGTAAATGCTCAGCGATATTACACCTATACATACATACCTCGCGAAGCTTGGCTTAGAGCCCGAGATAGCTGATGTCTATCTGGCGTTACGTGCCCATGGGCCGCAAAGCTTGTTGCAACTTGCGCGTAGCGCAAAAATCGAGCGAACGCGACTCTACCGTTTATTAGACACCTTAACAGAGAACAACCTCGTAGAAATAGAGGTGCTTTATAAACGTAAGCTATACAAGCCAGCACCCATCGGTAATCTGCAGATTTTGCTTACGCAGCGCAAACAAGAAGTGCACGACCTGCAAGAGGAGCTGGCTATGCTTCAAGAAATCTACCAGCTGCACTCAATGCATTCCCCGCTAACGCATGTTCAATTCTATCGGGGCGAAGAAGGTGTGAAACAAATGTTTTGGAACCAAACCAAAGCAAGAGGCGAAAACCTCTCTATTCTGCACGAAAATATGCAAACGCTGGCGAATGCAGTGTTTTTTGAACGCTGGGCGGCGGACTGTAACGACAAAGGGCTACGGTTCAGAAGTATTGTCGGTGATCATTTCTTGGCAGCGCAGCGCAGCTGGTATAGCAAGCATGGTAATGAAAAACTTAAGAAGTGGCGGGGGCGCTATCTGCCCAACGCAATTTTCCCCATCTCGCATTCGATGGTCACCTACGATGACGTTGTGTCGTACTACAACTGGAAAAATGGGGAAGTTTTCGGTCTCGAGATATATAACAGCGAGATTGCCGCTACACAGCGGCATGTATTCGACATGCTGTGGAAGCAGGGGCAACCTATTCCGGGGCATGGCGAGGCCATTCCAGGAACTGATCAAATTTTTAACCCGGGCATGCGGTATATCTTGCAGTAGAACACTTGCCGAGGAACGGCCGACGAAGATACGGTCATGATATACTCAAAATATTCGTGAAAGCATTAACCCTTATAACCAGTAATGCTGGGAAAGCAAAAGAGTTTGAGCTGCTTTTGGGTGTTACAGTGCATCACCAAAAGGTTGAATTGCCTGAAGTTCAAGCAACTGCTGTCGCTAAGGTAGCCAAGGCAAAGGCTGAAGCCGCATATCAAGCGCTTCAAAAACCAGTGTTGGTTGATGATACTGGTCTTTATATAAATGCATGGGGTGAGTTACCGGGTGCACTTATAGCCTGGTTTCTAGACAATATCGGCAATGAGGGTATTCTTAAGATGCTCGAAGGCTGGGGTGATCGTAGTGCAAGAGTTATGACTGCTCTTGGCTATTGTGATGAAAACGGTTCTCAGGTTTTTATAGGTGAACTCGCTGGTTCAATAGCAAAAGTAGCGAGGGGTAAGAATGGTTTTGGCTATGATTCAATTTTCATACCTGAGGGTCAGCCAAAAACATTTGCAGAAATGACCTCGCAAGAAAAAAATGCCATCTCTATGCGCGCCCAGGCGGCTCATTATTTTCGAGAAGCAATTCTTTAAAGCTAATTTATCGTATAATAGCTACGCAAGATGCTGTGGAGGGTTTCGGTATCCAGAGCTATAGACGTAGCCCTGTGGCACGCATCCTGCCGTTCCTAACGCGGATACGAAAGGGTATGCTATGAACATGATAGCGGCGCCGCATATCACGAAGGTGGGGTCTGCCTCGGTGGCGTTTCGGGAGCACCTCGACAAGGGAATCGAGATTCTAAAGAGTATCGGGGAGATATGGGGTGTCTACTCACGCCACTATCACTTTTTGATACCAGCCGGTAAGGTTGTATTCGAAGCGCTGACTGCCGATGGCAAGCTTGACTTGAGCCTGATGACAGAGGCCGAGGCGGCGAAGCTCGGACGGCCATCTTGCTGGGGCTTTACCCCTGAAGGTGCGATTGTTGTGCTAAGGTACGCTGACATTAGCCTGCATAAGCGGTGCGGTATCGATGCTACCTCTGAAAGCTTTCAGGCAGAGCTTGCCCAGATTGCCCAGGCTTTCGTGGCTGCAGGCTTGCACCGAACCCTAGAGGTCAATATTGCCGGGCAGCTTTTTCCGCCTGGTGAGGGCGGGGTGACGCTCGAGACCACTGATGAGGCGAATTGTCGCCAGACGGTAGAGATCGTGCCGCTGACCGATGAGATGACCGAGGTAATCGCTGCCTGCTGGGTTCCCGGTGCCAACGGGCAACCGGTTACGACAGGTTACTGTGCTGGCGGTTGGGAGAACTCCCCGCATTCAGATCCAGACGACGTTTGGGGTGATGTGGATGACGATAGCGATGATGACACTGGCAAGTAGTAGTGGACGAAGTTATACCTTGGAGGACCATTGAATGCCATGCACGGGCGTGAACGTGACACCCTGATTCTTCCTGATTCTAAAAGGGTGGGGTCGTGGCTACGGCAGTAAGCTATACACCTCGACAGAGCTAGAGGAGACACACGGCTATATGACGAAAACTCTGAAGCAGGGAGGTCTTCCTGGATACGGGATCCACCCGCTGAGCCTTCAAGGTTATGGATGCCGGTATCCCACTCTGCAGGGGCTATGGCGTAGGGTATGAGGGTGGCGAGACTGTCGTAGTGGATACGCGGTTGGAATGAGGCGCTCACTCGCCACTTGAAGCCCCGCAATGACAGCTTCTGGCAACCGAAACAGACGCTCGCTTCGGTCGTCGGCGAGATGTGGCCTGACCACCAATGCGGATACGCCGCTGCTGTCGAGTGGTAGTTCCTTTCAATCACCCCGCTGGCGGCCATACACGGTCGCCGGCGGGGTATTCACTTTATAAAGAATGTTCTTCATAAGAGTTACTTCAGTTCACCGCAAGACGTTATATAATAATAGTGTGACACCGCTTTCTTTCCAGTCGTCTTCACTCCTTTCTTGGGGGGTATTTAAGGGTCGACGAAGAAAATCTGACTCACCGTATATTGAAAGTCTTTGGGAGGGAGTGGCGCAAAACGGTGGTATTCATCTCACTGCCGCTGACGCAACGATTGATATTGCATGCCTAAAAAGGAGGGGTACTACTCACCTGTTTTTATCGGGCCCAGCCAGCAAAGTACAAGTTGAACAGTTTGAGGCAGGAGACGAAGTTTTGACTATTCGGTTACGAACCGGTGTTTACTTGCCATTTATAGCTGGTGCTAGACTGGCCGATACTGACACATTTCTCCCCAATGCCGGCAGCAAACATTTTTGGCTTCACGGCAGCCGTATTGCCTTTCCGAACTTCGATAATGCAGAGATATTTATCGAGCAGCTTGCAATGCTGGGTTTGCTGAGCCGGAACATCTCACTAGAAAATGCTCTGGAAAATCGATCGTCACGCAATAGCATTCGCACCATGCAGCGCCTTAGTTTGGCGACAACTGGCCTGACTATGAGCTGTATTCGTCAAATTAAGCGCGCCGAGCAAGCCAAGGGCCTGCTTGCTACTAACTATCCTTTCACTCGAGTAGCCTATGACGTCGGCTATAGTAACCCTGGCCATATGACCAACGCGTTCAAGTATTTTTTTGGCCGCACCCCTAGCGCTCTGCGCAAACTTATACAACAAGACCAGCTAGCCGGGCTTTAAGCAATATGTCGTTTTTTTATAAGCAAAGCCATCTGGGGCGTGATGTAATACTATTGTCAGCAACAAGAAGGAGAACCTATGACACATTTAGACCCAGCATTTAAACCACTCGAAAAACTTATCGGCACATGGGAGTCGAAGGGGCGAACGCTTGGTGCAACTGAAGATAACATTTTTGCTACAACGACATTTGAGCCGATTCTTGACGGCAAATATATACAAGTGACCAATCACATGACATTTGACAGCGAGAATGCCAAACATGTGCATGACAGTATAGAGATTCTCTGGTACGATCCAGAGCGAAAGGTATTTCCTACTTTGGTTTACAGCACGTTAGGCGAAGGCCCAGGCACCACAATGGAATATACCTGGGAAGCTGATGAAAACGGTACGATTATCAGCCGCGGTGGTGCTGCGATATACCGTGGAACATTCAGCGAAGACGGTAATGTTCTCACGGGTGGCTGGCGACCAGATGACAGCGGAGACGGCCGTGACGAAGCTTCATACGATTTGACGATGACTCGCGTGAGCTAGACGGTCGCATAGTGAAGAAAGAACACGCAAAATTGCGTGTTCTTCTTGAAAGCTACAATTTGACAGACATGAAGTAGATTCTGGAATGGTAATGTTTTAAGATAAAAGCCCATTGTCACCGGCAGTCTGCTTCCGCAAGGGTCAATTTTGCTGTATATTGGTGTGGCGGCAGTAACACTTGTACTTACTTTTTGCGGCCATATTATTGCCGGCGTGGTTTATTCTGCGCCGACCAGCCATTGAGTCGGCAGCGCACCACGAGTAATATAGCAAGCACGATTATATCGAAAGTTGGGTTTTATGGGCGACGAACCTGTGTGTAATTGCACAATAGTAGATTACCGTGATGGCAATGGCCAGCAACGCGTACCAAGCGGCGACTGCCCGGTTCATGGCTCGAACTGAACAATGAGCCACAAGAGATGAGGGGATGCACCGGCGCAGCTCTCAACTCTTTCTTAACATTTAACAATTAATTAACTTTGCTGAAAGCTTTTTTGTTTACGTTTGAGCCAATATTCAGACTGCCTGACGAGCTTCGAGGCATCTTTTGGGTCTGCCAAGAGTAATTTAATAGCCTCTTCTGCGAACACCTTGTTTTGCGAACCTTTGGCGTATATTATTGCGCCTTGCTCTATCTTGGGTCGCACGTATTCGCCTGCTTCGTATGGCGTGTCGAAACTCTTTACGGTGCAACCCTTGGCTGCGGCGGCCGGAGCGAGATGCGCATTTGCATCAGGGCCAATTGTTACTACGAGGCTGAGTTCGGCGGGGTCGCAGAGGTCGCCGATTTCTTTATGTGCTTGCGCCGACATTGCGCCAAGCTCATTCATATTGCCCAAAATCGCAATCTTTTGCGGTGCTTCTAGTTCATATAACACTTTAAGCCCTGCCTTCACCGCCTCGGGGAGGGCGTTGTAGGTGTCGTCAATAATCAGGCTATTATTGATGCCGCGCAGCCGATGCAAGCGCCCGCTCACTGGTGTAATTGCGGCCATGCCGCTGAGAATCTGCGCCTGCGTCAGCCCAAGCTCATTACCTATAATGATTGCCGCGAGAACAGAATAAAGCTGAGTTTCAGAGACAACCTCGTGCTTGAAATGCAAGAACATTGCATCGTTATGCATGACGTCGGCTTCGTACGCTCCTGTCGAGTGAAGCATGTTAGCCAGGTGATAACTGGCGGGCTGTTTGATGCCGTATGAAATAGCGTCTTGCAGCGGTTGCCGGTGTTCTTCGGCCACTAGATCGGCATTATAGACGAGCTTTTCAGAATAAGCTGCAACCGAAAGCTCTTCGTTGGCAACTGCTTGCATATCGTTAAAATATTGCATGTGCTCGGGTACGATGGCGGTCACCACGGCGTAATCAAGTTTGAGATACTTCTGAAAAGCAGCTATCTCACCCGGGTGGTTGGTACCTAATTCAACAACAACGACATCAAACGGGTAATCACCCCGTATTTGTTTAGCGTTGTTCATAAAGAGCTTGACCCAGGCGAGGGGGTTGAACAAGCTTGGCATACGATGCCCAAAAAATATCAATGGAATACTAACGAGATGGTTGTAATTACTCTCTTGGTATCCGGCCCGAGACTCTTCATATCGAACTCGCAATGTTTTGCCAAGCAGGCTGGCAATTGCCAGTTTGGTACTTGTTTTGCCAACGCCCCCAACGACGCCGATGACCTTAACGCTGTGTTTTTTGCATAAGCGGCGCACCTGTCTGGCCAGAACAGATACGACAACACCTTTCAATAATTGCTTCATAAATCCTTCTATATTAACCTCTGCGATGTTAAGTATAGCATTTGGCGTGTCAATTTAACATGTAATGCCTCCTAGCGCATATAGAAGAATATTTCATAATTGCAGCCAAAAGTGTACTATATCTAGAGATTCCTCGACGCCGGTCAGGTGTACGGATGGAAGATAGCATAGCCGCGCAGGCCGCGATGAAAGGAAACGACTAAATTTATGGCAAAAACGGGAATTACAATGTATGGCTGCGAACAAGATGAAGCTGTTTTGTTTCGAGAAATGGCCGCTCGCTACGATATTACGCCAATTATCACAGAGCTGGCCGTATCTGAAGCTTCGAGCGAGCTGGCGGCTGGCAATAAATGCATCAGCGTTAGCCATAAAACTCAAGTAACACCCTCTATTCTTCGGGCATTGAACCGGGCTGGTGTAGAGTATGTCTCTACGAGAAGTGCCGGGTATAACCATATTGATGTTGAGTTTGCGAAGAGCGTTGGCATTACTGTTGGAAATGTCATGTATTCGCCCGATAGCGTGGCCGATTACACACTTATGCTCATGCTGATGCTGGTGCGCAATGTAAAATCTACCATCATCCGTGCGGCAGCTCATGATTACAGGCTGAATGAAACACGTGGCAAAGAACTGCGCGACATGACTATCGGGGTGATCGGAACGGGGCGCATTGGCGCAGCAGTTATCGACAGATTGCCGGGCTTTGGGGGTCGTATAGTCGCCTACGACCATCGCCCTAAAGCCTCTGCTAATTATGTTTCGCTTGATGAACTGTTGCAGCAAAGTGACATTGTGACACTTCATACACCGCTGACGGCCGATACTCATCACCTGTTGAACCACCATCGTATTGAACAGATGAAGCCTGGGGCGTTCATTATTAACACTGGCCGCGGGTCGCTTATTGACACCGAAGCGCTTATTGCAGCGCTCGATAAGGGTAAGCTCGGCGGCGCGGCGTTAGATGTCGTCGAAGGAGAAGAGGGGATATTCTACGCCGATTACAGAGAAAAACCGGTCGAAAGCAAACCGTTACTGCGCTTGCAAAAAATGCCGAACGTGCTTATTACACCACACACCGCCTATTACACAGAACACGCTCTGAGTGATACTATTGAAAATACTATTATCAATTGCCTGGAATTTGAAAGGAGCAAGTAGTATGAGCAAATTAAAGATCGGCATTATGTTCGGAGGCTATGCTGAAGAGCATCCTGTCTCTGTTAAATCTGCCAGGCAGGTTGCCAAACATCTTGACACTGAAAAATATGAACCCTACTGGATCGGAATTACCAAAGATGGTGCCTGGATGCTCTGTGATGGTCCTAGCGAAAATTGGGAAGACGGCAATGCTCGTTCAGTGACGCTGTCGCCTGACCGAGACGTTCACGGGCTGCTCGTTTTAGAAGAGGGAAAATACGAAACAATCCGTTTAGATGTCGTGCTGCCTGTTTTGCATGGTAGGCTCGGCGAAGGCGGCGCGATGCAAGGTTTGTTGGAACTTTCTGGCGTTCCCTATGTTGGCTGTGATATTCAGAGCTCTGCTCTTTGTATGGACAAATCGCTTGCCTACACGGTTGTGAAAAGCGCGGGAATTGCTACGCCGAATTTCTGGGTTATCATGCCAGGCGACGAGGTTGACCCTGGTCAGTTTACCTATCCTATTTTTGTAAAGCCAGCCCGCTCGGGTTCATCTTTTGGTGTCAATAAAGTGTCTCAAAAAGAAGAACTGCCGGGCGCGCTAGAGGCCGCGCGACAGTACGACACAAAGGTCTTAATTGAAGAGGCTGTGGTTGGGAGCGAGGTGGGCTGTGCGGTGCTAGGGAATGGCCTTGATTTGACAGTAGGCGAGGTAGACCAAATTCGCCTATCGCACGGCTTCTTTAAAATTCACCAAGAAGATAACCCTGAAAGCGGCTCTGAAAACTCTAGCATAATTGTTCCGGCTGATATTCCGACCGAGGCGCGCTCACGTGTTCAGCAAACGGCAAAAGCCATCTATAGCGCATTGGGCTGTGGCGGGCTGGCGCGGGTCGATACGTTCTTATTGGAAGACGGAACAGTCATGCTCAACGAGGTTAACACCTTGCCTGGCCTGACCTCTTACAGCCGTTATCCGCGAATGATGGAGGCCGCCGGAATGTCATTTGCCGAAATGATCGACCGGTGGGTATCGCTGGCATTGAACGAAAAAGGCAACGAGCAGTAATTGCCCGATAGCAGCTCATTCGTAGCTATTCACATAGGGGAAGGAGCTGACTATTCTGACCACTTTCACTAGAGGCAATAGGCTAGACGCCTCTAGCGAAGCGGTTATTAAGGCTTAATCAACACCCTTTTTTATCGAACTTTACCCCAACGCTAGCTGTTAGATATAAGGAGCATTGTATTCATGATTACCGCCGAGAAGACACTCTATGCAGCAATTCCACTTGATGCCGGCCAGGTGCAGGGGTGGAAAGAGATTCCCATCAGAGAGGCTGACCACCCCGATCCGTTGCTTCCGCTCGGACTACTATCGCAGGAGGCCGCTATCTTAACGACGTCATCTGTCTATTTTGGTGAACATAACAATTCGCCTTATGCAGAGGATAATAAATTAGAAGGAAGTCTGCTGACGCTCTTTGCTCGCCAGTCGGTTATTCGTCGTTTATTGGCTGCAGAGCGGCTCTTGCCAGCCGGTTACCATCTGCTACTGTTTGATGCGTATAGGCCTTACGAGGTCCAGAAATCACTGCATGATTTCTATAAACAAAAGCTCAAAGAGAAACATCCACATTTAGATAGCGAAGTGCTGGCATCTACTGCCCAAAACTATGTTTCGGTTCCATCGGTGGATCCGACGCGGCCGTCACCGCATAGCACGGGCGGGGCGGTAGACCTAGCGATTGTCAAACTTGATGAAGCACACATAGAGGAGCTTCATTCTATCCGTTCGCGCCTTATCGGCAATACATTAGAGCACACTAAGCGAACTGGCATGGCAATGCAGCTCTCGGTGTTGATGAGCCGCCACGCCAAAATGCTCGATTTCGGTACGGCTTTTGATCACGGGGGTGAAAAGTCGGCGCTGGCCTATTATGAGTCTAAAATTGCCGCCGGAGATGCATTAACGGATAGCGAGTGGCAGGCTTGCAATAACCGCCGATTATTATACGCGGTTATGACGCAGGCTGGTTTTCAGCCTTATTTTGCAGAATGGTGGCATTTCAATGCGCCTGAATCTCAAATGGGAGCAGCGACTGCTGGGTACGATTGCGCGACACTAGGGGCTGCCGAGCTTAGTAAAAGCAATAGAGCACATGAAAATGAGCGTCTTAAAATTCGCCAGGAGGTACTGAGGCTACACAAAGCAGAGGCTCGAGCAGTTCAGCCAACCGGGCTGCAGGCTGAAATCTTGGCTGCCATGCACCGGTTGGGTGACCCAAGAAACGGTGGTGATTGGCCAATAGAGATTATTGCGCCGCCAGAAGAATAGTTTGAGCATAAGAAAGTATAGTGTTGGATCGGATCTTGTTGTATAATTGTTCCCATGAATCCACAAAATACAAATCAGCCAGTTCAAAGTAGTACTACTCAACCAGAGGCAGCACCAAACCCACAATCGCCCCCCCAAACAGCGGTGCCCGTGCCGCCAACAGCCAATAACCAGTTTGCTCATAAGGCCTGGGTGAAAATCAAGCTAGGTGCTGCTATTCTTCTTGCAAGTTGTGCAATGAGCTTACTATTATTGCCAGCCAGCTATAACTACAGCGATCAAACAACAGATCTATCGACATCATCGCTGACGACCCTTTATGCCTTTTATGCACTTGTATTAATTCTATTAATTGTTCTTAGTATTAGGCTATTTAAAAAAGCATGGGCATTTGCAATGTTAGGTTCGCTGAAGCGGCGCCTGCTGAGCTTATTACCAATTGTCATTTCGCTTTTACTGGTTTCCCAATGGAATAGGTTTGCAAACTTAGTGGTGCTGATTCTTCTTTTGTACGCCACTGTCGATCTTAAAAAAGCCGGCATTATAAGCAGCTACAAACAATAGGTAGCCAGTGTGGGTGCTACGAGAGCTGTCACATCGAAGCCAAGCTTTTCGGCTTTTACTGAACCGGTAACAGGGAATGATGCCGAGGTTCTGGCGGGTGACCTTACGCTATTTTCGACTGCTGCTACCAAATCGGCTATTGGGTTAGGGCTGGTGTTTGTTTTAGGGGCAATCGCATTTCGTAATGTTTACCTACTGATTGGCGTGCTGGTAGTGGGCTTATTCTGGGTTACAGGCGGTGCGGTCACCCGTAAAAGGCGGAGCCGCGAGCAGATAGGGGCGCGACTACGAAAGTTCTCTCAAGATAACAGGTATAGCTTTAAGCCGCTCATTAAAGACTTATCACTTAGCTATCCAGGTACACTGTTCACTACCGAGCAGAACGGGGCGTATACAAATTTTGTAGTGAAAGGCGATATTCAGGGCCATGCTTTTTGGATGGGTCTCTATTGGTTCGAGAATAAAGTTGGCAAACAGACCATCATGTATCGTCAGCCGGTAATGGCCCTGACGCTACCCCGGGCAGTGCCGCATGTTATTCTTGATAGATTCAATAAACAATCTACCTATCGGCCCGGCATGGAGCTATTTGAGCTTGAAGGGGATTTTAATAAATATTTTAGCGTGTTTTGCGCACCGGGATACCAACAAGATATACTGTATTTCTTGACACCAGAGCTTATGCAGTTACTACTTGACACAGATCAGCAGTTTGACCTAGAGATAATCGGCGACCAGCTATATGTTTACGGCAACCGGCAGATGGAGGGCACTACATTCGATTCAGCGGTGTGGCCTGCAATGTTTCAGGCCGTCAGTTTAGTAGGGTTAGAACTAATTGAAAACACACAGCGCTACCAGGATCACAGGGTGAGTGCGGTGGCTGGCACACTTGGTCCTCAGGGTATTGTTGCGCCCCGCCACCTACCTAAGGCCATTACTTATATCGCCTATGTTATTATTGCCATTCTTGTTTTTGTCGCGGTCATAACATCATCTTAACAAATCAACAGTAAGCTTAGCCGAGGTTCTGTGGCCGCAATTATCACTGCAGGTCTCGGAAAAGTACAATATTTATGACTAAAGATGTGGCAAACTCATAGAAACCACATACTTGGTCACCTCTAAAAAAAGTGCCCGCCTAATAACCCATTTGATGCCGACTCCGACATACGTTTGAAATAATTGTTGCAATGACCATTCATTTATGGAGAACGCAGTGGCTACAGCGGCAACAGTGGCAGCACGGCTACCTTCGATATACGCAACAATTTCGTTAACCAGTTTAAGTTGGGTTCATAGCGGGGGTGAATGGCACGAAGCGCTTCATCAATAGCAGTTAAAATAGCAGTGTCAGCTTGCTCTAGAAATGTCGCCCCGAATATATTTTGCATGTCGGGAATAAGGGATGTAGCGGGAATGGTTTTTTTCGGCGAGTTCTGACACTCGTCGTCGCCAGAATGGGTATATGCCGCCGGGCTTAAACTGCGCTCCCACATACATCGGTGAATCCTTGGCGCGCAATGTTCGCTTATGGGTGGGTGACCCCTGAAAATAGGCGCCATCTGGTTGAATGAAGTTTGGTGCCTGCCGTTGAATGTGCTGTTGATATATAGAATTATTTTACGCATAGGGCCTGTCTTCTTTCTGCTTACTATCTAACCATAACAGTTGGAGCGCATTAAGTATTGTATCGGTATTCTCGTCATGTATTTGTGTTACAACTTGACATGGTCGGCGCCTTTTTGCATGGCAATGCTAGCTGCGATTGTGCCGATAGTCTCCCATAGCAGGGCAGTGCTCCAATTGAGTGGCGTGTGTGGTGAAGGAACGGTAAAGGTTTTCTCATTTATTGCATAAGTAATGTGGCATTCTGGCAGCTTGTGTTGTGGTACGGGCTTAAGACGATAACTGCCGCTTTTGTCTAAAGCGGCATTCCAATCGTTCTCGCCTGTTATGGTTGTGAGGGCGTCGTTTAAGAGGCAGGTGCTGATAGCTTCATAAGATTCGCCTGCCGTACTATTACCCGCTTGATACTCCTCTATGCAGCGGCTGGCAATTGGTGAAGCCGTTTGGCTAAGAGGGTGCGTCCAGGCTGGCGACTGGCCTTGTGGTGTTAATGTGTTGCGAAGCCGCTGTTTTTCGTCGAGGTCAATCTCGCCCCCGCTTACTACCGCCTCGGCCTTTACTTTGCGTTTAATAGCTTCAATGAGTGCTCGCACAGCATTGGTGTGGAAGTTTGTACGCTGGTATGAATCACCTTCGTAACGCATAATACCCCGTGTTTTGGGGTCTTGCAATTTTAAGATGCGCTCTAATACCATGGCCTCGATAGCGTGAACGGTCATAGGCTGGCCCTGGCCGTGTGCCATTGGAATATTGTGTTGAGCTAGCAGTTGCGGCACATTATAGCGAAGCACATATGCCAGCGCGGCATCGGCTTCGCGGTATTTTACAGAACCTTGCGGGTATTCTGGCGACTCAAAGGGTAGGCGGCGCCCTAGTTCGGTAAGGCCATTCATTACCATAGCAGCAACAGCCTGGGGGAAGTTGCGGCCCATCTTGAGCTGTGGCCCTGCCTGGTTATAGCCTGTTTCAAGAAACTCGAGGCCAGGGGTTTGGGCTAGAGTTTGAAGTTTATCAAGCAAAGCTGTTTCGATTGCCATAACAGAGGTGCGCACTGCCGTTACTTCTTCCCATGAGCCTGAATTTTCATAGCGGGGGAATCCAACAGCAGTCAAAAAGGGTACTATAGCGCCGAGCATTTGCTTGTGTGCGGCGGCTAAATCGTCTTCGCTTATGAAGCCTTGCTCGATTGCCTCGAGTGTCGTGTATGCCAGCATTTGCACGGTATCTTGCTTGTTGCGCCAGCCGTTGGGGCGCCTAGCCTCTAGGTCACTAAAGGGTAACGAGATGTGTGGCCAATCTGCCTGGCCGGCCTTCTGGCCCAGGGCAATGACGTTTTTAAACCGTTGCAGCTGGTCAGGGGTCGAAAGCAGGTGAAGTGAGCTGATGAGTAGCTTTTTACCCAAACTGCCTTGCTCGTTATAGCGAGCTTGGTCTAAAAGATATAACTTCATCATTGCGCTCGCGGCTTGTATCTGATCTCGTAAGTAGATCATGGCAGACATGTCGCCGTGGTTGACGCCATCAGCGTCAGTCTCGGTTGCGGCCAGCAACGTTACCTTATGGTCTATACCGTCAACTGTAACGGTGTGACCTTCGATGACTGGGAGCTGTAGCGTGCCGCAGCTCATCAGATGTTCTTCAAGCTGTGCCAAGCTGTCGGTGTCGTACTGCTTGCGAACCAGGCCGGCCAACTCGGGGGTGTTAAAATATAACCCAGTCTCGATTGAATGATAACGTTTCTTCTGTTCATTCATAGCTTCTAGCTGAAGTATGAGCGCTTCGTCGTGCGGTTGTAGTTCTAAAGAGTTGCTATTACCAAGCCATGTAGAAGGTGCTAGCTCTGCGGCTGGCACGTGGGGCTGTTCCGGGCGAAAAGCAACCATCTTGTGACAAATTTTACCACAATCTCCTATATCTGTCAGGTAGATTATAAAGTTTATGCTATTATCAATGCATGAACATGGAAGTACCCCACCCGCAACCCGAAGCTACACCCAATAAGGCCGAACAGCTTCTTGGCCCAGAGGCTCAAAAAGTAGTAGAGCTATATAGCAGCGCACGCAATGAGCTCGACCCCGACAGGCAATTACAGCTGCTGCGGCAGATTGAAGCGAGCCTGCACAAACTCTTGGAACCTGAAGTAACAACGCCTTTCCAGCTTAGCGACCAGGCTCTTCGTGACGTTATGCTGCGAGGGAGCGATTATTTTCTGCTTGGGGGAGGCTCGCAAGGCCAACGCCTTGTATTTGAAAGCGAACGTTTTGAGCCAGGGCAAGAAAGTGCCGATGGAAAGCCAAAGTGGCTGCGCTACCCGCCAGCAGACACGGTTGGCCGTGAAATGCGCGAGCGCTTTATCCAAGCCTTCAGAAGCGATTGTGTAGATATTGCCCCAGGGGTGGAGGCTGTAGATACTGGTTTTTAGCGCTTTAATCTAAGTATTATGTCTTTAAAATACCGAACGGCAGCGGCATGATTATTTTAGCAATCATGCCGCTGCCAGTGCATCTTTTAGTTATCCTGTTGTGTGGGGACGAGGCGTCGGGGGTGAGCCCGGCACAACATCATGGCCAGATCGGCGTAAAATCGTTCACCGACAGCTTTTTTGTAACGCTCCTCGGTGTGACAATAGGCGATAACAATTGCCGCCAGGGCAATGTCGCTGTCCACTAAGGCCTGCGCTGCCATCATGGACAGATGGCCCGGCACTTTATCATACTTGCTGGCGTGTTCGAACGGGTAAAGGCTGAGTTCTGACAGGAACACGTGCATTGCGATCAGCTTGGTCCAGTTTTCCGGCCAAGTCACCTCTTGAAAGTGACTGATCCACTTGTTGATGAGGGCATGTAGGTCTCGTACATCCTGCTCGCTTTGAGCATGCTGCGTGAGATCGGTGAAACGCGTGCGTACGAGCTGGTGGAGCTGGCTTTTCAGGGTCTCGAGGTCGGTGTCCATCTCGTACTCTTTGCTGAACCGACCCCGGACATAGACGCTCTGGCCAGTGAAGCAAACCCCAATTTCCTCAAGGGCCTTGAGCCGTGCTGCCGTTGAGCTTGCCCTTTGAAGCTTGGTGTGCCACTCGCCGAACTTCTCGTGGCACTTTGCATACTCAAGGATGCCCTGGGCAAGTTTGTGGGCCTCATCGAGTATGATGGCGAGATTTAGGAGCTCCTTGTCTAGCGCTTGTCCGCCAGAGGCCGCGTTAATGCGATCTCTGAGCTTCGAATCGATAGTGCTGGGATCTGAGAGTAAAGCCCTTGCCGACGACTTGAGGTCGCCTTCTCTGAGACTCGTCATGAGGGCCACGACGTCGTCACGGAGTGCTTGTCTATCGAGAAAGCGTGCGGTCGTATTCTTCTGCGCTGCTGACATGTGCGATGCATCCTCCAACAGGCTTAATTCAAATAAAAAACTCGGGGCAAAAACTTACCCCGAGTTAAAGGATCTCTTTTAATCGCGAAGCTATATATTCATAAAACTATCGCTTTGCTACTTTTTTTCAAGTACGAGCTGGCTGCCCTCAAATAAAGTGTCTTGTAACTTTTTTGTCACACGCAATTGTTCAGACATGTTCTCTACAATGCCGCTTACTAAGCGAAACTCCGCAGGTGTTGTCCACCCTTTTTTGTAGATCGTTTCAAGCAGTACATTCCATCGTTTATCACCGGCGTATTTATCTATTTCAGCTACTAGTCGCTTGATCTTTGCTGCCAACTTGTCAATATCGTGGTCCATGTCTGCCTCCTAGATTGTTAATGTCGGTGTAAAGCCTTACCTTTTTAGTGTATGTAATTATCGTCGATTTTACAATGAGCAGCACGGCAGCCGCACGAGCGGGTACGAGCTTGTATAGGTTTGTTATTATAGTTATGAAGTGTATTAGTAAAAAAAGGGGGGCTATGAGAAAAGGATTGAAACTAATGGCGGTAGCGGGCTTTTTTGTTTTGGGTGTTACAGTAGCTGCTAGTCCTGCAAGTGCTCGCCTAGAGCTGCCGACAGGTGATAAAAAGGTGCTGCTCCGAACGGCCAGCGTGCCAGAAACACCAGCTCACTTTCGTCTTGTAAAGCGAAGCGGAAGCAAGTTGCAGCTTAATTGGGATTGGGTGGCCGGCGGAACGGGCGCTATTCACTATGAGCTGTCGTATGCGGGCCGAACCTTGGTGTTGCAGCAATATTATCCTGGCTATACTCTTGATATCGGCCACCTAGACCTCAGTGCGGGTCATGTTTATACACTGAACCTGCGAGCTGTTGACGAAATTGGCAATCGTTCTGCCGTACCGGCTGAGTTATTGTTCGAGACAACTCCACCAAGCAGTCCGAGTAATCTGCGGCAGCTGAGTACAAAAATGGGGTACCCTGATATTATTTCTTTTCAGCTTTCTGTCGACGCAGCAGGGCCGATACGGGGTTACGAAGTCTTTTTAAACGGCGTCTCTTTCGGTATTGCTTTAGGGGTCGATAATGAATTTAGCCTGTTTGATCAGCTGGCGAGTTCATACCTCCCTCATCCAGTGGGTCAGGCGAGCCTACAGTTGCGCGCCTATGATTCGTCTTTGAACGCCAGCCAGTTGAGCGAGCCACTGACGGTTATATTCCCTGAGTAATGCTTCTGCCTTGAAAAGATGTAAGCCCTTTCGGCTATTACCACTCTAGGGCTGTGGTGTGCCGACCGAGAGTAAGTTACCATCAGGGTCTTTGAACCATGCGACCTGCACGTCGCCCATAGTTGCGATACTGCCCTCCCAGCTTGTGTCGGGCATGTCGTAGTGCTCAAAAACTATACCTTTGGCTTCCATGGCTGCTACCAGGCTGTCAATTTCGGCTAACTCCCAGGTAGCAACAGAGGCTTGGCTTGTGCCGGCCGAGGGTGACTGATAAATAAACAGATTACCGCCGCCCGTTTCATAAGTAACACCGCGTGGGTTTTCGGCAACCCTTTGAAGCTCTAGTTTACCTTCGTAAAATTCTTTGGCCTTTTCTATGTTATTGACTGCAATAGTGGCTAAAAACTTGCTATTTTCGAGCATACTCCCCCTCGGCTATTTGTTACTCATAAGTATAGGGCAGGTGAACAAATAATTATAGTGTCCGGCAGTGCATCGGTACCTACTTCTTTACGGCCGCTTTATAATAACTTATGATAATAGCAAATGATATACATTATTTCGGCAATTTTACTGTTAGTGATTGTACTTTTTGTTTTTTATAAAATGACCGGCAGCGAAACAGAAACCATAAGCGATGCATCACGCGAGGCAACAAATGATGCATTTGTTCAACTAACAAACGGCTGGACTCATTATGAATTGTCTGGGCCTGCTGAGGGTATCTTAGTAGTGTTGGTGCCAGGAATGACGCTTCAGCAATATGTCTGGGATTATAACGTGGCTGCACTGACTAAGGCGGGCTATAGGGTGCTGCGATATGATCTTATTGGCCGAGGCTTGTCAGACAAACCAAACATTGTTTACAATACAGAAGTTTTTAAAAGCCAACTGACTGAGCTTATTAACAAGCTTGGCGTTACGCAGCCAGTACACATAGTCGGCCTTGCCTTCGGCGGCTTAGTAGCGGCACAGTTTGCCGAGACTTTTCCGGAGCGTGTTCGGAGCCTGACGCTTATGACGTCCGATGGTTTTGGTACACATTTAAGCTTGGGGGCGCGGCTTTCTCTTGCCCCGATAATCGGCACTTATCTTGGCCATACATTTGGTAACCGAATTATGTTAAAGCGGCTCGACGGCTATTCGGCTGATTCTCGGGTTGTCAAAGAAATTAAGCAGCGATTTACGCCACACTTACGCCAAAAAGGGTTCAAACGGGCGTTGCTTTCAGCATTAAGAAATATGCCAATTTATACTGCCGAGGCAACCTTTGCCAAAATAGCGGCCAGTAAGCTGCCCACCCTTATTTTATGGGGTGAAAAAGACGTTATTACGCCGCTAACGCATGCTGAGGCTATTCGCGCTGTGGTGCCAGGCGCTGAGTTTACTGTTTTTGACGGGCTTGGCCACATGCCGCAATACGAGGCTCCGGCATTATTTAATGCACGGCTATTACAATTTTTAAACAGTCATTAATAAAGAAGCCATGATCTTGGCTTGGCGGGCCTTAAGTTAATGTGAGGGTTGTGAGGTTGAATACGGCAAACTCGCCAACGCGCGCCGTTAGCTGCCCGGTAGTCGGAATGCTAAACATGCCTCCGTTGATGGCCACACTGGTAGTTGAGGCTGGCACAACATATTTAAACCAATAGAGGCCGGCAGGATGCACCGTAGCGCTCCCGGGGGCAAAAACAACGGTCGGGGTGGCAGATGAGAAGAAAGAGGCCGACATGCGTACCCCCACGCTGCTTCCTGGTGTTACTCCTGATTTTGAAACAACCTTACTTTTCATTACAAACAGCAATGTGTCACCCACAGACCATGTTCCGCCAGTTAAGGTCTGGGTTATTTGGCGGAACCCGGCGGCATTTGAGGGGTTGGTAAAGTTCCATTCCCAGGCATTGCCTAAGAAGTCGCCGTCGGTCACTAGTTGTTCGGTCACGCCTGTCATTCCACCGGTTCCTGCGGCAACGTACCCTGTTGGCGTAGGTGAGCCGGTTAGCATAAACGGATTGCTTATGAGGTTATCGGTATCGCCGGTGTTCGACACTGCTCGCGGCGGTGAATAAGGCGGCACATATGGAACAAGCTTCGAATTAACCAATTTTGCCATCTCTATATGCGCTGCTTGAGAGGGGTGAAGCGCATCGCCCGAATCATACCCCGATAAGAACATGCCCGTTGCAGGGTCAACTAAAAGCGTAAAAAAATCAATTAAAGGCAGGCTCTGTTGGCGAGCATAGGTTCTGAGCCAGTTGTTCCATTTGATCGTGTTTGCAAGATAAGTGGTATTGCCCCTTGGCGGTATGGTGCAGAGCACGGGCAGTATTCTTGCATCACGCAGCTGGGTAACAATTGAGGTTATATTACTTTTGTAGGTGGTGAACGTAACAGATTGGGCAAGATCGTTGGTGCCGCCTAGCACAGTACAGACTTGCGGACCATATGCGAGTACATCGGTTGTAATACGGGCCAGCATTTGGGTGGTGTTATTGCCGCTAATGCCTGCGTTAGCCAGATAATTCAGCCGTTGGTCAGAAAGAGCGGGTGCCATGAGAGTCCATGAGGCACCATAGCCTGCGCCACCAGTTACGCTCGAGATCGAATCGCCAAAGCCGATAAATCCGTTCCCTTGAAAGTCAACTGTAGGAGTGGCCCACTTCATTCCAGAGGCTTGGGTTGAATCGGCGGTCAGTATTTGGGTGTCTGTGCCAATGCCAAGCCTGGTGACGGTGCTGGCGGCAGTTGCTGCATAAAGGTCACCTTTGGTTGTTAAGGTAGATTTATCAACTTTACCACTGAGCCCCGGCACTGTCGGGCTAGCGGCTGTGCCCGCCAAGTCTCCGGCAAGTTGCACAATACCTTTGGTGCTTGTGGTGGCATCTGGCGTCGCTGCGCCCGTTATTGCGCTGTCAACATAGGCTTTAGTGGTAGCGTGTGTGCCGTTAGTCGGGGTGGGAACAATAGGTGAGGCACTAAAGGTTTTGGTGCCAGTAATGGTTTCAGTACCACTCAGGTGAACTACGGATGAGTCGTTGGCTTTACCACTGAGCCCCGGCACTGTCGGGCTGGTAGCGGTACCCGCTAAATCGCCCGCAAGTTGTACGATGCCCTTCGTGGTAGTCGTAGCATCTGGGGCGGTTGCACCTGTTATTGCGGTATCAACATAATCTTTGGTGGCAGCATGAGTAGCGGTGGTAGGAGCAGGAACAACAGGGGAGGTGCTAAAGGTTTTTGCGCCTGCGATAGTTTCGGCACCGCTGAGATGAACAACGGATGCATCATCTGCCTTAGACGCAATTGTGCCCGAAGCTTTTATGGTACCGTCGGCGTTGTGGTCGACACTTAAGAATTCGTTAAGTAAATTGCCCCAAATACCGCTGTCTTGACCAGGAACAGGTAGACGTGGCATATGATTGTATCCTGCTTACGTTTAATCTTATTCATTATATCATTCCAAATATTTATTCCAAATATTTTTTACTACGATTCTAATTTACAATGCCAAAAGTATCTTTGATGCCTTAAGAATATGCGCGATTATTAAGACCATTACGCATGCTCTTTTGACGGTAACTACTGCTTGACCCATATGCTAATCTAATTACAGATTTTCTAAAAACAAATGTATGGGGGTGGGCATGTTGCCGAGTTGGGTGGCGTATCTGGCGACACTATTAATTATTTGGGGAACAGTGGGTTATATATGGGACATTCGGCATGGTCGGGTAGCGCCCAATTTAGTAACATGGTTTTTGTGGTCGCTCGCTCCGCTGATTACGCTGGGCGCTCAATTGAAGGCCGGGGTGGGCGCTGAGGCAGCTTTGGCGGCAACTGCCGGGCTGTGCCCTTCGGCTGTTCTTATTGCCGGGTTGCGGCAGGGCACATTTAGGCCCCAGCGTTTTGACTGGTGGTGTGGGGGTGTGTCGTTGCTGGCACTATTGCTTTGGTTAGTGACCGGCAGCGGCCTGGTTGGTGTTGGGCTGAGCATTATTGCCGACGGCTTTGGTGCTGCGCCGACACTTCGAAAATCCTGGCGCGACCCCACATCTGAAAGCCCGCATTTTTTTGCTCTTTTTGCACTGAGCGCTTTTATAACACTTCTTACGGTGACACAGTGGACGATGGTGCATGTTGCTTTCACACTCTATATCTTTATGCTCTACGCCGTACTCTTTCTATTGGTTCAGTTTAAAGTTGGCCAAAGGTTTCAAAGGCCGATGGCGGTGATTATTGACGAGACGTAGGCTCCGGGGCTACTTGACTAAAGCGAGCAGCTTCTCTTTACTGTGTATATAACCAGGTAATGTTAAAAGGCGGGCAACTGATATGCAGACATTGAGACGATGGTTGGCAAACAGAAACATCAGGCAGATAGCATTCGGCATAGCACTCGTTCTGGCCTGTGGTGGCTTTGCGCAGCAGGTTGCCTATGCGGCGCCTCAGTTTCCGACTGGGTTTTTGCGCACCCAAATTACAAGTGGCTATCAGTTTGGGCTTAGCGATTTTAGTTTTTTGCCAGACAGTCAAGGTGCGGTTTCGCGCAATATGTTGGCACTCAGTAAGGCGGGGAATATTCGGTTTGTGAGCGCCAGTGGTGAGTCACGCCAGGTTGGCGCCTTGGCAGGCGTGTTTGACACCGGTGATCTTGGTGCGGTGAGCTTAAGCTTAGCACCCAACTATCTTTCGAGCCGCCAGGTTGCTATTTTGGCTACCTATCAGGCCAGCCCTTTGCCGCTTGGCCGGGTTGATATTTATACTGTTGACGATGCGGTTAACCCCACCAGCCTGACGTTCACTCGAACAGTACTCGGTGGTATTACCCAAAATAATAACCAAAATGGTGGCCTGTCTCATGGGCCAGGCACGGTTATTTGGGCGCAGGATGGTACCTTGTATGCCGGTTTTGGCGATGCAGCCCAATGGAATGTGGTTGATCAGGCGGCGTTTCGTTCGCTTGACCCTGACGATCCGCATGGCAAAATTTTGCGCGTGAATGCAACCGGGCAAGGTGTGCCAGGTAACCCTTACTATAATGCTGCTTCACCCGATAGTTGGCGGTCGCGAATGTTTGCTTCGGGCCATCGTAACCCCTTTCGTTTTAGTCTTGACCCACAGCGCTCAAATGTTTTATATGTCGGTGATGTCGGCTGGGGTACCTATGAAAAGATCACTATTGAGCGCGCTGGCACGGTTGGTGGCTGGCCGTGTTTCGAGGGAGTCAACAGCACGGGTGGTTACCGAACACCGGGGTATCAAGATTTAAGCGCCTGCCAAGCTTATTATCAAAATGCCCAGATTAATCAGCCTGGCACAAACACCTATAAAGAAACCATTCCACGCCCAACTGCCGCTCTTTGGAATATGCTAAGAACCGGTATGGGCGCAGCCATTGTTGGCGGCACCTTTTATAACGGTACAAGCTATCCGCCGGTCTATCAGGGTGCTTACTTTTTTGCGAATTATCCGCCCGATAGCCCCAGTAAATTGTTTAGCCTTCGTACCGATGGCACAACACTCACCCGTGCGCCTGAAGCCGGTGGCTTCGCAAGCTCAATTGGCGGCCCAGTGGCAATTCATGCCGGGCCGGGCGGCGACCTCTATTATGCTGACATAACCAACGGTTCAATCTGGCAGCTAAAATATGCTCCTGGCAATCGCCCGCCTGAAGTAAAGGTGGCAACCACCACAACTGCCAGTACGAAAACAGTTTGTTTTGATGCTCGCGACACAGTTGACCTTGATGGCGATAGCTACACCATTCGGGTTGCCTTTGGTGATGGCGCTTTTGCAAATGGCGCAGAGGTGTGCCATAGCTACCCACAGGCCGGTGCAACCACGACTTATAATGCCACCATCACCGCTACTGATAGCGCGGGCGGGGTTGGCACAAAAACAATCACCGTTGCACCGGCTAATAATGCTCCAGCCATTACGGTAGTATCAGCCCCGGCTGTCTCAAAAAAATTCGCTGTTGGTGAGGCTATTACTATTCAGTTGCGGGCAAGTGATATTGAAAATGGTCAGCGGCCGCTGAACGAACAGACCGAAATGGTACACTGTGCTTCGCTCTCAGATTGCCACACGCATGCCGATGGGGTGGTGAGTGTACCTGCAGATGCCGGCGGCCTTGCCACCTACAGAACAACTTTTGACGATCATGGTCAAAACACTTCGCAGGTGCTACGCTTTACCGCCAAAGATTCTTTAGGCGTTGAAACAACTTGGGTATACCAGGCAAAGCCTGATCTTAGGTTGATCACGGCTATTTCACCGGCGTCTGTGACAATCGACGGCATTCTTACTACAAGCTTGCAAGCGGCGGTTGGCTCCGAGAATTCCATATCGGTGCCTGAAACATCTGAGCATTTGGTGTTTAGCCACTGGTCTGATGGCGGAGCTCGGGCGCACAACTTCACTATGGGCACGACCGACGTAAGGCTTGAGGCTCATTTTGTAACGGCCATTGATAAGTTCAACCAAGCGCTTGGCGGCAAACTCGGTAGCCCAATCGGTGCGGAAACCAGTGTTGGCAGTGGTCGCATGCGACCATATCAAAACGGTGCGATTTATTGGTCGCCGGCTACCGGAGCACATTTTGTGCTTGGCGCTATTCGAGGAGTGTATGAAACCCAGGGCGGCCCAATTGGCACGCTTGGCTTTCCGATAACAGATGAGTTTGTTATTACCGGCGGTGCCCGGCAGAATTTTCAAAATGGTGCATTGGTGTGGACACCCGGCGTCGGTACCTTTCAGTTGTTCGCTGCTAATCGGGCGAAATATGATGCGCTTGGTGCTGAAAATGGGCGGCTGAAATTGCCCATCAGCAACGAATATGTGGTGGCGGGCGGTGGCGTGCGGCAAGATTTTCAAGGTGGCTCACTATTGTGGTCGGCCTCAACCGGGTCGCACCTGCTTGCCGGTGGCATTCGTGTTGCCTACGACGCCAGGGGTGGCTCTGGTGGTTCACTTGGCTTTCCAATAACGGATGAGTTTGTGATTAATGGCGGCGTGCGCCAAAACTTTCAGGGTGGTTCGCTGATTTGGTCGGCAGCGAGCGGTAATACTTTTATGCTGTTTGCCGCCAACGGGGCGAAATATGACGCTCTAGGCGGCCCCACCAGTTTCTTGGGCCTTCCGGTGTCAAACGAATATGTGGTGGCGGGCGGTGGCGTGCGGCAAGATTTTCAGCATGGCTTGTTGCTATGGTCGGCGGCTACTGGTTCGCAATCGGTGTTCAGCAATGGTGGCATCGGTGCTCGTTATTTGGCGCTTGGCGGCCCATCGGGCCGGCTGCGACTGCCCACTACTGACGAATTAGTTGTTGCAGGCGGCGCCCGGCAAAACTTTCAAGGCGGCTACATTACTTGGCAAGCGGCCAGCGGCCAGGTTACGGTTGTGTACTATTAAAAGTGACGAAGCCCCCGGAGGGACTCCATCTTGTCGGAGTTTCACGGGGGCGTACCCTTTGGCAGTGCTTACTTGGCTAGGGGGCAGACGCGAAGGAGGACGAAATTCAACTCCTCGTGTACCTGCTCACTCCGAGGAAAAGCCTTTTCGGATCGTTCCTGCCAGTTACGACCCTTCAGCCAGACGATGAGCTGGCCGGCCTCGCTCGCTGGAACGAGCATCTTGGCGGCCTGATCCCAGTCTGCTTGGTAAATGATGCCTCCCTCTTTGCCCCCAGCCTCCCAAGCGAGCTCGCTACTGATCGGTAGGCGCTGATCCACGCTGAGGAAGGGCGAAGGTTTTCTCCAGGTGGCATAGGGCTTTCCGCCATAGGGGAAAGTGGTGAGCCCACACCGAACTACGTGGGATTTTCCGAAAAGACCCTGCTTCAAGACTTCGATTACCATGACTCTCCTAGCAAGCAGCAGTTGGTGAGTAGAGGGTTCTACTCAATTATATTATAATATTCTTGTCATATAAAATCAACTACTATATAATAAATAAAAATTACTGCTGATTATCTTGTATAAAAAAGCGCGAAGCCCCCGGAGGGACTCCGCTACTGGGAGTATCACGGGGGCGGTTTAGTCCTGTTGAAGAACTTGATCGAACAGGGGAAGAACGTTTGTCCGGAACTCGTCAAGGGCCTGGCGGTACTCTTGAGGGTACACCTCGCACACACTAGCTATCTCTTTTGGCAGCCATGCTTGCATAATGTACTTGATCTCTTTGAGCCGGTCGCGTGGGATGCGCGCCTCTTCTGGCGTGATGTCATGCTCTAGCATCAACTCCAGCGGTGCCCTTATGCTCTCGTAGAGCAGTTCGCCAGCGTCGCTGTTGCCATTGTAGTAGAGGCACCAATTGATACTCCCAATGAGTGCCCGGCGCTCCCAGGCCTCGACTTCGTGCTTGGTGACACTCAGCGTCTCCCAATTGAGCTTGCCTTGCTTGACGATCTCAAGGATTTCTTCGGCAAAGATGAGATTCCCTGTGTGGCATTGGGCAATGAGGTGCTCGGCACAGTTCAGCAGTGTGTCGCGAGCGAGCTCAAGCACTGTCTCGGGTTCGCCACCATATTCCCAAGCCTCAATTGGCTCGGAGCGGCGAAGGTTGTCGGCAAGCAACTGCTTGCCTTGTTGCTCATCTTGCTCTTTGGCTGCTTCGTAGGCCTCTTTGAGTATCTGAACGCGGCGCATGTATCGCACCATGTCCCATTCGATCTCGGCTGTGTTCACGAGATGCTGCTGCAGGTCGAGCTTGCCTCGAGAGCGCGCAGCGTCGATGCAGTTGTAGAGTCGGTTAGCGACTTCAATGCGCCCGGTGTGCAGATGGTGTCGCAATCTTATTACCTGGCGAACCAAGGCTGGCTCGGCCAGCTCATAAAGATACTGAAGCTGCGCTGCCTCAAGCGTGTTGCTGTGAGGCTGGCTGAGTGCTTCCACGAGGGGTACCAAGTTGCCCTCATCTCGGCCTTGCTGCACGAGTTCGGTGGCCCAGTCTGGCAGGCTGATGCTTGTTTCGGCCATGGTAAGCTCCTTCGAACACGGCCCTTTTTGAGCCACTGACGGGTGTCGCTATAATTGACGTACAAAGCTAGAACCAAACGCAAAAACCAGCGCGTTAGCCCGTATCTTCTCCTTAAATGTTCGGTTATCATTACAGATAACGATGGGTTTATTATATAATTTAACAGAGATTATTTCAACATCAACAACTAAAAGGAGCTTCCTTAGAATAGCCACCGGCATAGGTAGCGCTTAGGTGTATAATAAAAGTAGCTTCCTATGGCAATTACACAACGCACGACTCTTCCTCTTGAACACGGCACATTCTCAATTGCCTTCCATCGTTTTGAAGAAAAAGAATATTGCTTAAGCGTTTCTTATGGCGAACTAAAAAAGGGCACACCTATCATTCGTTTGCATTCTTCTTGCTTGTTTGGTGAAGCCCTTCACTCACTTGATTGCGACTGTGCCCCGCAGCTGACGGCTACCCTGAAAATGATTGCGGAATATGGGCAAGGCACGATTATATATGAATATGCTGAAGGCCGCGGCATTGGCCTAGAGAAAAAGCTACAAGCACTTGCAATCCAGCAGCACGAAAAGGTTGATACCGTTGAAGCATTTAAAATGATGAGCCTGCCGCCCGACACCCGTTCTTATGAGGTAGCAATTATGGCGCTGAATGACTTAAAAGTGGCGCGAACCCTCAGGTTAGTAACGCAGAACCCGGCTAAGTTAAATGCCATAAAAGAGGCGGGTTTTGAAGTGGCAGAAGTGATGAACCCAAAAATTACTGTTACCCCCTATAACAAACCCGAACTGCTGACAAAAAAGAACAAGCTTGGTTATATGATAAATATATAAATTGCTTATTCTTAAAGGGGTTCTTTAAAATTTTGAGCGAGCGGATGGCTGGTTGCGATGCACTTCAATATAGGGTTCCGGTGGGAGAGGAGAGAGAAGTAAGCGTTGAATATTAACGTAACTTCCCCTTAGCCCTGACTTCTCGGCAACTTGGTCGAAATGCACCCACTCGGCTTCTTCTATCTCATCGTTCGGTACAGCGAGCGTTAGCTCATCTTTATAAAAATTAGCAGTAAACACAAAGTTAAATCGTTCTCGGTCTTTTTCATCAGATGCAGCGGTATAAACGACTGTTAATAGGCTACATTCGTCAGGGGCGACGACAAGCCCAACCTCTTCTAGTGTTTCGCGAATCGCTGCTGCTTTTGGCGATTCATCTACATCAACAATACCGCTTGGAAATGTCCAGTGGTCTTTATATCCCGCTTTGACCATAAGCACCTCTTTGCCAGAGCGAAGGGCGACACAGGCGCTCGTCATTTTGCCAGGCAACTTCTGTTGCCATTTTTGATTTTCTTCTTCTGTAAAAATTCTGGTCATCGGACACCTTGCTTACTAGCTAGCTTATGTTGCACACTACCACAATAACTATCTTAATATGTGTGTAACAGTGGAGTCTATTCTGCTTTAGCTGCTTTAATATCGTCAATCTGTGTTTGAGTGAGAGGCACCCACGGCGAACTATTTGGGTTTGACGAAGCGGCCGCTGGGCTTTCGCCTTGGTTCCACCATTTAGATTGATAAGGTACGCCTTTAAAGAGTACTTGTTGGCCGGTGTCATAGGCCGCCCCGCCTGACCATTCGGGAAAGGTGCCAGCTGGCAGGGTCGTCTGTTTAACAGGTTTTTCACCAGGCAGCACCGGGCCGATCAATTCCCACGGTGTTTCCCAGGCTTGCAGAACGGGGCTGTCGGGTACATCGCCTTGTGTCCACCACTTTGCCTGGTAGACGTTATGGTGCCAGACTACTTTAGTACCTTGCAGGTAAGCACCTTCGGGTGACCAAATTTGGTACGGGCTAGTGGCTGGGTCATCTGGCTTTTGGGTGGTTGAGCTAGCGGTTTCTTTGGTAACTAGGCCTGCGCTAAGTGAAAGGCTGCCCTTAAACCCGTTACCGAGTAGCACTGCGAATGCACCGCCTTCTTGCTTAACGCCACTGCAAGAATCAGACACAATTTTTAAATCAACATAGTTACTGCCGCAGGGCACATCGCGGTTAATTGACCACATTGACATGCGGCCGACCCCACGCTGGCGAGCGAATTCGTTGAAGGCTTTGGCGTCATCAAGTGTAAAGACTTCGGCAAGCTCATCGTTTTGGCCGATCATGGGGGTGGCGCCGATTTTTGACCAGATTGAGGCATCGTTAAGCCGTGTGCCGGCGCGCTGATACAGTACGCTCAGCTGGCGATGGGTTTGCAACAATGCGCTTTCTGAGGCAGCGAGCATTGTTTGGTCTTTGGCGCGGCTTCTACCGTAATCCATGGTCATAACGTTGACACCCGCTAGGTCAACACCCTTGGCGAGCAGTAAGCTAACGGCGTTGGTGCCGGCCTCGGTCAGGCCTTGGGGGGCCACCGGTATCGTTAGCCAAACGGCGAGGTGCTTACCGCTGGCACGCCGTTCGGCTTGCAGTTGGGCAATGGCCTCGGCTCGGCGAGTGCTTGCTTCAGCGTCATTGAGACCGTTATTTTCAAGGTCGAGATCGATCGTGTCGATGTTGTATCGTTCAACGACCGATGCATAGGCGGCTTTTAACTTGGCAACATCATGACATTTCACGGCTAATTCGTTGTTTTTAAGGCCACCAAATGAAATGGCAATAGTGCCGTCTTGTTGTTGCAAGCGGGCAATTCGGCGGTCAAGGTCAAGCACGGTGCCGGCTTGGTCAAGCGTGTAGGCGCCACCCCATGATGGCGTGCAGTCGCCCTTCGGTGAAGCTACAATAAATGAAAGGATCGTATCGCGGTGTTCGGTAGAACCAATCTGCTCGAAAGCAAAGGTGGGCATTGCCGTTACATCAACGTAGCCGGCAAACCAAGGGTCTGTCGAGGTTTTAGATTGCATCGCTTTTATATACATAGAACCAAATATACCACCGGTTACAATACCACCGAGCATAAGTAGTGCAAACAATACGCGCCACGGGGAGAGACGGCGGCGAGATTCTTCGTTAATTGTGACTTTCTTCTGGCTCATATCATCCTCTTTTTGCCATTACTGGGTCGTAGGCACGGGCTGCTAATGGAACGGCCTGTTTGGCATCGCCATGATAAAGCACGGCTTGCCAATCAAGGGCTGGCGTGTTTGCATTGGCAGCGCTTGTGGCCGGTTTTACTTCAACAAACAGCCAGTTTGTTAAGCCGCGCCAGGTATCAGTAATGGTGTGACCAATGCCGATGTAGGAAACAATGGCCCATGAAGCAACTAGCGCGTTAAAGCCAGCAAAGGCGGCATTACCCCAGTTGCCTGCCAGCGAATCACGCCACAACGTGAAAACCGAAAAGCCGACAATTAATAGTGGTGCGATCACGTACACCATAGGGGCGATGGTGCGGTTCTTCACTTTTGGCGTGCGGGCAAATGGAATTTTTTTACCGGTGAGGGCCTGCTGGAGGGATTTAAGCACACCAGCTAAATTAACCGGCAGTAAAATAAGGTTAAAGCCATAAATACGAAAGATATCACTGCGCTTATAGCCGCAATATTTTAAATCACTGGCCTGTGCTAAAAAGTATGGCAGAGCGGCGAGCACAACGAATGGGCTGAGCAGGCGGCCATCATAAGGGTAGGCAAGTAAGAAGATCAAACCGAAACTTGCCCAGGCAATTGACGCCATGTAGTTGAGCCGAAGGAATGTCTCGGCCGCTGAAACATGCTCACCACGCAGTTTGCGCTCGCGAATTTGCGTCAATAGCTTTGGCAGAATCAGCAAGCCACCGTTTGCCCAGCGACGACGTTGCACAATTAGTGAGCCAAAATCGGGTGGGGTGGCGCTATAGCTAAGCCGCTCAGGGTAGTTCACTAGTGACCAACCATGCAGGGTTAAATCAATGCTCGATTCAGTATCTTCAATAACGGTACGGTCTTGAATATAGCGTTTTATTTCAAAGCCGCCGATCCATTCGGTCTCTTCAATATCGCTGAGGGCTTTTTTGCGAATAACAGCATTTGCACCCACCCAAAAAGTGGCATTATAAAACGTTACACCCTGATGCAAAATGTGCTGAATATCAGTAGTCGCCCCAGCCAGGCGTTCAATGCGTGTGCCGGCGCCACGAAACGATGAGTATGGCGTTTGGGTAACGGCCACTCGGGCATTATCGGGTTGTTCAAGCAGGTAGACTAAGCGCAGACAATAATCTCGCAGCAAAATTGAATCAGCATCAAGCGTTAGTAAGAAGTCGCTGTCGGGAATAACAACACTGCCTTTTTTATCAGCAATCAGCACGGGGCCATCGGGCGTTTGCTCTTTTCGATAGGTGTTACCCATGAGGCCGATGTATGAATTAAGGTTCATAGCCTTGTTCTTTTCATGCGAGAGTGAAGCGAATTGTTTGCGCTCAAAGGTTTCTAGGGTGGCATTGAACGTCCATGCCAGGCGGCGATACAGCTGGTGAATACGCTCGGTTGGTAGTTTTGCGCCCGCTTGTGCCGAGGCCTTCAGAGCATCGCCCATAAGCCGGAGTTCTTTAGCGAGCTCACCTAGCACTTGTTCAGTGAAAAAGATGTCAACATGGTCTTCAATTACCTCTTTTTTGGCAGTTGTTTCAAGCCAATGAGCCGCCCAATGATAGTGGCCGGCTAGTTTTTGAATTTCTTTGCTGCCCTCTATTTTTGCTCTATTTTTTTCAAAGACTGCAAGCGCTTCTGTGAAGCGAAGTCGTGGCTCGGTAAGCTGCTTGCTAATTTCTTTGCCAAGCAAACGGCAAGCCTCAAGGCTATCGGCTGCTTTTTGGTTTTTTGGGTTGGGGTCGTCATCAATCAACAACACGACATGCATATTTGGGTATTCTTGCAGGGCGGCTGAAAGTAAGGTTTTACGAACAACATGAGGCTCTTCGCTCACCGACGGTACCAACACCGTAATAGAAGGCTGGTGGATGGCAAAATGGCTGTCAAGCTTTGCTCGCGGCACGCGAATATGCTTACTAAAACGCTGCAAGGCGCCCTGGCGAGCTAATAAATACATAAGTGCCGAAAAAGTAAGAAAGGTGACAACAATTAAGTAACTAATGGCCTGCATGGTAAATTGAAAACCGTGAGCCCCATCAAAAAATTCACGAATAATGGTTGTAATAACATAAATAGCCCACAGCACAATCGTTAATACGATGGCAAGGCGAGAAAAGGCAATCTTGCGGGTAGACGGCTTTTCGTGAACACTCGAAAGCGGCTGTGTGCGGCGTTCGGCGCCCCACTGTCGCTTATGGCTACGAGCCGGTTTTGGTTGGCGAGACGGCATTATAATTACTTCCTTTCAAAGAACATGCATCATGGTGAAAAAGGCCCATGTATGCACACTGTATGCGTATCTTGTTGGCATTATAACAACTCATCGACAATATTACAACTATTTTTAATGACTTTATAATATTTTTGGGCAAGCACTAAGACCATACTAATTGGAGATATTGAGGCATACATCGAGAACAAGGGGCTATGGATCAATTATATTATCTCACCTCCTCAAACTTGCTCAGAAACTCAAGATACGAGAATTAAGGAATAGCACTTTACTTACGTGGCTTTCGACAACGAGACATATCCGTCAGGATTCTGTGACTGCCAACGCCAACTGTCCGCACAGGCTTCTCCAAGTGTTTTTTCAGTGTGCCATCCAAGTTCTTTGTCTGCTTTACTTGCGTCTGCATAGCAACTTGCAACGTCACCAGGGCGACGTCCTACAACTTCGTAAGTGATCTCCTGACCCGATGCTTCTTCAAATGCGTGTATCATCTCAAGCACCGATACGCCATTGCCAGTACCAAGATTATACACTTCCATTTGTCCGCTTGGCTTCATGTGTTCTAGTGCTGCTACGTGGCCCTTGGCCAGGTCAACAACGTGAACGTAGTCACGCACGCCTGTCCCGTCTGACGTATCGTAATCATTGCCGAATACGGATAGCTTAGGCAGCTTGCCAACTGCGACCTGAGTGATATATGGCATTAAGTTATTAGGGATATCATGTGGATCTTCGCCAATAGTGCCACTCTCATATGCGCCGATGGGGTTAAAGTAGCGTAGTGACGTAATTTCCCAAGAGTTATCGGCAATGGCAAGATCACGCAAAATCTGCTCGATCATGTATTTTGTTTGGCCGTAAGGGTTGGTGATGCCTAGCCCAGTGCGGCTTGTTTCCTTTAGCGGCAGCTCATCGGGATCACCATATACGGTCGCAGAAGAACTAAAAATCAGCTTTTTAACACCCTTTTTCTGCATGACCTCGCACAGTGTCAGCGAAGAGTCTATATTATTACGATAGTAGGACAGTGGTTTTTCAACTGACTCACCAACCGCTTTAAGGCCTGCAAAATGGATGGCCGCATCAATTTGGTGCTCATCGAAAATACGCTCAAGTAGTGCCTTGTCTCGCACATCGCTGCTGTAATAAGGTATATCTTTTCCGGCTATCTTCTGGATGCGTGTAATGGTCTCAGGGCTACTATTAGAAAAATTATCTACAATAACAACGTAGTGGCCATTGGCGCATAATGCAATCACGGTATGCGAGCCGATGTAGCCTGCTCCGCCGGTAACTAAAATCTTCATTTATACTTCTCCTAGTGGTACTCCTTTAATAAATTGTAGTTGAGCATGGTGTTAGATACCAGCGTAGAGTTCACGGCTAAAGTCGTCAATGGCTACAAACAGGTATTCTCGCTCGCTTTCGCATTGTTTACCCTCGCCTTTGAGCCACGGTAGACGTTTGGTATCCAGATGGAGCAGCTCCCTCGGGTAGCCCTTCTCGTAGCGGATGGCATGCTTCTTGAGCTTAGCCTCAATGCGGGCTGAAACCTTGGTAAGCCGCTTCAGGCCGTACTCCAGGCATTGGTAGCGGTGTTAATGCTCTTGTGGACGGTGAAGTCACCATGCTGTGCTCTAGCCAGTATCTTTTGTACTGTCGGGAACGAGATGTCATATTTGGCCATGAGTTCGACCTTGCGCAGTCAATCGTTTGCCGTTCAGATTCCCGAACCAATCCTCAAACCGCTCTCCTATTTTTGTGAATGAGTAAGACTAAGTGTGTACTAACGGTGACGTAGTTGCCAGCCGGCGAGAGCCGTTACATTGGTGCTGTTTATATCGAGCAGCTCGCTCATGGTGACAAAAACATACCCTTGTTTTTGAAGTTCGTCAACGATAAGGGGTACTGCTTGGGCGGTCGTCGGGTAGATGTCGTGCAATAGCACGACCGCCCCAGGGTTCGCCTGCGTTATAACGTGCTGTGCAACCTGGTAAGTGTCGCGATAATGCCAGTCACTCGGGTCAATGTTCCAAAGACCAATCGGCATGCCTATGTGCGAAATAACACGCTCATCAAATGCCGCATAAGGCGGGCGCATAAGCTTTGGGTAGTACCCAGTTATCTGAACAATGGCGTGGTTTGTTTGTTCGACTTGTGCTGCAATGTCGGCGTCATGTAGAGTGGTGAAATCGGGGTGTGACCAGGAGTGGTTACCAATTTCATGTTGGGCCCTGAGGGCTTTTTGCAAAAGAGGTGCATAGGGTGCAACCTGGCTACCGAGCACAAAAAAGGTGGCTGCTGCGCCACGTGAGGCTAAAGTGTCGAGTATGTGGGCAGTATACACGCTCGGGCCATCATCAAATGTGAGCGCCAAGCACTTCATAACGGCGCAGTTAATGTTAGCTCTATTCGCCGCAACGTGGGGCCGAGTATGCTGGCGGGCTGTTTTCACCGCCGAAATGGCCGCCATGGCTAAACGTTGTTCCGTTTCTTTTTGTTGCTTTAACTTTGGAAAGAAGGCTGTGAGCGCTCGCTCATTTAAGAGGGGGTAAAGTTGGGCGGGGTCGATCGTGAGAACAACGGGCTGGCGAGTGGTGGTGTCGTTGGCAAATTCGTTCATAATAATAGCGATCTTTTCGTGCTTCAGCACTGCAAAGTTTTGAAAATTGCTTGTTTGTGGGGCGGTGAATTTTTGAATTTTGGCTTGCAGGCCAGCGTTTTGCGCATAAGCCTTGGCGAAAATAGCACCCAATTGCTGGTGGGAGATATGTGCCAATACTGCCAGGTAATTCACATCTTGCTTAAATAAAGCGCTGAGCGGTAGTGTTGCACCAGTTTGGCGGTCAAAAAGCAGTGCTTGCCTGTTGGTTTGTGAAGTCAGCATTTCGTGTAGTGGCTGAAAGCTGAGGGTTGCCTGCAAATAGTGGCTGTTTGCCAAATCAAATTTCAACGCTACCCGGCATTTTTTTGATTCATTTGCTCCTCGTGCAATGGCAGTATGCTTGCAGGTTTGAAGCTGTCCCAAGGCGGCGTTGTGAAGCAGTGTGTTAATGGCTGCATTTTCTTTTGGTAGGTAGTTGGGAATGGCGCGAAAGATATTGGTGTGTGCCTCACTCGAGGTCCTCAACTGCGCTGCCATGGCTGGGTCGCGATTACCGAAAACTGTTATCTGCCAAGAAACATCAAGCCATGCAACTATCATAATGATCAGCGTAAATAAAAGCGTGAAAAACCAAGAACGGCGAAGCCGCCTCGTATGAAAAGATATTGTTTTACCCTTAAAGTTGAAAGTGTTCATTAATCTTACCTGAAACCCCAGTTTTGTAGAAACACCACCATAGCTATAACTGCTTTAGATAGTAACACATACCTAAGCTCGGCTAGCAACTGATCATAATTGAAGCAGTGTTGCTTATATTATAGTAATGTGTTGAGAAGCTTTCACTTTACTGATACCGGTGATATAATTTATTAAAGCTAGTAAGTTCGATCTTTAAAGGGAGTGTGAGGTTATGAACCTCCGGCTAGTAACGTCTCAGCCTACCGTCTCTTCTTCGAGCAGCCCGTTCATTCGGCTGTTCGGGCCGCTTGAGCTGGCAACGGGAGCACAATTGCCTATTGCTGCTAAGCCTCGAAAGCTACTGGTGATCTTGGCGCTTGCTGCAGGCGATATGCTATCGTCTGATGTGCTGACAGAGGAGCTTTGGGGGAATGATGCACCCAAGTCTGCCAGAATCACGATCCAGACATATATCTACAAACTGAGGAAAGTTCAGGGTTTGCGGCAGCGAATCATGACTTTTTCAGAAGGTTACGTGCTTCAGCTCTCGCGTGGTGAAGTTGATATATTCAATTTCATCGAGAGCATCAAAGCGGCCGAAGCCTACATGAACAATGGCCAGCTTGGCGAGGCACAGCAGTCTCTGGCGATGGCTTATTCACTGTTGCGAGGTCCTTTTCTCGAAGGTGTCGACAAGAGTTCCCCGAAACTCATGAGGGGTTCAGAGTGGATTGACGACTATGTTAGAAAGATGTCCATCATACGATTCAAAATTGCCCTGAAGCTTGGCAGACATGTTGAGATACTCGAAGATCTCAAGGCGATGTGGCGGGAAAGTCCCGTCAGCGAGGATCTTGCGTGGCTGACAATGGCGGCATTGGCTCGCGCAGGCCGAAGAGCGGAAGCAACGGCCATCTATCAGGAAACTCGATGGGCGCTGCGTGAAAAGCTTGGGCTCGATGTTTCTCCGCAGCTAGGAACAGTACTCCGGCTCATTCTAGAAAATGAGCCGCTGCCACCCAGTATGATCACCCTGCAGAGTGAGGAATACCCCTTTGATTGACAACAGACAGCTAATAGAATAAAGCCACCACCCTGTTTAATCTGAGGGTGGTGGCTGTTTCAAGTCTTGCTTAATTAATGTGTGTTAGCAATAACTACATCGTCAATGTAGATGCTGTCGCCGACATTACCTGATTCACTATAAGTATCGAGGTAGACAGTGGTTGCACCCTGAGGCGGGGTAATAACAGCGCTGGCTTGTTGCCAATTGGCTGAGAGTGATTGTGCAGTAATAGTGTCAGATTGCAGCAGGTTTTGGTTGGCGTCAAACCACTTAGCACGAAGGGTGACATTCGAGATGGCGCCACTTGCTTGTTTTACCCAGTAGCTAATGCGTTTTTCGCCGCCGTTGATGGCGAAGCCTGGCCAGTTGCCGGTTTGAATTGCCCATCCCCATGGGTCGGTTACCGTCACTTGCATACTGCCGGTGCCACGGTAGGCTGCTTGAGTAGAGGCAGTGGCACCAGCCGAATACCAGCTTTGCCACTCGCCAACAGCCTGGTTTTCAAATGTTGCCGAGTTGGCACTAACAGCATTGGCAGCGTCACCAACAACTAGGTCATCAAGATAAATCACATCACCCGCATTGCCCGAGCCAAGCAGGTACACTAATGCCGTGCTTGTACCGGCCGGAGCTTCAACAAGTGCAGAGATATTCTGCCAGTTTGTGGTGAGAACAGGTAGGGTTACCTCATCTGTTTGCAATACAGCGTAGTTGCTGTCAAGCCATTTTACCTTCATTTTTGGTTGCAGATTAGTGCCGCTTCCTAGCTTTCCCCAGAAGCTTAGTGTCTTTGCACCGTGAGCCGCTTGTACGCCTGGCCAGTTACCGAGCTGTGCCCCCCATCCCCATGGATCAGTCACATTAACGCGTAGACTGTTGCTACCGGTGTGGGCGCCTTCGTTTGAGCGGGCAAGAGTAGCTGAATACCATGCTTGCCATTGGCCAACCGAACCTTCAAAAGTGGCCGTATCGGTGTCGAGGTCGTTCGGCACTGCAACTGGTGGCGGAGTGCTTGGCGGTGCACCAGGTGCGCCTGGGTCGCTGCTGTAACTACTGTTGGCATCTTGGTTGTATGGTGCAGCCTGCCAAGTGGCAAAGTTTAAGTTTTTGTCCATGTCGTGTGGCATAAACCGCCAGTTGCCATTATAGGTGTTGTCATGCCAGATATTGTTCTGCTGATGCGTCACCGCTTCCTGAATCACTGTGCCAAGATATGGTGAGTTCGCTGGGTGGGTACCAAAGTTTGAAAAGACAGCATTGCGGCCACAGCGGTCGTTGGTGCAGTCAATTGCCTGCCGGTCAACGTTAAAGGTGTTAGCGTGAATAGTAATGTTTTGAGTTTTATAGCGCGTGCCCCACGTTTGGTCAAAGAACGGGCAGCCGTTTGTGGTGTCAAATGCTTCATTGAGCCGGCAGAAACGATCAGCATTTTCCCAGAGGGCAATACCATCCCAGTTGTCTTCAAATAAGTTGCCAGTAATTTCTGATTGAGCATATTGACTGCCAGCTCGTGTGTCGCCACCCGATTCAGAGATATAGATTGCGGCTGAAGGGAACGGGTCGCCCGCATTGGCACGTGGCTTGCCGTCAACCAGGGCGTTGCGCACAAAGGCATTATTTTTAATCATGAAGTTGTAGCTTACTTCATAGAACAGGCCAATGCCGTCGTTTTCTTCAATGTAGTTGTTCTCAAACAAGAAGTTAGCGTTGTTGTGGTCGGCCCAAAGCCCTGGCCCACGGTTGTTGTGTACCCAGTTGTTGGTAACCACACCACCTCGGGTGTCCCAGAACTTTCCACCGCCGGTGCAACCGCAACCATCGCGCAAGGTTTCCCAATCGTCTTGATTGTTGCCGGTTATCTCGTTGTGATCAAGTGTCACATTCGTTACGCCATCAGGGTGATATGAGCTAAAGCCATACTGGCCATTGTCTTTCAGGCAGTTGTAGCGAACAACACTGTTAGTACCAAGAAACACACCAGCGCCATCATTGTCATGAACATAGTTGTATTCAACCGTCCAGTTTGCACCGGCGTCATGGTTAACGACACCTTCGTCGTTATTGCCCGCCCCTGTGCCAAAGTTGCGAACTTCTAGGTATTTAACAGTCACATTTTGTGCTTGTTGGGTAAATGCAAAGCGGTTAATGTGCTGGCCGTCTAAAATTGCACCTGGCGCGCCTACGAAAGTTGCATTGTCACCCGGAATAATTTGGCCGTATGGGTCGGCCGCTAATGTATGCACACCTGGCTCAAACCAATAAGTTGTGTTTGCTAGCCGAAAATCAACAGTTTCATTATTACCAGCAGGCACATTAACGGCACCCTCAGGCTTTACGGCTGGCCCAGCGCCCAAAATAGTAGTGTTACCGCAAACTTGTGCAGGTGGTGTGTTTGGCCAAGGCCCCTCGGTGGCACTTACTTGGTTTTGCAGCGCAAAGCTAAGAGCTAAAAGAGCAGCCAGAGTTAAGCTTGCTAAGAGCTTCGCTCGTTCCTTTACTTTTAAAAGAAACGATTGTTTTTTGATAGCTAGCATAGCGACCCTCACGAATATTTAATAAAATTTTAATATTGTAATCATTACACATCGAGTGGTGGGCTGTCAACTACTATATAATATAAAGTTGTACCTACATTTGATATTATCGACTTGAAGATGAGGCTATTCGGTCTCTCTTTGTTGGCGAAGATCACCCTATTTCTTAATGGTTTTTGAGAGATGATCTTAGCCTACGGATTTTTTCAATCCCCCAGGTGCTATACTAGATATAATATGCCAAAACACCCTGAAAACTTACGGGCAAATACCCAGACCATATCACGGTAGCGGGTTGGCAATTCAAGGCGGCTCGGTTTGACCGTCATCGAACTACATTAGGAATTCTAGCAGAAAAGTTTACGTATGCTGGGCGCAATAACCCTGAAGACTTAGTCGGTGCGATGAAGGGTGAAGAAAAAGCACTTGAGCAATTTCAGAAAGACCCGACTGGATCACGCAGTCCGCTCGCCGACAAGCGCGAAGAGCGCAATCCATTCAATGAACAGCATCCGTACGGGGTGTGTCCGACGATAGAGATGTAAAGTGATGATATTTCCTCGATGATATACTAGAAAAAAGGGGGTCAGATGTTCGCAGATACAAAAGCATTTAGCAGTTTTTCAGTTAATAACGTGAAGGCTGCCAAGGAATTCTATGGGGGCCTATTCGGCCTTGAAGTGAGAGATCAGCCCATGGGCTTTGTTTTGCAGCTTAAGAGCGGCGGCCAGATATTTGTCTACCCAAAAGACAACCACACGCCGGCATCATTCACAATTTTGAACTTCCCGGTTGACAATATCGACAAAGCTGTCGATGAATTGACCAAAAAGGGTATTACGTTCGAGCAATACAACAACTCCGAGATGCCCCAAGACGATAAAGGCATAATGCGTGGCCTTAGCGCTAAGCTGGGCCCCGATATCGCCTGGTTTAAGGACCCGGCTGGTAATATTCTGGCGATATTGCAAGAATCCTAAGCTATCGGTTTGAAATGAAAGCTGCACATGGCTACTGTACAAGATTTTCTTTGACTGGGTCGACTACTGGCACTGGCTCACCGGGTGTCGTAATGTAGCGCTTTGAAAGCTGCCGGTAATATTTTGAGCCAAGTGCTATAAGTGTCGCGATTAACCCGATAATGCCGGCAATAATAAATACCAGCGCCATGCCTCTGTGTGGCCCGGTGCCAAACCAGCTGCCAATCAATGTTACGCCGGCACCGTCGGTCATAAACGGAATAAAGATAAACTGAGCGATTGGCCCAATTAAAAACGCCATTAATGGCGAGGCAGCCTGTTCGACACTTTGGGCGAAGCCAAAAACGCGGCCCTGACGCTCAAATGGCACAACTTTTTGCAAAATTGTTTGCTCAGATGCTTCGATATACGGTATGAGACACATATAAACGAAGGTGCAAACCACAAGCAAAATAATTGAAGATTGTAGCGGAAAAGTAAAGCACATCACCCACATAACGGCGTTGGCAAGCAACAGGGCGCGAAGCGGGTTTTTGCCCAGCCCTGTTTTGGCAATGATTACTCCGCCGATAATAAACCCGGTACTCAAAAAGCCCCAAATGAGTCCCCAGGTTTGCACCGAAACAAGCGACAGGCCATAAGCATCCATCAGCGCCATGAATGTACCACCCACAAAATTATTAAACGTGGTGAAGAATATAAGTGGTAAAAGGCCAGGCACTGCCCGCACAACCTTTAAGGTGCCTTTAAGATCTACTTTTTTAGAAGCATGAGGCTCGCCTTCAACATGAACAATACCACGTTCAGGCACTCGCACGGTAAGCAGGTGAAGCGTTGAAGCTATTAAAATAACAATGGCCAGTAAGATCGCATAAAACATACCACTTTTTGCGACTAAAAAACCACTAATAACTGATGTTACTAAAAACGAGACACCCGAGGCAGTGCCAACCAAGCCGTTGGCTTTATCTCGCTTATTTTCAGGAATTAAGATGGTGACGAGTGTTGGCAAGGCGATGCTTCGAATGTTACCGGTAATGACTGCGGCCATTAATATATTCACGAAAACCCATAGCGTTACACTCGAAGGGTCTGCAAATGCCGTTTCTGGGTTCGAAATGTAAATAAGAAAACTAACTGTATAGAGTAAAGTCGAAGCAATATTCGACACTATCATCATAGTTTTCTTTTTATGGTGGTCAACCAGGCTGCCAAACCATATACCAGTAAGGGCTGTGGCAACCAAGTAAATACCGGCAATAATGGCGGTTGCAAACACCGATTTTGTTTGCAGATATACATAGAAGGTAATAGCGAACCAAACTGTAAAATGCATAACCGAACTAAACAAAGTGTTGGTTAGCAATTGTAAGAAGATATTGCGAGTATTATTGTTGGTTTTATCCACTGTATTCCATACTTTTTTCATTATTCATCTCTTGATTGTATAAGGTTGCGGCAAAAAGCGAAATGGCTATACTGAAGTTATGGCCACATTTAGTTTTGACATTGTATCAGAGTATGACAAGGGTGAAATGAATAACGTCTACCTGCAGGTTGAACGTGAACTTGCCAATCGATTTGACTTTAAAGGGACACCAGCTGCAATCGAATGGTTAAGCAACAAAGCTGGTTTTAAAATTACGGGTAGCAGTGAATGGCAAATTGAAAGCATTTTAGATATTGTTCGCAAAAAGCTCGCTGCTCGCAATCAGAGTTCAAAATCGCTTGACCTCACAAAAGAAGTTATTGAAAGCAATTTGCGAGCCACCAAAGAAATGCCATTTAAAGCCGGGCTTGACCAAGAGAAAGCTAAGCACATTACCAAACTTATCCGCGAAAAGTTCCCGAAAGTAAAAGCTCAAATTCAAGGCGAGGCGGTGCGCGTCATGAGCAGTAGCAAGAACGACCTGCAAGCCGTTATGCAGCTGCTAAAAGAGCAAGATTTCGACTTTACCATTCAATTCATTAACTTTAAATGACAGCTGAGCGACGGGCTGTGCTGGTGGTTCCGGGCTTGCACCCTCGTGGTTGTGAAAAGTTGCAGCGCTTAGCCTATGAACGGGCGTTGTCAAAATGGCCGGCCAACGGGTATGATGTGACGCTGCAGCAGTTTGGCTGGAACGACGCATTGCCGCTTGCCGATCGACAAAACGCATTGCTAGAGACAATAGACGACATGCCCGAGCATATCTCTGCGATCGGTGCGAGCGCCGGTGCCTTGGCGGTCATAGGGGCGCTTCAGGCAGCACCTGAAAAGTTCGATAAAATTTTGACAATTGCCGCGCCATTACACCTGACTGAAACTGAATTTAAGAAGTTTAAACAGAACCCTGTCGTTCCCATTCCAGACATATTGCGAGAAGCATACATACAAGCAGATAATTTTTTAAGTATAGCAAGTCTCGAGGGCCTCTCTAAAATTATCTCACTACACGGAAGGCACGACCCGCGTGTGCTGCCAGATTGGAGCCAGCGCCCACCCCTTACTAGCTATGAACTGCCCGTCAGTGGTCACGGAAGAACAATTATGTATGCCTTAAAAAAGCACCGAGCCCTACTTCAGGGGCTTTTGTAAATTAATTTTATTTGTATACTTTAAAGCTGGGCAAGAACGCTTCTTCGACACTTTCTGAGAAAGGGAGTAGGGCAGATGCTTGTGACGGTTCGGCGCTTTGGCCGGATAATCGGCCTTGTTTGCGCAGCTCTGTTAGCGCTAGTGATTGCAGAGGTATGTAATTGGCATGGCTTTGAGTATTCTCTTTGGTATACGCTCATTGCGAGCATACTGCTTTGTTTTGGCTTGTATAAAGCGGTGGCCGACATCAACCACGATGAGCTAAGACGCTATTGGCGAATCGTGCTGATTGCCGTGACGCTTGGGGTGTTTCTTAAATACCTCTTCATCTTCACGGTGGCCTACCTTGCTACGTATCAGTGGCAGTATGCAGTGCTCGCTATGGTCGTCGCCCAGATTGACCCTTTGCAGGTGGCTGCACTCAATAAAAACAAGCATATGGGTGACGGGGCTAAGACCTACCTCAATGCGTGGGCTGCACTTGACGATCCGGCTACCACCATTGCGACGCCGGTTATTCTCAGTTTGGCGTCAATAACCGCAGGCCATGATCTTGTCGGTAACGATACCTGGCGCGGCACCATTACGCCACTTTTGGTGCTTGGCTTGCTGCTGTTGGCCGTTGCTGCCACGATGCTGTGGCGTCGACTACGCGGCTCATCTAAGCCGGTTAGAGGGCGTATAGTTTTGAGCGAGCGCACTAAAATTATTTTGGTGTGTGCCGTTTTGTCAGTGAGTGCCTTCACTGGCTTGTTTGGCCTGGTGGTTATCGCTGGCTGGTTTATCCGCCCGGCGTGGCTCACGAATGGTCGTCGGGCAGACTTCTTGCTGAACCTGGCTCTTTATGGCGCTATCTTCTTGCTTGGATTGCTGCTGGCGGGTGGTGTCGATGTGCGCGGGGGTATTATTCTTGGCCTCGCCACCTACCTTTCGCAAATAGTCGTGGCATGGATAGTTCGCTGGGTTGCGTTGCTTGTGAGTCAAACCGAGAGAGCGGGCACTCGCTTCTCGCGGCGCGACACCTGGTACCTGGCCTTCAGCCAGCAAAACGGCATCACTGCCATTGTGCTGGTGCTCAACCTTGAGCCGTTTATTCCTGGTTCTGTCGCAGTGGTGTCGTTGGCGATCGTTGTTATTAACATCGCAAACTTCGGCTGTAACTCAGTGCGGGGATGGGTCATGAACCGCCGTACGAAAGAAGCCCAGTAAAGGAGAAAAGCGCTAGTCGAGGGGTAGTAGTGCCTGCTGCCCCTCAATAAAATCATCGGTACACAAATGAATGACACTGATAGGCGCAAAGAATAGTGGTTGCTTTTATAGAAAAGTTGTGTTAATATAGAGTTATTGTTTCAGTGAATCCGAGTTGTTAGTGATTATTTACTCGATGTTCACTACGAACAGTCAAGGTAATAATCATTAAAACAAAAGGATTCTTTTTTATGCCTTATCATTCATATAACCGCCGGCCAAATCAGGTACGGCAAAACTTTAGAGGCCGTCAGCCAGTTAGAAGCAAGCTTAAAAAAGACGATATTCATCGTTCAAAATTTATTAAACCGGCTCGATCGGTTGAGGCTGTGAAATATGAGCCGAAGCATCTTTTTAGCGACTTTGCTATGAGTGATCTTTTGCATCGTAACGTGCAGGCGAAGGGCATTGTGAGCCCCTCGCCCATTCAAGACCAAGCGATTCCGGTTGGCTTGGCTGGTCAGGATGTGGTTGGAATTGCTAACACCGGAACCGGTAAGACCATTGCCTTCGCGTTGCCCGTATTTCATCGCCTTATGAGCGAACGTGGTGCCCGGGCCCTTATTTTGGCACCGACTCGCGAACTTGCACAGCAAATCGAAGACGAATGCCGTGTTGTCGCAAAAGGCAGCGGCCTTTTCGGCACCTTGCTCATCGGTGGCTCACCAATGGGCCCGCAGCTGCGTGATTTACGCTCGCGGCCACACCTTGTTATTGGTACGCCGGGCCGAATTAAAGATCATATCGAACGCGGTAGCCTAGAGCTTTCAGCTTTTAATATTATTGTACTCGACGAAGTTGATCGCATGCTCGACATGGGCTTCGTAAACGATGTGCGTAAAATCTTAAGTGGTGCCGCCACAAATCGCCAATCGTTTTTCTTCTCGGCGACACTTGATGAGCGTGTAAAAGCACTTATTAAAACCTTCTCACACGAACCGGTGATCATTTCGGTGAAAACGGGTGAAACCACTGACAATGTTGAGCAGAATATCGTACCGTTTGATTCTAAAGAAGAAAAGATCGATAAGCTTCAATCTATTCTTGCCAATGAAGAGGTGGCGAAAGTGGTTGTTTTTGATGACACGCAGCGCAGTGTCGAACGTCTTTCTAAGAAACTACAGGATTATGGCTTTAAGGCTGACGCCATTCATGGCGGTAAAACCCAGGGCCAGCGCCAACGTGCACTGAGCCGTTTCAAAGAAAATAACATTACTATCTTGATAGCTACCGACGTGGCTGCTCGAGGTCTCGATGTGCCAGATGTGACCCATGTCATTAACTTTTCGACACCGAAGACATACGATGACTACGTGCATCGCATTGGCCGTGCCGGCCGTGCCGGCAAAAAGGGTTACGCCTTGACGTTTGTCGAGAACTAGGCAATTTCTTACATCTGGTTCTGCTGCTATGTGTGCATTATGGATGTGGTTGCCTTCGCGCCATGAAGAATATGGCAATAATTCTTTGGAGGCTGCGGAACTTGCTTCGCTCAGACAGTCCTCACCTCACCAGGAATCATTGCCCACATTTTTCTGGGAGCGGCAAAACATCCATAATGCAAACATAGCAGCAGCGCTGAAGATAACAGTTAAGTGAACGCTTAAACTGTCGCCGATTCTACACTATGCAAAATCCTAAATACGCCTATACTTAAAGGGTAAGTTAACGCTTATCCTAAAAGGAGGACGTATGAAGAAAATCTCAACCAAAGCATTAGTTACCGTGCTCGTTATTACCGCATTCTCATTGCAATTCTTTCCGATTTTACCGGCCCAGGCCGCGAATGGTCGCACTCATCGTCAAATTGAACGTGCCCAGCGTCACCATGATCGCAAACTAGAACTTCGTGCAGCAACGCTTGGTATTACCCCCGACCAGCTCAAAAGGGAACTAAAGGAGCTTCGCAATAACAAAGATCTTACAACTGAAGATCAGCGGTTTGATGCTCTCTTAAAGTCACACGGGTTTAAAACAAGGCACGATTTTTATATTGCTTTTCAGGGTAAAGTGCGCGACGAACTACATAAGCGTGGCCTTAGCGAGGCTCAAATTCAACAAGAGCTGCAAAAACGCTTCGAGCGCTTCAAAGAAGAAAAGTAAACATACTCATTTAATGGCAATTTCATAATTACCATTTACAATACCTTTGGTTAGAGGTGGGCCTATTGCAATACGGTGCTTGCGGCGTAGTTTGCTGCGTAGTTTGCTGCTATTTTGTAAAATAAGCCGTATGATAAGAATATGGCATGGAGGAATATGACTTGGCTAACCCCGGGTAGGCAAAAAGAGATTGACAACGTTATTGCAGGTATTTATTTAGCTACAAATAAAAAATACCCTGAAGATGGCCTTATAGACATTGTTCATTCTTGCGGTATTGACGTAGTTGATTATAACTTTGGTACACACGGCAGCGAAATTATGGGTGCAATAAAATACCCTGAGCCTGCCAAAGCAGTGAGGCGGCCAATTATTTTAGTCAACAAATATAAATCTGATACGAACAAGACGTTTACGTTAGCTCATGAGCTCGGCCACTACAAGTTATATCACGCTACAAAAGGTATAAAGTTTCGCCTAGACTACGACTATAGTGTTGACCACCAAGAAATTAAAAAAGAGGTGGAAGCCAATTACTTTGCAGGCGCACTATTAATGCCGAAAGAGCAGGTAATACAGCTCGCTGAGAGCACCAGTGATTTAAGTGAGGTTGCAAAATATTTTGGAGTTTCCCGAAAAGCGTTAGATGTTAGGTTGGCATGGCTAAGGAAAAACTAGAGCTAGAGCAATCGTTTAACAACCTTGTGCTCGAGCAGCTTGGTGGCCGGAACGCTCAGTTTATTAACCCGCGTACTAAACCAAATTTTTCAAAAACAAAAGACGGTAAAATAGGCGATGTTTTAAAACAGCGGCACAACCAGCGTGAAGTGTTGTTTTATTTTGCGCTGTGGTTTGTCGCCATTACGACCACTTGCGTGTTTGGGCTTATTATATGCCAAGCCTATAGCAACACCGTTTATCCGAACCGTCGTATTGTGCTTGTTAACGACACAACACTGCACATTATTGTGGCTGGTATTTTTGTGCAATTTGTTGGCTTGGTTGGTATTATCACAAAATCAATCTGGAACGATAAGCCATACCTTGAGGCCGGTGTTATGGGAAGGACTGCCAAAGAACATAATGCAGGGAGTGGCCTTTCTTCGATAAATCATTTAAAGTAGAAGCGTATGTCACGCAGGCTGTTTCGTTATATCCGTATATTTTGGGTTTCTTGCCTGGTCACTTTTGCTATATTGGCTGCAGTATGGTGGCAGTTAGGCCTCAATGCGGCTTTTATTGCTTTGCTTTTGATTATTCTTGAAGTAACGTTTAGTTTCGAAAACGCAGTCATTAATGCCCGTGTACTGGCGCATATGTCGCATTTTTGGCAGCAGATTTTTATGACAATTGGTATTACGATTGCCGTGTTTGGTATGCGTATAGTATTCCCGATCGTACTAGTTGCAATTACTGCTTACTTGCCAACCTGGGATGTCTTGCAACTGGCTCTGCAGCGGCCAGAAGCGTACGCGCATCACCTGGAATCGGCCCAACCGGTCATTGCGGCGTTTGGCGGTATGTTTTTAATGATGGTAGCGATAAGTTATTTCGTACTCGAGAACAAAGAAAATCACTGGCTCAAACGTAGTGAGGCTCTGCTTCATAAGCTACCAAACCATTGGGTAACGGCACCGGTTTTGGCTTTTATGATACTCTTGCTTATTACGTTGACACTCGGGCAACATATGTGGCAGACTATCATGCTGGCCGGTATTGTTGGTATTTTTGTTTATATCATCATTCATGGCCTGGTAATGCTTATGCAGTCACGCCAGCAAATCGGTGAGGGCCGTAAAGAATTGGTGGGTATTGGCGGTTTTATGGCATTTTTATATCTTGAGCTGCTTGATGCCAGCTTTAGCCTCGACGGTGTTATCGGTGCCTTTGCTATTACCAGTTCGGTGATTTTAATTGCTGCCGGGCTCGGCGTTGGTGCCGTGTGGGTGCGTTCGCTGACGGTCTATGTAGTGCGGCATAAAACGCTTGCAAAATATATTCATCTTGAGCAAGGCGCACATTGGGCAATTGCAATTTTATCAGTTGTTTTATTACTTAGTTTTGTGGTGCATTTGCCCGAAGCCATTACTGGCTCGCTAGGTGTGTTAACAATTGTGGCCTCGCTAATCAGCTCGCTAAAACGCAATAAGAAAGCACTAAAAGAGGCACTGTAGCGCACTATGGACAAACTGATCATTCTACTTGCAGAAGTCACCGTGTTACCGGTGATTATACTTGGTGTGTATGCTGTCTGGAAGGCTCCGAAAGATCGCCGCCTACAAATTATTGCAAGAGCAATAATCATGGCCTTAACCGCACTCTTGCTTGCTAAAATTGCTGCCCAGTTCTATCAAGGTGAGCGACCTTTTCAAGAGTTGGGGGTGGCGCCGAAGGCAAGCTATCTTGATAACCCTGGCTTTCCCTCGGATCACTCATTGCTGGTATTTACCATTACAGCCGTAGTTTGGACGAGCACTCGACGCAAGGCAGTGAGCCTGACGCTACTTTTCTTCAGTATTTTAGTTGGAGTTGGCCGGGTTTTAGCATTAGTACATACGCCGCTCGATGTACTGGGTGGTTGCTTGTGCGCATTGCTCGCAGCACTTATGTGGTATGGCCCGCGTTTGCGGCAGGTGTTCACAAAATAGCATAAATCATCGTTGCAGTAGCTATGCAATGACCGAATAGTCAAAATTAAGAATAGCGCCGCCGTTTAAGGCTCGGCGTGTCGACACAGTGAAGGCACTGGCGCTGCGAGCCGAAACATACAAATCGGCAAAAATGGCTGAATGGTCATGCAGGGCAATACTCAGCGGGGCTGCTGCAAATGGCCGAGAAAAAGTAATGGTTGCAATTGTGCCCGGTGCAGTTGGGCTTGGCTTAACTGCGGCTGTTACATTCCCTGCGATATCTTGAACACGTACGCGCGGGTTGGCGTAACTTACTTGGTCGCCTTTGGCAACATTTGGTGGTGAGCCAACCGCAAAGGGCCGGCCGTGTGAATCAAAGGCTTGCCCCTGCAGGTTGTGGTTTTCGTCTTGAAATTCTAGCAATCGATTAGTGGCCGTGCTTGAAGGGCGGATAATAGCTAGCCCCCGATCGCCCTCGGTGACGGGCCGTATCAGCATTGCGATGCCTAAAAACGGCGCGTTATTAATGCCAACGTACCCTTTGGTGCCTTCAATCTGAAACTTGCCACTGGCTAGCCGTACAAAGCCGGTGTCACCGTAAAATCGCCACTTTTCACCGACAAAATCGCCAGCAAAACCAGCAAAATCCATGCTGTTAAGCATATGAAAGGTGGGGCGTGTTGAGCTGTTGTCGGCCTTTATGAGGGCCTTGCCGGTAGCGGCGGAGATGAGCTGAAAAGACCCGCTATGTTTAAGCATAATCGCCACCCCGAGCATGGGGTCGTTTTCTAACGACTCCATAACTTCTCCGCCAATCATGGTGCCCCGGTTGGCAGTGACGCAGGCAGTCATCACTTCGGTGCCCTCTTCAGCAACGATTGTCGCCAGGGCGGGCGGCTCTATGGGGTAATAGGCACTGACCTCGTGGCACATATGCGGGCCGCCGCTCATTGCATGAAAGGTAGAATTTGCCAAACCCGACACTGACCCCCACTGCACATAGACATTAGATAAAAATACATGTGTCCCATAGGCTACGATTGCATCAGTGAGCGCACTGTAACCGGTATCAGTTTTTAAGATAGCTATATAGAGTTGATTAACAAAAACCATTGTTGTTTTGGGCAATATCTGAAAGGCTGGGCCGGCGGCAACCGATGTTTCCATTTTGCACGACACAAAAAACATCCCGTTTAATAGGTGCGGTGAGCCGTTGGCGGCTCCGTCAAGCCAAACGGCGCCGTTGCGAAATTCTTCCCAGCGGCAGCCAAAGAAGTGGATTTGGTTGGTGTTATCGTCGCTAAAGCCAAAACTCTCAGCGGCAGTGGTATTACGAAACAGGCTGGCTGGCTCGGTTGTGGAGCCGCATTTCTCCCAGGTGCAGTTTTCAAAGCGTGTGTCCCACACCTCTACAAAATCGGTGGCTAAACCAGGGCAGGCCATGAGGCTTACATCACGGTAGATGCAGTTATCGGCGTAATATGATCGCAGTAACACGCCGGTCAGGTTATTGCCGTTGAGCGTAATGCTTGAAAGCGCACAGAACCGAAGGTGGCCAATCATAGTGCCTGCACCGCTGAAGTCAATCAGTGGTTCGGTGCCGCTGAGGCGTTTAATAACTACTCCACCCCTTGTACCAACTAACTGTGTACCCTTGGTTTTTACTTTGAGCCCGCGCACCATGTAGGTACCGCGGGGGAACATTACTGTTCCGCCAGTAGTTGCAGCGTATATCGCTGTTTGAATAGCATTTGTGTCGTCGGTAATACCGTCACCGAGTGCGCCGTAGTCATTCACATTTATGACGTTGTCTTTTCTCCAGACAAGGTTAACGCCATCATTTGACAGCCTGAGATCTTTGAGCGGCTCAGTGGTGGGGTTTATTGTTTTTAAATCAGCAAGGCCGATTGTGCCGAGACGTTCTTGGCGCGGCGTTCCATCAGGGTTGTGCGACACGAGCAAATATTCGTTTAATAAATCTGCCCATCTGTCAGCGTCACTGCCGGGAATTGGGAGCCGTGCCATCGGTTGTCTCCTGTTTGCTTTAGCGCTATATTTGCAGGATCATCAGTAGACTATTGCAGATGGGTACGATTTTCGTTGCTAACAAATAACCCCCACCAACCCAGTTACTAATTTCATTTTAAAGAATAAAACGCTTATGTCAACATGACATCGTTGTTTATTAGACCCAAAAATATCGAAAAGTCTGCTATGCTTAAACTAAGATGCCTTTACGTGTAACAATGAAAAACCTTCTCAATAATAATCGCTTCTATACGCTAGCGTTTTCGTTTTTATTGAGCATTTTTATTGCTTGCTTACTGCGTATTCAAGTTGAAAGTAACCAGCTTTACTATATTCAACTTGGCGAGGCCTTTGGCTTTTTAGCAGTGGTCTATTTATATATGACACTCATAATTTCACCCCTTCGATTAATGATGGGTAAACCCGAATGGATGAATTCTATTGTTTTTGCCCGCCGAGCTCTCGGTGTCTCGGTGGCGTATTTTGCTTTGGCGCATGCAGGCGTCTCATTGTGGGGGCAGCTCGGTGGCTTAAACGGGCTGCTTTTGTTGCCAGATAAGTTTGTTTGGCCGATTATATTTGGTGCGATCGCCCTCGCTCTATTGGTTATATTAACATTCACTTCATTCGACAAAATGGTTATTCTCTTGGGTTACCGCCGCTGGAAGTGGATACAGCGACTGGTATATATGTGTGGCCTGCTTATTATTCTTCATGTTTGGGCGGTTGGCGCACATTTTGATTACGGAGTTATTCAGGCCGTGGCTTTTGTTGCCCTGAGCGTGCTGTTGGCGTTAGAATCGTGGCGCATCGTTACATTATTGGTGAACCGATATCAGTGGGGTAGGGCTGTAAAGCACTCCTTTTTTCTTTTTTTGTGGTTTGTGGGAACTATGCTGCTTTGGGGGTTGGTTTTGTCTTCACGGCCAGCCGCTGCGCATATGTTAGTAAAAGATATGGCGAATGGCGCCGGTACGGTTTTGCACATTACACCAGACGATGACCCGATTGCCGGGCAGCAGAGCTTAATTTCATTCGATATACAAGGTGCTTCAATAACCCACGCCCAGCCTTCGGTTAGCTTAACGATTATTGATGAGCAGAATAACAAAACCAACGTACCTGCCAAGCTGCAAAAAAATACGGTGGTGGCAGACTATACCTTTCCGAAGCAAGGGCTCTACACGCTCATGCTCACGATAACTCAAGAAGATCAACAAGCATACCATTTTACAGAGAGTCAACGCGTCGGTCGGGGAATTATAACAAGCACAAGTGTACGTAGCGTGCCACTTTGGGCAGGGGTGGGCACGGTAAGTACGGCGATAGCAGCGATTGCTGTGGCGGCAGTAGCATTTCACCGCCGCAAGGCGATTCATAATTATAGTAAATTATAAAACTGCCAAAAGGGGAGCGTATGAAAATAGTGAAAAGGTTAGCTATTATAGCAGTGAGCGCCAGCACGTTGGGGCTTGGTTTTAGCGGAGTAGCCTCGGCCCATGTCACCGTGAAACCAAGTGATGTTAAAACCGGCACATACCAAACATTCTCGGTTAATGTGCCAACCGAAAAAGATACACCAACAGTGAGCGTGAAGCTCGACATTCCCGAAGCACTTACCAATGTTACGCCGAGCGTTAAACCAGGTTGGAATATCAAAATAGATAAACATGTTGAAGACAAAAAAACCATGGTGAGTGCGATTACCTGGAGTGGCGGTGAGGTTGGTGTGGGTTATCGCGACGAATTTACGTTTAGTGCAAAGACACCCGATGGGCCGGTAGACTTGCAATGGAAGGCCTATCAGACATATCAAAATGGCGTAGTGGTATCATGGGATCAATCAAAAGAAGCTGATGAAGCTGATGAGGCAGATGCGACAACGGGGCCGTTTTCGGTGACGAAAGTCGCAACCGAGAGTGACCAAGAAAAAGCTTTAAAAGCAGCAGACACTAGAGCCGCAGAAGCACAGCAAGCGGCAACCATTGCACTTTATACAAGCATTGGTGGCATTGTTTTGGCCGTCATAGCTGTAATTGTAGGGGTGCGTAAGCCATCGAAAGAGTAGCGAGGCGCAGCTAGCTTTTTGGGGTGATCTCCTGAAAAACTTCGATCACCCCAATAGCGGTGTTGTCTAGCATGATAGGAGAGAGGGAGGCTGCGGCGGGGAATTTCTCGCCGTTTTTTCTTACAAAGTAATTGTCTGGTGGCATGGTAATTGTTTGTTTTGTGGTGAGTACTTGCCTGAACGGCCTTTGCTGTACAGGAATAGCAGTGTCTTGCCCATCTTTAATAGGTAAGACTTCTTCAATCGGGGCACCAATGGCTTCACTGGCAGTCCACCCCAAGAGCCGCTGGGCTTCTGGGTTAATAAGAATGACTCTTCCGTTTTGATCGGCACCGATCAGAGCGTGGCCGATACTCGCCAAAATAGCCTCGTCCATCGCCTTTGCCTGTTGTAATAGCCGTTCACGTTGCTTTCTGTCGGTTATTAGGAACCGTACTGAGATATATCGCTCGGGCACATTGTTCACTCCCATAATCGGCGCAATCGACGTATCAACCCAATAATAGGTGCCATCTTTAGCTTTATTTTTAATCTCGCCACGCCAGACTTTGCCGTGTGAGATGGTGTCCCAAAGCTCTTCAAACAGCGACTGGGGCTGCATACCAGATTTAAGCAGCCGATGGTTTTGGCCCATAAGCTCATAAAGCGCATATTTTGAAACATCGACAAACTTTTGGTTGGCATACGTAATACTTCCTTTCGCATCAGTCATTGAAACTAGTGCGGTTTGGTCAAGCGCAGATAGCAGGCCGCTCAATGTTTCTTCTTTTTCTTTGCGCTCTGTTATCAAAAATCGCACCGATATATAGCGTTCAGGCACGCCATCTGCCCCCATAATCGGCGCAATCGACGTATCAACCCAATAATAGGTGCCATCTTTAGCTTTATTTTTAATCTCGCCACGCCAGACTTTGCCGTGTGAGATGGTGTCCCAAAGTTCAATAAATAATTGAGCTGGCTGGTGACCCGACTTTAAAATGCGATGGTTTTGGCCCAGCAATTCCTTTAACGAATATTTTGAAACCTCGATGAACCGGTTATTAGCGTATACAATATGGCCCTTAGCATCTGTCATTGACACCAGTGCGGTTTTATCTAGCGATGAGATAAGTGCGTTGTAGTCACTCCCTGTTAATACCTGTTCAATCACAAGGCCAGTAAAGCCTTCGGTGTGTATGTGCTCGTCGCTTATTCCTATTTGCCGCAGTTCATCTTGAATTGCAAACACCATGGCTGGCGGCCCGGCGATGTAGAATGCGTGATCGGCCATATCTTCCATATATGAAGTTAGAAGCTCGGCACCGATCGCTCTGGTTTCGCCCTTCCACTGAATGTAATTAGTCATGGTGAAGACGATTTTCAAAGCGGGGTTTAATTTAGCCAGCTCTTGCAGTTCAGTGTCGTAGGCGGTTGATACTGCATCTCTGTTCGAGTAGAAAAGAGTTACCTGATAAGGTTGCTTTGCTTCGTTTATAAAAGAAAGCATGCTTATGAATGGTGTGATACCGATGCCGCCAGCTATAAATACCAGTGGCTTATCTGGTTTTTCAGGGAGGACGAAATTGCCAGAAGGGCCTTCAAGAATGACATTCGCGCCCAAGGGAAGGTCAAGAATAGTTTGTTTGAAAAAGCTTTCTGAATTGCGAAACGCAACTTTTAGCTGCTCATGATTGTTTGGCGACGAGACAATAGAGAAATCATGAAACTGGCTCGTCGTCGGCTGGTCGGTAGTGTTAGGCAGTGTAATCGTGGCATATTGCCCGGCTTTAAAGCGAAAATCTGTTCCTGAAATATCTAACGTAATTTCAGTGATGCTCGGTGCCACTACACTTTTCGATATAAGCGGCACCTCGTAACGTTTGCTCATGTACTACACCCGAAAGCTATAGCACAGTAACGTAGCTTTTCTTTTATTGTGATTCTTTTGCCCATCTATATTAAGTGTAAACCAGAATTAATAAAATGTACATGTTTACAACAACGTTGTTAATATTATACAAGTACTTAAGTTAGGTAGTATATTCAATCATAGAACGTGCAAGTTTATCGCTACTAGATGGGGGTTATTGAGCTAGTGAGGTAAGCCTTATAAATACGGCAGGTGCGAAGAAACCCCAACCCAAAAACCTCCCAAAAAACACGCATCCCCGTTACGCTAGTAAGTGCTAAAGCTTAACTAGGAGTAACAAGATATGCGTGCACTACCATTACATCACATCGTAGATATATTTGTTTGGGTTTGTGAGCTTGT
>DASUVM010000009.1:0-168241 GCA_036378955.1 Saccharimonadales bacterium (SeqCode)
AGTACCGTACAACACATGGATCGTATTGTCGTACTTGACAATGGAAAGATCAAAGAAGAAGGCTCACACAAAGCCTTACTAGCCCGTGATGGTATGTATGCTTTGCTGTGGGGGCATCAGAGTGGGGGGTTTATGGGGTGATACTTAGTTCGGATAGCCACAGTTAGCTCGATAAAGCACAGTCATAATTTGAAATGTTGATGTAATATACCAGATACCTCCGAGCCTTTGTTATAATTGAAGCAACACGCTAATCAAGGGGAACTATGAAAAAAATTACTGACGTGAGCCAAACTTTACAGCAGTTCTACTGGACACTGCTTTTACAGGCAACGATATTCATCTTGCTTGGGCTGTTGATTTTGTTCTACCCTGCGCTACTCTTTATTTTGGCGGCAGTGGCATTTGTAATGGTGGGGCTGGCATCACTCATCTTTGCCTGGAAGGTCAGAGCACTGATTGACAAGCTACCGGATTTTTTGAAGAGATAGAACTTTTTACCAAGGCGGGTTAATCTTGTGACAAAATTAGGAACGAGTAGGCACCAAGGTTGACACTGCCGTGATCTTGTTTTACTTCAATATCAGGCGTGGGCGTATTGGTGAAGTGGGGGCTATAGCCATGCCAGTCGCTATTAAGTCGTACCTTCCAGATGCCGGCGCGCGGAAAGTGAAATTCATAACCTGAGAATGTCCGGTTGCTCAAGTTGAGTACAATAATAACATCATCCCTCGCCCCGCCCTGGTCAAACCGATGGTAAGCTAGTACTTTTTGGCTATGATCTTCATGTAATATGGCAATATTGGGGCCACAAAGCCCGGCACTGGTATGGTGACGATTCAGCCTGAGTGCAATGAGGTCTCGATAAAGCCCCACGATACCGGCGAACGCCTCGGCTTTCTGCCAATCGAGTGCCTGCCAGTGGCTAAACCAACCTTGTTCCATGAATTCTTGGCCCTGAAAGAGCATGGGAGTACCCGGTGCGGTCAGGCAGATGGCAGCGCCCATTGTTGAGCGTCGCTTAGCCCAGAGGCTGGTGGCATCACCGGGGCTGATTTCTTCATTCAACCTCGCTCGGCCATTGGCGTCAGCATCGTGTGATTCGGTATAGATAACCCGTTCAAAGGCGTGATCGTTATAACGCTTCGTAAGCGCGGTAGTGATGAACGAAAGATTACGGTCACTATCGTTAATTGGTTCAAGCGCATCGCGAATTAAACTTGGAAAGCCGGTATCCCACTGAGTATCAAAGCCAAGGCCACCCTGCTCTGGCGGTTTGGTAATGCTAGGGTCGGTTGAAAAATCTTCGGCAATCAGCAAGGCATGTGGCTTGAGCGCTTTTGCTTCTTTGGTAATGCGCTGCAAAGTTTGGCGGGCTTCGGGGTTATCTGGTGCGTTGTCGGTAATCTGATTTGTGACATTCTTGCGTATTGCAAAAACAGCGTCACACCGTAGGCCATCAATGTGACAGTCGCGTAGCCACATCAGCGCGTTGTCGACGATATAATCACGCACTTCGGGGCGGCCATAATCAAGCCGTGGCCCCCAGGGCGTCGTTGCTCGCCAATCGTTATAGAAATAAATGCCGCCTTGGCCATTTTCGTTCCAGCCGTCAAATTGCCATAAATCGGGCTCTTCATAGGGGCTCAGGTGGTTATAGACGACGTCAAGCACGACACCAATACCCCTTTGGTGGGCTGCGTTCACAAACTCTAGTAGGGCGTGATGCCCGCCATATGAAGTCTCAACAGCAAACAGATAATCGGGGTCGTAGCCCCACCAGCGATTAATGGCAGTGCTTGTAATTGGCATGAGCTCAACGGTGGTGATGCCAAGGCTAGCAAGATGGTCGATTTTTTCAAGCGTCGTCTCAAATGTACCGGGGGTTGCCGGGTCGTGGCGATGAAAGGTGCCAAGGTGCATTTCATAGATTACCTGCTGATGGGGGGGTGGCATGGTGAAGGCTTGGTCGTGCCATTGAAAATCGCTGGCAACAATAATTGAATTATCACCCGAGGCGGTAATTTGCAGTGCTCGTGGGTCATTGCGAAACAGCTTTGTCTCGCCATTATGAATAACATATTTATATTCGTGGCCAGGTTTTGCGCCACTCACTTTTGCCGACCAATAGCCGTTATCGTCTTTTGTCAGCGCCGTATCGGTCTCAGACCAATTATTGAAATCGCCCATCACGTGCACTGTCGAGGCAAATGGTGCCCACACTTGAAATGAGACGCTATCGCTTAATACCAGGGCTCCCACCGCTTGTGTCATAGAATTAATAGTTAACCGTTTATGCTTTAGTGTATTATGCGCTATTGAGTAAGCTTGATGCAAGGTTCTGGTGTATAAGTGGGTAGAAAGTTGTTGTCACTCAATTGTTCTATTAATTGACATAGCCCCGCTCCAGAAAGAGGAACGGGGCCAATTGCCTTGCTTGAATTACACTGCTCGGACGGTGTCTGGCGGGGTTTCGGTATCTTGCTTGTTACTCGATCAGCAGGGGCGCTGGCCGATTGAGAAGAGCCTCGTGGGCGATGCGCCAGGGCTCGCGTGAGGGGGATGTGTCGATGAGCATGCGACCGGACCACAACCTAGGGGTACCGTAGTGCTCCAGGGCAGTACGGAGGTTTCTGCGCTCCCATTCGTCAGCACGGGCGTCCTTGTCTGCCAACTCAAGCGCGATCTCTTGCGAGCAGATTTCACGGTAGGTGCTGCACAAGGCGTAGACAACCTGAGCGATCACTTGAATTCCTTCATGCATTTCATCGTCGGGGTTCTCTTCGACGGTGTAGAGCCAGTAAGAATGGTGATTTACATCATTTGTATAGGGCGGGAAGGGCCTGAGCAAATGACTGATGTCGTATTGGTAGGTGAGCGTGATCTTATTTTCGCCCAGTTCAACTACCTTGACATTGTTGGTGGCGCGCGCCGTAATCATCTGGATGAGTATATTCAGTGTGGCATCGTGTTGAACGGCGGCTTTACGGGTCTTGCCAGACGGATCAATCCTGTCGGCGGTTTTGCAGGGCGAGACGGAGACGATAACAGTGGACATGGGAGCCTCTCGGAAAAACGTATTTTCAAGGTGGCTTTTGATACTATATCATAGTATCAATAAATTGCTAATAACTTGTCGTTCACGGGGATTCTGACGATTTAGGTTTACTGAATGTGATTGCGTTAGCCTAAAATGTTACTATATAAAAGTATGAAACAGCCACGAGTGAACCGTATATTTAAGTTGCTGTTGCTTATTATCGGCGTTGTGAGCCTATTATTGCTTGCATTTGTTGGCTATGTTTTTTTCAAGAGTCCTGCTGCTATTCGTTTCCCCCAATTTGAGCATGCTCACTTTCGGATGCAACTGCTGGTTAATGGTAAGGCTGAGAACTTCGGCCACGAGGCTTACCAGGCATCGTATAAGCCACAACAGTGCAGCGATGAACTGACAAAAGAGCCGATTCACTTTCATGACAAAAAAGATCAGTTTGTTCACCTTCACTGGAAGAAGCTCACCGGGGGTATGGTTTTGAAATATTATGGCTGGAACAAAATTGGCGGGCTCGAAGAAGTGCTTGGCTATCGCTTTGATGGGGTGTGGCATTTTCAGCCGGTACCAATTTACGGCAGTGTATTGCCGGCTCTTTCTAAAGATACAACCCTCTATGTTTACAGCGGCGACGAAACGCATTTTAAAAGACGAGACCTTAACGATTTCTTACTGCAAGATGTAGAGACATTTTTTAATAAAGCCAGTAACGTACAGCCAGAAGAATCTATCAGCTGGTTTGACGCATTGAGCTCAAAGGTAATTGCCCACGATGACGAAGCTCCTGGGCTAAAGGCTGAAACAACGAAGAACCCAGAAAAAAGCCCAGAAGAATTAACACGCATCAATAACTTGCTTGGTAACGTTGTGCTGTTTGCTCAAAAAGACGAGCCTACTCAAGAAGAAATAAAAGCTCGATTCGCCAAGCTTGTTCCCCTTTCTGATAGTACTTGTGGCGGTTGAGTATATAAGTAGCTCCTAGCGCCCTTCTTGAAATTCTAAGATCCAGTGAGCTAATTGCTGTCGATCGACGAGCCCGATGCGGCGGGCGAACGCCAGCCGCCGCGCATTTGGTGTAAATGAGCTGGTGGTAATAAGCATAATGCTGTCGAGGCCATGGTAGGCTCGGTGGCTGATCGCTTGGCGAATAAAATCAGGGCCAATCGCGCGTGACTGGCGAGACAGAAGGGCTCCCATAAGTTTGCTACCCTTTTTAATAATAAAAAGTGTATTTTCGTGTTCGGTTCGGACAATTTGTATTATTTCGTGGCCATGCGCACGAAGTAGGGTTTCGACGTAACGCTCGAATAACCGTGTTTCCATTCGGTCGATATCAATCACGCCCAACACTTGCATGGCTCGTGCGCGTTTTTGCCAGCTTCGCCGAAAGAGCGCGGCGCTAATGATGCCAATCACAAGACCCAGTAGGGCAATAAAAATGAATATGATCCATAATGTCGCCATGCTCACTCGTGCTGAGAAGTATGCAACAAGAGCAACAAGAGCGACGGTAGCGGTTAGTTCGAGCTCGCGAACGCTCGCCTGCCGCGTAAAGCGGAAGTTACTGGCTCGATAGCGACGGTACCGTATTGCCATATCACCTCCCTGGTATCTTTATTTTATACCTGAAGTAGCGGTTTTTCTAGATGATCCGCACATGTGTATATAAAAACTCATTCAACCTTGCCCTATAGGGTCTGGCTTTGGCTGAATGAGTTTTTATTTTAATGTAGGGCTACTGGTTCAGGTGCCGTTTCAGGCGTTTTGGCGCTTTCATGTTGCTGTTTTTTGGTGCGAACAATGAAGACTATGGCTAGCAGACCGAAAACAATAAAAATGCCAGCCCAGAGAAATACCTGTTTGTAACCGTAAAGGCTTGCTTCGCGGAAGGCATTACCGGCAGCCTGATGCGATGCAGTAACAGCGGCAGCTATGCTCGAAAGAATGGCGAGGCCAAGGGCGCCACCAACTTGCTGCGAGGTGTTGATCATGCCTGAGGCAAGCCCAGATTCGCGTGCTGGTACCCCGCTAGTTGCGGCAATGGTGACCGAAACAAAAGACAAGCCCATGCCGACTGCCATAATAAGCAGGCCCGGTAATACATTAATAAAATAATCACCATTGAGTGGAATCAGGCTCAGATAGAAATTACCAAGAGCAAGCAAGATCGTGCCGGTAATCATTAACTGTTTCAGGCTAAAACGTTGCAATAATCGGGGCGCATTGGTTGAGATCACGCCAATGATAATTGGCACCGGAATAAAACTCAGCCCAGTCAAAATTGGCGAATATTGAAGTACATTTTGAATATACAGAGATGCAAAGAAGAACATTCCGAACGCGCCTGCCATAATTGGCATCATGGCGACGTTACCGCCCATAACATTTCGAAGCTGAAAGATTGAAAGCGGCATCAGCGGGTGTTTTACTTTTGATTCGTTAAAAAAGAAGGCAACTAAAAAGGCGGCACTCAAGCCAAATAGGCTCCAAGTTGCCGCGTCTGCCCAACCCCACACCTCTGCTTGAGTAAGCGCGTACACCAAAGTTACTAGGCCACTCGTAACGAGCAATGCACCGCTAATGTCGAGTTTTTTATCGCTCTCTTCTTTGCTATGAGCCGGAATAATTTTGTAAAGCCCCCAGGCGGCCAAGAAACCGAGTGGAACGTTGATGAAAAAGTTCCATTCCCAGCCTAGCGTTTGGGTGATGAGACCGCCTAGCATAACACCAACGGCAGCCCCGCCAGCTCCAAGAGCGCCCCATAAGCTGAGCGCCTTATTGCGTTCATTACCTTCTTTAAAGGTCGTAAGTAATATCGAAAGTGCGGCTGGCGACATGAAGGCCGCTGCCAACCCTTGCAACGAGCGAAGCACGATAAACATCGTGCTTGATTGTGAAAGACCGATCAGGAGTGACATAATGCTAAAGACAATAATTGAACCAACAAGTACGCGGCGTCGGCCAAATAAGTCGGCGGCTCGTCCGCCAAGCATCAAAAAGCCGCCGAATGTTAGCACATAGGCGGTAACAACCCATTGTAGGGTTGTTGCGTCAAACCCTAATGATGTTTTAATGGCTGGTAATGCAACATTGACAATCACGCTATCGAGAATGACTAGAAACTGCGCTAATGCCAATAACCATAAAATTAGTTTTTTATTCTGTTTTTGCTTCATACGCTTTCCTTTTTCTTAAAATAGACAGTGCTGACAATTGTAATTCTAAAATGTTGATATTGTCAACTATCTATCATGTAAAGTATAATGCATACTATGAACAACGACCTTAATACGAATATTTATTGGTTGCTTATTCAAGTGGCAACTCGTGCACGTCACGAGCTAGCCCGAATTGCCGAGAAGCAATTCAATTTAACAGGTGTGCAGTTTCAAACACTTTGCTTACTTGATGCTGAGCGGCCGGTGCCCATGAATACTATCTCGCACCAGCTGGTGTGCGATGCCTCAAATGTGACTGGTATCGTTGACCGCTTGGTTGCTGGTGGCTATATCGAGCGAAGAGAAGATCCGAGTGACCGTCGTATCAAAACCATTGCTCTTACTGAGAAAGGCCTCCAAACAAGGCGGCAGATAAAAAAACACCTTGAGGCAATTGAGCCTGAAGGCATTCGTGAACTCTCGACGCATGATCGTAAAACACTCTACCGGTTGTTATCACATTCACTTGCGGCTGGCGGTACTGATGCATGTAAGCTGCCTTAGAGTTTGAGACTTTATTACCTCCTTTTAAATATCGCCGATTCGTTATAGACTACGGAGAGGAATTAGTTTTTCTTCATGAATCAATTTGGTCAGCTAAGTCAAGAAGCTAGTGAGCTTGTTTCTCAGTTACAGGCAGTGCATAGCGATATTGCCCAGATGTCTCAAGACACCTCGGGTGCTGTTCATGTGGCGGGGGTTGGCCGTAAGTTATATCGCGCCTACGAACAACTTCGCAATGCGGCTGAATATACTGAAGAACACTTGTTGCTTCGTCGTGCCATTGAGCGGTTTTTAAGGCGTAGCCTTCCCTTTGTTGCCCGCGAAAGCCAGACTCAACTACTAGCCGGTGAGCTTATTATTGAGCTGACACAATCAGGTTATCTTGAGAACGACACCGTGAGCTATAGCACGGTTCGGCGACTCGACCATTCAATCGGTGAGCATGCTGCGCTGTTCTGGGAGTTGAAACGCCTGCGCCTACAGCCCGACAAGGCCGCTAAATGGATATTAGAGTCAGTTTCGGTCGAGTGCGAGCGAATGCTCGCGCCACATTATAAAGATGAAGTGTTTGCATCGTTTGCCTATAAACATTTTTTGCAGACTATAGAACGAAAAGCATTTAGCGAGGTAAAAGACGAGCGAGTGTACGGCATGTCGTTGTTTGCGGCGGTTCATCGCACGTTATTAAAATCTGATATTGCCATTGTTCGTTATTGGCTGGTGCGTACTAGTGGCCAGCAATTTGAAAGCCCCGAGGCCTTCGTGCGTCTCAACAAGCAGGTTGATGAAATCTATCATTCGGCTGCTGCCAACCGGCTGGGCCGCCTGGTGCGAAAATATGGTGCACCAATACGAATTCTGCGCGGCATTTTAGTGAGCAGTTACGATGGCACCGAAGCGATCCATAACCACCAGCAGTTTGCCAGTTTGATTGAGCAGCAGATTGAATTTGAATATCATGCCACTGCTTCAAAGTTAAAGCGAGGAGTGCTGCGAAGCATTGCTTTTATTTTTATTACAAAAATGATCATAGGCCTGGGGCTTGAGGTGCCTTACGACATTATTATACTAGGCGGAATCGTATGGCTGCCACTGTTCATTAATTTGCTCTTTCCGCCACTCTACATGGCAACAATTGGCTGGACGATTGCCCTGCCGGGTGCAAATAACTCTGCAGCAATTAAACAGCATATAATGCGGCTTTTATACACAAACAATCAGCCGCCGCTCTACTATACAATTAGTCGTCGGGTGACGGGCAATGTCACAACGGTCTTTAATGTCATGTATGGCTTAATGTTTATTATCTCTTTTAGCCTTTTGGTTATTGTGCTCAGCGCGCTTCACTTTAATGTTGTGCAAGGGGCGGTCTTCTTCATCTTTCTTTCAACCGTTAGTTTTTTGGGCTTTCGTTTGTCGCAATCGGTTCGCGAGCTTGAGATGGTTGATGAATCACAGAGTTTCGTGAATGTTATTAGCGATTTTATTTATACCCCGTTTGTGCGTGTCGGCCAGTGGCTGGCAGACAAATACTCAAAAATTAACATCGTCACGTTTATTCTTGATATCGCTATTGAATTACCGCTGAAGACAATACTGCGTTTTATTCAGCAGTGGGTTGGCTTTTTAAAAGACAAGCGCGAAGAGCTGTAGATGCATGAAACGGTAAGCCGTATCGCTGGCGCCGAACTACAGAGATTAAACTAAGATAATCCGGTAACATTTAGCTTTGCCTGGACACTTTTCGCTGTTTTCAGCTCGTCAGCATGAACGCACATTCATGGAAGTGTGAGTATTGATCTTGATCGAATGGAATAATTTGCTGCGCACGAAGCCATGATGGCTTTATTGCACATATGGCGCCGAAACCGGCGGCGGCGAGCCTCACGGCCCATTGCCGCCGCCGGTTGGTGCCGGTGTCATTTTCGCTCCTACATAGCGAGCGCCTGGTCGGCTGCGCCCTCGTCGATGATTCGGCATTTTTCGCCGAAGTATTCCTTGATCAGCGCGACGCATGCCTTCCAGTCATCTGCCTGGAAGGGCGCCGGTCTGACCAGAGAGAATGTGATCGTGTTGCCAGCGATGAGCCGGCGATAAAGTCGGCCGAGGCCACTAATTGCCAAGATCAGGATATCCGACTGATTGGCTGTCACCAGCTGGTTGAACTCAGCCCGGATGGTCAGCTTGTCTCCGGCTTTGAGGGTGTTGATGCGAATCGTGGTGCTCATGATGATTCCTTCGATGGTAAAGATCAATACTCCGGCTTTCGCCGATCCCGGTTTAGGATGATATACATTTTACAATATAACAATAGTTTTGTCAATAATCTTTTAGTCAACTACATGTCTCTGAAATGATGACCGCAAATGCTTTCTCGGATTCTTATAGATATAAAATTGCCCTTTAGGTAACTTTTTTAGGCTAGTTTAGTATGATAAATACATGGTTCGTTGGCTTTCTAACCTTGACGCAGCGCTTACGGCGCGTATATATAACAAGCCGGCTTGGCTTTTACCGTTGATGTCGGTGTTGAGCACTGCCGGTCATCCCTTGGTTATTATTACTATTTGCGGGTTACTGGCACTGGGCGCCTACATAATTGGCCAGGTGTCAGTTGGGCTAGGCTTTGCTTTATGCCTGGTGGCGCTTGCCTTGGGCGGGCTCTTAAAGGGAGTGTTGAAGCGTGAACGGCCAACTTCACCCTATGCTGGCAATATGCGGGTTAAAAGTTTTAGCTTTCCGAGCGGACATGCGCTTGGTACATTAGTATTCTATGGTTATGTGAGCGTGCTTACTTTATTATTTTTGCCACAAATTGCACCTGTTGGCGTGCTTGTTTGCGCTATATTAGTACTGCTCACTGGGCTGGCTCGAGTCTATCTGGGCGCGCATTATGTCGGCGATGTCTTGGGTGGGTGGCTGCTTGGTGTGGTGGCGCTTGCTATTATTTTAGAAACGAGCCTGTAGTGCATATTCTTGTTATTTACAATAAAGAGGCTGCTGCTCACCTTTCTGAGCTGCAGCAAGCATTTAGCATTCACCGGCAGTCAGCTGTTTTTAAGCCGCTCTCGGGGTCTATCAAAAAATACATCAAACAGGCGGTGAGGAGCGGTTGCGAATGTGTGGTGGCGGCGGGCGGCGACGGCACGGTCAATGCTGTAGCTAGTGAGCTTATGCAATATAAAAGCGTTGCACTTGGTGTGCTGCCAATGGGCACATTAAACCATTTTGCGAAAGATATTGGCATGCCAACTGAGCTTCGGGCGGCAGTTACAGTAATAGCGCAAAATGAGAGGAAGAAGATTGACATTGCCCAAGTTGGCGATCATTATTTTCTAAACAATGCTAGTTTTGGCGTTTATCCAATGCTTGTAAAAAAACGTGAAGACAGCCAAGAAAAAGTTGGTAAATGGCCAGCACTTTTGTGGGCATTTTTAAAAATAGTGCCACGGTTACGGCGTTATCGTGTGCACATCACTTGCGACCATATTCAAAAAACCTACCGAACGCCACTCGTTTTGGTAGCAAATAACCCTTACGATATTCGAAAAAGAGATTTTATCCGGCGCAAAACGCTAACGAGCGGTCTGCTCGTGGTGTATGTTTTAGAAACGAAGAACCTGCCAGAACTATTACTTGTTAGTTGGCGAGTTATTAGGGGGTTTGTTGAGCCTTCGCGCATCTTTACGCATATAAAAGCGCATGAAATCACACTCGAAAGAGCTAGTGGTAAGAGCCTCTTGCTTGCTTATGATGGCGAGGTAGTTTCTTTACCACAAGCATCAGTTTCTTTTAGGATTCTCCCCCGAAAACTACAGATTATCACCCCTAAGCGCGAAGATCACGCAAGCGAAAACTGAGCCAACCGACTGCAAGCATAATGAGTGTGATGCCAGCCAGAATAGAGATATGATCGAGTTGTAGGCCACTTTTTTGTACAAGTGACGGGTCGAAGTAATGCATGAGCGAGGCCCGTTCAGGCTGTTCGAGCCAGTCAATGTTCTTACCGAAGGTTGTTAAAATGAAGCTTCCTATTGTTACAATTAACCCTATCGGCATGGTAATGGCTTTGCTGCCGGTGGCGAAGCCGATCATCATTGGAATGGTGAGGGCTGTTATGCCAAAGATCCACGTCATGAGCGAGAGTTGCCCAATGAGTGTGTGGTGGAACTCTTCACCAATACTTATAACGCCAAGATAGACTCCTACGCCCGTGGCGAGGGCGGCCAGGCCCATAATGAGTACACCGGCGAGCCATTTTTCCCATAAAATGCGTCCGCGACTAAGGGCTGTGGCGGTCAGGGTTCTGATTTTTCCTTGATCTTCTTCGGTCACGGTGAGGCTATTGGCTAACAGTAACCCCATGAGCAGAAAGAAGAGCGCTAAGCGAATATCGTAGAGCTGCGAAGTAATGTAGCCGTCGATATTACTAAAGGCCGAAACATCGCCTAGTAAACCTTGCAGTTGCTCGGGGAGTTTTTTAGAAATTTCGCTCATATCAAAACTTTGAGCAAGCGATGGAAAGAAAATGATGACCATCCAGGCCATAAGGATAATACCGAAGCTCCAGCCAATCATAAACCAGCGTTTATCAAACAGTGTTTTGGTGAATAGCGAGTGCATCATATTTTTGGCTCCTCGTCTTGGTAAAGCTCGTGAAAAATATCATCAAGGTCTTGCTTGGTGATGGTGGTGTCGCTAAGACCTTTTAGCTTTGACAGCCAGGCGAGCAGTGGCTTCATTTCGCCAGTATAACGAAAACGAACAGTGTGCTCGGCCTGCTTCAGCTCAACGGCATCTTTTGGTAGCTCTTTAGCAACCAGCTCAAGCGTTTCGGTGGGTGCTGCAATAGTGACGATCTTCCCCTGTTGTTCTTCGAGCTCATCAACGCTACGGTTCATGATAATTTGGCCGTGTTTCATAAATAAGACACGGTCGCAGCTATGTGCTACTTCGCTTAAAATATGAGAAGACATGAGTACTGTGGTGCCCTTTTTTTGCGATTCGCCAATAATACCCATGAATATATCTTGCATGAGCGGGTCGAGCCCGCTGGTGGGCTCATCAAGAATAAGTACTTCTGGTTCGTGCTGCAAGGCGCCTATCAGAGCAATTTTTTGTTTATTGCCGCGCGAAAGCTGCTTGATGGGCTTGTGTAATATGGGTTGTAAATCGGCAATGAGTGCTTCGCGGGCTGTCGGTTTAGCTTTGCTAGCGTGCGCCATAAAATCGAGATATTGTTGACCTGTGGTGTTGTCGAACAGCGCCATATCGCCTGCCGCGAAGCCAACACGATTGTGTAAGCTGTGGGCAGATTGTGGCCGCACTTTAGTGCCAAGTAGTGTAATTTCGCCGTGATGTGGCCGAATGAACCCCATGAGCATGCTAATGCTTGTTGTTTTGCCCGCACCATTAGGGCCGACAAAGCCGATGACCTCGCCTTTTTCAACTTCAAACGATACTTCGCGCACTGCTTTGGTGCTGCCGAATGTCTTGCTGACGCTTGCAAAGCTTATAGCGGTCATATTAAAACTTCTTTCGAATGTGCGACATGCTAAACTCCCAGCTGGCGTCGGTTTTTTTGTGCGGATTAAACATATTCTCGGGGTCGAAAATATGCTTCACTTGCTTGAAATAGCCGAACACTTGCTTGCCAAACATTTCTGGCAGCCAGGGCCCACGGACCAGGCCGTCGTTATGTTCGCCCGAGAGTGAACCTTTGTATTTCAAGACTAGCTCATTCACTTCTTTCATGGCTGGCTCAAGTTTGGCACGTTCGCTTTCAAGTTCAATACGCATGAGCGGAATAACATGGAAGTTACCGTCGCCCATGTGGCCGGCGATGGTGGCGAGTAGCTTGTATTTCTTAATAATGGTGCGCAATTGCGGCAAAAACTCGGGCAAATATTGCGGTTGCACCACAAAATCGTCAATGAACGGTGCGGTGTGCTTGTCGCGCACTTTTTTGCGAAGCAAATTGAAGCTTTCGCGGCGCATGATCCAAAACTTTTTACTTTTAGCCTCGGTTTCGTCACGTTCCATAGCCATGCCGTATGGCTTGAGTGTTTCACGCATACGCTCGATTTTATCGGCGACTTCTTGTGCGGTTTTGCCATTAAATTCAACCATTAAAATAAGCTTTGGAATACCTTGCATGAGCATAAATAGGTTTGGTATGAGGCTCAGTCCAAGCTTTGCCAGGCCGATCCACCCCAATGTTTTACGGAAGAAAAAGAAGAATTTAAAGCTCAGCCACAGCGTGTTGTCGTCGAATGATTCGAAAGTGGCCGGCTTGTGCGATAGCACAACATTAATAACTTCACCGAGTTTGGTGGTGTCTTTCATGAAACACACCAAAAGCCCAGAGTGTTTGCGACGCTCGACGAGCTTGAATTTTATATCAGTAACGAAGCCAAGTGTTCCCTGGGCGCCGACGAATAATTTGCACAAGTCAAAAATGCCGGTGTTATGATCCCAGACATCCCAAAGGTTATAGCCCATTGAATTTTTGCTAACCTGGGGTTTGGCGGCTTTAATTTCATCATAATGTGCTTCGCAGAGTTCATATACTTGCTTGTAAATGCTGCCTTCAAAATCATTCTGCGCGATTTTAGCCTCAAGCTCTTTTTTATTGAGTGGCCGAACGGTATATTCATTGCCGTCGCGTAACACTACCTTCAGTTCGGTGACAAAATCTTCAGTTTTGCCATATTCGAGTGATTTTTCACCGCCTGAATTGTTATTGACCATACCGCCGACGGTGCAGAGCTCGCGGCTGGCGGGGTAGGTTGGCATTAAAACGTCAAGTTTTAGCGTTTCTTTGTCGAAATCGCGATAAAATACCCCTGGTTGCACATGGCCTTCGGTGGGTGTAACGCGCGTAATCTTGTTAAAATGCCGGCTCATGTCCATAATAATTGAATCGTTGACTGCCCCGCCCGACATACAAGTTCCGGCCGAACGAGCAGTAATGCTCAATTGAGGGCTCTTTTTTTTGTTTTCGCTGACGAGTTTCACCAAGGCTTGCACATCGGCGCTATCTTGCGGCGCAACCACTACTTCGGGCTTTAGCTCAAACAAACTGGCATCGTGGCTGTAAAACTCGCGGGCGGCTTCGCTGGTATCAATTTCGCCTTTAAAGATGTTTTTTAGTTTTTCGGCAATATCCATGTACATATGATACGGCTATTGAGCAGGAAAGCACAAGCTCGTTTAGCATTAAAGCATAGAAGTCGGGTACCGAGGTGTGCTTTATTTGACAAATCTACAACAACAGTTTATCATATATCTAATCTGTTCATTCCGACAGCGTTCTTACTCACCGGAGGCTACTATGGCAGCATCTCGCAAATCTCCTGCTCACTCGATGGCCGCCATGTTCTCTCAGGTTCACCCGAGCCCGGCGACATGGGCTATGCTCTGGCGAAGCAACGAGGGCAATATCGTTCTTGAGAGAATTGGCCAGTTCTTGACCGGCTTTCAGCCGGACGGGAACTGGCCCAACCCACAGCTCAGAGCAATGTTCCGCACTAGCCATGCCCATCCCTTGTATGGATTGGAGCACTTTACGTACACACCAGGCGATCTCGGTCTACTGCCCGTCAGGGTGTTCCCGCGTTACAATCAGCTCAATGAGCCCTTGGAGCCACCCACCGACAGCTATATGGGAATCCGATTTCTCGGTATATTTGTGCGCGACCCGTGTGATCCGTATGCGTTCTGGCTGCCTAATTTCATCGTGAAGCTTCAGCACGCGCACAAGGCAATTGGCTGCACTCGTAAAGAGTTCCATCAGATTCACCTACCCAAGCTCTATGGGGAGATGGAAGACGAAGCTATCGAACGTGTCTGGCTGGAGCTGCAGCGGGGCGGGCAAAGATAACGACGAGCTGGTCTAGTCAGGTAGGCCAGGCTCTGTGTGTGAAACATTTGTCGGTCTGACCTGATCAGCCCTGAGTTGCTGGCACACTAAGGCAATAGCCCTGTGTCGATCGACTCGGGGCTATTGTTTTATGCGTCAGAGCCAAAAGCAGTTACGAATTGCCCCTGTTTAGTGCGAGCTTCGTATTATTTTGTCAGGGTTTGCTTGACGCGTTCCGACTTTAAGAAGTAGAGTGCGAATAGCCCCAGAACAAACCAGGCAACGAGCAGCGACGCAACAAGGTTAGCCACACTATCGATAGGGTTTGTCAGGAGTGTGATGGTTGAGTACAGCCCGCTGGTTGCAAATGAGCTGACAGCGACCCATTTTCCAATTTTTTTGCGCATAACAATTAACAATATGGCGACGATATTAATAATAGCCATGATTGGCATAAAAATGACATCAACGATTTTAAAACTCACCCCAGCCTCGCCGCTAATTTGTGCAAAGAAGTTGTAAATTCCGCCGATGGCACCGAGCGCAAACAGCACGATCCAAAAGGCTAGCCAACCGCCAACACCCTCTAGTGAACGATGTGTTACAACATATTGTTGGCCTTGCTGCGGTTGCTGTATGGATTGCGTCGCCGCGGCAGGCTGTGGCTCGGGCTGAGAAGTTGGCGTGGTTGGTGCTGGTGACGGTGCTGCTGCTTCGGGGGTAGTATCTGACTTTTTTGGTTGTTCTGGTGTGTTTTTTGCTGGTTCCATGTTGACTCCTTTAAATATCGCTTGATCGTATGGTAACAGAGGCAAGTTAGGTTTGTCTAGGAGTTATTGTATGTGTTTTGCTATTGAGGCCTTGTGGCCTAAGCTTGACGCTGACAATATACGAATGCATGACGCCAAGCATAGCATAAACGGTATCAATCTCAAATCTTTGAGCTATTTCTTGTGTACGGAAGCGCAGAGGTTGCAGTAACGAGCTCTCCTTTTCTAAGTTTTGCGGCCAAGCATCTCTTTAAAACTAAGCCGCCGGCTGTATTCAACGGTGCCATACCTGAAAATGCGAATGGCTAGCGCCATGGCGGCGATAGCTGTGATTGAAATAATCGCGATGCCAATAACTGCTTCGTGTAGCGGTAGATTTCCGAATGTATTGCGTAACATCAGCGTCGTTGGTGCGGTAAACGGAAAGAATGAAAAAACTTTCACAATCGGTTGTTCGGGGTCGAGAAAGAGTATTGAACCGATCCAGCCGGGCGAAAACATCAACACATAGAAGATGCTAAGAAAACTGTTGGCTTCTTTGGCTGTTGGCACGGCAGCGCCAGTTGCAACAAATAAGCCGGTATAAAGCATTAAAGAAGTAACAAACAAAATTACACCCACCGTAACGGCAATTGGGTCAATAGGGATATTCGAGAGATTGAGGGCGCTCAGCGCGTCGGTACCCCTGAAAATCACAAATGCAAGAAACGATGGCACAATAATAACCAAAAGCTGCAATAGCCCAGTGGCAAAAATACCGATAATTTTACCAAGAATGAGCGTGCGCGCTTTAATGGTTGTGAGAATAATTTCAGTGACCCGGCTTTCTTTTTCTTCAGTAGTGCTGGTGAGCATTTGGCCAATTAAGCTCATGCCAACTATTAAAAAGAGCGCTATAAAAATAGCTGGTGCTACCATGCGTTCTAAGCCGGGTGCAGGCCGGCCATCTTTATATGTTGTGCTTTTTACTTTTGGTTCGCTTTCGAGCAGTTTTACTTTTGTGTCTGAGCCTATGCTGGTGCTAATACTTTGCCGAAGCAGCGAAGCAGCAACGGCTTCATAGCGGCCATTTTTGGTCAGGCCGACATCTTTAGCATAGGTTTCAATCGGTTGTTTGCTGGGGTCGGCTGGGTAATAAAAGAAGGCGTCGATCTCCCCTGCTTTAACTTCGGCGATACCTGCATCTTTTGTGGGAGCGGCGATGCCACCGGCCTGCTCGATCAAGCCCGTTGCTACCAGGCCTGAATCGTCTTTCACGCTGAAGCTAAACTTTTCTTTGTTCGTCTGCTCAACTGCAGTATCAGATTGGGCAGCTGAGAAGAAGCTAATACTAAAAATAACGGCAAACATTATCGGCACCGAAAGAGCGCTAACCCAAAAGGTTGGTTTTTTAATGGTGCGGAAGAATTCGAACGAAACAACTGTTTTTAAGTTATGCATAGTGTTCTCATGCCTCCTTTGCGGCGGTTTCGCCATAAATTGCCACGAACACATCGTCAAGTGAAGGCTTGCGGACTTCAAATAATGAAAGCTCTAACGACGGTTCTTTAGCAAGTTTTTGAAGAATCGCCTGCTGTTGTACGCCTGCAGCTGGCCTTAGCTCGGCAAAATGTGGCAGCTGTTTATGGATTTCGTAAAGTTTTTCGTGTCTCGGCAACTCTCCCCTAAAGCGTAGAGCAATAATGTTGCCCCCGAACTCTCCGCGAACATCGTCGGTTGTGCCATAGGCGCGCCGCTTGCCGTCTTTGAGCATAACAATGCGATCACATAGCCGTTCAACTTCTTCCATCTGGTGTGTTACTAAAATAACGGTGGCGCCGCGCTGGTTCTGCTCTTCAACCATCTCCATTAGTAGCCGGCGGTTAACAGGGTCGAGACCCTTGGTTGGTTCGTCAAGAATAAGTAGCTCAGGCTGGTTCATCATGGTGACGCCAAGCTGGATTTTTTGCTGCTGGCCACCAGATAGCTTTTCTAGTTTCATTTTTTGCTTGCCTAAGAGGCCAACTCGCTCAAGGTAAGCAAGCGACCAATCATGAGCCTGGCGCCGACTCATTTGTTTGAGCATACCAAAGTAAACCATAATATCGATAACGGTTTCTTTTCTGTAAAGGCCTCTTTCTTCAGGCAAATAGCCCAGCTTACCGCTTAAGTGGCTTTGATAGCGCTGCCCGTCGATCAGCAGCTCTCCGGCAGTTGGTTCATAAATGCCAAGCAAGGCTCTGAGCGTGGTTGTCTTACCTGAACCGTTTGAGCCTAAAAAGCCGAACACTTCGCCCTTTTTAACGTTAAATGAAAGGTCATCAATGACTTTTTTGCGGCCAAAGCTCATTGAAAAATGCGAAATAGTAACATGCTCGGTTGCCATTGACCTTATTGAATCACAGAGGCTGTTAAACTGCAAAGTAATGGGCTATACTGCGAATATGGTAGATAAAAAAGTACTCGTACTCGGCATGATTATTGGCGGGTTTCTCGGTGGTTTGATTGCCAGCTGGTTTGGGGCAAAACCGCTTGATGTTATATCGGTCATACTTGCAGTGATTGGCGCTATTGCCGGGGTTTTTGTGGTATATAAGTTTCATCAGATGAACCAATAAGGTATGATAGGGTTATTATGAACGTGACCTTGCGCGTTGAAACTCGTACAATTGTCCGCTTTATTACCGTAGTGGCTATTTTTGGCCTGACTATTTTTGCAGTGTGGAAAACCGGCAGTGCCTTAACTTTGATTGGTATTTCGCTTTTTCTGGCGTTAGCGTTAAACCCGCCGGTCAGCCGAATGGCAAGGTTATTACCGCACAATAGTCGGATTGGTGCGACGGCCCTTGCTTATATCGTCATGCTTACCATCTTAGGTTTGTTCGCCTATGTTGCGGCACCGCCGATTGTGCAGCAAACGAATGATTTTGTGAATAATTTTCCGGCCTATATCGAAGACTTATCAAAAAAGCAGGGTTCATTTAGCCAGTTTCTTGAAAAATATCAGCTGCAAGATGAACTTGACGAATTTGTTACTAAGGCAAAGCAGGAGTCTGGCGCAATTGCCGGTGGCATCGGTTCTTCGGTAGTAAGTGGTGTTAGCTCGGTGCTGAATGGCACAATCTCGCTCATTACTATATTGGTGCTGACGTTTTTGATGTTGATAGAAGGGCCAGCGTGGGTGCAGCGAATGTGGCGTCTTTATAGCGATAATCGTAAATTAAAGCGAGACCAACGGCTCATTACCCGCATGTATAAGGTTGTAACCGGCTATGTCAACGGCCAGGTGCTGGTGGCTGGCGTCAATGCCGCTTGCGCAATGGTGGTGCTATTTATTCTTACTCGTATCTTTAGCGAAGTGCCGCTTGGTGCGGTTTTGCCGCTGACGGGTATTATATTCATTGCAGCCTTGATTCCTATGTTTGGTGCCACAATTGGCGCAATTATTGCCACCACAGTGCTCTTGTTTAATAACATTCCGGCAGCAATCATCTTCTTAGTTTATTATATTTTGTATCAGCAAGTTGAAAACAATGTGATTCAACCGGTAGTACAGGCTCGAACGGTGCAACTGAGTGCCCTGGGGGTGGTGACGGCAGCTATCATCGGCATTACCCTATTTGGCCTAATCGGCGCGATTATTGCTATTCCGGTTGCCGGCTGTGTGCGAGTTCTGATCGCCGATTATATTGAGAACAAGCACGATTATGTATCACACCACCCAGAACAAGGTAAGTTAGTAGCAGTAGGTCCCTCGACAAAAAAAGGGAAAGAAGCTTAAACCCAAGTATAACGGCTTACAGTCGGTACCAGATGCTACCGTGGGCGGTGTCGTGTATGCCGATATGTTGATGAGCCAACTGCTCGCGTAGCTTGTCGGAACGCGCCCAATCTTTGGCTTCGCGTGCGCGCTGGCGTTCAATAATAAGTAATTTCACCTCTTCGCTTACATCTGGTGTTGTTTCTAGTAACTGTAGGCCGAATAGCTCATCGATAGTCTCAAGTAATTGCCTTAGGCTTGTTTGCTGAATATCGGCAAGCGGCGTGCGCTCTATTGTAGCGAATAGCTCGTCGATAATTCTAAAGGCCTGAGGCGACTCAAGATCGTCTTGCAACGCCAGCAAAATGGCTTCGCGGGCCTGTTGCATTGCAGCCGAGAGCTCATCGCTCGATTTTTCAGCGTCGCTTTGCAGCGTGTCGTAAGTTTGCCAGCGTAAGCTGGCGATATTCTGCCAATTTCTGAGACGGTTTGCCGCAGCCGCCAGGTTCTCCCATGTAAAGTTACTTTCTGTGCGGTAGTGGCTTTGTGAAACAAACATACGAAAATCAAGGGCACTGAAGCCCTGGTCGGCAAGGTCTTGCAGCAAAAAACTATTACCGAGGCTTTTAGCGAGCTTAGTGCCTTCGCTAAGTAGGTGCGCGGTGTGTAGCCAATAATGCGCCAGCGGCTTGTTGTGAGCGGCTTCGCTTTGGGCGATTTCGTTGGTATGATGCACCGGAATATGATCAATACCGCCGGTGTGAATATCGATGGTGTCGCCAAGCTTTGCTTCAATCATAGCCGAACATTCAAGATGCCAACCTGGAAAGCCCCGGCCCCACGGCGAATCCCAGACCATTTCGGTGCGTTCGCCTTTTTTGTCAAACTTCCAGAGTGCGAAATCGTGCGGGCTGCGTTTTTCATTGTTGTAATCAACTCGGGCACCGGCCTTCATGCCTTCAAGGTCGAGGTGCGCAAAATCGGCATAATGCGGAAATTTACCGGTATCAAAATAAACACCATCATCAATACTATAAGTAAACCCCTTTTTTTCAAGCTGTTTGATGAGCTCGATTTGTTCCGGAATAAAGTCGGTTGCTTTGGTAATAAAAGTTGGAGTAATAAGGTTGAGCTGCTTGGCGCCATTCATAAATTCGTCGGTGTAGCGCTGCGCGACATCCCACATTGAAATACCTTCACGCTTAGCGCCTTTGAGCATTTTATCTTCACCTTCGTCGGCATCGCTCGCTAAATGGCCAACATCGGTAATATTCATAACACGTGTTACCTCAAAACCGCTGGCAATAAGCATGCGCACCAAAATGTCCCAGCGAATATACGCTACAAAGTTACCAATGTGTGGCGTGCTATAAACAGTTGGGCCACAGGTGTAAAGGGCCACCTTGCCCTTATGAATGGGCCTAAAAGTTTCTTTCTTGTTGGTGGGTGTGTTGTGAAAATAAATATCTGACATAGTGGTTCTCGCTGTTAGCTTATCAGAAGTAGGTGTGATTTTATATAGTGACAATGGAACACTAGTGCTTCATGGCTTCAGAACTGCTGGTAACGTAACTACTAAGCTCGCATAAGACCTTTTACCTGTTGATCTCGCCTAGTGCTTTATCGGTTGCTTCAACTAGTTCTTTTTTAATGTGCTCGTACGATTCGTATACACGAAAGCCTGCTGAATAGCCATGCCCGCCACCGCCGAAGTAGGCGGCTACAACGTCGGCAATTTTTGCTTCAGGGTTGGCACGTAATTTGCCGGTGAGCTTGCCGTCGGGGTAGGTTTTAATGGCAACGGCTAGTTTTACATCATAGACCAGCCGCATTTCGTCGAGCACTAGCACGCTGGGGTTATATTGGTCGGAATATTCGGCGATTTCTTCCCAGGGAATATGCACCAACGCGAGTGCGCCATCAAGATAATATTCAATTCTTTCAAGCAAGCGGCCTTTATAGGCTAGAATTTCGGCCGATTTCTTCATAAACTCACGGCGCTTGGCTTCGATTTCGGCGGGTACTGCGCCCTGCTCTACGAGTGTCGCAACGGCGCGAAAACTGCTAGCAGTGGTATTGGCGGTGGTAAGGCCCAGACTATCGGCCATAATTGAGGCATAGAGTGCCTCAGCGGCATCTTTACTTATATGCCAGCCTAGTTTTGTGGCAATATCGATAATCAGCTCACCGGTGGCAACGGCCTCAGGCGCAATAACAAGCTCATGCTCAAACGGCAGGCTACTGGTGACGGAGCCGTGGTGGTCAAGCGCAAAAACGGGGTGAGTCTCAAAAAAATGCTTTATTTCGGGAACTGCCAGTGTTTTCGAAAGTAACACATCACTAACGGTATCAACAATAATTGCCATATCGGCTTTAGTGTTAAAATCGATGCTTACTCGATCCCAGCCGTCAATATAGCGAAGATATTTTGGCATCTCTACCGAACAATGCATGCTCACGGCTTTGCCTATATCTTCAAGAATGGCTTCAAGCGCAATTGCGCTCCCAAGTGAATCACCGTCAGGGTTCTCAGCTTGAACAATAACGATAGTTTGAGCTGATTCTAGGGCTTGTTGGATTTTTTCGTACATCTGTTTTATTGTAGCAGTCTAGCCCGGTTTTGGTATATCTCTTTTTGCAGTGCTTGATGCCGTGCTGCTGCCTCTTTTCTTATGATTACTTCCTGCCGTAATAATGCTGCCCTTGAAGCATAGTCGACAGCAATAGAATTTTGGGCAAAGTTAATAAGCGGTGTTTGCAGGTGGCTTGTCATGCTCCAAAGAAAGGCGTTATCTTCAACGCTTAGCGGCTCTCCATTGGTGTGGCAAATAATTATATCTGCGGCCAGCCGTAAGGCTTTTGTTTCACTATTCTCTTTAAGAAAATCACTGTCTTCTGTATACGGTGGTATGCTGCGAGCAACCGTAAGGGCTATTCGACCGACTGGGAGTGACACCAGAATGTCGCTAGGTGGTTCAACCTCTCGGAATTTAATTGAAATTGGCACCTTTTTGAACTGATTTATCTCGCAAGGGTGCAGTGTATATAAGTCGTGGTTGTCAGAAGCGACTATATTGCCCTCTTCACGGTGTAAAGAAAAATACGGAAATAGATCACCATTTAATAGATAAGCAATCGCTACGAGCTCTGATGCTCGGCCATATTCTATTTGTTCTAAATCGGCCTCGCCCAGGTAATCATATAGAATGTTCACTATTTTTATTTGGAGCTCGGTGCGTAATGTGTTGGTGATAACTTCTTGCTTTGCTCTCGCGCGAAAGGTCGCCTCGTAAGCTCGAAGTACATTCGCACCGAAGCGTACCGGGTGACGTTCAGGTAGATCGTCAGCAAGGATGCGGTCGATATCTTGATGGGCATGATTAAAATATTCGTCATCAGCTGTAAAATCTGGAGTTGCGATGGCATATTCGTAATAAAATGACGCTCTTTGAAGCAGCTTGCCGCTCGTTGCTGTTTTGCCGATTGTATCAATAATCTTCTTAAGCTCGTCGGGCAGTAAATGCTCTGCCGGTGCGACTGAATCTTCAATGTGCGCACGCTTTGGTGGCTGTGGTGTCGAGAACTCTAAATTACCTGAGAATGGCATATCACACGCAAGCTAGTGAGAAGATACGCTTTTTCTGCCTTCAAGGGCATGCTTTAGCGTAATGTGATCGGCGTATTCTAAATCGACCCCCACTGGCAGCCCGCGGGCCAGCCGGCTGATAATTACCTCGGCGCCTGCTTCTTCAATCTGTTTTTGCACGTAAAGGGCGGTGGTTTCGCCTTCAACGCTAGCATTGGTGGCAAGAATCACCTCTTTGACAGCATCATCTTTAATGCGTTGCAGCAGCTCGTGCACGTGTAGTTGCTCTGGCCCAATGCCATCGATTGGGCTAATAACGCCACCAAGCACATGGTAGGTGCCTTTAAATTGTCGGGTTTTTTCAAGCGCAACGACATCGAGTGCGTCTTCAACGATGGCAATGAGTTGCTTGTCGCGCGACGGGTCGCTATAAAGGGGCGAAACGGCTTCGCTAGCATCGATAAGGGCGAATGTTTTTGGGCATTCTTTGACATTCTCATGTAGGTGCTCGAGGCGTTCGGCAAGCTGGTGCGCCACTTTTTTATGACTTTTTAAGATATAGGCAGCATAGCGTTCGGCTGTACGTGGCCCAACGCCGGGTAAGTTGCCGAAGGTGTCTATAAGCTGTTCTAATGATTTTGGGAGTAATTGGGTCATAAAAAATGAATACCCACGCTTAGCGTGAAGCGGTTAAACTGGAGCTAGCTACATTCCCAAGTTGCCAAGACCACCCATAAGGGGCTTCATTTTTTCGGCAGCCACAGCTTGTGCCTTGCTCATAGCTTCACGAATGGCGATTTCTACCCATTTTTCAAGTTCGCCGATATCGCCAAGATCTACCTTGTCAGGGTTAATCGTTACTTTTTTGATTTTTAGCTCGCCGGTTATTTGCACAATTACAGCGCTGTCGCCCGCCTCGACTTCAATAATTTCTTTTGAAAGCTCTTTTTGAGCCTTTTTTAATTTCATCACCATTTTGGCTTGGTCAAACATTAAAAACTCCTTCTTTCTTTAAAAAATTATATCATTTTTACCGATAAAGCTTAAATCGCAGTGCTTCTTCGCTTTTGCGGCTATCGGTAATTAATTTCATTGAACGGTTTTGCAAGACCGATGTTGCAATAGTGTTTGTTTGTGCGCTCACTAGATAAGCTGGCACTTCAGCGAGCGGCTCGGCCGGGTTCAATATTTGCAAGTTCGGATAACTGCTTGTGAGCAGCTGAAAAAAGGCTTGCTTGTGCGCATCAACAACAATAACGCCACTCTGTAATGGTGGCAGCTTTTGCAGCTGTGCTTTGGCAATTTTAATGTCCGCATCATATAATTCATGAACTTGATTACTGCGCGCCAAGCCATAAAAATAGCGATCAAAATTAAATTGCATCATTACTAGCAAAAGGGCTGCAATTGGTAGCAGTGCTGCCATGCGCGCATAAGGGTTACGCGGAAAAAGCTCGTACCAGTGCCGTATGAAGAAGTAAAAACCATAAATCGTCAATAACATAAGCGGTACAAACATTAGCGCTGCTGGAGCATTAAAAATGACAATTGCCAGAATGCTGAGTGTAAACCAGCTGACGACAAGAGTGTATCGCGGTTCGGTTATTTTTAAGCAGAGCCGAGTGAGGCCATAGAGGCTGAGTATCAGAGCAGGAAGGCTAAGATATGGCGTCATCCCTAGGCCCAGTTGAGGGTGTAAAAAGTCAAAGAAACCGTTTGCTAAGGTGATTGCTCTTTCGGTGATAGCCTGGAGGCTCGGCAGGGCTTCGGTAATACCGAGTAAGGGTTTTATGATCTCTGGGTGATTATAGATGCTCCAACCGAGTGGCAGAACAACCAGTAACAATGAGAAAATTGAAGTTGCCGCGATGCCGAATTTGGCTTCAAATAAGATCTGTCGGCCGCTGGGCGATACAAAAAGCAGCACGGCCGCTGCAAGCGCGACATAGACGAGATAAGGTGTGTAAAACATGAAACCAACAATAATAAATGAGCACCATAACCAGAACTTCCAGGCCTTAGTGCGGTCTATAACGAGTGAGCCGGTTGCCAATAGTAGCATGGGCCATAGGCTGTAAAGTATGGCGGGGCTGCCGGTGCGGCCACGCAGCAAGAAGTGGGTCGAGGTGACAATCAAAAGAGTGCCGATAATGGCGATATTCTCTTTAAACCAGCGTTTCAAGAGAATATAGGCTGCCATTACCATTAGAATGGCGTATATAACCGAGGGCAAGCGAATGCCAAGTGTGCCAACCTCAAAAAGTGCTAAGGTTACTTTTTGCAGGGCAATGTATGGCCCATCTACAAAAGAGCCGTTCAGCTTAAGATGACGTGCGGCAACGGCACTATTCATTTCATCGGCGCTGAAACCGAGTGGAATGCTATTGAGCTGCCAAAGTGTTAAGCCGCCACAAATAATGATTAAGGCCACATAGGCGAGAATGTAGCGGTATCGATATAAAATAAGCTCTTTTAAGATTCCAAACTGCATGTCTTTTGTATTATAGCAAAGGTTTGGTGCCTTGCTTTACTTATTTCTGGGTTTTTGGAATAAGACTTGTCAAACTGAGAGGCCACACCTAAGGCTAAGCAAACTTGACACTATGAATCGGTGCAGTAGAAGGACATTGTGTTTACCTGCCTATCTCGTGCACAGACTAGCGGGTGGCACGGAAGGAGGGGCACCCGCCACACACGCAGCTTTAGCGAGCACGGTGGGGAGGTATGCCTTGAGTGACAGGACCCGGTGCCGATAGGCTGAGAAAAGATAAAGTAATAAGTTACCCTCATATTACTCATGCTTGCGTTTATCAAGCGACATAAACTTCAAACGCTCTGGATGGAAATAGAGTTCAACTTTGCCAACCGGCCCGTTGCGGTGCTTAGAGATGATAAGGTCGGTAATGTGCTGGCGCTCGGTTTCGGGGTTGTAGTAATCTTCGCGGTAGATAAACATAACAATATCGGCGTCTTGCTCAATTGAACCCGACTCACGTAGGTCGGCCAGTTGAGGAATTTGCGGGCTGCGATTTTCAACCGTACGACTCAACTGCGAAAGAGCTACCACTGGCACATTAAGCTCGCGTGCAATCAGTTTTAGGCCTCGGCTAATCTCGCTTACCTCTTGTACGCGGTTGCCGTCAGAACGAGCGCTGGCGCTCATTAGTTGTAAGTAATCAACCATTAAGAGGCCGAGCGGGCGGTCATGCGCTAAACGCCTGGCTTTGGTGCGCATTTCAAGCACGGTCATGCCTGGCGTATCGTCAATATATATCGGTGCTTCAGCCAGCTCGCCCATGGCGTGAGACAGCTTTTCGAAATCTTCATCGCTGAGAGCACCGGTGCGAATGTTCCAGGCATCAACGCCAGCGGCGTCGGCCAGCATGCGGTCGACCAGCTGTTCTTTGCTCATTTCTAGGCTGAAGATGACTACTGGCTGTTTCTCTTTTGTGGCAATGTTGTAGGCAAGATTCGTTGCAAGTGTGGTTTTACCCATGGCGGGCCGGGCGGCTAAAATAATAAGGTCACTGCGCTGTAAGCCGGCAGTCATGTTATCAAGATCTTTCCAGCCGGTGCGCACACCGCGCATTTTATTTTTATCACGGTGCAGCTCGTCGAGCCGGTCAAAGCTTTCGTTTAAAATCTGGTCTAAGCTCACAAGGTCTTGCTTAAGGTTGGTGTCTGAAACTGAGAAAAGTTCGGCTTCGGCTTTTTCAAGCAGTTCTTGCACCTCAGTATCTTCTTCGAAGCCCATTTCGGCAATCTCACTGCTGGCTTTGATAAGCCGGCGGCGCAGAGCTTTTTGGCGCACAATATCGGCATAGGTTTCGGCGTGTGCGGCGGTTGGCACAGAGTTAGTGAGCTCGCTGATGTAGCCGGGGCCACCGACTAAGTCAAGCTCGTCTTTTTTCTTTAGTTCTTCTGTGAGTGTAAGCAGATCAACTGGCTTATGGGCTTCGAAAAGCCGGAGCATGGCAGCGAACATGCTTTTGTGGCGTTTATCGTAAAAATCTTCGGCCTTTAGCTTGTCGCTAATATCGGCCAATATTTCTTCATCAATCAGCACCGCGCCCAGCAGGCTTACTTCAGCTTCAAGGTTCTGGGGCGGCAGCTTGCCGGCGGGGTGTTTCTGTTGGGGTTGAGTTCTGGCCATGTTTTCTTATTTATACACTAACTGATACAACTTCGCCACCACCCATCATATCGATCACCGCTTTAGCTTCGGCGGTTTTTGGTGGCATTTCGGCCGGTGTGGCTACAGCGTTTGTGTCGAAAATTGTTTCAATGGCGATACCGTTAAGATTTATTGTTTCGGCGATCACCAGGGCTAACACCGACTTGTGCTTACTGTCATTGACGCGATTACGATGCAAGGCAAACTTGAAGGCTAGCACAATATTGCCGCTGCCAAGGCGTACTTCGGCGGTTTTTAAGGCACCATATAAAGGCGGGCTATGAGCTCTTATTTTGTTAAGAATTGGCCCCCAGTTTTCTAAAAGAAGCTGCAATGAATTGCCATCGGCTGGTGTAGCTTTTTTTGATTCAGCTTGCGGCAAAGGCGCTTTAGATTGTTGCTCGGCGAGCTTTTCAGGCTTCTTTGTCGGCAAGCTTTTGGCAACAACCGTTGCTTCTTGCTCGGCTTGAAGTGGCATAGTAGTGGCTTTTTTTGCGGGTGTAATAGTTTGATGGGCTGCTGCCAGCAAAACGGCCAGCAGTTTTGCTTGTGGGTGGGCACTGCGCCCTACATCAATCAGGTGGTGTAGCAATGCACTGGCAAGCGGGTTTTTTATTGCCTCTTTGCCCGCCCGTTTCATCAGGCCTAAGGCTATAGTTGCGGGTGCAGTGCCGGTCTCTTCTAGTGCCGCAAGCTGCTGCGCAACAGTAGTAGCCTGCCCACTTAAGACTGCCTCTAGAAGTGTGTCAAGCGCTTTCGCCGAAGGTAGGCCGAGTAGCATACTAACATCGGCTTCAGTAATAGTGTGCTTAGGATCAAAGCTGGCGCTTACCTGATCGAGCAAACTAATGCTATCGCGGAAGCTGCCGTCGGCGTGCTCTGCGATAAGGGATAAGGCGGCGTCGTTCACTGCTATCGCTTCTTGCTGTGCAATATGCTCGAGCTGGCGCATGATATCTTTTGGTGTTGGCGCTCGAAAGGCAAAACGTTGAGCTCGGCTGGTAATAGTCGCCGGTAGTTTATGAAGTTCGGTGGTAGCTAAAATAAATACCACATGTTCCGGTGGTTCCTCGAGTGTCTTCAAGAGCGCATTGAAACTTTCGGTCGTGAGCATATGTACTTCATCAATGATATAGACTTTGTATGCTGCACTTGTGGGTGCAATGTGAACTTTTTCACGTAGGTCGCGAATATCTTCAATGCGGCGGTTGCTGGCAGCGTCAATTTCAATAATATCGAGGTGTGGTTTGTCAGAATACGGCAGGTTATTAATTTCGTGCGCTAAAATGCGAGCGATACTGGTTTTACCTGTGCCGCGTGGCCCCGTAAATAAGTAAGCATGACTAATATTGCCCTGTTTTATGGCATTCTTTAAGGTCTTCGTAATATGCTCTTGCGCCGCCACTTCGCTAAACGACCGTGAACGGTATTTACGGTATAAGGCTTGACCCATGTTTGTTTCTCTCCCCTCGTCTACTTGTTATTATAGCGCCCTGCTTCTAAAAGGCTAGCGTGAATAATGCAACATATTGCAAACAGGCTATTTCATGGTATAATATTGATCAAGTCACTACCAACCGGTTGTGCCTAGCTCCCTGGAGGAAACATGGTCATGGCAAACGTGGGGCGAACGCCTAGGCCGGAGAGAAAGTCTTCTTCGGTTTCTTTTCAACTGATGGCGGTTGTTGTTGTCGTGTTGTTCGTCGGGTTGGTTGGCGGATACTTCGCCGGGCTGAACGATCTGTTCGGCCTTGGTGAGAGTCAGCCAGTATCCGGCTCGAACCAGATCAAGACGAGTGGTGAAGGCTACGCCAAGATACCAGCCGATGTGACGCCGAGCGAGCCGGGCCTGAAGAACTACTGCCCGAATCCGGGCAGCCGTGAGGCCAAAAACGCGCTGCGAAGCAAGGATATCGATGTTGCGTACAGCGGCGATGTTCTGGTGATGGGCGAAAACCCCATCGTCCGAATCGTCGGCGAAGGCAGCATCAGCGGTTCTCTGCAGATCTGCGGACCGGGTGCTGTGCTGGTGCTCGAGAAGCCTGGTGTGCTCGGTGAGAGTACGATTCTCGAAGGCGAAGCCGCCGTCGTGCTGCTGCCCGACCAGGACATGTCACCGGAGATCAGCGACACGTTCAATAAGGTTATTCTCAATCGCGAGCAGGCCAAGCCCACCTTCTGTCATGAGAGGCGGCAAGAGGAGGCTACACGTCACTGCCGGAGTTTCTACTGACCAACAGGAAGCGATGCCTGGCCCCCTCCGTGGGGCTGGGCTACTTTCTTTTTAAGAGTGTTTGCTCGAATGCCTTGTGGGCAAGTATATTTATATGCAAAGTAATTGGGGCTATTATAACCCGGCTTCAATTGCTGCCCATTCGGCGTCGGGGGCGTCTTCGGGGATAATGACACTCACTTGGTCGCCAATGTGGGCCTTGAAGTACGTCACGCTGGCGAGTAATACGCGATATTCGTGGCCATTTACTTCAACAAAATAAGCGCCGTCGTGCTGCACTAGTGTGCCAATCACCTGTTTGCGCGGAGCGGGGCCGATTTGTTTATAGATGAAACTGCCATCATCGGCTATAGTTAGCTTAAGAATATCACCTTCAACCAACTTTGATTTACTGGCATAGTTGGCCGGAACTGGGTAACTTTTGCCGTCAGGGCCGATCATTGTTTGACCGTCAAAGACGCCTTCAATAATCTTGCCGGCTACTTCTTCGCGATTAGCGGTAATGGCGGTATCGTCATCGCCAAGACCCAGGCTGGTGAGCAGCTCTCGGGCGGCCCCAAGGTTAGTTTCGGCATCTTGTAACAACGCACGCAGGCGTTTTACTTGTTTTTCTGGTAACTCAGACATTTTTAGTGCTCGCATTCCTTTTAGTGTCTGTTTTATAGTGGTATTACTGGTCGCATAATATCAGCGATGCAGTATTCCGTCAAGTTTATGAGCTTCTTTCGATTTGTTGGCTAGAAATAAATCTGTTTGAAGAATATAGCTTTCGAGTAGTGTACAAAACGGCTCCAGGTCAGCTAAACTCACCCATTCGTCGGCTTGGTGTACGCCCTTTCCTTCGGGACTCAATATAATACAGGGGATGTTGTAGCCTGCAAAGTGCCGGCCATCTGATGCCCCCTGGGAGTCCGCGAACAGTGCGGTTCCCCGTTGTTTTGTTATGAGGTCGGTAAATGTTTGTATATAAGGGTTTGTTTTATCAAGCACAAGAGAGGGGTCATCAACGTGAACATGAAGCTCTAGGCTGTATTCTTTGGCAACCTTTTGAAGCGTTTGTTTTGCTTTTTTAAGCTCTGTTCGATCGAAGGCGCGTATATCAATAAAAGCTTCAGCATTGGCGGGAATTAAGTTGATTGCCGATGGCATACCGCCATTTATAATTGTAACACTGAGGGTTGGTGCTTCTGGCTGCAATGATGGATATGTTTGTCGTAGCTGCTCGAGCGCTGGCAACAATTTATGAATGGCATTCTCGTTTTCCCATGGTCTTGAGGCATGGCCATGACTACCCTTGGCGGTGAGTTGCGCATGAATAATACCCTTGGCACGTTGTTCAATCACCCACGGCGCTGCACTATCTGGCAAAATAACGACGCTTGGCTCTAGGCCGGCGTGAAGAAGTTTTAATACGCTACGGCCACCGATTTCTTCATCTGTTGTAAATAGTATGCCGATGTCATAGAGGGCAAGTTCGCGGTGCCTACTTTTTAAAAGTTCAATGAAACAGGCAGCGGCAAATTTCATGTCATATGCTCCACGCCCGTATAGCTTGTCGCCCATAACCTGTGCGGTGAGCTGTTTGGGTGTTGATGGTGGCACAATATCGAGGTGTGCGGCGAGCAGGAGTTTAGGAGCGAGCGTATTTTGAGTAGTCGCCAGCAGCCACGGGTGATTACTTTCAAAGTCGGTGGTTATTGACAGGCCGAGACCTTCAAGTTCCTGTTGCGCAAACAAAATAACATCGCGGCACGAGGCTGTGTCGCTACTGATGCTCGGAAAAGCAATGAGCTTTGTAAGGGTGTGTTCGATGTTTGCTCGCATACAAAATGGGTGAGGCTTTCAGATTATACACCTTGTGTGTGTATTAGTAAAACTGACGGATGCAGATTATACAGTATCCCAATGCTTCTCGCGTTGTTATTATATCTTCTTTTTGTTAGCTATGGGCAAAACATATGCAAACATATGCAAAAACGCACCATAGCGGTGCGTTTTTGCTTGTATCTGGTCGAGATGAGAACTTTAAGAAAGTTCAACAGTTGCGCCGGCACCCTCAAGTGCTTTTTTGGCTTCTTCGGCTTCGTCTTTGCCGACTTTTTCTTTGATTGGGCTTGGAACACCGTCAACCAAAGCTTTTGCTTCACCAAGGCCGAGACCAGTAAGTTCTTTTACAGCTTTGATAACCGCAACTTTCTGGGCGCCGGCATCTTTCAATGTAACGGTGAACTCGGTTTTTTCGTCTTCAGCGGCTGCATCGCCACCACCAGCAGGAGCTGCAACGGCTACGGCAGGTGCAGCGGCGCTGACACCCCAGTGCTCTTCGAGGTGCTTCACAACCTGGCTAATTTCTAGGGCGCTTAATTTGTCTAATTTGTCTACAATTGCTTGTAGGTCTTTTGAAAGCTCTACGGTCTGATTTTCTTCAGCCATAATGGTTCTCCTTTAGTAACATTTCTTGTATTTGATGTGATGTGGTAATCGTTATCATTTTCTAGAACCGCACTCCGCTCATAAAATAATTCGCTGCATTACGACCGCGAGGGTCGATGATTCTAGAAAACGCTAACGATTACCACATCGGTTCATCTTAAGCTGATGAGCTAAGCTTTTTCGAGCTGTTCGGCTCGTGCGTTGAGCGCATAAAGTACGCTCTTCAAGTTGCCGTTTAAGACACCCATAACACCGGTGAGCGGCGCGGCAATGGTGCCAACCAGCATGCCGCGGAGCTGATCTTTGCTTGGCAGATCGCTCAGCGCTTTAATGCGGGCTGTGTCAAGGTATGTGCCGGTAGCGTCAAAACCACCAGTCAATTGTAAAGCTGGGTGTTTTTTAGCGAACTGGGCTAACACCTGGGCTGGCGCGACCTCGTCGTCACTGCTGATGGCATAGAGCAACTGAGTCGTTAAGGCTGAGGTGTCGGTGTCTTTGTAGGTTGCAGTTTGCTGCATTGCAACACGCACCAGGCGGTTTTTCACAACCTTGATGGTCACCCCTGCTTCACGGGCAGTGCGGCGCAACTCTTGCATATTGGCAACAGTCAGGCCGGCATATTGCGCAAAGGCGGTGAGCTTGGCATCATCTAAAAGCGCGGTAACAGCGGCAACTTGAGATTGTTTGGTATCTTTTGAAATTGCCATAATAAACCTCGTTAGTTTTAACTTGTTCGACCAGATTGTTAATGAACACTTGCCCTTTTTAGAGGCTAGCTTGGATGCATGGCAAGGCACACAGCTGAAGCGCACATCGAGCTGTTCGAAAAGTACTGCTTGGGAGCACTGCAAGCTGTAACGCCGCCAGGCGCCAAGATAGCTTTCAAAATAAAAGAAGTCTTTGGGCCTCGCACTGCCAAAGACTTTCTCGGAAAAAAATACAAAAGATGTATCGCTTTTCACCTCGGTAGCACAATTAAGCTTTATGAGAGCAGCTACTGTCTAGGGCAATTGCTTAAGTGATTATATGAAACTATTGTTGCTGTGTCAACAGTTATCCGTAAGTTAAATGGGTGCGTTTCACCCTGCCCAGGTTGTGCGGGCAGGGTGGAACGCAAGGCTAGTACAGTATTCGATTGAGGGGCCAAGTTTCGGCCCAACCGGGTTCCGGTAAGATCAATTCGATGGTAGCTGTAGTGCCCTTGCCGTCAGAACAAGACGGTGATGCCTAGTCTGTCTTCGACGATGGGCTCCTGACGGCGGCGAGTGTTGAGCTCGTTTTCTGGCTGACCTTTTTCGGTTACCCGCTGGGTCGGTGCGCGGCGTTCCTCCAGGAAGTGTGTCGCCTTGATCTTCGCGAGACATGGCTTCTCCTTTGCTGTAGCCCGACTTATTCGAAAAGCAAGATGCCTCTTCGGTAAAATATATTATATAACTTTCCTAGAATGCATGCAATAAGTTGACAGCCTTGATCGACTAGAGTATAAAAATATACATGAACACAGCCCGTGCTCACTACATAAACAGCATGCAAGCCAAGTTTTTTGGCCTTATTATTACATGCCTTTATAAGGGAGCTTGCCGCGTTCAATAAACGCAACACCACGTCACCGACAACCCGAAGCTCCCAAGTGAGCCTCGGGTTTTTTCGTTCTAGACTGGTTAGCTGACGAGGGGCGAGATGTGCACGCGCTCGCCCATCGTGAGCCAACCAACAGGTTGATGCTCAGCCACGTCGCCATACTATTCTCGCCAAGCGAGGGTTTTGAGGCGAGTACGTGAAAAATCGAGAGGAGAACGATGCAGGAAAAGACCGTCACGCTAGACACCCAGGAGCTCAATAAAGCTTGGGGCTCGGGTGACCCTGCTCTGCGTGACGCGGCACTCCGGCAATTGTCAGCTGCTCTATACCATTGCAAGCCATGGGCCCGTGAAAGTGTCGAACAGCAGTTGGCGGCGAAACAAATTAACACCGAGTTATTTGAGCTGGCCAAGGCAACGGGGCGTGATTATCGCCACATCGATATCATTTAAGCCGCCTGCGTGGGATCATTAAAGCAAGGCTTTACACCAAAGGAGTTTGTTGCATGATAGACTGCTATCGGCTTGATGAATCGCGCGACAACGCAGTAGCTAACATTGCCGCCTCGGTGCAAGCAGGTGCTACAGATGCCGCAACGGCAGCGATTTCGGTGACGGCTCAAGTGTTGGGCGTGAGCTGGCGTAATTTGGCTGGCCGCGTGATTCACCGAATTGAGCGTATGTCTGGCGATCAGCTGAGTGAGGATGTCAGGCATTGGGTCGAAGACATGAAAAGCAAAGGTGTTAACAGCTCTTCTCGGGTTGCGCGGTAGCCTGTTGGCGGGCTGCCTCTAGACTTTCTGGCGCATGGTGGCGCCGTGTGAGCATGACTCCACGGCGCCACCATATAGAACTCTTCTCGATCTATCCTTACGACCTGTATACTGACACTATGATTTCAATTATCGTTGCCGCTACCAAAAATCGTATGATCGGGAAAGACAATGACTTTCCGTGGTATCTTTCGAATGATTTAAAAAGGTTTCGGCAATTAACCACGGGACACACAATAATAATGGGCCGCAAAACATTTGACCATTTGTTGGCCCGAGTTGGTAAGTTGCTACCCAACCGCACCCATATTGTTGTTACTCGCAATCGTGAGTTTTTTGCCGAGGGGGTTATTGTTGCTCATTCGGTCGAAGAGGCCTTGCGCCTGGCTCATGCCGAAAAGGAAGAAGTTTTTGTTATCGGCGGTGCCCAGCTCTACACTGCCGCCTTGCCGCTTGCCGACCGTATCTATCTGACTGAGGTTGATGCCGAGCTTGAGGGCGATGCCTACTTTCCTGAAATTAACCACAAGCGGTGGCGCGAAGTTGAGCGTGAAGCACATGTTCCCGATGAAAAGCATGACTATAACTATAGCTTTGTAACACTCGAAAAACATGAGGCATGAGTGAGGCGACATTACAGAAAATTCTCGAAGCCTACGGTGTTTCGTATCAGTTAATACAACCTTCACAAAAAGGCTATCGCAATAGTTCGTACCCGGTTCTGCTTACAACTGGCCGCACAATCAACCTTATTTTATATAAGCCTGAATCTGACATGCTCGCTCGCATTCAGCGGGCGAACCGAGTGGCAAATAGCCTAGCGGCGCAGGGGCTGCCGACTCGCCAGTCGGTCGATCACCGAATTATTCGGCTAAGCTCGGGCAATATCGTAAAATACGGCGCACTCTATAATTACCTGCCTGGCGAAACAATTCCGTGGGAGGCCTACACCAAGCAGCACCTTAAATTGGCAGGTATGGCGATGAGCATTATGCATCAGCGCTTGCGGAGCCTAGGGGATCAAAAACCATATGTTACTGATGAATATCAAACAATAAACCAGCGAATGTGGCGCTATTTTGCTGACCAGAATGTGCAAACGGCACTTCTAAAAAAGCTACAGCTTTCTCTAGAAGAAGCTGTATTTCATAAAAACATGACGTTATTGCAACTATGTCATTCGTTGCCCAACCAACAGATGTTGCACATGGATTTCGTGCGTAGTAACTTACTGTTTGCCTCCGCTCAAGCGGGCGATAGGTTTGTTGAGAAAGGACTTGCTTTAAGTGGTGTTTTAGATTTTGAAAAAACAGCCTTCGGCCATCCGCTGTTTGACATTGCCCGCACCCTTGCTTTTTTGCTGGTTGATTGTAAATATAAAACGCCTGATGAAATTAAAAAGTATTTTCTTCGCTCAGGCTATGCCAAGCGTGGCGGCGTCGTGCTGCAAAACGTTGTTTTTCGGCAAAATACTAAGCGAATTGATGCGTTTGACGGGCTTGTTGAACTCTTTTTATTGCATGATTTTTATAAGTTCTTGCGTCACAACCCTTATGAATCGCTGCCGCAAAACGAACATTTTATGCGCACCCGCGATATGCTTCTTGCCAGGCAAATGATACAATACCGTTAAAGAATTAAGGTGAAATGAGGGAGTATGAGCGCCGTGGCAGCATGGAAGAAACGACTTGTGTCGCAAAGCGACTTAATGGTGCTGCATGAAAAACTGAAAGAAAAGGGCCGCAAAGTGGTGTTCACTGCGGGCAGCTGGGATCTGATTCACGCTGGTCAATGCCGCTATCTTGAAAAAGCCAAAGCCCACGGTGACATTCTAGTCGTTGGGGTGAGCGGCAACGAGGCGATTCGCCGCGTGAAAGGCCCAAATAAGCCGATTTTAGACGAAAAAATTCGTGCCGAAATGCTCACCTATCTGCGCTCGGTCGATTTTGTGACGATCTTGCCCGAACCAAGCTGCACGCCAACCTTGGGGCTGCTGCAACCTGACATCTATATAACAGTTAAAGAAGATTGGACAAACAACTACAAAGAATCAAAAGAATACAAAACCGTTACAAAATATGGCGGCGAAGTCATTGTGGTTGATCGCCAATCGACCGCTATTTCAACCACCAAAATTATTCAACGTGCCATAGGTGGCCATTTGGGAGCGGTGTTTAAAGACTTTATGGAACTGCGAAAAGACCCGCTAAAAGAAAAATAATGACCGACGCAGAGAAAAAGAAACAAGAATTGTACCGTGACGCTCGCGTAAATGGCCAATATGACACAATTTGGCAAAACGTTGGCAAATGTGTATTTTGTGATCTTAACTCGAAATATGTCTTTCATGAAGAAAACGGCGTGGTGATGACCATTGCGCTCTATGCCTACATTGACGGCCATTTTTATGTGATTCCCCGCCGTCATGTTCGTTCAGTCAAAGAAATTACACCGGCCGAGTGGGAAACGATTCGGAAGTTCTTCTATATTGCAAAAAAGCTGATTCGTGAAGTACACGGTGTGAAGGGCATGCAAATTGTGCAAAAAGATGGCGCTGAGGCGCAGAGCACGGTTGAGCACATTCATTTTCATTGTGTGCCGTTTGATTCGCCCGATTTAAGTGTGTGGAACTACCGCCATCTTGCTCATACACCGCTTGAAAACGCCGCGAGTTATAAAGAGCAACACGAGAAAATTATGCAGCTGAGTAAGCGGTTTGCCAAGAAATATCAAGATGAACCAGCTTAACTTTATAAAGCTCATATCATTCCCTTCTTCAGGGCGTTACACGCGGGTTCTCTCTCGGTTTCAGCCGAGAGAGAACACCGGTTGCACTTCGCCTTTACCCTTGCGAGTGAAACAATATGAGCTTTATGAAGTGACGAACTTAAAAAGAGCACGCAATGCAATTTGACTGGAGCGAGCTAGCTTTTAGCAGCAAAAAACCACTGCGTAAGCTGAGCGCGACATTTATCGCTGCCCCGCGTGAGCTGTCAGCAAAGCGCTTTACACAACTTGTAAAAGCATATCTACCAGCCGGTAATATTGTAGTGGGCCTGGCAAAAGAAGCCTATATTGATGGGTTTAACGGCCAGCCACAGTTTAAAACCCTAAACATCGAAACAATCCAACCGATTATTGATAAAGTGAACACTTCGGCGAGCAAGTGCAAGATTCACACCCTTCATTATTTTCAGCGCGAACTGCCCTTTGTGCTTGAAAAAATTGGTTGCAAACAGGCACTGTTTATGAACGGTTCATGGCATCGCAGCATTCATACCCGGCCTGAGTTTTATACGCTGGTAAAGCTCGGCATTCCCTACCGGCTACTTTCCCCGTTTTGCGACGAAGCTGAAGCTCGTGCTTACGCGGCCCGTGTCGAAGTATCGCTGCCTTCACCAACCGGTGCTTTTTCTGAGCAAGCAATGCTAAGCATAGCCGATCAGGCAGCGGCTTGTTCGTTTGATTATAGCTTTCAAACAGGGGTTGCGCTTGGTAAAAAGCTTGGCAAAACCTATGAACTGCTGGCAGCCGCTTGCAACAATGTCGTTCCATATCAAACATATGCCATGCATCATGGTGCCAGCCGTGAACTGCATTTTTCACCACCGAACGATCTTAACTATTATGATGCAGTGCATGCCGAGATGGCGCTACTCGTCAAAGCTCAAAAAATGGGCCTTAATTTACAGAAAACCACCTTGTTTATTAACCTTTTGCCCTGCCCCACCTGTGCTCGTATGCTTACGCAAACAGACATCGAGGAGTTTATATATCAAGCAGACCATTCTGCCGGCTATGCAATCAAAATGCTTGAACTCGCAGGTAAAAAAGTAAGAAGGATAGTAAAATAACATCATGGCACACCCCGAATACGAATATCTAAAGCTCATGGCCGGCATTATGAAAAATGGCAAAACCAAAAAAACGCGGGGTATTCACCCGGTGAAGTCTATTTTTGGAGCCCAGGTTCGTTTTGACCTTCGCTACGGGTTTCCGCTGTTAACCACTAAAAAAATGCCGTTTAAAATCTTATTGCACGAACTGTTTTGGTTTATTTCGGGCAGCTCGAGTGTTGACTATTTGCATGAACACAACATTCGCTATTGGGATGGCTTTTTACACCAGGGCTCAGATGATCTCGGCCGTGTTTACGGTGTGCAGTGGCGTCATTGGCTTAGGCCTGACGGCAGCGAGTTCGATCAGTTGCAGTGGGCGATCGACCAAATAAAAACTAACCCTGATTCAAAAGGAATTATCGTTAATGCTTGGAACGCCGGTGAGCTAGCAGAGATGCGGCTCCCGCCTTGCCACACCATGTTCCAGTTTGATGTTACCAAAGGTAAAATACGCCTGCATCTTTATCAGCGCTCGTGGGATGTTTTTTTGGGTGCGCCGTTTAATATTGCCCAGTATGCCTTATTGCTCTACATGGTGGCGCACCTAACGGGCTACGAGGCGCGTGAGTTAATTATTTCAACTGGCAGCGCACATCTTTACACGAACCATCTTGATGCAGCCAAAGAGCAAATAAAACGCCAACCCTACCCCTTTCCGCGGCTCAAAATTATTGGCGATGTGAAGAATATTGATGATTTCAAAGCAGAAAACTTCGTGCTTGAAGGCTATCGATCGCACCCACATATTAAAACTGACTTAGTTATTTTATAACAGTAATTCTCGGCTATTATGTGCTGCCGAAGAAACGAGCATGCATTTTATGCTATAGTGGCGGTGTCTCAATGCAAAGGAGCGTCACTTGGCTCACCCCAATCGCTTTATGTATGAAATAAGAGCAAAGCTCGAGGCCGCGTTCGCGACAGAAGGAACGGTAAGATTCTACGTTTGTTTTTTTCAGGTGATTGAAGCGGTTGGCGCTGGCTGTGCTCGCGCGAGCGACCTACTATACCTGCGTAATCTTATGCAAACGATTGATCGAGCGCTTATAAAGCGAGGTGAACGGCCACTCACACTAGCCGAGCTAGATGATTTGTGCGTAGTACTGGGTGATAGCAGTAGCGTTCAGCCGATTTACTTGTCGGCTGAACAGCGCGATATTGCCGAGCACCTGGTGGCAAAGGGCGTGCTTGAGCTTATATCAAGCAGAATTATACATCACGAAGACGATACAAATACAAATGCATCCCTATACAGAATACCGTGGTCTGAATATGTACACACTTTGCGCACCCGCTGGTCACTTATGCGTGCCTGGCTGCACTAGGCGAACCTACTGTATTGAGACGTAAACCCGTCACCTTTCTGGTGACGGGTTACGTATTTAAATTATGCTGAGTTATGTAACAATTAACAGACTTGGGGGTAGAATCTCCCCCAAGCCTTGGTGCCGTCTCTTTTTGATAAAACCAAAGTCTACGACAGATCTCTTTTATGATCCATGCAGCCGCAACTCCCCCGCCCTCCAAGAAGTTTGAAGAGACGTAGCCGCTGCACACACCTCTGGAGCCTTGTGTAGCGTGGCCCGGAGCACTGTCGTACGAGTTCTTTGAGCTCTTTGCCACCTTTGCAGCCTGCTTGCACAAGCATGGCAGCCGTATCCCCGACATCGACATTGGGCCGAGCTGATGTGACGACCTCTGTGTGAATACGGGTGAGGCCGACGAATCGTTCTGCAAGCTCCGGGTTATCACGTGCAAAGAAATAGCGCCGTAGCTCTGTCATAGTAACGATGTAAGCATCGGTAAGTACAGCTTGGACTCCTTCTGGCAGCATTGGACAATCGGTACACAAACGAGGACAGTCATCCATAATATTAATATATAATAAACTGTGTTATGTTGCAAGCAACAAGTTTCGATACACCTTCATGTGCTCTTGGCACATTCGCCGCAAGGTGAAACGGTGTTCAAATGCTTGGCGGCATTGACGCCGGCTAATTTTGTCAATATTATCAAGGGCCTGGGCAATGAGCTCGGCGGTGGCTGGTTCGTCAATGACCCAGTTGCTTTTTTGGTTCATCTTGAATGCTTTTTGTACCACATATCCGGTTTTGTGGGGGGTAATAACTTCAGGAATCGCACCCGAACTTAAGCCAATAACAGGGGTGCCGCAGGCGAGTGCCTCAATCATCACCATGCCGAACGGTTCGTCGAAGGTGGAGGGCACAAGGAGCGCTTTGGCATTGCCTAAAAATGCCTGCTTTTCGGCATTATTTTTTATAAACCCAACGTATTCGATTGTTTCATTCAGGGCTGGCTCAATGTTTTCGTGCCAGTATGCATCTTTTTTATGGCCAGCGTAGTGTTTGCCGGCAATTTTTAACTTGATCGGTTGCCGGGTGGTGCGGTTGTAGTGCTTTACTGCCTCGATTGCCAGATGCACCCCTTTTGATTCAATAATGCGGCCAAGATAGGCCACATAATCGTTGGCCGGTTGATACTGGGGCTGCAATGCAGCTTCGCTCAGCCCATGATAGATATTACCGACCCAATGGGTGTCTTCGGGCATGCCTTTTCGCTGGGCATATGACATTGAGAGCCAGTTAAGGTGTGCATATTTAGGAAAGACGCTTTTGTATTTCACTAAGAAGTTAAACGGGTCGTGGTGCGTGAATACCACGGGTACTCTACAAAACTCAGCAAATGGCAAGGCAATATCTTCTTCGTTGGTGTATATGTGAATAATGTCAAACTCGCCAGCGTTAGCAAGCCGATAAGCTGTCGCAATAAGCTCGGCCTGCACTTGCCGGGCCAAGGTGACAAAAGTAAAAGGATGTTTTTTTAGTAAATCAAGATAGCTATCACCGCGTATGGCTAGTTCTTTTTCAAAATAAGACAGATCGGCGGTCAAATTATTGACAGATGTAGTAATTGGGCCAGGTGTCAAAAGGGTAACACTTGCCCCAATAGTTTGTAGGCCTTCGGCTAGGGCGAGTGCCTGCGAACCTGGCGAAAATATCACATGCGGCAATAATGTGCTATGCATAAAAATATGCGGCACCACTAAGCCGATTTTTAATTGGCTATTTTTTTTCTTCGTCGTCATCAAGAAAACTGAGATCGAGCTCGCTATCGGCCACCTTTTCTTCTTCTTCAGTATAGTAACTGTCTGGTTCGTTTGAGCTTACATCATTCATATTATTTACCTCCTTTGAATACTTGTCTTATTCTAGAATGTTCGCTAGTGAGCGTCAAACTGAAAGTGCATAGATTTTGAAAAGCATTACAAACCTTACTAAAAACGAGACCCGTGGAGGCCTCGTTTTTATAAGCTATTGTTTAATGGCTAGACTTCAGCCGTTGCAACGGCAATACCTGGTCCCATAGTGGTGGTAACGGCAATTGCCTGAAGATAAGTGCCTTTTAAGCTGGTTGGCTTGACGCTGTTGAGGCTTTCAAAGAAAGCTTTGGCGTTCTCAGCAAGCTTTTCGGCATCGAAGCTCACCTTGCCGATGCCCAGGTGCACGATTGATTGCTTATCGACACGGTATTCAACCCGGCCGGCCTTGGCTTCTTTCACTGCTTTTGCAACATCGGCGCTCACGGTGCCACTTTTTGGGTTTGGCATTAAGCCACGTGGGCCAAGCACACGGGCATACTTACCAAGCTTCGGCATAAGCAACGGCGTAGCGATTAAAATATCGAAATTGAGTTCGTTTTTGTCGAGCTGCTGCAAGAACTCATCTTCGCCAACAACATCGGCACCAGCTTTTTTGGCGGCTTCGTGTTGATCGCTTGGTGCGAAGACGGCAACGCGAACTGTTTTACCGGTACCATGGGGCAGGCTGACAGTTGAGCGGATATTCTGGTCGGCCTGCCGAGGGTCGACGCCCAGGTTAATGTGCAACTCAACGGTTGCGTCAAACTTGCCGACACTGGTCTTAGTGGCAAGTTCTAGCGCCTCTTTTAGGGAATAAAGCTTATTTTTTTCAACTAATTCAGCAACTTTACGGTAGTTCTTACTGCGGCGCTCTAGGCGCGGGCGAGTAACTGGCTTTGGGCCTTTTTTCTCGGCAGCAGCTTGCTCACCTTGCGGTGTGGTGTCGCCGGCTTCTTTGCGGGCCTCTTTTTCGGCTTTTTCTTCACCCTCTTTTAGCGCTTTGGCACTGCGCTTACCGGCTTTGGCAAGCGGTGCATCAGCTTTTTCTTCAGCCTGAGGGGCTTCAGCTTTTGGTTCAACTTCTGCTGTTTCGTTTTCTTTTTCTATTTTCTTGACGTCTTCTTTCGCCATAATGTCTCCTTTGTGGTGCGAGCGGCTGAATGGGCCTCCCACGAATTATTTAATGAACGTTCTTTAGCAGTGCTTCAACTGCCATCGCCTGTTCTGGGCTGATAGTAGCTTGCGGTGTTGGCTTGTTAGTGTTTTCGGTTGGAATGTCTCTAGCTGTGTGTCTTATCGCCTCTCTTGCCAGCATGGCCGGTAAAATGTCACGAAATAAAGCGGCTGCTTCGGCGGTCCTTCCGGCTTGTTCTAGTGTGACAGCTGCCATATAGGTTCGCTGCTCTTCCGGTGAATGTAGCGACAAGCCTTCATTATGTGCCATAAAGACCTCTATTCGGTGATTTCAACACCCATACTGCGAGCGGTACCGGCAATTGTCTTTACTGCGGCTTCGGTATCGTTGGCGTTAAGGTGTTCCATTTTACTCTCAGCAATTTCTTCGAGCTGCCCCCTGCTTATTTTGCCAACTTTTTCGCTATTTGGCTTACCTGAACCTTTTTTGAGGCCGATCTTCTCGCGAATGGCGTCGTCGACCGGTTGGCCGAGGCTCTTCCAGGTGAAGGTGCGGTCTTCAAAAATTTGCAGGTGCACAATGACATCTTTACCCATTTGGTCTTTGGTGGCATCGTTGAACGGATTGATGAAATCCATCATATTAAGGCCCCACTGACCAAGTGTTGAGCCTACTGGTGGCGCGGCACTGGCGCGGCCTGCGGGCACGCGAAACTTAATGTTTCCGATTATTTTCTTTGCCATAATTTTCCTTTACTCTCTTTAGTTCACATTATAGAGAGTGCGTAACTGCTATATTATAGCCGATTACTACTGTTAAAGCAAGAATCTACGAGTTACGGGCTTGGTTTAGCTAGAATCATCATGGCTGTTCGGGTGAATCGGTTTTTATTGCCTACTCGCTCGTATATGTCGTATAAAGAGTGAATGAACAATGAACCTACCGAACTTACCGTCAGACGAAAGTTAACGCTGAATGAGATCTTGCCAGCTGATGAAGGGGTACTCTTAAAAAGAGAAATTGCTGCATTTGCCGAAAAGCACCACCTTCATCCCCAATTGGCTGAAGCCTTGCAGCCTGAAAACGCGCTTATTTTTGCAACTGGCTTGCCTGAATCGGATACACAACTTATGCGAGAATACGTGCTTGGTATTGGCCTTGCAATGCAGTTTTTCGATCAAGCTAGCGATGCTTGGCTTGCCGGTAATGCGCCCCCGGTTGATCACGGTTGTGACGACCAAGCCGGTAGACTGCGCCGCGGTCTCCCTGAGCGTATGATGAATGAAGCTGGTGTTCATCAAAAAAGATTCTATGACACACTAAAGGTAAGCGCAGAGTGGGGCGTTCGCCAAAGTAAGGCAATTGAGTTTATTATAGAACGTCTCCGTACGGTCGCCTTTCATGCTTTTGAAGGGTGCACTCCCTCGGCTAAGCTCACTCTTAGTGGCCAAGATTCGCTGCTGCTGACCGGTATGCCGAAAAGTATTGTGGGAGTGGCTGAACTCTCTCGCCAGCTGGAAGAAATTGGCTTGAGCGATCTTAGCGAAGAAGCGTTAGATAAAAGGCTAGAGCATTTTACTGCCATTGCGCAGTTCGAGTCAGTCAGGTTCTTATTGCATGATTGGTTTGATTACGCACGGCTTATCGGTTTGAAGCGAACAGAGATGAAGGGGGTGTATGAACGTATAGTCGAGCTTCTCCACGCGAATACGTTGCCAGATAAGCTACTTTTTTTAAAAGAAACCGAAAGCTTTTTCAAAAAGACAAACAAAATAAGTACCGATTTCGTGTCGTTAATGAGCCAAAGGATCGGTGGTTTTGTTACGGGTATTGAAAATATCATAAATGATTTTAAGAGTGTTTATGAATACAAAGGCTTTACGCTGCCCGCGGCGGCTGACTTTGAAAAAGCCGACACATCTGGTACATTAGAAAACTTTTCTTACGATGATGCCAGGCGACAATTAAATCTGGCACAGGAGGTTAAAAGAGGAAAACAAGATCGCCTTCGGCAGCAACGCGAAGCGCAAAAAGAGGATTTCCGTTTACGATGCATAAGCCTTAAAGAGCAGGTTGATGCTGCCGAAAAGCCGTGGAAGTTGCCGTCAAAAATTCGCAAGCAGATGGAGTTAGCAGACTTTTATAAGTGTTTATTGCAAGGGTTTAAAACTTCGAGCAGTGAATATATCAAAGTAGATATACCAGACGATGAAGCTTTGGCGATGGTCGGCATTTTAGTAAGGCTTGACCAGCTTGCCACCTCTGCTCTAGAGAAAACCAATAACTTAGCTGGCGCACAAGCGCAGTTAGAGGCTGCCTTGCAGCTTCACCAGATGTTTGAGGCTCAGCGTAATGAACTATATGAAACCGCTCGTTCGGTGAAAGATATAAACCTGCCGCCGGTTGAGCTGTTGCCGCTTCAGGCAAATGTCGACCGAGTAAGATCTCAGTGGCCTGCGTTTGAAAAGCTACTGCGCGAAAAATGGCCGACGGATGGCACATTGGCGGCACTGCGTATAAAAGAGCTGCTGGCTATTGATTGAAGTAAATTATACTTTCTTTACCTGCAGAGCATCGAGCTCTACTGGCGTATCGCGGCCGAACATGCTAACGAGTACTTTAATTTTACCTTTTTGAGTGTCGATTTCGTTAATAGCACCATCGAAGCCTTTGAATGGGCCGTCGATTATGCTCACTACCTCACCAACTTTGTAGTTGATGTTGTGTTTAGGATCGTTGACGCCCATGCGCTTCTTAATTTTGGCCATTTCTTCGTCAGAAACGGGTGTGGGCTCGGTGCCACTGCCAACAAAGCCGGTAACACCAGGAGTGTTGCGAATGATATACCAAGCGTCTTCGGTCATCTTCATGTCGACAAGCACATAGCCCTGAAAGATCTTCTTTTCAACAATTTTACGCTTGCCGTTTTTAATTTCAATTTGCTTTTCTTTTGGCACCATCACGTCAAAAATCTTGTCGGCCATGTCGACTGAATCGACACGCTGGCGAATTGAATCGGCTACTTTTTCTTCATATCCTGAATAGGTGTGAATGGCATACCATTGCCGGGTTGAGTCATATCGTTTGCTTGAGTTCATGGGGGTAATGAATCCTGTTTAAAGTACTAATTGCTTGAAGATATAATCGAAGAAATAGTCAATAGCTACAATGAAGAGCATTAATAAAATCGTAAAGACGATTACTGCGAAGGTTAAGCTCCAGGTTGAGCGACGGTTAGGCCACGTTGTTTGGCGTAGCTCTTGCCACGAACCGGCAAAATACCGACCGATTGCAGCGAGAAATCGTGGTATTCTCACGCGGCGCTTCTTTTTGTTCACACCCTCTTTTTTTGACTGAGATTTCTTTGCCACCGTATTCTCCACTTAAAAAAGCCCTATAGTATTGGGCTGTTTATGTCAAGTATACTCCCTGTTGCGGCCTCTAGTCAAGAGCTAATGCATCGGATACACCATAGATGCTCATTTTATGAGGGTAAAAGCGAAGTGCAACCGGTTTTATCTTTCGGCTGAAACCGAGAGATAATCCGCGTGTAACGCCCGTTAAAATGAGCATCTATGGTGTATCCGATGCATAGACTATTATAATGGTAACCATGACCAACATAAGTGAGCTACTAGCTTGGGTAATAACCTTTTTAGCATACCTTAGCCTTATTGGGGTATGCGCACTGCGGTCATTATGGCGACACAGGCTCTTTTTGGTGCAAGGGGTGTATACACTTTTAGCTATGAGCTTACTGTTTGCGTTCATGGGTGATCCATTATTTATAACTCGTCAACATACGGGCATTTTGCTTGGTCTTGTGCTCGTGACTATTCTTTTTTTGGCGGTGCGTATTCATATTGGGCGGTTGCCAAGTGAATTCTTGCGCCACAATACGCTTACTGCTGGTGCTGTAAGTGGAGGGCTCTTTGCGTTGTTACTGTTTAGTATAATTACCCTTGCGCCTGCATCACCCACTTTTTTGCTCATCGTGATTGCGACCGCGTCGTTACTAACGGCACTTGGCCTGAGTTTGCAGGCCAGCTGGGCGCTGCGGCATTACATTTTTGATGTGAAGTTAGAAAACAAGCCCGCACCCCACCAGCTACCAACGGTAACATTAGCCATTCCGGCTCGTAACGAAACAGCGGTGCTTGCGGCTTGTTTAGATGCAGCGCTGCAGTCTGATTATCAAAAGCTAGAGATTTTAGTGCTCGACGACTGTTCGCATGATAATACCTCGGTACTTATTAAAAGCTACGCACACTCAGGTGTTCGTTTTATAAAAGGCGAAGCCCCAAGTAGTGGCTGGCTTGGCAAAACTAACGCCTACAGCCAGCTCGCCAGTGAGGCGAGCGGTGCCATCTTATTTTTTATTGGCGTCGATACGCTGTTGCATGCAGAGACAATTTCACGAACCGTCAGGTATCTTGATGGACACAAGCTCGATATGGTTTCAATATTGCCGCGCCTGAGTGTACCGTTTGGTGCTGCCGCCCTCCTTCAAAACCTTCGCTATGTGTGGCAAATTATTATGCCGATTGCCAAGCGTCGGGTGCCGGTTTCTAGTGAGGCATGGGCAATTCGCCGCACGGCTTTAACGGCACTTGGTGGTTTTTCGGGGGTAAAACATAAAATTATTCCTGAAGGAAGTTTTGCGCGGCGCCTAATGGCAACTAATCGTTATCATTTTGTCATTGCCAGCCATATTTTGCCCATGGAATTTACCAAAGGCTGGCGCTCTCAGCGGCGCACTGCCGTGAGGCTACTCTACCCCACCCTAAAACGGCAGCCGCTGCGCGCTTTTATGGCAGTGACATTGTTAGCGTTAGGTGGCTGCAGCCCATTTTTGATTATAATTTTTGCGCCTATGCTCTCACTGCTCTGGGTGCTAAGCGCGGTGACAAGCCTGCTTTATATACTGTTGTACGCTGGCATCCTATGGCGCATGCAAGCGCGATGGTGGTGGTTGGCTATGTGGTTCTTGCCCTTTGTTCTGGTGCAAGAGATAGCCTTGATATTGATAAGCCTTGCTCTCTATGAGTTCAGCACCGTTGACTGGAAGGGCCGCAATGTTTGCTACCCTGTATTATTGCATAAGCGCCGTTGAAGGACGGAGTGTTATTTTTATTTGCCCCGCAAAGCGCCCATCATAATACCGCCCAAGATTGGCATAACGATATATGAACTGGCGACATCTTTAAAGTAGTCAAACAAGCTAAGGTTAAACAAGCCAAGGGTGTAGAGACCGAGGTCGAGCACAACGGTCATAACTGACCACAGTGCGCCTACCATAATGCCTTCATTGAGCGAGCTTTTTTTGAGTGGTCGCAAGTAGGCGGTGAAAAAACCGACAACGATAGTAGCAAGGCTGACAAACTTAACAGATTCGAATAGAGTGTCGTCTCGCTTCTCTAATGAAAAAAGCAGTGAAGAAACAACTACTAACAAAAGCCAAACCCCTATACCGTATAGAACTGCACGTTTTACCGACTGCATAGAACCTCCTATTAATAGCTTTATGATATCATTCTTATGCTTAAATTAATGGTTATGTGTGGCATAATGTAGAAAATGAAACATACTAATGTCCGCAACCGGCAGAGCCAACACTATTTGCGGTTATTGTCTATTTTTCGTAATGCACCGGCACTATTGCCACTTATTATGGTTCCGGTTGGCTTACTGGTGCGCGAAGGATCGCTGAACAGCGATTTCTATCGCAGCGACGCTTCAATGGTTGCAATTATTATCGCGTACGCCATTAATTCGGTTATTTACTTTATATTCTTGAAAAAACGGCCTGAAAATGTGCCACATTTATTCTTTCAAATTGTATTTCATATCTTGACGATGGTGTTTGTACTATTCGTTGCAGGCTTCTTGAGCGCCTTCTTGTCAGTGTGGATTTTGCTCATGATTAGTGCTGACCTTTTATATGGCAAGCGCGGATTTTGGATGAGTCTCGCCGCCTTGGCGATAACAGGTGTTCTCACCCTCTTAGTGCGGCCCGAAACACCGCTGAACGAGCGGGTCGAGATCTTACAGGCCATAGTGGTAATTGGCCTCATTGGCTATGTTATTGCTCGTTTTCGCGGTATTACTGATCGTGAGCGTGAAGCGCTGGCTGTGAGCAAAGATCAAGAAAGCTTTGAGCGCGAACGGCTTTTGGCTTTGGTGAATAGCATGGGTGATGCCGTGTTAACTACTGATACAGGCGGCATTATAAAGGTGTACAATGCAGCACTATTAAACTTGCTCGATACAAATAAGAGCCCCAGCGGTCGGCATATTGACGAAGTGCTTCACATAAAAGATCGGAGCGGTCGCAAGATACATGTTATGGAACTTGCCGGCAATGTACGCCAGGTGTTTAGCCGCACTGATTTAACGCACACATTTAGTAACGGAGAGGCAATTCGCCTGTATCTGAACGTTGCACCGATTCGGCCAGGCTACCAAGGTCATGTTGAGCGTGGTTTTACATTTATTTTGCGTGATATTACCAAAGAGAAGACACTCGAAGAGGAGCGTGACGAGTTTGTCAGTGTGGTGAGCCACGAACTGCGTACGCCAATAGCGATTGCCGAGGGGAATCTTTCGAATATAAAACTGTTGCAAAAGACAAACCCCGAGGCAACTATGAAGGCGGTTGATGTTGCCTATGAACAGGTGCTTTATTTAGCTCGCCTTATTAACGATCTTGGAACGCTTGCCCGGGCCGAACGCGGGCTTGATACACAGGTTGATATCTTCAGCGCACCTGAACTTATTAATGAGGTGTCACAGAATTATCGGGCCCAGGCTCGTGAAAAGGGGTTGGATTACACAGTGAAAACTTCTAGCAACCTGCCCGACCTTAAGACAAGCCGGCTGTACTTGCAAGAAATTTTACAGAACTTCATTACCAATGCCTTGAAATATACAAAAAAAGGCGCCGTTACGATATCGGCAAAGAAGACCGACAAAGGTGTCATGATTGCCGTGAGCGATACGGGCATTGGCATTAGCCGGTCTGACCAAAAGCATATGTTTGAAAAGTTCTATCGGGCCGAGGATTATAGAATACGCGAAACGAGCGGCACTGGCTTAGGTTTATATGTTTGTAAAAAGCTTGCTGAAAAAGCCGGAATGGGTATTGCCTTTGAGAGCCAGCTTGAAAAGGGCTCAACTTTTTCTATTACTATCCCTAATGAACAATTGGTGCAGAGTGCGGTAGCCACGCCGAGCAAATAAGTTCGGGTGCTATCTTTTATACCACACGTTTTTTAGTAGTACCTATTTTTTCAACGGAAGAATAAAACCAAATTCTGAACCATGATTGAGCCGGCTTTTAAATTCGATCTTAATGCCAAGTTTTGCGGCTAATTTTTTAACCACATAGAGCCCTAAGCCCGTGCCGCTCGTTTCGCGTATTCTATAATCCTCGGCCCGGTAGAACTTGTTGAATATTCTAGACTGATCACTTTTACTAATGCCAATACCCGTATCGCTCACGGCCAGCCGAACACCTTTGGCGGTTTTGTGGCCGTGGAGTGTCACTGAGCCTTCGGCGGTATATTTGATAGCATTTGTAATGAAGTTTTGCAGCATTTCTTCAAGGTAGAGCCGGCTGGCGTTGACTTTTGGCAGATGCACTGGCGCATCAAGCTCTAAAAGTAACTTTTTGGCCTTCGCTTCGGGTGCATATTTTTTATAGAGCGTTACTAATAGCTCATGAAGATCAATTGCTTCAACCGCATCACCGACGCCACGCTCAGCCCGAGAAAGCGTGCTTAAGTCGTTCACCATCTTGGCCAGATAGAGGACTTGATCGTAGGCTGTTTTAGTAGTTTGAACAACAGCTGAGCCATTATCGCCGCTGCGTGCCTGTAGAAGCATAAGGTTGCTAAGGCTGCCTTCGGCAATTGTCACCGGTGTGCGCAGTTCGTGGCTCACCACACTAATAAATTCATCACGCTCCTCTTCGAGCGTTTTTTCTTTGGTAATATCACGCATAATAAAGACAAACCCTGGGTCGCTAAAACCCTTAAAGCTGGTGCGAATTGGGGTAATTTGAATGATAAGGCGAATCGTGTCGGTGCCATCAAAATGGTGCGTAAGATCACTACGTGTCATAACCGAGCGTTTATTTTTTAGCAGTGAACTCGGTGCCACGGGGTTATTATTTTCATCTGTTAAGTGTAAGATATCGTCAATACTGAAACCAATAACACTCTTATTTGTGTCAAATAATGCCAAAACTGCCGCATTTTGCAACATAATGATACCATTTGGGTCGGTGGTAATCACCGCTTCGCCGATACTGTTCAAAAGTGTATTAAGCCGATCTCGCTGGGTTGCTTCTTCGCTCTGTGTTTGTTGCAGGGCAACTTGCGAATCTCTTGTCAAGTGCATTAGTCGAGCTAAAATATACCCAAGCACGCTGATAAAACAGCAGTAAAAAAATATAGTGAGGTAAAACGATAGTATGGCCGGTGAGAGCATTAAAATATAGACAGTAGTAGTCGCAAGCAATATGACAGTGCTTAAGATATACCCTCGTTTGGCAAAGTTTGCATAGCCTCCAAGCAGCAACGCCAACCAAAAAATAGTAAATGGCGAATCAACCCCGGTAATAAATAGTAATGTGCAGGCTCCGAGTATATTGTGGGCAAGGAAAAAGCAGAACTCAACAATGAATGTTCGGTTTTGTATAAGCAGGCGAAGTGCGATAATGGCTAAGAATCCGGCCGAGATAATAAAATAGGTACCCGGGTGAAATACATTGCTGCTCACCAAACCAAAATAAATGAACGACATAGTCGCAACAAGCAAGAGCGGTAAAATAATCGAGAGCTGGTCAAGCAGCCTAATTTGTTCTTTTAAGTAGTTTTGACGTTCGTCAAATACAGCACTGAGTGACATTATCACCATTATGTCATACCATAAGCTTTTTGCGCAGCCTTTAGACGAGTGAATATTTTTTTAAGGCATGGCGCCAAGAACGATAACTAGGCAAACATTGCTCAACCAATGCCCAAAAAGCATGGCTGTGGTTCATGTGTTTGGTGTGGCAAAGCTCATGAATTAACACATAGTCAATAAGCTCATGCGGCAGGGTCATGAGCTGAATGTTGAGGCTTATGGTGCCGCTAGAGCTGCAACTTCCCCACCTTGTTTCGGCGCTCGAAAAGCGCACGCGGTTATACGAAAAGCCAAATTGCTCGGCCAGTGCCTTTAAACGTCGTGGCAGAAAAGCCATAGCCTGTTTTTTTAGTAACATAGCGGCAAAGGCGTTAACGCTAGCTCGTAGCTCGCTCTCTGGGATAGCTGGGTGATAACGTACAATTGCCTGTGTGCTCTGAGCGAGTGTTTGTATGCCGCTTATTGTTTCATCGGCAATAACACGAAGCGTATAGACGCTACCGATCACCTCGCCATCTTGCCAGTGCTTTATTTTTGTGGCGTTATGAAGCCGTGCTTTACGAATATGTGGTCGTGAACGTTCTAATAACTCTTGAGCATGTCTGATGGCTGCGCGGTATGGCAGCGTCATGTGCAATTCGCCGTCGCCCTTTACCCGCAGCCGAATATACTTCGCCTGCTTCATGCGGCGCACATGCACAATACCAAACTCGTTATCATGCAGTGTTAAAAGAGCAGCTGGTTTCATGGCATATATTTTATTAAGAAATTTGAATGCGTCGATTCTGAGGCCGGGTAGGCGCGCTCATGCGGCGAACGGCAGGTGTTGGGGTAATGACTTTTCGAACAGGTTCGGCTTGACTGGTGATTGGCTGGGCGGCTGGTGGCAATAGCTTACGAATAACCGCTTTATGCTGGCCCGGAAAAGTGTGTTTGCCGCTAATAACCACATAATTTTCACCGGTTGGCGGCGTCAGCTGTTTTTTCAGGGCTTCAAAAGCAGCTTCGGGCAGGCTACGGTTATATATGTCATCGCGCTTCTTGCTATTTCGTTTTAGTGAGCGAACTTTGGCGGTTGGCTCATCAACTTGCGCCCACACAACCAGTGTTTGAAAGCCGTGATCACGGGCTTGACGATGCAATGCCATTCGATTGGTTTTGACATTAGTATGTACACCGTCAATAACAAAACTGTGCTGTGAACGAAGAAGCTCGCCTGTCATATAATCGGCGACACGGTTCACGATATCTTGCTCGTGAGGCGTGTATGCCGGTTCGTTAAAAAGTTCGTACCTGATCTTGTCGAGAGAGATAAGGGGCAAGCCGTAAGTTTCGGCGAAATGACGTGCAAACGCGCTCTTTCCTGCCCCCGGCAAGCCCATCATAATCAGCACAGTTGGTGCTGGTAATTGAAGCTGTTTCATGTTCTTCATTGTAACAGACAGTGATTTATAGATGAATCTTTCGTGCATAATTTTATAACTGCTCTTATTTTTAGAAACACCGCCGGCACGGGGTGTTTCTAAAAAACATGCGTGTCGGCGGGGCGAAATTGCCCACAGCTGCTGATGTTCTACTGACTCATTTTCAGCAATGCTGCAGACTGGGCGTCAACGGCGGCGCAGTATGCCGCGTATTCTTCCTCGTCTGGGTAGTTTGGATCAGCCTGCTTGATAAGATCAAGCAGCCCACGTCGCAGCTGCTTCGCCTGCTGGGCAAGCCGGTCAATGTCGGCTTGCACACCCCCGCCGTCGTCGTAGCCGATGCTGTCGAAGTTGCTCTCTTGCAGTTGCCGCCACCGTGTCTCGTAATGCTCTAGTTCTTCTTGTAGCTCAGGGTATTGCCTTTCGAGCTCTTGAAGTTTCTGCCGCAACTGCCGCAGTGCAACGCCAAGCTGGTAAACGGCCGCCATACCAACAAGGTGTACATCGGGCTGACCAAAGTTCATAGGTTCCTCCAAACGAAGCCATGCCGCATTAAACATACATGCGACTCGTTGAGTATTGCTACTTATAGCATATCGGACTTTAAGTAGCAATAGACATCAAGGGTAGCTCCTGCGGTGCCTGTGAATAATATACCCACAACACCTCATATTTTAATCGAATAATTTTGTTGGCAACACTTTTTTCTGTTATAGTATCGGTGCATAGGGGTATAGCTCAGCTGGTAGAGCACTGGTCTCCAAAACCAGGTGTCGTAGGTTCGAGTCCTGCTACCCCTGCCAAGTAGAATCGAATAAAAATACCTCTGTAAAGTGAGGTATTTTGAGTTTGGTTCGGGCGTAGGATTAAATGGACGACCAAACCTTTAAATCGACTTTGCCCGTTTGACAGTGGTTGCATGGTATAAATTATTGTCGAGCTTATGTATTAAAATGATCTAATAACGAATATGACAACATTAGCGTTACGACTTCCTATAGATGTAAACGAACTCCGATCCCTGCTGGAAGCACACGGAGTTGTTAAAGCTAGCGTTTTTGGCAGTTATGCACGCGGTGAGGCGACTCCACAGAGCGACCTAGATCTATTGGTAGAACTAGCACCCGGTAAAACATATCTTGATCTTGGCGGATTACAATACGACCTAGAAAAGAAGATTCCTAGTGGTGCTGATATTACCACAAAACTTAATCGTCATTTCGAGCCGTATATCCGTCCTGAACTGGTAGAAATCTTATAACTATGAAAAGCGTCAAGCCGCATCTCGCATTTATCCTAGATACGCTGAGTGTTACTAGGGCGAATACACCAGCCGATCTTAATACTTTTATGGAAGATCGTAATGCTCAAGATGCAACTTTAATGCGGCTACAAGATATTGGTGAACAGCTTACTCGTATTCGTGACCAGTTTCCGGAATTTTACGAACAGAACCAGGATGATAGCTGGCATAAAATGATTGGACTACGCAACATCATCTCACACGGTTATCGCGAGATTGATTTCGTGATTAGAGAACTGGCAGAAAAAATCTTATCGATGATACCAGAGAGCAAGAGTAAAAAATTGTTCATCGCCCATTACCTCAAGATGACCCTCAGAGAAGGAAGCCTGATATTTCGGTGGCGAAGAAAGAGCTGAAGTGACAGCCGGTTCACCCGCTTGAAGATGGCTTGGGGCGTACTATTGAGTATTTTAGGGAGCTATTATCGTAATAGGTGTCATGGGGCGATAAAAAGAAGCGAGCGACCTTACTAATAAATATGAACTATGTTATAATATTTTCTGACTAATTTACTACTGTTTTGGAGTGAGCTACCTATGGCAGAGGCCATGAATCCTGATGCCCGTGCGTTTATAGACGGAGAAGTTGATAAGATTCGCTTTTTACAGGGAATGACCGACAAGCCCGGAGCATTTCAATATGCGCAAAACGAGCTATTATACGATCGCGACCTGTCGCATCTTCAAAATGAAAACACCGTTAATCAGGCTGGCCTCCCGGAATCGACAGAGCAGTTCTATACAACAGAACAGACAGATTCCGTTCCGATAGGTGAAGGTCTGCCTCGGATTCTTAACATCGGATCAGGTGCGGAAGCCTCACGAAAAATGCCTGCGATCAACATGGATGCCTCTATTGAAGGCAAGCCGGAAGTGGTTGCCGAGGCACAGCAATTGCCCTTCGCGGACAATAGCTTTTCAGTCGTAAGAGCTTCGCATGTCCTAGAGCACATTCCCCAGGGCGAAATATTATCTACCTTGCAGGAATGGAGAAGAGTCCTGCATCCTGATGGCGTACTGCATATTGCCGTCCCCGATGCAAAGATAACGTTCCAAGAAATCCTTGACGGCAAGACTCCTAAGGGTGCACCGGCCTTTTCATTGGATGAGTCCACTGCACCTCTCGCTCAGATATATGGACTAGGCTATAACGATCCAGATACCGATAAACGATGGGGCCATACCATTATTTTTAGCTATGAACTTCTTGAACAGCACCTAAAGGCCGCTGGCTTTACGCATATCGAAAGACGCTCTAAAGAAGAAGACCTAGCCAATCACGCCGGTATAGATGACGACTCACAAAACCATTACACACTACTTGTTTCAGCTAGTCAGGAAAAGCTACCACACAAAAATACGCTTCCTCTTTCAGAAAGAGAGTTTAGAGAAAAGTGTCGTAATTTCTTAGAGCGATATTCGCAAGCTACCCCGGCTTCATTCACTATTCCTGTTTATAATGAGGCTCGGAATCTCCGGCACTTCTTAACTTTTTTGGAAAATGCCGAGAATCAAACGCAAACGCCTCGGGAATTCATATTCGTTCTCAATGGGTGTACAGATAATTCGGAGGATATTATTCGAGAATATCTTGAAGGTAGCTACCTGAATGCGAAGGTCACTCACTCCGAAAAAGGTATTATGCCCGCATTTAAAAAAGGGATTGCGGAAAGAGACCACGAAGGATTTATTGGAAAGTTGGATGCAGATACTGTACTGCATCCGCATACTCTCGATCTGATGCAAATGTTTTTGACAGAAAATGATACCGTTCAAGTCACATACGCAGAACCTACTCCGTTAGACTCCCAGTCAGTTTATAACGAGGCAGAACATAACCCTATTTTAAGGAGTAGAAGGCTCTACTATCACGGCAGAACGAGTCTGTATCGTGAAGATCCTATGAGCGGGCTAACTAATCGAGAAATTCCATCCGAACTTAAAGCCGAAGATATCTTTCTATCCTTTTTCTATACATACTACAGAGGATTTGGCTCAATAGCCCGTACACCTCATGCACTAGTATTTGGTAAAACCGTGCGAAATTTTGATGATTTAGTAACACAGGTTTCACGAAGTCAGTCAGAAATAAACCGGGTTCATGATGCCTATCCGCCATTCAAGGTGCTAGATAAAGCGCTTGAGCGGGAAATTTACCCAGGAAATTACCGAGCACTTAACGAGCGAGCAAACAATAACGCATCCGAGGTAGAGGGCTGGCCACAATTAGGAAGTACTAAGTAATGTCGAGGCTGTTCACCGTCGTACCCATCGCGGATGCGCAGAACGACAATATAACTTTGACTGCCTGCGTAGGATTCGTGGCCTTATCAGAGCAACCTGATAAGTTTGTCGTCATTAAAAATAAGCGTGGCTGGGATATTCCCGGGGGGCACATAGAATCTGGCGAGGAGCCTTACGAAGCTTTCCAAAGAGAAGTGCTCGAGGAGTCTGGATGTGAGCTGCTTCAGGCTCAGCCAACCGTGATCTTGGCCAGTAATAAAAATCGAGGCACAGGAATTTTGGTGTATCGAGCAGTGTGTAAGCTGAGTGACTTCGTGCCCACGGATGAAATAAGTGAAGTACGCCTCGTAACTCATGATGAGCTGATAGATATGTATTTTGGCGACAAAGAATTAATAAGTGAACTATTCTCTTTGAGTGACAAAGGGGCATTGGACAAGTAACGCTGTGGCTGAAAATTATGTAAATCGAGAGCGTGACTTTGAACACCCTGATATTATTGGTCAGCGAGCATGGTATCTTACTGAGGCAAGAAAGATTGAACGAGACCTCGGTTTTAGCACATCGAACTTTACTGTAATTCCTGAGAGCCTTTTCGAGCAGGTCGGTATTGATTTACCCGAGTCCTTTCATGACAGCCTCCCCCAAGAAGGAAAAGATTTCAGGAGTGTCAATTCAAGATTAGTTGATTATTTCGCACAAAAATTACACCCGCATATCGTCGAACTTGAGCAGTTCGCTAGCCCGCTCGCTGGCCAGGACATTATTGTTAGGCCGTCACCGCTTGATGAGGGGAATCGTATGGACTTGTCATTCGCGGGAGTTTTCAAGGGCTATATGCCCCTAAGGCCGGGTCTTGGTAGGACAGAACATTTACTTTACGGTACGGCAGCTATGCTAGCTGGACGATTTACGGATTACAGCGGATATTATCATACACGTCACGACATACAAAGCAGACGGAAAGTGGGCGCTATTCTGATGGAGCCGTTTTTCAACTTGCAGACAGAAAGCCCGCTTTTGCACGGAACGGCATATGTTTTAGATGATCATATCCGCAATGAATACAACGTAACCCCCGAACCTGGCATGATACAACGCGACTCGGACCTAATTGTGGAGCGTGGCAGAGAACGATGGTATTCCAAGAGCGACGTATCGCTTGAGGCATCACTCGATTTCCCTGACAGGATTACTACTGCCCTAAAGGGGCTACGTGATTATTTTAAGCATCCACTAGATGTAGAATATCTGGTCGACCCAAAAGGAGACTTGTATATTGTTCAACTAAGACCAATCTCCGAACGTCATCTAAATAACTGGAAGGCACTGCCACAGATTGATGAAGCAGGTCTACCTCATCGTACCGCTATCATAAACAGCATAGGTGGCATTGAAGGGCGAGTTGTTGACTTGAGAGATTCCACTAATGATATAGGGGCTATTGATTCAAATAGTATCTTAGTCATTAACCACGAAAGGATTCAAACAGGCATGGACACAGAGACTCTATGCAAGTTGATGGCGCAATATAGCCCCTCGAACTTAAGAGTTATCATTGATCACGGGGATAAACGCGCCCGTGATCATCTACAATATGCGGTTGCAGAAGATCCGAGTATTGATTTTCTAGTGCAAACTAGTGATCCAAGCATCACACAATCTCTACGCCATGGCGAGGAAATGAAAATTATTAGTAACGGTATTGAGTGCGACTTGCAATAAATCACTCTACAAAATAGCGGCACCTACTCAGTAGTCCTTAACTCAAAATCCACCAACAGTGCCCTGTGTTGGTATATCAAATATAGTAGGCAATACGCTATTTTCATTGCAGATACTCCTTTGAATGCGTTGATCGGTGCGTCCTTTAAGCCAGGCTCCTAGTGTTGGTTTTGCTACTTCTCGCCACTGGGTTTTTCATAACGTTTTGGCGTAGTTCTTGCGCGACGCCGTTTCGGATTCTCCGGAGACTGAACATTATTGCATCTCCACAGGATCAACAACTGTCACCTTACCTATGTAGTAAGTGAAGCCCAATTTCTCCAATTTCTCCAATTTCTGGCCTATGAGTACAAAATCAGAGAGAAAGGGGTTTCCAGCGCGGGATGTACTGCCTGCCATTTGACGATTAATCGAACTATTATATAGTTCGATTTTTTAATCCAAGAAGATTGGCTATCCCAACTTCGTCCACGTTTTACGGTATGCGGGGTTCCTGTTGTTTGTCGCAAGGTCTAGGAATATATTAACGCCATCAATGCACCCTAGATTGACCCTTTGAATATAGGTTATATCATCTATTTGAATCGAATAGGGCACTTCAGGATCGTCTATAAACTCTTTTATGATGGACTCGATTTCTGTCGGAGATAAGCCCGTATCAACATCAAATTGGATATGAGGCAGCCAATAGTCAATCCATTTATCGTCAGTTTCACCTTCATGCGGAATAAATTCCAGTATAGAATTCTTTGGACCGGAAATATCTCCTACAAATAACCAATCACCGTCGTCACTAGATGGTTCACGGTAAATGTGCGAGCCTGCATTGTTTGCAATATCAATCAGTCTTTTGGCTTCAATAGTTTGAGATGACACTTTGTAGCAGAAGCCAATATGATTTATTCCCTGGAATCGCCCAGTAGCTTTTACTTTATTAATAATGCCTCCAACAACCGACGCACTGCGAAACTCGTCTCGCCGCTTTGATCTATACGAGAAGAGAGAAAGAGTTGTCACTTGCGATAGGAGTTGCTATTTTGTTGTCCTTAATTTGGAATAGATTATCTTCACTCTGGTCACCATCAAGAAGCTGGTAGAGGGTTTGTATCTGATCTATTAGTTTCATCTTATCCATAATAGCATTCAGACTAAGTGCTTTGGCTGATGGATTCAGGATAGGGTCTAACTCCTCAACCTCAAAGTCCAACTCGTCCGTAAAAGTTATATTCCGATTCCCGAGCTCCTGCCAAGCTTAGTAACAGATACAAAAATGCCTCAAAATTTGAGGCATTTGTCTGTTTTCGAGCCTCTCCTCCATTTTACGAAAGAAGTTGACAAAGTGTATTACGTCAACTAAAATGTATTACATGAAATACACTACAACAATGACCAGTAAAGGCACTATTACGATTGCGGCGCACCTTCGTAAGGCGCTGGGCTTTAAACCAGGTCAAAAAATCAACCTAACCCTAGATGAAAATCGACAAATTATTATAGGGGGAGGCACGACCGTGGCCGACTTTGAAGAGCTACGAAACAAGATTGTCAAGAAGATCCCCAACCATAAGAAAGGTCTAACTGGCCAAGCCCTTAAAGATGCTGCGGCAAAAGCTTGGGTAAATAATTCACATGACTAGTCTTGATGCGAATATAGTTCTACGTTATTTGTTAGATGACATTCCGGAGCAAACAGAAAAAACGCGTAATATTATCGCTAAGTCCCCTTGTTATGTGACTGATGTAGTGCTGACGGAGATAGTCTATGTGCTGGAACGCGTTATTGAAATGGAACGTGCAGACATTGCACGTCTTGTAAAAGCTTTTTTAAGCTTGCCTAATCTTATTTACAATGATTATTTTCTTGACGAGACTATTGACTTATATGCCGTCAAGAGTTCATTATCGTTTGTTGATTGCTATGCCGCGACAGAGGCAAAAGTCTATAGCAATAAGCTCGTCACTTTCGATAAAGCATTGGCGAAACAAGGCGGAAATCATATCAATGAGTTGTGAATCCCAAGGGTTCGACGACCATCACTTTGCTTGCGTAGTACGTAAAACCAAGTTTTTCTAACTTCTGGCCAACAAGTATGAAGTCCTGAAGCAAGGGGTTTCCAACGCTACCCGTATCCCCTGCCACGAAGCTATTGAGAGTCTACAGATATAATTGTAGACCTTTTTGTTGCGGAGACCCGATTGATTCTAAATAGTAGATAGCTTTACTTGTGATAATGAGGGTATCTCACCTCAGCTCCCCACTGCTCAATCTTGCGGAGGGCTTGCTCTAGCCTTTTCCCTTGGGGAGTTAGCTGATATTCGACATGTGGCGGTACTGTCTTGTGGTCATTACGCGTAATAATGCCATTTGCCTGAAGCTCTTTGAGCTGATTGATCAGTACTCCTTCAGAGATAGAGCTTAGCTTAGCTCGCAACTGCCCATAGCGTAAATTTCCCTCGGTTAGTTTCCAGATGATTGCTATCTTCCACTTTCCACCAATAATGCTCATAGCGTACCCCACGTTACAGTCATCGGCGTATTGCAATCTTTTCGTCATGTTACCAGTATATGGCGATACTCATAAAAATAATAGTACTATCTAATTCACTGGTACCAGGTTACATTACGTGTATGAAAGTAAGTAAAGAATTATCGCGCGGCATGGTGGTTTTATTCACAGTGGCATGCGGCCTTACCGTAGCCAATTTATATTATGCTCAGCCGCTCTTAACCGCCATAGCCGGTACCCTCCATGTAAGTAGCTCAATGGCATCCCTTGTTATCGTGGTTGGTCAGGTTGGCTATGTAGCAGGAATAGCACTATTAGTGCCACTTGGCGATATTATGGTTCGGCGCCGGTTGATAATTGCCTTATTGCTAGTCGCATCAGTAGCTTCCGTGGTGGCAGCTGTTGCCCCGTCGTTCGTAGTTTTATTGATTGCGGCATTAGCCGTTTCTTTGGGAACCGTGGTCGTGCTGGTTTTGTTACCGTTCGCAGCTTCACTCGCAGCGCCAGAGCGACGCGGCCGGATTGTCGGGACAATTATGACGGGCGTACTGATGGGCGTGTTGCTTGCTCGAACGGTCAGTGGCTTCATTGCCCAGGCAACCAACTGGAGGATGGTATACCTGTTTTCAGCGTTTGTCATGCTAGCTCTGGCTGTCTTGTTGGGCAAGATGTTACCACATATTGCGCCCGTCGTGACGCTTCGTTATGTCGAGCTGCTACAATCGACAGGCTCCCTTATTCGAACAGAGCCGCTCTTACGCAAGCGGGCTATCTATGGTTTTTTATCTTTCGCCGGCTTTAGCGCGCTTTGGACATCGCTGTCATTTTTGCTGTCAGACGCCTATGGTTTTAATCAGGCAACAATCGGCTTATTTGGATTAGCCGGTCTGGCGGGCGTGTTGGTCGCAGAGTTTGCCGGCAAGCTGATTGATCTTGGCCGGGAGCGGTTTGCCACAGCCGGTTTCCTGGCAATCATATGTATTAGTTGGTGGGTTATGATAGATCAAAATGGGCATAATCTCGTGCTTCTGTTAGCTGGGATTATTCTGCTGGATTTGGGGGTTCAGGGCGCACACGTGTTGAATCAAGGAGTGATTTATCGATTGCAGCCCGAGGCGCGCGGCCGCATGACAACGATTTATATGACGTTGTATTTCTTAGGGGGTGTCCTTGGTTCTTTTGCGTCCGGTCAGGCATATGAACATTGGGGCTGGGCTGGTGTTTCTGTTGTGGGATTGATTTTTGCAATCTCTGCGCTTGGGGTTTTGTTTTTGTCTTCTCCGAGCAAAGTTCGGTAGTTATCCACGAAATCCTGCCCAGGATCTTATTAAGAGATCTATAGATTGATCCGTAGATCTTTTTGCTACGAAAAAGTCGGTTACCCTAATGCTCCACAAAGATGCTATAATCATTTGCGATTATGCCATATGTTGCGGAAGTTGGCAGTACAAGAACGAAGATACATAGGGTCTTAACCGGTATTTCAGGCTTCGCCCTACTGCTCTTAATGGCTATGCTTGTCTTGGCACAGTATCTTTCATTCTTCACAAAACTAGTGGCGACAGGAATGCTAGTTGCCATGCTAGCACTGCTTGCAATTGCGTTGAGGCACCAAAGAGGTCACAATAAAGCCCTGCTATTGCAAATCGGCTACTACGCGGGATTCTTTATTGCTATTCTTGCCGCTACTTATATAGGCTAGGCTTCTTATCGTGGGCTGCTCATCTTGGCCCAGTCGAACTTGTGTCGCTATGGCCGCAGCGGGTGGGAATGTGTAGTAAACGTCACGACACCCGGTTGTTGTTTATTGTCGATTGATGTACTAAGCTTAGTCTTGATCCTATTCGGGAAATTCCCCGAATTTTTATTATTTATACAAGCAGCTAAACCATTTGCCTGGGCAGGAGGGCTGATTTTTATGTGTGGTTTCATCGGTATTTTATCTGAAAAACATAATTGGCAAGATCATTTTGACACTAGCTTTGCTGCTATCTGGCCTCGTGGAACGACTAACGACCAATTCCACGGCAACAACGAATCATACGGCTACGCGCGGCTTCCGACCGACGATATTCATAACGATGCGTTAAACCAGATTAACGGCGCTCGACCTTCTCTGCTGTTTAATGGGCTTATCACGAACGCCGATGAACTGGCAGTAGCTTTTAAGCTTAGTGAGGGTGCCGAAGCGTCAGATACACAGTGCTTGCGCGAAGGGTTAGCAGCAACCGGCAAACAGTTTGTTAAGCACCTGCGTGGCATGTTCGCCTTTGCTGGCATTACTGAAACGGAGGTAACACTTGTTCGTGATGGTATTGGCGTGAAGCCATTGTATTATGTATTTGAGGGTGGCGATTTCGCCTTTGCCTCCGAGCAAAAGGCGCTCCAGCTTATGGAGGCAACAATACATGAAGTTCAGCCAGGGCAGATTGTTACTTATAGCAAGCTTGATAAGACAATCGCCCGACAAAGATACGATTATGTTCACCGTGGCTCAGATGCCCCGCACCAGTTGTTAGACTGCCTGCACGCGTCAGTCATTAGGCCCACCGAGCGGTATCTTGCGCACAGCCAGAAAAAAGTGGGGCTATTGCTTAGTGGCGGCTTAGACAGCTCGTTAACAGCCGGGTTAATGGCTAAGTTTTTGCCGCCTCGTCTTAAGCAGAAGATTCAGGCTTTTTGTATCGGCGAACCACGGTCACAGGATATACAAGCCGCAAAGCAGCTCGCAGATCAGCTCGGTTTTCCGCTGATTGAGGTTCGGCCATATTCTGTTGAAGCTTCGATGCGCATGCTTCCTGAAATCGTTTACCAAGCCGAGTCGCCTCATGCTCGCGTCATTAAGGTAGCTCTGCTGTATGACGCGCTGGCTAAAGCAATTCAAAAAGCAGGTATTGAGGTAGTCGTTGGCGGCGAAGGAGCTGATGAGCTTTTCTTTGGCTACCAGCGGTTTATTGACGGCCTGACGCATGAGCAATCTGAGGAGCTATTCTCGACCTTTTTTAGCGGGGTCTTTCCGCATACCTTGCTGCAACGCTTTGACCGAATTATGGCGCGGCACCAGATCGAAGGCCGCGTGCCCTACCTAGACCAAGAACTAATTTGTCTGGCCAGGCAAATTCCGCCTGCCGAAAAGGTAATTCACTCGCAAGACGGAAACGAATATGTCTCTAAGCAGCCCTTGCGTGTGCTTGCCCGCGAGATCGGCTTGCCGGCTTATATATACGACCGGCCAAAAGAAAAAATGACAAGCGGCGCTACCGGCTACCAGAACGAAGCTGGCAAGCGCGGCTATCTTGAAGACGAGGCCTTTCGAGCGACGGGAATGTACTTTCAGGAAGCTGTAGTCATGCTTTATAAGCTATACTTTGGGGATAGACTGAGCCAAGAAGATATTAGCACTGAAGATCGGGTGATGCATGTCGTTGCACATTACCGGGCGCTCAACAATCAAAAACTAAAGCAGCTCGAAAGGAGTCGCGCATGACAGAGGCAGATGGTTATTTCGGAGAATTTGGCGGGCGGTATATACCAGAAATTTTACTCCCCGCGCTTGAGGAACTTGAGGCAGCCTATAACGAAGCTAAGGCGGATCCGTCATTTGACAGCGAGTTCCAGCGTTTACTTACTACTTTTTCCGGACGCCCAACGCCACTTACGTTTGCCGAAGGTCTTACTGACTCTCTTGGTGGAGCAAAGATTTATCTAAAGAACGAGGGGCTAAATATCACCGGCGCCCATAAGATCACGCATTGTCTTGGCCAGGCTTTGCTGGCAAAGCGAATGGGAAAAACGCGCCTCATTGCCGAAACCGGAGCTGGGCAGCATGGTCTGGCAACGGCCACAGTCGCTGCTAAGTTCGGTTTTGAATGTACGATCTATATGGGTGCGGCCGACATTCGGCGCCAGCGCCCAAACGTCTTTTTAATGGAACGCTTAGGGGCAACCGTAGTGCCTGTGTACGAAGGCAGCCGTACCCTGAAAGACGCGGTGAACGCCGCTCTGAAAGATTACATCGCCACTAGCACCAGCACACATTATTTGCTGGGCTCAGCACTGGGCCCTCACCCGTACCCCACCATAGTACGCGACTTTCAATCGGTAGTGAGTAAAGAGATGATCAGCCAACTACAAGAGGCTGAAGGCCGACTGCCAGATTATGTACTCGCCTGCGTGGGTGGCGGCAGCAACGCAATCGGGGCCTTTACTGGCTTTGTGCAGCGTGAATCGGTCAAACTCATTGGTGTTGAGGCTGGCGGCTTAAGTGATAAGCCCGGCGAACACGCGCGTCGATTTGAGACCGGCAGTGTCGGTGTAGTCGAAGGCTATAAATCGATGTTCCTACAGAACGATGACGGGCAATTGCAGCCAACGCACAGCATTTCGGCCGGCCTTGATTACCCCGGCGTTGGGCCGGAGCTGGCCGCGCTGCAAAAATCTGGCCGTGTCACATTCGAATTTGCGCGAGACGACGAAGTGCTGCGCGCCGTCAGCAAGGTGGCTCGCACCGAAGGCATTATCCCGGCGCTTGAATCCGCTCATGCGCTGGCCTACGCCATAAAACTAGCGCCCACGCTACCTAGGGATGAAATTATTATCGTAAATGTCTCCGGACGCGGCGATAAAGATTTATTTATTTTAGCCGCCGCCTTTAAAAATACTGATTTTTATGAGTTCTTGAAAGAGGAGGTGAACCGATATGATCAATAAAATTGACAAACAGCTCGCCAAGCTGCGCGAATCTCACCGAAAAGGCCTCATGACTCATGTTGTCGTCGGCTATCCCTCTCTGGAAGCCACCATCGATATCGTGCAAGCGATGGACGATGAGGGTGTGGATTTTATAGAGCTCCAAATTCCCTTTTCTGACCCGCTGGCCGACGGCCCGATAATTCAGGGTGCGTGCGAAGCAGCCCTGCAGGCCGGAACCAAAGTAAGTGACAGCTTTAAGGTGGCCGCTCAACTAAGCCAAACTGTTACAGCACCGCTCTTATTCATGGCTTACTTTAATACGGTGTACATGTATGGGACTGAAAGGTTTTGTAAAGATGCGGCCGCTGCTGGTATTTCTGGTTTGATAGTGCCTGATGTGCCTCTTGAGGCGGCTCGCCACGAGGGGTATTTAGAAGCGTGCCGCCGGTATAATGTCCATAACATTATCACTGTCGCCCCCACCTCTACCCAGGAGCGTTTGCGTAAAAATGCCGAGATTGCCAGCGGATTTGTCTACTGTATGTCCCGGCAAGGTGTAACAGGTACGCATCAGAGCGTTGACATTCAGCTGCAAGAATATATAGCGCGTGTGCGCAAGTTTATATCCACACCTTTGGCAGTTGGTTTTGGTATCTCTAATCGCGACATACTGGGCCAGGTGACCGCTCATGCTGATATTGCCGTTATCGGAAGCGCTATTATTGACTGCATTAATAACCACAAAGAGCAGCCACCGGCCGTAGCGGTCAAAGAGTTCTTACGGCCCCTAACTCACGACCTTGATGCGACTATAAGTACATCTTAATGTCAGAGACTCTTAACCTCCCTAGCCTAGCCATTACCGAAGCACAACTAGCCAGAGTGCGTGCACATGTGGCAGAAGGTCCTAATGATGCTTATTACCCAGCACCAGAAGATTGCCTGCATGCAGATACCCCTGGAGTTGAGATTGATCATGAGGCGCGGCGGCTCGTCATTCCTTATGAAGTTAGTGGCCGGCCGGCTCCTTGGCATGTCCAGCATCATCCCAACCGTACAGAAGCGCGTGAAAATCCGAAATTAGCACCTTTGCTTGACCCCGAAATTGTAAGCACACAGCATACCCCGTTACCTTTTGCCGTAGCGAGGCACTACTTACAGCAAGGTTACTGGCTTGACCAATACGGTAACCCCGTGCCATACGCAGCTGTACAAATGCTTGAAGACCCTGAGATTGGCGTGATAACCGGACTTGGGGCAGCTTGGCATAAAGGCATCAACCAGTCGAGTGATCTTGTGCTGGCAGTTAAGCCATCTCTGCATGATGCATGGCGCTTTGCTGTAGTCGTGCGTAAAAATGCAACAAACCATGACGGCATGACGGCCTTCCCTGGCGGACACAATGATAAAGATGAGGCTGGAGCGTTAGCTGCTCAGCGAGAAACTTCTGAAGAGACAGGCCTACCTCAAGCTTTACTTGGTGATCCAGATGGGTACGAACGACTGAATGCCAGCCTCCTTATAGGAGCAGGTGCTACGGCTCATGCAATGTCGGGGAATGAGGTGTTCCTTCATATCGTGCAAGGAGCTGCCGCCAAAAAGCTCCTCGACACACCGCTTAAAGCAAGCAATGAGTCGTACGGAGTTGGCTGGAGAACTACTGCTGAATTGGCCAAAGCTAGGGCTATAGGCAAATTCTTTCCTCACCATCTCGGACATCTGGCGTTAGCTGAGGCAAGGCTTATTAACATAAGGTAGGTTTCGAACTTCTTGACTTTGTGTTCGCTCTCGTTGATGTTAGTGGTTAATCAAGCTTTGATCTACTATGAGTAGTATGGATATTCCATTTTACGAAAATACAGACAATACTCATTGCTATCAGGCGGTGCTTCGCATGGTTTTGAAACACTACTGGCCCCATAAGGAATTTAGCTGGAAGGCACTTGAGAAAATCACCGCTAAAGTTGATGGTTTGTGGACATGGCCGACAGCTGGCATACTCTGGCTCCATGATAGTGGGTTTGAAATGCGTGATGTTGGAATCTTTGATTACGCTAAATTTGTCACGAAAGGCAGCAGCTACTTAACCGAGCTTTTTGGCGAGTCGGTTGCTAAAGAGCAAATCGATCACAGCGATATCGACCAAGAATTAAGATACGCGAAGCAAATCATAGCAAGCGGCTATGCTATCATTTCAATATGCTTCTGCAAGATGAGGCATATTTAGCCCGGTTTAGATAGTGAGGCGATATTCTATCAATCGACCGGCATGCTACTATTAAGCAAAGCTATACACCCAACTCTTCTTAAGCTATATTTTGCGAACTTCTTTATGGGATTAATATTTTGGTATGGTATTGAAAAGCTGTTTATGCAGTCAATCAGATTGGGCTGGTGATAGCGGCAGTGGGCACCTCTATACTTTCTGTGATTTCTTCGCTTGGTCGCAGTGTAGTGGTGCCCACTAGTATTTTCGTTGATGGATGATTAGCCAGTATGATGTTTATCTGGCTCTGCGATTTATTTCGATCACAGCCTTCGTCGTATTACTTTATTGGCTGGGGCAGCGATTTGCAAAACATATTAAAGATGAGCTTTTAGAGGCTGGCCCTAGCGGGTGGTGCCTTCTACGGTTAACATTCTGCTAGGTATGAGCTGCTATAATATATATCACTGTGAAAAATAACGGGGGTGTACTTATAGATATGGTAAAAAACGGCAGCCAAGCGAATCCAAAAAAATACTCAGTTGTCATCGCAGGGGGCGGCCCTACCGGGCTCATGTTAGCGGCCGAGCTTAAGTTGGCTGGGGTTGAGGTTGCTGTTATTGAGCGCCGTGCTAGCCAATACATTGACGAATCGCGTGCCAAAGGTCTTCATGCTCGTGCTGTAGAAGTGTTAGACCAGCGTGGTATCGCAGAACGTTTTATCTCTAAGGGGCAGCAGTATCCGGCGGTAGGGTTTGGCGGGATTCGTTTGGATATTACTGACTTCCCTACTCGCCACAACTATCTATTGGGGCTATCGCAGAGTAAATTTGAGCCCATTCTTGCTCACTGGGTGAAGGAACTTGGTGTTGCAATTAAGTATGACCACGAGGTGGTGCATTTTACTCAAGATGATGATGGTGTTGACGTTGAGCTGTCTGATGGCCAAGTTTTGCGAGCGGGCTACCTGGTTGGGTGCGACGGAGGGCGCAGCCTGGTTCGCAAGCTTGCCAAAATTGATTTTTCAGGCTTGAACGCGTCGGTCAGCTACATAATCGCCGAAGTAAAACTGAGCGAGAGGCCGGCATTTGGCACGCGCCCTGAGGGCGGTGGCATTGGCCCGGCGCCAGACGGCGAATCGGTTGGAGTGACTCTGCGAGAAAAGGTCGTGAAGTTTGGCGACAGCCCAAGCAGAGACGAACTTCGCGAGGCACTTATTTCTACCTATGGAACAGACTATGGGCTCGAAAGCATCAACTGGATCTCTCGTTTCAGCGACGCAACGAAGCAAGCGGTCTCTTACCGCCAGGGGCGCGTGCTACTCGCGGGTGACGCAGCCCACATACACCCGCCACAAGGCGGTCAAGGCCTTGGTGTTGGCTTGCAAGATGCCGTAAATCTGGGATGGAAGTTAGCACAGGTGGTCAAAAAAACCTCGCCCGAAAGCTTGCTAGACACTTATCATGCCGAACGCCATCCGGTCGGTGCTCGGATATTACAGAACACTAGGGCTCAAGTTGTCCTAAGTAAGCCCGATGGTCAACACCTGGCTCTTCGCGAGGTTATGGCCGAACTGCTAGCTATGAACGAGCCACGCAAACATATAGCCGGTATGCTTTCTGGTTTGGATGTTCGCTATAATCTTGGAGAGGGGCACCCCCTGCTCGGAAGACGCATGCCCGACCTTGATCTACAGACCGCTAATGGGCCTATACGGCTGTTTAGTCTGCTGCATGATGCCAAGGGCCTGCTGCTTCATTTTGGTGAAGCTAGCGAGTTTGATATTTCTCTGTGGGCGGGTCGCGTAAAACTTATGAATGCTACCTATGAAGGCACATGGGAGCTGCCGGTTATTGGCGAAATCACCGCCCCTTCGGCGGTACTGGTGCGACCCGACGGCTACGTGGCTTGGGTGGGGCGCATTCCCGACTCAGAACTGCGCCAGGCGCTAACAACCTGGTTTGGTGGAGCTGCTCCTGATACGCAGAGCACTCGTTAATCATACGTTTAATGTATTAAATTCGCTCCACTCAAGCTCGGGGTGATGGGCCGATACTATACGGCAGGCTCTACTGACGAATGTCGGCGGGTTGTCGCGGTAATCGTTGCCGCTAATGTAATGAGTGAGTTGGGCTAGCTTTTTCATTTCGTCCCACACATGCAGCTGCTCTATATCGATATCTACCGAAGCTGCCTGTAGCTCATTAATCACGCCTTGCATTATTGTAGAATCTAGATTGATGAGTGGGCTTATCTCATTATTTATGGTGCCAACGCCCGCCCGGCCGAAGTCAAAAACACCGTGTAGCCGGTTATTGCTTGATACGGCCATATTACCAAGCCTCAGATCGCCCTGAATAAACTGTTCATTTGTCGTGTCTGCGTGATATTGTAACCACCGAGCATATAGTTTTTTGGCGAGCTCTGAAGTTGAAGGAAAGGCTGGCGACGAAAAATTCCCGACCCAAGTTTCAAAAAGCCTCCCCCACGTATCGTTTGCTTCTAGCGGCGGTATCTCGTGTCGGGCTGCTTCAAGATTAATCTGAGCCTCAGACAAAACGTAGGCACCAATATCGTGCCCGAGAGTTTCACGATCTTTGAAAGAAATCTCTTGTAGAGTCGCGGCTTCAATAATCTTTCCGGGCAAGTATTTTGTTACTAAAAAAGCAGGGTCAGTCGAAAATTCTACAAGCTGGGGTATAGCGGCAGAGAGCGGTGGGCTACGCTCTAAGAGCTCTAAAGCTGCTGCCTCAACGGCTAAGCCGCCCATGCTTTGGGTGCTCTGGGGCGCTTTTATGACTAACCTTTCATCACCAATGCCGACGTAGTTGACTGTATTCCTAATTTGTAAACTCTCGACTCCATATCTATTGGCGACGTTTTTTACTACTTCAGCAGCTTCTCCCATATGTAATTCAGGCTGAGACATAGCTTAATAGTAAATGACTGCAGGTAGAATTTAAATAGAGAAGCCGTGGATCTACGTGAGACCCACGGCGTGATCGAGTGACTGCTCGATCGGTCAGGCCAAGGTAGCCCTTAGTTTCTCTGCGAATGTGCTTGCCGCAAGACGAACCAACAGGTCATCAGCCTCAAGCTTTTCTAGCGGATAGGGAATGATACGCCCATCGTGATCTACATAGGACTCGGGGTCGACATAGATAACCTTGAGGCCCTTCTGTTTGGCTGCCTGCTGCACCCTACGGCGGTCAGCATGCGAGCCCACCACCAGTAGCGAACGCGCGGCAGGGTGAAACTCTATATCGGGTACGATATGCGCTTCGTCGTAACGGCGCACGTAAAGCTCCTCGAGCCCCACTAGCGAGCAGAGGCCGTCAAAGTTGTTTGTAATCACCGGCCCAACGATGAGGTTGGACGCATGCAGTTCCGCCAGCAACCTATAGAATTCGTTAGGCTTGGCTGCTAGTGCTCTGGCATATGGCACTGCTGCTTGCTTGGTGTAGAAAGCAGCAGGATCTGGCAGTAGCCTCTCTGGCAAGACATCTGTATCACCGTAGGCGAACTGATTGTCCTGTGTATACAATCCGTACACATTGTGCAGGTAGTTGAGCGGAGGAATACCCAGCTCCAGAGAGGCGCCGCCTCCTAGCTCGACCTGGGCTGGAAGGAGTGGTAGCAACTCTGCCAGATCCTCTACAACAATTGGGTTAGAAACGCGTGTGCCAGGGGTACGTACACCAGAGTTAAGCACTGCCCATGGCGACTCGTGGGCGATACGCTCGCGCGGGAACCCTTTAGATATCAGGGTGCATTCAACGGTTTCATAGTTGGGCCCGAAATCCCGACCAACCGCGAGATCCTCTTCATGCCGATCAGTGGTTGCGATCGTGAAGGCTAGCTCGCCATGTGCCCAGCTCTGGATGTCACCACTGCTCCAGCCACCTTGCGCAAGAGCCGTCTTTACCCTATCGAGATAGCGAGCGGCCTCATCTCGCGGTAGCGTACTGCACAGCCACAGATAGCATTCGGTTATACAGAAGTCGTACCGACTTGCGTCTTCGGGCATCGGCACCATGTCGTAGCGGTCGATAACATGGATCATACGGCGCCTGCGATCGGTCAAATCTGTTAGATCGGGCACGGCATCCTGTGATCGCCGCCAGATGCTTTCTAGGTAGTCGCGGCTAGGCGCGACAAATTGCTTTTGCCATCTCTGCTTGTCTGCCTCAGTGAGGCCAGACATGATTGTCCAACGCACTTACGTATTTTATCAGGCCTTCGCATGTCTCGACCAGACTATGCTGCATGTCAAAAGCACCACGACACGGTGGCATTGCTAAGTCTATTGTCCTACGCCTTTATAATGTATTCCTGCTTTCAAAAAGTCATCTTTTGCCAAGCAATTTCTGCCGTCGAGTACAAAACGGATGCTATGCGATTGTAGTAGTTTTGGGGTTACTTTTCGTATATATTCTTTGTGGTCAGTGGCAATAAAGACAGCATCAGTATTTTTTATTGCCTCTTCAAGATTCGTTGCAATTTGGGCACTGCCCAACTTCACTTCTGTCATAGCAACAAAAGGGTCATGAACGACTAATTCCCTGGATTTACGCATCAGTATATGCGCCACCTCAATAGCGGGGCTGCGCCGTGCGTCACGGGTGTTCCCTTTATATGCTAAACCAAGGAGAGCAATCCTTGCCTGCTGCATACCGACCCCACCTTTTGCCATTAGTTGCTGTAAGAGATGGACGGCATAAGATGGCATCTTTTCATTTAATTCCATGACGTCATCTAATAGACGAGTATCAACTCCATAGTAGCGAGCTCGCTTGATGACATAGTAAATGTCTTCAGGTATGCAATGGCCGCCTGGCCCTATGCCCGGCCTAGCAAGTTCTAGGCCAAATTGATCAATCTTAGATTTTAAGCCTCTTGTAACATTACCAATGTCTATATTCATGGCATCACAGATTACCGCAGCCTGATTGGCCAAGGCAATTGTCGCATTTCTATAACTGTTCTCCCAGGCTTTTACGAACTCTGCTTCTTCCAAAGATTCGAGCATAACAATATCAGCATTAATAATAGACTTGTAAAATTTTGCTGCAGCTAAGCCACACTGTTCTGTCGCGCCACCAATTACACGGTTAATATTGCCGATATGAAGCTTAGGGTTGCCCGGATCAATACGTTCAGGACAATGCGCTACATAAAAATCAACACCGCATTTCAATTTTGAAACTTCTTCTAGCAGTGGAATGACATGCTTGCGTGTCACGCCCGGGTACACGGTACTTTCTATAGCCACGATTTGGCCTCTCTGTAGGCGAAGTGCAACTTGCTTCACTGCATTTAGAACAAACGAAAGATCGGGAACATTATTTGTTGTAGGGGTAGGCACACATATCAATACCACCTGCGCCTTTTTTACGACATCATAATCTGCTGTTGCTATAAGCTGTTCTTTTTTTGTGTTGAGTAGGTTTCGCTTAAGTCGCTCGTCATTAGGAAAGGGAGTTTTACGTTCGTTAATGTTTTTAATAGTTACGGCATTGACGTCAATGCCGTACACTTTATATTTACTAGATGCTTTAACGGCAAGCGGCAGTCCTACGTATCCTAGCCCAACTACTGCAGCATTTTCTACGGCCATACATTACCTCCACTACTTACTTGTTAGTGTAATAATTCGCGTGCTACTATTATATAGTCCTGGATATCGTTGGCATAGTGAGAAGAATGGCTACACATGATCTCTTTTGTTTGGCCGGATAACGACACACCTTTCGTACCCTGGCATGCAGGTTGCGAAATGTATACAGCTGGTCTCATCAAAGGCCTCCAGCGACGCGGCATTCCCACTCGCCTGATTACATGTAATACAACTGCCGCTGATAGCGCCGCCGAGTCCGCAGACGTACCACACCTGGCACTCAATGGCCAGTCATCACTTTCGCAGCTGGATGACATATTGGTTTTCGTATATCGGCCACCGCAGGTTAATACAAAGCATCCTGCATATTTTGTCTTGGCTACTCCTGCGAAGGATCCGCGCTCTATTTTTACAAGCGGTGTCGATATGCCGCGTACTATCGTTATGAGTAAGTTCAAGGCAAGGTATTGGCAGTCGGCACTAGGCTTGTCGGCCAGGCCATTCGTCGTATACCCGTTTGTAGACGAGGTCTTCTCGGCTACAAACCGGCCGGCTTATGAAGGGCCACCTCGTGTCCTATTTGCCGGAAGGGCGGTACGCGAAAAAGGAATCTATACTCTGTTCGACAGTCTGCATTTGCCTCCTCTGCGTGACGAATCCTATAGCCTTACCTGTGTCAAGGGTAGGGTTGGCAGGGGTGATGGCGCGATCATCAATGTGCTGTATGACGCGCACCCGCGAGTCAATGCAGTTGAAGCGCACCAGGATCGTGAAAGTATGGCGCGCCTTTATGCCAAACATGACATATTGGTTGTGCCAACAAGTAGTATCAACTGGGTAGAATCGTTTGGGATGGTCTCAACAGAGGCACAGCACAGCGGCTGTCGAGTGGTTGCTTCGAATGACGGCGGCCTGCCTGAGACTGACTGTGGCGGACTTTTGACCGTTCCGCCCGACAATCCCCTTGCGCTCGCCGAAGGGCTAGTGCAAGCCATGGCACTTGGGCCACTTAATGAAATCCAACGGCGACAGGCGGCCCAGTGCTACACTGTTGACCAATCGGTCGACGAACTGCTGCATGCGATTACCATGTAGTGTCTAGGTTCGGTGTCGGCTCTTTACGGTGCCGACACCGAATTATTTCAATAAATCGCGGCTGAAGCGTTGTTTTGAGTCTATCATTTTTAGTTGTAGCGGGATGGGATTCAGGTCATAGAGAACCACGGATACATTTTTGGATTAACAGGAGACGAACATGAAACGGATACTAGTAACAGGCGGAGCAGGTTTCATAGGTTCCCACTTATGTAAGCGACTATTGACGGAAGGTAATGAGGTGCTCTGTGTCGATAACTTCTTCACCGGTCAACGCAGGAACATTGTTGAAATGCTAGATGATCCTCGCTTCGAGCTATTACGGCATGACATTACCTTTCCGCTTTATGTCGAAGTCGATCAGATATACAACCTTGCTTGCCCTGCCTCCCCAGTTCATTATCAGTTTGACCCGGTACAGACGACCAAAACTAGTGTCGTGGGAGCTATAAACATGCTCGGTTTAGCAAAACGAACCAAGGCTCGCATTCTGCAGGCTTCAACAAGCGAAGTATACGGTGACCCAGAGAGGCACCCTCAAGAAGAATCCTATTGGGGGCGAGTGAACCCAATAGGCATACGCTCTTGCTACGACGAAGGCAAACGCTGTGCCGAGACGCTGTTCTTTGATTATCATCGCCAACACAATCTAGATATACGGGTTGTACGCATTTTTAATACCTACGGGCCGAATATGCACCCTAGTGATGGGCGCGTGGTTTCTAACTTTATTGTGCAAGCGCTTCACGACAAAGACATCACCATCTACGGTGATGGCTCGCAAACGAGAAGTTTTCAATATATCGCAGATCTCATCGAAGGCATGATTCGCATGATGAATAACGAGGAAGGCTTTGTAGGGCCCGTCAATCTGGGCAACCCTGTTGAGTTCACGATGAAAGAACTATCCGAAAAAGTCTTGGAGATGCTACCGGAGAGCAAAAGCAAAATTATCTACAAACCTCTGCCGCAGGACGACCCGCAGCGGCGAAAGCCGGATATATCTCTGGCGCGAGCAAAGCTAGGTTGGGAGCCGGAGGTGCGGCTAGAAGAGGGCCTTAAGCAGACGATGAGATACTTTATTAACCATAGCCCTGGGAGTAGCAATTCGCATTACTTAGCCGCGCCGTAATTGTAAACACCCATAACATTGCCCTCAGTGTCGCTAAAGAGTGCCACGCGATTCCATATTCGGCAATTTCGGTGCGTGGCTGTATAATTCGGCCACCGGCTGTCTCGACCGCTTTTAGTTTTGCGTCAATGTCATCAACGTGGATGTTTATGACTGGCCCAGCGTCAGAAGCGCCCATGCGTTTGTGAATACCCCCATTAATGCCGCCTACTTCGGTAGGGTTGCCGTGCTCGTTGGCCTTAACGGTTATCGCAAATGTAGCGTTGCTACCCATTGGCGGCGTTGCCCAACCAAATACTTTGTTATAAAACTCACTTGCGCGTGCCACGTCGTCAGCTGGCATTTCAAACCACGATACTTTATCTGCTTGCTTTGTCATACAAATACTCCTTATTTAACTTGTATTTGTATGTAGTTTAATTTGTTATGAGAAGTACGTATTGTACAGATCAGACATCGAACTTACTAAAATACTGTGCTGGTGTGTAGCCTGTAATCGCTCGAAATGAACGAATAAAGTGCGACTGGTCGGTGTATATCGACTCTCGGTAAGAGTTATGCTAGTTCTTCAACCTGAAGCAAAATTGCATGCGCAACGGGCACTTTACTATCAAACTCTTCGATGCTGACGTTGCGAAGCACGCTCAGCAAGCGCTTGTGCGCGTCGGGTGAAAGTTTGAGTACTTCCCAGTATGTTTGTATAAGTTTTAAGTAGGTATCAACTGGCAGCTCATGTTCAACGGTCCAATGCTGGTAGCTCACTGGCTTGAGATATGGCGTGAAGTCGCGTAGTGGAATGTCGTCTGCGCTGCGCGACAGCCGTGCTTCTCGATCAGGTAACACCCCTCTGTACTCCTCTGGCAATAAATGCTCTGAAGCATCCGAAAACTTCGCCACTCGAGGCGAATATACATCAAGCGGCGTATGAATGAGCGCTAAGCGTCCACGCGATTTTAGCAAGCTCGCGATCATTTCAGCAGTTTTCAATCGTCCCCTTTCTCTAATTGCCCAATGAATGGCGGTAATTGCTACGACACCATCATAAGCTCCTTCTAGCTTACCGCTTTCAACTGCCTCACCGAAGCGGCTGTTAATAAAACGCACAGAGGGAACTTTAGCGTCCCTTTGTTTGCTAAAATCTGAATCTGTATGGACGACATGATTCTTCAGGCGCTCTCGGGCAATGGTTATCATTCGTGGGTCTGGTTCTACGCCGACGACATTTAGACCGCGCGCTAACAGAGCCTCTGTGCCAAGGCCCGTGCCCATGCCAATTTCGACAACAGTGTCGCCTTCATTAAGGGCCGCATGTTTCACTAGTTCGTTCATGGCATGCGCATAATAACCTTCTTGAAAGCGCGGGCGGCTATCGTCATACAGCTGAGCATTATTGCCAAAATTTTCTCCGGTCATCGCGATCTATTGTAGCAATTTTTATTCAGATGACTAGCGAGGATTTCGCTGCTATTGCTGAGTCGGCTGCCCCCGGTAAACTACTCGTTTGCTACCCATGATCTTAAGCTGCCAAATTAAGCTACAATATGCTTTAGGGCATTGTGATATCTACCCTAAAATGAACAGGGTCGACGGTTGTCGGGCCACCCCACATTTGGGTGCTACCAGACCAAGTAGCACCCCCGTTAACAAGGCGGCGTTCATTAATGTCTCTAGCAGCTGTGGCAGAACAAGAGCATTGGTAGACACCCGAAAAGACCGCCCCTGAAACAGGGTCTGCTCGTAGCCGGACGAATGATGTATCGTCGCTACCGCTGGCGACAGTCGCCGTGCCCCACGCCGTTGCTGACCACTGCCTGTCAGTCCGGGTAGCGCCATCTCCCCATGTCAGCCATGCTTTGCCAAGGTTTGTTGAATAGGTTTCCCAAATAACATCGAAGTTTCTAGAGGCAACATTTTCGGTCGCGGTGTCGTGTTCGGGGTGCTGTGTTGCTGTATCCCAGGCTGTTCCTGACCATTTGCGGGTATTAAGCCCACCGCCTGAATCTTGTATGCCCAACATTATTTCATCGGAACCTGGCCGAGCTGCCATTTGCACCCAGTTTGCTATGAGCATTGCCGGGATATCTAACAGAGTTGCAGCGCTTAGTGTTGTTCCGTTCCAGGTACGATATTGCATGTCTGTTGAAACTGAATCACCCCAAGCAAATAGTATATGACCGGAACTTTGCTCGTATTCAATGTCGATACCCTTTCTGGCGGCGCTTGAGGCTGTAGCATCCCATACTGTCGCCGCTCCCATATTGTTCCAGGCACTGCCCGTCCAGCGCATACCATAGACATCGGCGTTGGCGTCAAGCAAAAGCAGGGCAATTTCATTACTGGCATTGAGCGGGTTCTGTTGCAGCTCGATCCAGTTAATAGCACCAGTCGTCGGCGGAGCGGTAATGGTCGTTGCTGTCGACAACGTGCTGCCATCCCAAATTCGGTAAGCAAAATCGGCACCGGCTGAATAGGCGATGATTGCCCGGCCGGTGGTGTTCTCATATGATATATCGAAGCTGCGGGTTGTGGCTGGCCCGGTGCCAACTTGTGTACGGTTACCCCAGCTGGTACCGTTCCATACCTGGAAGTAGATTGCTCCACTGGCATCTTGCGTGCCTAAAACTGTCTCATTACGGATGCTAGAGCTCTTTACTACTATGTAATTAATATTACCACCGACCGTCATAGCCGAACCCTCGGCACTCCAGCTGGAGCCGTCCCAGGTTCGATAAAAAGGCGTGTTAGTCGTTTTGGAATACGCCATCATAATCGGACCACTCGTAGGAGCGGGTGGAGTAATGGCTGCCAACCAGTTGGTGAGCTGGGTCGTAACGACCGTTTCTCTGGCCTGGCCACTGGTCGTCCAGGTTACCCGCGAGCTAATAACCTTACGGTCTGCCCCGTTGTCGGTAATGGTGATCTGCCGGGTGTAGATATCGGTGGTATCCGATGTTCCCGAAAAGTTCCAGACACCGCTGCTGTTTGTAAGCCCGAATGTACCATTTGATATGTTGGCGTAATTGGCGTTGCGAATATTGCGCACTGCCTCTAAGCCTTCTTCGGCAAGCAAGTTAGCACGGCCCCTGTCGCCGGCGTTGGCGGTAGATTGCCGGCCGTAGATGATAGCACCGATCAGAGCACTAACTAAAAGACCAAAAACGGTGGCTGCCAGCAAGACTTCAACCGCCGAAAAGCCCCGCTGACTTCTTTTTCTCATTGAAAAGCGGATCATACATTACACCCATCTGTACTTATGCTACGTAGCTCTATTTTAGCATGGGTGCTACCTTAGGCTAAAAATACCATTTAATCTAATAATCATTTAATAATTATGCTGTACATTGAGTAAATGTGAAGACATGCCGTTGAGGATGTCTAAGGATGACACCATAGGGCAATGTTTTGCTAGTGACGACCAGCAGATGCCGACCCGGAGAAAATGATGATCCGCATTTCACTAGTTGAACCTAGTAAGTTGTGGCGAACCGCCCTTTCGATGGTTATTTCAAGAGAGCAAGATATTGAGGTAGCTTCTGAGTTTGCTCATATAAGCGAGGCTATTGGGCGAGCCGCGCGTGTACAAAAGACTGATGTCGGTGTCATCAGCATTGACATGAAGAATGAGCACAATAATCTGGCGGCTGCGGGCAAACTCAAAAAGATTGCGCCCAGTTGTCATATTCTGGCTGTGGTTAGTGAGGTAATGGCCGGTAGTATCTCCCCGGCATCGGGGTATATACAGGGGTTTGTGAGCCACGAAACCGAGCTGCCTTCATTGATTGCTTGCATCAGAAGAGTGGCGCATGGAGAGCGAATTATTGAACCCGCTTCGTTGGCCGTTGCCGCGGCCTGTGCTCCTGCCAACCCTTTGACCCCACGCGAACGCCAGGTATTGCTGGCTATTATAAATGAGAATACTACCAGAGAAGTCGCCACTCAGCTGCGAATTGCAGATGGCACTGTTCGGAATGCGGTTTCGTCAATTATAGAAAAGACAGGCACGAGTAACCGTATGGCGGCAATAAGGGTGGCACAAACGAGGGGCTGGGTGTAATTCGACGATCTTCTTATTGGCGCGTTCACTGCCCACTTTCTGCACTACAGAAAGTGGGCATCTACTACACGAAACACGCCTATAGCATAATTTAGAATATGAGTGCACACCTCAAAACGGCAGAGCTACGCCAACGGGCCGATAACTTTCAAAACCCAGAGCACCCAGATTATCGTCTGCATGAGACCGGCATACACCACAAGGCACGCAGCCATGCGATTAATGTTCTTCACTCTAGTTTGGCACAAAAATCTTAACGAGAAGAGACGGCACCATACTTTCTAGAACGGAAGTAACGAACGAGTCATTAATTTAATTCCTCTTTTAATGAACTACGAATTCCTGATAGTAAGCTTCCATAAGAGCTAGCATGCCGTAGCCCTACCGGCGGTAGACCGCGTAACCGGTGAGACGTTCTGGCGTTATTGTCAGAATCGGTGGCTCACGCTTTACGAATGGAGTTAGTCGAAGATCCGCGAAAAGTACGTGGGCTGATAGAAAACATTAGTGAAAGAACGGGACGGAATTTCACCAGGCATATGGAACGATTATAGCTTAAGCCCATTCACGGAGCGTATCGACTTTTTGATTCGTTTGCTTTAATATCGAAAGCATGTCAGGGAGATAAACCCCAATACAAGCTAGAAATGGGCCTGGAAACTTCTGTATTAAACCAAGTGATTGAAGGTAGAAAAACAGTTGAAGTCAGACTAAACCGTGGCAAGTTTCGTGCAATGACGCTGGGCCGGATTGTCTGTTTACGCCAAGATATTTGGGAGAATGGCGAAGAGCTTGGCACTAAGCCAGACATGGCAAAAATACAAGTGGTGAAGGCAGAAGATTTCGATTCGTTCAGTGTAGTGTTTGACAAAGTTGGGCTAGAGCCTATCTTACCGGATGTGGAGAGTGTTGAAGAAGCACTTAAAACCTACTATCAATTCTATTCACCCCAAGAAGAAGCGGAGTTTGGAGTAAGAGCAATCACCATGCGGTGTCTCGCGGGAAAAAAGATAACGCCTGAACCTCGCTGAATGACGCTTACTATTTTTGCACTAAGTTTAGTAAGGCACGCGAGTCTTGCCGATAAATAATACGAGCCGTATCCTAGCTATTTAATAAGTTTTGCGTATCGGTATTGCTATACTTATTATGGTTATTTTAAAAAAAGGAAGAACATGGACGAAGATTACGCAGCAACCGAAGCACGCAATATTCCGCGGTGGAACTAAACTACTCTAAGGCGCCGCCGCGGGCCGCCTTGCTTTTGGGAGCCACCTTCGCCTTATAATGGTTTATGGTGTGGTTTACCCATAGAATGTAAAGGCTGGGCTTTAGTATCTTCTTGATCGGTATCATAACCGCACAGTGCGTTCCACACCAGCTCGTTAGTGTAGCGAATAGAGCCTTCGGCAAACTCTGGGTCGCCAAGCGTATTGGTTGAAGATGCAACCATAGCACTTTTTATACCATCTGGCGTGACACCATTAGTGTTTGAGTAGCCAATCACATCGCCGCCGTGGTGCCAATAAATGCCGCCGCATGGCAACTTGGTTGAAAATATCCCTAAACCATAGCGAGCACCGGGCCAGATTGCTTCATAGTCGGCCCCCATTGGCACGGTAGTTTTCAGCTCTGCCATTTGTGCTGGTGGCAACAGGCGGCCCTTCATAAGCGCCCGGAAAAACTTATTAACATCGCGCGGCGTAGAAATAAGCGAACCGGCCGGGCTGCCCCATGTCATATTATGCTCTGTGGTGTCGTAATACGGTGTGTCGTCACCAAATATTTCGTACCCCCTAGGGAAAGGCACGGGTAAGCTGGGGTTATTGCCAGGCTCACTCGTGTGGCTCATACCAACAGGTATAAAAATACGGTCTTTGAGCTGTTTGCCCCAGGGCTGCCCGGTGACTGCCTCTATAATCATGCCAGCAACAATATAGTTCGTATTAGAATATTCCCAGCGGGCACCGGGTGCAAAGTTTGGTGGGTGCGCCACGGCTAACGCTGCAAGCTGGCGAAGGGTGTATGTATTGTAGCGGTTGGGGTAAAAACCTTCGGGCGTCACAAGGGTCTCAAGCATGGCGTCGGCTTCAATATAATCGAATAACCCGCTGGTGTGTTGCAGCAGGTTGCGAATAGTAATTCTCTCGCCGTTATTACCATGCCCTGCAATCACACCGGGCAGCCACTTTTCGACCTTATCGTTGATCGAGAGCTTGCCTTCGGCCTCAAGCTGCAAAATGACTGTAGAAACCATGGTTTTGGTGGTGCTGCCGATTCGGACATGTGAGTTCCATGAAACGGGTATCGTCGTTCCCCTTACGGCTGTGCCTGAGCGTGCGCGAAAGGTGGCGGCTGTACCAGGAACTTCAATAGTGTATTCTGCCAGTACACCAACGGTGCCAATATCTCTAATATGATTAGTATCTTGTTGCAGAATGCTATTTGAGGGTGCATCTATCACGACGTCAACAAACTGTGCCTTTACTTCATGTATGCCAAAAGTTAATGCGCCAATGAGTGCTAATAAAAAGACCCAAACGGCCTGTGGCCTTCGCAATAGCAACAAACACCCTGAATGCTTTGATGTGACTCGAGATTTTATGTTCATATGCCCACCCCCCTATACTATCAGCTTACGTTCGACTAGCGAGAAGCGTCAAGCAACAGGCGATAATAGTGGGCCTATTTTAATAATTACAGCTTTAAGAGTTAATATTTGCCGACGTTGGTAGATCCCAGCTGCCTCTGGCAATTTACGAGTTTTTAGTGGAGGTTTACATTCACATTTGTGCAACAGCAGCCGCTAGCCTGCAAGCTAGCTTGCCTACAAAGTCTTGAGAAGTTGGGTCTACGCCTGGCTGGTGGCCAGCGGCAATTTCGTAAGTTGAAATAACTCTTGGGGCTGGTACTGTGTTCACTGCAGGCATGTTTTTTTGTTGCCAAGGCTTGCATTCGGGCAGTAGTTGCTGCCAAAACACTTCTCTTTTCTGGCGGTTACCGATTAAGTCATAGAGCCCGCTCACCTCGGCAATTCGCAAGTGTGGCGAGTTTTGTAGCAAGGTTCTCATGGTCACAGCGGCAGTTCGCTCTTGCCAGTCGTTGGTAAATGGCCACTGGGGGTAGACCATTAAGATGCCATTATAATCAGTGTTCTCGGTGCTATAACCAATTCGAGCAAAGGTGTCGTTCGTAGTCTTTTTATAATGCGGCTCCCAATTGTCGAGTGCGGGATCGACAGTTACAGGCTGAGTAGCCTTAAAAGCCAGCCTACTATCAACGCCGCTCAGCATGAGCCCTTGTCTGCCGAGCAATTGTTTTTGAAAAACGCTCAGTGGCACTTGCAGTTGGTTGGCTTGAATGAGCTTTGTGTCGAGGCCGGTGAGGCTAGCTATTTTTTCTATGAGGTTTCGGGGGTATTTTTTGGTTTTGAGCGCTTGCGCATAGGGGCCCCAGGCAAATTCGGCAACCTCGTTATAATAGTCGGCCGGTCTCCGCCTGCGAGCCGCCGCGTTGTGGTGCATGGCCGCAACAGCAAAACTAGGAAGGTTCGTAATAGAAGCGAGGCGGTTGTTTTCTGGGTTTTCGGCGTCATGAGCAGTGAGTGAGTGGTCGTAGTTGCCAGATACCAAAAGCAGTGCGGCTGCATCACGATTTTTTTGCTGTAACATGTTTGCTATAGCTGTCATACGCAGCGTGGCGTAAGAAGAACCAGCCAAGATAATGGACGCATCATCTCTGTTATGGGAGTGTAGGTATGCTTCTAAAAACGCCAGGGCTACTGCGGCGTCATTTTCTACGCCGAAGAAGCGCGCTACGTCGCTTTCTGACAGTGGTTGTCCATAGCCGGTTCCGATAGGGTCAAGAAACACCATATCACTTTCTTGTAAAAGTGTGTGCGGGTTCGCTTCTGGCACGGAGCCGGGTTTTAAGTGGCCATTTAATTCATGACGAAGTATACGGGGGCTGAATAACTCGTTATGGTTCCAAAGCGTGCCAGGCGAAAGCGGCCCGCCGTTCATAACTAATGTGACTGGCCGGCGCGAGTTGGCAGCCGGTTTACTGTATGCAATGAAGCTCATGGTTGCCCTGCTGCACCCGTCTTCTATAACTGTTACAGTACCACCTTCGGCCGCGTAATCAGGGTACTCTTTTGTTGCGATAGCGTCCGGCTTAAATGTCAACCTGCCAAGAGGTGGGCTTGGTTCAAGCTGAGCGAACTGATGTGAGGGGCGGAATTCTTCAATGAGCTCACGAGAAAGATTATCTCTATATTGTAGGGTGTTCATTGCGTTTTTTTGGTTGTATCATTTTGCAATTGTAAGAAATCTTCATAAGCGATACCCCAAGGTTCGGTAAAAGGAGCACCTTGCAGGGCCTCGCCTAGTTCGTTAATTTCGGGCTGCAACGCCTCCCCCGCTAGCAGGTGAGTCGTTTCACTATAGCTAGCAACCGGGGCCTCGCAGTGGTAAAAGACGTAATAAAGAGTCGCTATTTTACGCAGATGAGCTACTGCCGGTGCTGGTAGTTCAAGATTATTGTTGGCTAATTTTATAAGCATGGCCTGTAATTCGTCATGCTCTGTAATTTCGGCGGCTGTTTTGAGCTGCGTCAGCTCTTGGTGTGAGCGAGCAAACTCGGCGAGTGCTTGGTCTCGTTCTTCGGTTGAGGGTAGCGGCTTAGTCTCAGGCTGGCTGTGATGGGATTCGGGAGGTTTCATTTTATTCACTCTACAGTAGCTTCATATAGAATCAAATATAGTGTATAAAATACAACTATGTATGAACAGTATTGCGCTATAAAGATTTTCTGATGTAAAATTTAAATAGAAATTAAAAAATGCTTAAGGAGATCGCTATTAACAGGTTCCTAAATAGAGCCAACGGCTTATTGGCTCGCCGGCTGAGCTGGCAATTGTCACTCGGTGTATGTATGCTGGCTGCGATATTCGCGGCTTGTTTTGCTTTAAACCAAAAAGTGGATGCTGCCGGAAGCGGCGGGCAAGTAACAGGCATAGCTGGTAAGTGCTTGGCTAATGAAAACGGCGTTGCCGCAAATGGCAATAAAATACAAATTGAAAACTGTGTAGCAGGTGCGAACCAAACATGGTCATGGACGGGCGACAAAACGCTTCGCGTGCAAGGGTTCTGTCTTGATGTGCAATCTTCAGGTATGATACCTGGCACGCCAGTTCGGCTCTGGACGTGTAATGGTTCTGGTGCACAGCAATGGCGGCCAATGGCAGATGGCTCACTCATCAATGTGGCTTCTAATTTGTGCCTTGAGACGGTCGGCGGTGCGTTGGCGAATGGAACGAGCGTTCATATTGCCACTTGTAGCGCCTCTGCCCCCGCTCAAGATTGGAACATATCTCAGGCAGTGATTACACTAGACCCGCCAGCTTTTGCGCCGCATGCCCCATTGCCGGGCGGAGCCCCCCACACGCCGGCCCCTGCTATAACGCTAGATTATGCTATGGCTCCTGAGTTTAAAACTTGGCTAGAAGCTGCGGCCAAACCACTCTTAGAGGCTTGGTACCCCGTGTTGGTTGATTACTATGCCTACCCCCACCATCACTCACAGGTAAGAACAAATCTTACTATTGCAATGGATCCGGCCTATTCGGGCGTTGCCTTTGTGGATCAAGCAAATGGTAGAATCGTTATCAGCCCGGATTATATGCGCAATAATCTGAGTGACGGTGGCTTGCTTATTCATGAAGCAACCCACATTTTGCAGTGGAACCCCGCCCGTCAATCATCAGGTGTACCCGGCTGGATTGTTGAAGGCTGGGCTGATCATGCCCGCGAGGTAGTGTATCAAGATCGCCCGCTTCGGCAGCCAGTGAATGACGAAAATATCTTTAGTGGCTATTCGCCAACTTCGCTGATGCTGGATGCGGCCGAAGCCTCCAATGGCGCTACCTTTCTCAAAGAACTGAGCACTCGTGGCTGGCAGGGTACGTACAACAATGGTATGTTTGCAGAGGTGGCAGGAGCGAGCCTTGGCGGTTTGTGGTTTGCAACTACTAGCCAATCGTCATCTGACCCAGGCCGCATTACTCATACTGTGACGGGCAAATGTATCGACCTTCCCTTCTTTGCGACTGACGAAGGCACGCTTATGCAGATACAAGGCTGTAATAATTCTCAGGCGCAAGAGTGGGTGTTTAAAGCAATTACCGCAGGAGCGAAAGCGGGCGTTATTGTTGGCTACGGCAATAAATGTCTTGCCGTTACGGGCAGTGCCACGGCTAATGGGTCGCCAGTATCATACCGTAGCTGCGCATCGTCTGCCAATGCTGGCCAAAAATGGGAGTATGTGGGGGGCACCCTTCGCAACCCCAACTCGGGCAAGTGTTTGCAGCCTATTGGTGGCGCGACAAGTGACGGAACGAAATTAGAGATTCAACCATGCAATGGCTCGCTTGTGCAGCAGTGGACGCTGCCACCAATCTACAATGCTGCTCCTAGTGTCACTGCCAACAAAGTGCTTTACCCTGCCATCTTCTCTGATGGCCAGCAAGGAATCGGTATGACCGATGCTAGCGGGAATGGCTACAACCGACTTCTAACAGCTTCTGCCGGCAACAGCTATGACAAGCCGAACTTGTCGCCAAATGGTGCTAAAGTTGCTTTCTTGCAGACTACGAACGCTCAGCAAACATTAACGCTGCGTGTAGCGAACACCGACGGCACGAGCAATACACAACTAACAACTAATGGTTATTTTGTTTCTACCTCGGCTCCACGGCCGTTATGGTCGGCCGACAATGCTAGGGTTTTGGTAGCGGTAACGCCAAACGGGCAAACTGCCACCGACAAGCAATGGCTATGGCTGTGGGTCAATGCCGACGGCAGCGGCCAGCAAGTTGTTTCATCTCAGGTAATTGGCGGTACGCCGTTCGCTGTTTTTAATAACAAAATTTACTTTTATAAAAATGCCGCAAATGCACTCTGTTCGGTCGACAGCAATAATGGCAGCGGTGAGGTATGTTTTGGTCAAGCTGCCAACTCAAAAGATGCAGCACTCTCGCCTGTTGGCGACAAAGTCGCCTCACTTGCTAATGGTACGGTAACGGGCATTCAGCTCACGAATGTCGGCGGCTCGATTACCTCAACAGTTTCACTTTCACCGCTTGGCGGCTTGAGCGATATTACTCGGGTTGCTTGGGTGCCGAATACTGGCAAAATTGCCTTTTATGCAACGGTGAATGGTAAAAGTGCGTGGTATGCAGTTGACCCTGCTGTGCCTGCTCAAATCAATAAGCTCAACATTAATGCGATTGATATGAGCTGGTGGGCCAGTGCAGCCCCAACGCTAAAAGGTGGTGCTTATACGGCACTGAGCCCGTTTCGTGTGACTGATACGAGGGTGGGCTCAGGCCAATTGAATGCCGGTAAAACCCTGGCTTCGCAGTCGACGCTTGATATTCAAGTTGCTGGCCTGGGCGGCGTTCCGGCTGAAGGAGCATCGGCTGTTGTGCTTAATATTACGGCGGCCTCAGCAACTTCGGCGGGTTTTTTAACGGTCTTCCCTACCGGCACGGTGCGATCGATCGCTTCAACGGTTAATACGGTTCCTAATGAAGTTGCTAATAATCAAACTACGGTTGGTCTTAGCGCCAATGGCAAAGTAAGCATATTTAATGCCTGGGGTAGCACGGATATTGTGGTTGATGTCGTGGGCTATTATAGCGAAAATGGCGGCACCTTTACGCCAACTGCACCAAAGCGTGTGATTGATACGCGTACCCCTGTGCAAACTATTCCGGCGGGGGGCACGCTGAACGTTCAGGTAACTGGCGTGCAAGGTATTCCTTCCAGCGCAGTTGGTATTGTTGCCGATGTCACCGAGGTGAATGCCAGCGGCAATGGCTACTTGACGCTTTATCCGGCTGGCACGGGCTTTCCTAATAGCTCGAGCGTTAATTATTTGGCTGGTAAAACCATCACCAAAGAAGTGAATGTTAAGTTGAGCGCTAGCGGTGCACTGACCGTGGCCAGCCCGGTGGCAAGCACCGATGTAATCATTGACGTGGTCGGGTATTATACGGCGGATGCTACTGGGTTAAGCTATGCTTCGGTTAATCCAACTCGAGTCGCTGATACTCGCACGGGTTCTGGCCAACCGTACGCTGGTCAGGCCTTGGGGCAAGGTGCCATCTTGCAGGTTGGGTTTGGCAGCGGGGTTCTACCCTCAAACGCTGCGGCGGCTGTTAATAACTTAACAATCGCTTCGGCAACTGCACCGGGCACATTTTTAACGGCGTTCCCCGCTAATCTAAGCGCACCGCCGTCTGGAACATCGGTGACATATACGCATACGGTGGCTTTCAACCAAGGTACGGTGCTACTTTCGGGTGGCCCAGCCGGTGGTTTCAAGCTGTATAACCTTCTCGGTACGACGAATGTCGTGGTTGACTCATTAGGGTATTACTACTAGTGTCAAGCGGTAATGGTGAGGCCTGCGATAGCGCAGGCCCGCTTACCTGTTCAACTTAGCTAATTTTTTCTAGTGTGCGAGACCCACCCCGAGGCGTTTGCTCCGGGGTGGGTCTCATGCTGCATCAGTTCAGGAGCGGGGCTGCGGGTTGTTCCGGGTCTTGCGGTGACGAAGGGCCTTCATCAGGCGGCCGATTCCGAGGGTGCCCAGTGAGCCGAGCACGCCACCGCCAAGACTAGCCTCAACGGGGCCGATGCCTTCGTCGTCTGGCTCGTCATCGTCGTCGCAGCGATTATCGTCGCGATCGTTGCCGTTGGTCTGGTTGTTGTCTTGACTGTCGGCACCGTCCTTCTCGTTGTCATCATCTCGGCTGTCATCGTCGCCCCCGTCCTCGTCTTCGGGCTGGGCGACGAAAACCGAGCCTGGTGTTTCGTTGCTCGGCGAATCGGCCGAGGCCTGCGCAGGCAGTATGCCCATCAGCACCACCGTCGCCGCAACGCCGAATATCGAGCCAAGCCGTGACAACTTCAAAATTTCCACACCGATTCCTTTCGTTGTACAGACTTATAATTTTTACTATTCACGGTAACTTTTGTCAACAGTTTAGTCTCGAGAGTATATCCTGGACATCTTTTTTGGTATTATCCCAAGAAGTAACAAAACGAACTTCACCGGCAGTATTCCAGTTATAGAATTGATAACCGGCGGCTCGAAGATTTTCGGTGCTACCTTGCGGAAGTATACAAAATACCTGATTTGTCACAGGTGGCCGGGTGAATGTTACACGATCTTCAAGTGTATTCCGAAGACCATCTGCGAGCATGGCTGTGAGCTGATTGGCCTTACGTGCATTTTGAAGCCACAAATCATTCTGAAGATATGGAATAAATTGCCCAGCAATATAGCGCATTTTTGAAACCAATTGCAGTGACTGTTTTTGCATACGGCAAAGGTCGGATTTTGGAGCATTAAAAATGACAATCGCTTCCGCACACATTAAGCCATTTTTTGCTCCACCAAATGAGAGGATATCAACACCAGCATCTTGAGTATATTCTTTTAGCGTACAGCCAAGAGCAGTAATTGCATTAGGCAGCCGGCAGCCATCCATATGAAGATATAGCCCGTTCTCATGACAATAACTGGCAATCCGTCTCACTTCATCCAGTGTGTAGTAAGTGCCGTATTCTGTTGTGCTCGCAATTGATACGATCTTGGGCACGGATGAGTGAAACTCGAGATTTTTACGGAGAGTTACATCATCCTTCAGGGCTTGAAGGTTTATTTTGCCGTCGGTGTGGTTCACGGTAAAAATATGCGCGCCTGTAGCAGTGGCAAGTGCGCCCGTTTCTTCTTCGAATATATGCGAAACGTGGCTGGTGATGACGGCTTCGTATGGTTTTTCAAGCAGTAACTTAAGCGATAGAATATTAGCACCAGTACCGGTGGGTACAAAAAGAATTTCTGGCTCGCCGCTGAATTTATTGGAAAGTGCTTGTTTCGCCTGCCCAGTTATGGCGTCCTCTTCGTAACTAGGGGCGTGTCCTTTAGTATTGATTGTGGCAAGAAACTCAATGACGCGAGGGTGGACGGCAGAGTAATTATCGCTTGCAAATGTTCTGATGGGTGTATTCATAATCTTCCTAAATCAAGACCTCTTTAGCAGATGGGAACGCATTATAGCCCTTTGCCCGCATAGCAGCGCTATAGGCTCCAACATCTTTGATAAGAAGCAAATCACCGATCACTGAAGTTCTTAATGTTCGTGGCTCAATGTGCTCAGGATTACCCTGCTCTGGCGTGAGGATATCTCCTGATTCACAGTTATGACCGACGACTACATAGTCAGTGTATGTCGAAGCGTTATTGAGTACTTGTATCTCATGTTGCGCTCCGTAAAGCGCTGGTCGCATAAAGTCGTTCAACCCAGTGTCGGTACGAAGAAAGGTGTAGCCTTCTTTGCCGGTATCAACAATATCTACTATTTTCGTCATTAAACTACCAGCATGGGCAACGAGCCATGTACCAGGTTCGATTTCAAGCCGGAGGCCTCGTTTGGTTTCTCGCTTAAAATCAAACAGTTCTTCGTTAAATGTCTCGATAACGCGTTGCATATCTGTTTCAGTTTCATCACTCCAGCGCCTCACCTTATAGCCACCGCCAATATCGAGCGTTGTTACCTCCGGCATACGCTTCGCGATCTCGAGCGACGTTTTAATGGCCTGCCGCCACACTTTAGGGTCGGCACCCGAGCCAATATGCGTATGGAGGCGATCAATAATGATACCATGCTTTTTGGCGTATTTAAGAGCCTGCTCTAAGTATTCGTGCCATAATCCAAAACTTGCCGATACGCCCGCTGTGGTCGTGCGATTATTGTGCCCAGCCCCCGTACCAGTATTAACCCGCAAGCCAACAGTCGATCCCCTTGGGGCAATGGCCGTAAAGCACTCTAATTGGTAGAGAGAGGTGGCCACAAATTTCACGCCCGATAATAGCAACCTCTCTAGATTGTGGGGAGGCTGCTGGCTTGACAGGCTGATATGGTTTCCGGCGATGTTTTGCTTGAGCAAATCATCTACTTCGTAGCTCGAACTCGCGTCAAAGTGCAGCCCAGTAGACGCAAAGAGCCTTATGATAGCGGGGTGGGGGTTGGCCTTAACTGCATATCGAACAATGAGACCAAATGGCGACGATTGCCGCATAAGATATTGACTTCGAGCACGTAAGTAAGCCTTGTCGTAAACATAGAGTGGGCTGCCGTGTTTCTCAATGAGCTGGCTGGCATTCGGTATGGTAGCTTTGAACATGTCCATATTGTATTGGGAGACGAGCTTATGAGTACAGTTTTTCGTCTATTCAGTACTAAACCTATCAATATGATATATTCAATACAATTATGATAACCGTAGCCCAGATTACCGAAAATATATTATTACAAGACGATGTTGCATTGGCCGCCGCCAGAAAAGGCTTGCTCAACCTCTCATCATATGCCCGATCTATTCAGCCACAAATCAGAACGGCTTTGCTAAAAGATATTCAAGAAGGCTCGATTATTGCGGCATTGTCTCGCTTGGTAGCGAGGCTCGACGCAGCCGTGCCAGAAGTAACTGATGTCATTCAGAGTTTAGCTGTTCAGTCTAATCTTGAAGGTATTACATATGAACGAAGTGCCGAAGTTGCTAGCAAAATACGCAAAGTTTACCATGAGATTAATGTCGATAATCACACATTTCTTACGGTGACCCAGGGGATAAATGAAATTACTATTGTGGCGGAATCACAGGTAGCACAAGTTTTTCGTGGCAAGTTAGAGGGCGCGCATAAAATCTACGACAAAGCTAACCTAGTGGGCATAACGGCGAAGTTCAGAGTGGGTAACTTAGAGATTCCAAATTTAATCTACACACTCACTCGACGATTAGCGTATAAAGCAGTGAATATCATCGAGGTAGTTTCGACCGCCACAGAGCTAACATATATTATCGACAGAAAAGACCTGGAAGTAGCATTAAGCCAACTGCAAAAAGATATCTAACCTTCTACGGTTCTATGGGCTTACTAAGAACCATCGTGACGATGCACCTTGTCTTGGAGTGCTGGTACTAACCGGCCTGGCCATATGCCTAGTTTCAGTAATAAGCCTTTCAGTAAGCGTATAATAGCTCAATAGAAGTACTTTTAACTAAGGGGCAAGCATGAAAAAGATTTTATTAGCTGCAGTTCTTAGTGTTTTGACGGTGCTGAGTGTTGCAGCACCACCAGCTAGCGCGGCGCCATACTGCGGTATTACTTGGGGGAGTCTGCCGAAGGCGGGCGGCACTATGCTATCGTCGTCACTCTCTAATATTCGAACCGGCCGGCACGAGTGCTTTGACCGCATGGTGTTTGATTTTCGGGGCGCGGCACCTGGGTATCGGGTAGAGTATGTTTCAAATGTCTATGCTGATGGTTCAGGGCAACTGGTGCCACTTGCTGGCGGTGCGAAACTGCAAATTGTGGCCTTGGCGCCTGCCTACGACACCAATGGCAGCCCAACCTACGCTGCTACTGTTAGTGGCTCGCTACCGGGGGTGAATCTGGCAGGCTACCAAACATTCCGCGATGCGAAGTTTGCCGGCAGCTTTGAAGGCCAAACCACAGTTGGCCTGGGTGTGCGAGCCCGGCTGCCCTTTCGAGTGTTACTGCTTGATAATCGGCTAGCGATCGATGTTGCACACCAGTGGTAGTAGTGCGGCTCTCACCCGTTTTTCTGTAAAACTATAGCTCGCGGTCGCCCTTTATGCCTAGGCTAAAATAAACGGCAAGACGACCAAGTAGGTGATACTAGATTGCTCATATAAAACGATGGTACACTACGAAGGTAACGACAGCTTGAAGGAGTGAAGTGACTCACCCGTACGGTAACTCACAAGGCGGCCATTTCGGTAGCCCACAGAAAGGCCCGGCTAAAGATAGCTTTGACATACTTGTTGGCGCGGCGACGATTCTGGCCGCTGTTATTGCGGTAGTTGCATTGGTGGACAGGTCTAAGATCATCATTGTTGGGGTCATTAGTGCAGTAGTGTTTCTTGTTCTTACTGCTCACGCACTGCGGCAGCGTAATCGTACCAATGCTGTGGTGCTTGGCCTTATTACAGTGCTTGTGGTGATTGGAACGGCCCTGTATGGCTCGGTGACTGCTTCTACTCAACAGCAAGGAGAGGATGGCAAAAAACAAGGGTCGTCAACAACCGAGACTTCAAGGTACGAGGGCGACACCTCAACCACTCCGCCAGAAACAACGCAGTCGGCGCCGACAAAGCGCCAGCCGGATATTAAGGGCAATACAAAGATGATGCCAGGCCAGGCGATTGATCTGGAGTCGTCTAAGCCTGAGGCCAAAGCCGCTTCAGGCCTCTCGCCGGCAGATGACATATATGTCGATCAACTCGCTTTCGGTAGAGATCAAGAGGGGGCTTTGCTGGTTCATGACCCCACTGTGGCGGCAGACTATGAAAGCTGCAAACAGCTTCTTGCATCGACACCGCGGCCGGCGCAGCAACTTGCCGCACATTACAACTTCTACTGTATTGTGACATCAGAGGGAAATATTGCCTCCATACAGTTCGACCAGGGCTCAGGCATCAATATGGGCAGAATCGGGTCCATTACATACAAGGTGTGGCGATCATAGGCGGTAAGCTGTCGTATTGGTGGGTGTGCTACCAGTACACCCACCACAATTAGCTATGCTGGATCTATTATTGTAAATCTGTGGAGCATCTTTTTAGTATTGTGTCGGGCGCGCAGGCATTCGTTTGGCTTTGCAATTACAACTAAGCATGTTATCGGTATTGACTTATATCAATGAAATGGTATTATCTAGCTATAACTAGTTGTTTGCTTGGCTTATCGGCAAGCAATAAGAAGGGATGTATGAAGACATTACTATCGAAATTATCAGTGCTCGGCATACTTATTGCGGGGCTTGTTTTTGTTCTGTGCCCAGCACCGGCAGGGGCAGCTGCACCGAGCAAAATTAAGGCCGATAATACACGGCTGTATAATAGCGTTACGGGCCAAGCTTTCACACCACGCGGTGCTAATTATGTGCGTTTGGCTAAAGATGCAGACGGGGTGGTGTATCATTCAACCTTTGAACCTGGCAAATATAAACTGACTGCAGTGCGCGATTTCCTTAACCAACTGAAGCTGTATAAGTACAACACGGTGCGCGTATTTATTGACCCAGGTAGTGTCAATGTAAACACTGCTCATGGTATTGGCCGCGGTATGGGCACTTACGACACAGTATACGGCCCCTATATGGATAACGTTGCCAGCTTTGTAAATGAAGCGGCAGCCCGCGGCATTTACGTTTTGCCTTCGATGGATATGTTCCCTCAAAACACCTACTATTGGGTGCAGGTAGCCGGCGCAAACGCCGATGGTTTTAGTAACACAAATGTGGCTGGCCGCAATTCAGATTATATGTCGCGTACCCATGTTATGGCCAAGGCTGAGTATATGAAGCAATTTGCCCAGGCGTTGATAAGCCGGGTTGGGGCAAATGAAAGCGCTATTTTGGCCTACCAAGCTGACAATGAGGTTTTTTATGAAACCAGCCAAGCACCATTCCACCAGCTCTCAGGCAGTGTGCGACCAGTTGATGGCCTTGTTTACGACATGTCGAAACCAGCCGACCGGCAGCAGGCGGCCGATGCTAGTATGGTGGTGTATTCTCAGCTTATTAAGCAAAAATTGCTCGAAGCTAGCCCGAATGCGCTGATGACAATGGGCTTCTTTACGAACCTTGCAGTCGGCAAAACGAGTTACAACGGTTTGATCACGTCGTATTGTTCGACTAACTGCCAGCCAGGCATTGATTACCGCGTTCCTGGCCGCCCGTCTGCCTTAAGCGCTTGGGGCAAGGCTGATTTTCTAGATATTCACATTTACCCTGATACCAATCCCTTTTCACTCACGAAGACGCTCAATAGTATTGAAGAAACCTGGTTTCAAAAGCCATACATTATTGGTGAGTTCGGCGCGCTGAAGAGTGTTTATAGCAACAACATAACAACGGCAGCTAATGCCATGCGTGATCTGCAAACAGCAACCTGCAATGAGGGTGCAAAAGGCTGGCTGTTCTGGACATGGGATACGACCGAAAATCTTGCTAGCCAGCCGCTCTTCTTCAACATGAAAGACGGCCAGGGCCGCTTGAACACCTCATTGTCACCGATATATCGCTCTAACCCTTGTTCGGCAAGTAATACCAACATTCAGTACATTCGAAAATAACGGCTCGGTATAGGGCAAAATTATTTCAGCGGCGCTTTTTTAGCGCCGCTGATTGCTACACAACTCGTCCTTGACGGCTATTAATACGGAAACTTTGGTGTGCCATGGTGCACACTCACCCATTTCGTGCGCGTAAAGGCTTGCAGGCTGGCTTCGCCGTTGAGCCGGCCAATACCGCTGTCGCCAATGCCGCCGAAAGGTACAGCCGCTTCATCAGCAATCGTGCCATTGTTAACATGTATCATGCCGGTGTGGATTTGCTTTGCAACTTGGGTCGCTCGGTCGATATTTTTGCTGTGTACCGCTCCACTGAGGCCATATGGTGTGGCATTGGCAAGCTGAACCGCCTCGGCATCGTTTTTACACTTCATAAACACGACAACTGGGCCAAAGAATTCAACTTGCGAGGCAGGATTCTCTGGCGTGACGTTGGTGAGAACAACCGGTGCGCAAAGGCCGCTGCCTGCTTCACGGGGCTTCGCCTCTAGGGTAAGCTGCGCACCGTTTTCAATAGCTTCAGCGACTTGCTTTTCGAGTAATTCGGCTTGTTTCGGCTCAATCAGTGGCCCGATAATTGTCTTTTTGTCACGAGGGTCGCCAACTGGTAGTGTAGCAACCTTTTCGGTGTAGCGTTTTAAGAATTCATCATAGACATTTTCATGTACAATCACGCGGTTGGCGCTCATGCAAATTTGGCCTTGGTGGGTAAAGCGGCTGAACACGGCAGCGTTAACGGCGAGCTCTACGTCAGCATCTTCAAGCACCACAAAGGCGCTATTGCCACCTAACTCTGAAATAACTTTTTTAAGGTGTCGGCCACCAACTTCTGCTATATGCTTACCGGTTGGGGCAGAGCCTGTAAACGAGATCACTTGTGGCACAGGGTGCTCAATAAAAGCATCGCCCACTTCTTCAATGTCGGTTACTATAACATTTAAGAGGCCGGCTGGCAGGCCTGCTGCTTCAAACATGCGAGCGAGTAATGTGCCGCTTGCCATCGGTGTTAATTCGTGTGGCTTTAAAACAACGGCATTACCGAGTGCAAGCGCCGGCGCCGTAGGGCGAAGTGATAAGAAAAAGGGTGCGTTAAACGGGCTAATAACACTAACGACGCCAACTGGCTCATAATAGAGCCGGTTTTCTTTTTCAGCCTCAGGCGAAGGCAATAATGTGCCAACCGGGCTCATGGTGAGTGCTGCGGCTGAGCGCAAAAAGTCTGAAACCAGGCTGATTTCAAAGGCAGCTTTCAGAAAAGTACTACCACCTTCACGAGTTAAAATATCGACAATTTCATCAAAATGAGTATCAACCCACTGCCAGGCTTTTTCAAAAACAGCTCGGCGAACTTGTGGTGGTGTGTTTGCCCAGGCCGTTTGAGCTTCGGAGGCTGTTTTATAGGCTTCATCAACATCTTCTTTTGTTGCAATTTGAAAACTTGTGACGACTTCATGCGTGTATGGGTCTTTCACCTCGAGCGTGCGGCTACTCTTACCTGGTCGCCATTGGCCACCAATGTATTGCTGTGTGCGGTATGCTTGACTGTCGGGGGCTGCCATATGAATCTCCGTTTCGTTATAACTGGCTCGTATAGTATTATATAACGTGCTTACGCTTATTAGCATATGTTTGTTAGAAAAAACTTAACTAGGAGCAGAAAGTGGCAGAACAAACCGAACCAAAGCGCAGCGAACACTCAGCACAGCAAGCCAACAATGAAGCACACTCACACTGGACGGTGTTGTCGGCCGACAGCAGCGTTGCCGAAGTAACTCCGCAGGGGCACCTTAATATCCCTGGCATCAATGACCGCACGGCAGGGTCAACGCAGGTTGCCGCTAATCTGATCGCCATGGCGCCGGGGGCGAAGGCTAAAGGCCATGTACACCTTCGGCATGAGTCGGTTATTCTGGTGCTCTATGGCCATGCAGTGACGTTTATGGGGCCCAAGCAAACGCCCACCTTTCAGGGGCCGGGCGATTGGCTGTTTATTGGCATGGGTGTTGAGCACCTGCCGGCAAATCTCAGTGAAGAAGAGCCGGTAATTGCCACTGTATTTCGGGCTGACCCGAAGTTTATTGAAAGCCTTGAGCTGCGGCCGTACATTGATGCCATTGCCGAAAACCTGCTCCCAGCTTTGCGGGCACAGCATGCCGCTGGCACACTGTCGGGTAGCGGGCAAGAATATGAACTCAGTATTGCACCGCTGCTAGAGCGCTACAGGGATACTATTCTGAACTTGCAGCAATAAAGCGGTAGGCAAAAAATAGTGCGCGCCTTGTTTTAAGGCGCGCACTATTACTTTTTTAGGGTGAGTTTATTCTTTTACTCGCTCGGCCATATTCTGGGCAATTGGCGCTAACTTAGAAGCAACATCCTTTAAAGACCGCAACGATAAGCTTCGCATGCCATCACCTTCAAGCGATATATCAACCACAACTCTGCCCTTGCGGAATATAACATGGCCGTCACCGGTGACATCAATATAGGCGACCGCTTCATCGGCAATATCGTCAACATCCATATTTTCACGGTTATTTTGGTTGGTTTTACGCTGGGCGTCGAGCCAAGCTTCAGCCGGTGTCGGTTCGAGGTAGCTGATTGTTTGAGCTGTCAGGCTGACGCCACCACCCAAGAGTGAGGTTCCTTCTCGGGGTGTTGCTCGTACACACTCGTTTTGTACGGCCGGGTACATTTTTTGCTTGCCTGCGCTATTAAGTTGCAATAAGTCGGTCGATGGAGCAATGCCTTCGCGCGCTAGTGGTGAGGCGTCTTTGCCCGAGAGTTCTTTCATGTCGTCGTTTGTTAGTAAACCGCAGGCACGAACGTATGGTTTTGTGAGCGGCGGGCTGTCATAACTCACGGTGCTAACGCCAGTTGGCTGGGCCAGTTCGGTGTTGAACTTTTTTGCAGTTTTCACTAATAATGCTTGCTCTTTTGAGGCGTGGCCGCTCGGCAGAGCCAAAGATATATAAACAGCCGAGCCTCCCTTTCGTAAGATATATTCATTTTTAGGGGCACTGCCTGGAGTGCTGGAGCTTTCTTTTTTCTTGAATACCTCGAGCCCTTCAAGTGAGCCCGTAGCGGCATATTCTCGCTGTACTTCTTGGTCAACGACGCTGAGCGGTACGGCAAACGGCTGATATACATTGACACCGATACTTGCACTGTTTTCGTCTTCGAGTACATAGTTGCAGCTGTTCACATCCATACCAAGCCCCAGTGACGAAAGTGACGAACTGGTAACCTGCCCATACGATGCTTTGCCGACACCGTCATTATAAACGCGAGAATATGGCGTTGGTAGCGTGTTGGCTTTTATGAGCAAATCTTCATTCGTGATATCATCAAGCGTTAACACGTTGCAGGCCTGAATCACAGCTTGCCCTTGATAATTCACCGCCTGGTTATTCGCTGTTATTTTTAATGCCATTGGGTCGCTTATTGCCGTACCGAGCTTGCTTCGTTCGTAACCTGGCCGATCATAATAAAGCGATGAGTTGTCGCTTGTTTGGTTCGACCCGGGCTGGCTTTTATTCAATAAAGCGGCCGCTATAATTACGCCAACAAGAACAATAACAACTGCAACAACGATTACAATGGTTGCTTTTTTTGAAAGCGGCCAACGTGAAGACGGCTGCGACTGAGTGTGGTTCGAATATGGATCCATGAGGGTCTCCTTGATAAATCTACTGCTATTAGCATATCGGGTGAAAGCTATAAGCTCAAGTATTATACCAAAAAATACAGCAGCAGGCCGGCTTGCAGATTGCTGTGCTAAGGAATTGTTATCGGCGGCGTTACCGGGGTTGTGGCGCCATTCCCGCCGCCGTTGCCGCTATTTTGGTTAGAATCGGTGTTTTCGCCTTCGCTATTTTCATTATTATCGGTATCGTTGCCAGTGTCGGGAGTTTGGTCATTCTCTTCTTCATTGCTGCTTTCTTCTTCTTTCGGTGGTGTCACTGGCGTTACCTCTTTTTTGGGCTGTGGCTGGTTGCAGGTTTTGGTTGGCAGTGTGCCGCTTCTAAAATATTCGCTATAAGTGTTAGTGCCCTTGGTATCAGCCAGTGCCCCGCTGCCGTAGCATATGTTACGTGTGAATAAACCAGCAGCCTCAATAAAGGGTTCTTTTGGTGTGTTAGTGAGTAATTGGTTCATTAAGTTTCGCCAAATTGGTGCTGAGCCGCTTGAGCCCGCCACGCGGCTCATTGGCGTATTGTCGTTGTTGCCGATCCAAACGCCAATGACGAGGCTGGGCGTGTAGCCGATCGTCCAGGCGTCGCGGTAGTCTTCGGTTGTACCGGTTTTCACTGCTCCGAGCCGGCCGCCGCTCAGGGTTAAGCTGCTGCCAAAAGTTTCACTGCGAGCGCTGTTGTCTGAAAGCATACTCGACATAATAAAAGCTGTTTGGCTACTGATTGCCTGGCTGGTTTTAGTTTGCGCCGTAAACACACGGTCGTCATATTTATCATCGATCGAGAGAACTAGGTGCTGTTCGGGCAAGCTACCTTGGTTCGCAAAAGCGGCGTAAGCATTTGTCATTTCAGTGAGCTTCGCTTGCCCCGCCCCAAGCGCTAGGGGTAGCCCGTAAAACTCGGGGCTTTCGGTTAAGGTTGTAATGCCCATCTCTTTTGCCTGTGCTATGACGTCACGAATACCAACACGTTGCATTGCTTCTACTGCCGGAATATTAAGCGAATTTGCCAGTGCTCGCCGCACTGTGACATCGCCCCGAAAACGAAGGTCGTAGTTATTTGGCGAATAGCCGCCGCCAAAATCAGTTTTTTTGTCGTGTAAAATAGTGGCGGCTGATAGAGTTTTTTCTTCAATGCCGGTGGCGTAAACTAAAGGCTTAAATGATGAACCGGGCTGTCGGCTCGAGGTGGCAATGTTTACCTTGCCAAACTGTTCATTATTCCAATCGCGACTGCCAACAACGGCCAGCACTTCACCGGTTTTCGGGTCTTCAATGACAACACTGCCATTTGAAACACTGCTGCGGCTCAGGCGGTCAACCTGTGCTGCGACGGCTGCCTCGGCTTTTTGCTGGTAATCAAGGTTGAGCGTGGTTTTTACCTTATAACCTGAGCGTGCTACCGTTTCTTCGCCGTATTTTTTTATAAGCTCAAGCCGCACCATTTCGGCAAAATGTGGGGCTTTGGCAGCTGAAGCAGGCTTGACAGGTGCGTAAGTGAGGGCCGCGGCCAGTGCCTCATCTTTTTGAGCAGTGGTAATAACGCCATCTTCTTGCATGCGGCGCAGCACATACGTTTGGCGCTGCTTAGCCTTGGTGGCATCACCCGAAATCGGTGAATAGATTGAAGGCGCCGGAATAATGCCAGCCAGCATCGAAGCCTCGGCCAATGTCAGCTCTTTTGCATGCTTACCAAAATAGGTTTGGGCGGCATCTTCAATACCAAACACGCCTTCGCCAAAGTGTACCGAGTTAAGGTACATTTCTAAAATTTCATCTTTTGAATAGCGTCGTTCAATTTCAATCGAAAGAACAAGCTCTTGATATTTACGCAGCAAATTGCGATCTTGCGAAAGCAGTGCATTTTTAACAAGCTGTTGGGTAATAGTTGAGCCGCCACTGTCGAGCCCACCCGGCTTAATGTTTTGCCAAACAGCGTTGGCGATGCCTTGAATTGAAAACCCAGCATGTTCATAGAAGCCCTTGTCTTCGGCTGAAATAATAGCTTGGCGTGCCACCGGCGCAATTTCAGAAAGCGGCACGTGGGTGTCAGCACGCGCTGCATAAAACTGGTAAAATACCTGGCCATTGCGGTCAAGTAATGTCACACCGGTATTATTTCGGTTCATAATACGTGCCTTACTCGAGAGTGTGTTGGCGAAAATAACGGTTGTTACCACGGCAATGATAAATAAAACTAAAACTGCCACTAACGAAATCAACAAGATCTTGTTTTTAAGCGGTAGCCGGCGAAATGCTCGCCACTTTTTCTGCACGATATTCATGCTGTGATTATACCATTTGCGTCAAAGTTATAGCTGAATATGCAGTACGACTCGTGTTAGAGTGCTGTTTTGGGGGTCTGGCTTTGCTATTATGAAATGCGGCGTGAACCTTTACAGATGGGAATAGTTTTGGCTGTACATCCGCTTGGTTACTTTGCCAAACAAGCCTTTCGGTCTTCACTCGGAAAGAAAGCCGTGTTTATAGCGGTGGTGTGGGGAGCTTTGAATGGTAGCCTGCTGCCGCTTGGTGTCGCCACCTTCATGGGGCTCATTGGCACGCAGCAAGCAATGCAATTGGCGCAATGGCTCGTTGCGTTGCTGATTGTTGTTTGCCTCGTCAATCTATGGCAACATCGGTTGGCTGCCAAAGCAATCACTGGCCTGAAAGCAAAAGGAAGGGCGATTATCGCCAAAGATGTCAGCCAGTGTCCACCTGCACACGACAACGAATCAACTCCCACCATTGTTTCTCGATTTCTTTCTGCGCAGCAAATAGCAATCTGGATGCTGACGACCGATGCCGTTAACCTGGTCGTGAGCCTGTCGGGCTTCATTGCAGTGCTTGTTCTCTACGGTATGCCCTGGTGGGTATATGCCGTGGTGGGCGGTGCTATCTTGTTTGCATTCAGCGCCTATTGGCCTATTAAAAATCACACGCTTTTTAGCCAGGCGGGTGATTTGGAAAGCCGTGTCGGCGATCTTATTGCGCAACTACGTAGTTCACGCAATAACCGGCAAGTTCAGCCCGCGCTCATGAGGGAGATTGAAGCGGCCAACCAAAAAGCGTTGGAGGTACGTACGGCGTCTGATCTTTATACGATCAAGCGTTTTCAAGATGCTCGCACCCTCATGTCTACGGCCATTTGTTGTGTTGCAATTTTGGCTGGCTCAATGGCTGATACTGCCACGGCAGCGCTCTTGGTTGTGTTCATGTTTAGCTTCAGCTCGCACATTGAAAATATCCACGGTTTGGCGAACCGGTATGATTCATTTACGACAGATAGCGAGCCGCTGCTCACAATTGTTGGCCAGCCCGAAAGGCCGGCACTGCGCCTATTGCCCGACCGCTTGTGTTTGCGAGCTCGAAATGTTGTTGTGCAATACACGAGCAAAAATGGAGACAAAAAGAATGTGGCCATCCGAGCCCTGCGGCTGCGGGCTGGTGGCATATATGTCTTCACTGGTACGAACGGTTCGGGCAAGTCAAGTCTTTTCAAGGCCATTTCAGCAGAAGCCTATTATGAAGGCGACTTGCTATTGTGGGGTCAGCAGGCGCGAAGCCACGATTCTTCGATAGCGGTCGTGAGCTTTCAGCAAGTGCGGCCAAAGCTCAGTGTTCCGGTTAAAGAACTGTTTATCGACGCCGCCAATACATTTGATGACGAGGCAATGAGCTATGCCATCTGGTGCGTCAACGGTGGGGATGTTGACCTCGACAATCTTCACGACGAGCTCAGCGGTGGTCGACGACAAAAGATCGATCTAGCGCTACAAATTTACCGATGCCTGGTTGAGCCAGAGCAGATTGGCTTGGTGGTGATTGACGAACTCAGTAACCACCTTGACCGCCCAACGGTAGGCCTGATGAAAGAGCGTCTGGCTGATTTCGTTACTCGCCGGTTGCGGCCAAGCATTGCGGTGATGATCGCCACGCACGACGAAAGGCTCCAAGAAATCTTGCTTTCGTTGCCTCACGCTGAAGAGGTGGCATAATTGTAAGTAAGTAACGCCGGCGGGCTGTTCGTGAGTAATCTGAACAGCCCGCTACTTAAAATAGAAATACTGGGTTGACTGCCGCCCAATAGATGTTTCACAACAATAGCCCTCGAATGGTATAATAAACTAAGCAATATCAGTACTGGCCTCTCCCGCCTTTCTACTGATAGGCTTATACGAATCATACAACCTATACCTCGGCAACACTCGTTGCTTGCTCGCCTCTCTGGCAAGAAATTCCGTTATTAACCTTTATATCTGAAGGAATTTTTGTATGACAACTCGTATAAACCAACCCGTAAAAGTCTTAGCCGCTTTTGACAGTAAGCGAATGGGCTTAAAACCACTGCAACTGAAGTGGAACAACGCCGTTTATCGGCTGGGCAAGGTTGACTTTTTTCATGCCACCAAAAAAGGTGCTGAGCGAATTTATCACTTTTCACTGTGTGATGAAACCGGCGGTACCTATATGAAACTGGCATTTTACACACACAGTCTCATCTGGGTGCTCGAAGAGGTAGAAGGGTGATACAAAAGGCTCATGATGGAACTAGGCTATAACCCCGTCACCCCCCGCATTATGCACATCGACCTTAACTCGTGCTTTGCTACCATTGAGCAGCAAGCCAACCGTCGCCAGCGCGGTCGGCCAGTAGCTGTAGCGGCTTACGATCACCCAAATGGCATCATTTTGGCGGCAAGTTACGAGGCGAAGGCGCTTGGTATTGCACTGGGCACTAAAGTGAAAGAAGCAAAAGCTATCTGTCCTGATATCTATATAGTTGAGCCCGACCCACCAAAATATCGTGAAGCGCACCGCCGTTTTCGTGAAGTGCTTGAAAGGTTCACGAGCGACGTAACGCCAAAGTCAATCGACGAATTTGTCGTTAACCTTACCGGTTCCCCCGCCATTATGAGCGGCAAAACCATGAAAGAAATTGGCTACAACGTTAAAGCTGCCGTGCATGAACATGTTGGCGAAGCGGTGAACTGTAATGTTGGTATTGCGCCGAACCGCTTTTTGGCGAAGCTGGCCGCTGGGCTGCATAAGCCTGATGGTCTCGATATTATTACCGCTGAAAACCTTGAGCCAACCTTGGCCGAACTACGTCTGACTGACTTGCCTGGCATTAATCGTCGCTTTAGTGCCCGCCTGAAACTCGCTGGCATTTATACGCCGTTAGAATTTCTGGCAGCTAGCCGCCAAACACTCGTTAAACAAGTGTTTCACGGCATCGTTGGTCACTATTGGTGGCTACGCCTGCGCGGCTGGGAGATTGACGACAAGCAGGGTGGCCGGCGAACCATCGGGCACCAATATGCCATTCCCCGCCCCGAGCGAACCCCTGAAAAAGTGGCCGCGATTCTCGCCAAGCTCAGTGAAAAAACTGGCCGGCGGCTGCGTGAAAAACAATGGGTGGCGCATGGCATTCATTTGGGTGTACGCTACGCCGACTACACCCATTGGGGCCAGTCAATGAAGGCGCCAAAGCCGCTGTATGCCACCAGCGATATCTTTCATCTTGGTCAGCATTTGCTGGCACGAGCACCGAAAAAAGAGCTCAAGCTCTTAAGCATTGGCGTACATGATTTTGCCCCCGCCCACCCAGAGCAACTATCATTTTTTGACGGCCAGCGAAACATTGCCCTCGAGCGGCAAACGGCTGACGCAATGGATAAAATCAACAATACTTTCGGTGAATATGTGGTGTTGTCGGCAACGATGCTTGGTGTTGAAACTGCTGCTAAAGATGCCATTGCGTTTGGGAAGCTCGATGAGGTCGAAGCTAGTACGCTTCGTGAGGCTGTATAAACCTCGCATCCTAAAAGATGTGTGATGAGCCAAGGCTCTCTTCAGCGGTCACACGCAGCTGTTATGGTGAGGGGCTAGTGGCCCGCGGAAGCAAGGAGCTTGTTGATGAGCTTCTCGTCACGGGCAACTTGCCGCCAGAGGCGTCGTTGTGGGCGAAGGTTTGGCACTGATTGAGCTGCGCTAGGCAATAGTTCAACCTTACCTGAGCCGTTCGTAAGAATAAGCCCCTTAGTGCTCATTGCTGTATAGAGCTTTATGAGTGACTCTGCCCGATACATCATGCCTCGCCGGATCAAACGGCCCGCCTGCTTGATCGCAGTTGCCCAAATCAGGCGCTGTACTTTTTCTGACGGTCGCACTATCCGGTGCGATGCAAGCAAGCCACCAAGCGTCCACACCCACTCATGGCTCTCATAGCCTCTCGGGTCAAACCGCAGGCAAAGCCTCGTCAGTCTTGAAAGTGGTACGGAAACCCGAGCGAATGATTGTTCACCAGGTTGTGAGGCAGTACCTTGAACCACGGTACCTTTGCCACTAGTGAAGCCATAGCCCAATATCATCGGGAACACCTTCCATGTCTTAAAAAGAGCCGAAACGTTGCCGAGATTAGTCTAGCATATCTTTCGTGACTGCCGAAGCATACTTGTTCGTAAGTTTAAGTTGCAGAGTTCAATAATTTCAGCCTGCGTTTGGCGGCAAGCACTATGGCGGCAAATAGTGCATAATACGCTAGCCCGGTGATGCAAGCTGATGGTAAGTGTGAAGGCTGACTAATAAGTAGCATAACACCGCTTAAAAATGCGCCTGCGCCACATAGATAAGAGCTATATAATCGGGTGTTCGATGGTTTAAAATAACTATAAGCGCCAAGCCCCAGGCCGGCAAACGCAAGCATAATGTGAGAAACTAATAACATAAGCTTATTGTAACATTTTAATCGTGATCTATATATTCGATATTGGTCAAGCCCCGCCTCCACGAAGCTCAACCAGTAGGGGGCTATCGGGAGGCGAGGATCGTCTCTGTGCTTCTAGTAAGCGTTGACTTGCCAGCTCCAACCATTGGACTCTAGGGCGCGCTTGATCTTCTCGGTTTCGCTCTGGCTAGCGTGGGATCCTTCGTAGTGTTCTTGCGCATTAAGCTTACAAGTGAAAGATACCGTGAAGTTGCCGCCATGCTGTTCTAGCAGGGAGTCGTCGATTATCAGCAACACCTCATCTGCCATGTCTTCACCATACACCACGAAGGTTTTGCCTTGGTTTGCCGCGGCAAAGGCACCGAGCGCAAAAAGCAAGAAATTGCCATAAAAGTGCCCGCTGGCATTGACCTCTATCGGATGAGGAAGAGCCTCAACGGTCTGCGAGCAAACAATGCTCTTCAGCACTCCTTCTATCCGACCAAAGAACCGCAAATGGAATTTGATCACTATGGCTCCAACCTTGGAAGTACAGAAACAACATTTATTAAACCATGTTTTTATAGTGGCTTAAAGAAGGGTCGGTGATGAGCGGCGAATGGCTCGCCTAGCTATTTCTCAAGCTGATATAATCATGATATGAAACCCATGAAAATAGTAGGTGCTCTACTGATTTTTACCGCTGGTTACCTGGCGCATAGTAGCATGACCACCTCGAGGCCTTTAAGATGAGAGAACTACCCCAAGATAGTATCATTGCACTCATTCTTGTAGGCATCTTTATTGTATTGTGCATTATTGGCATGGTCAGAGGTGTAAAAAATGGCAACGGCCGCAATAAGGGCTCTGGCGGAGGCGATGGCGGTGCTTCGATAGGCGGATATGGTGATGGAGGGGGTGGAGACGGCGGGGGCGGGGGCGATGGAGGTAGCTAAGCGCTTCAACGGCGAGTAGTGGTCTCAGGTATATAATCGGCTTTATGGTAAAACTGCACCGAACGCAATTGCGCCCGAAAGGCCAAGCAGCACAATGAGCGATAGCCCGAACATAGTGCGGGCCCACTTCATGCTGTTGTCAACTTGAAAACCCTTCACGCTTTTGTAGAGCCATAGTATCGTTAAGATAATAACGAGTGTTATATAGACAAACCCGGTATACTCAAAAAATGTCAGCAGCGAAGCCGTAACGCCAAAGGCTACAATATAAAACAACATATATACTTTTGTCAGGTGTATTCCCTTTTTTAAAGGTAGCACCGGAATACCTGCGCTGGCATATTCTTTTGCCCGATATATAGAAATTGCATAAAAATGAGGCATTTGCCAACACACCATGGTGGCAAATAATATCAAGGCGGCGGCATCAAGGTTATTGGTAATGGCAACGTACCCAATTACCGGCGGCAGCGCACCCGGAACACTACCAACAACAGTGCCCAGCGTTGAGTGGCGCTTTACATAGCCATAAAGCACCACATAAGTCACATGCAGCGCGAGGGCCAGCCACATAGTGAGCGGGTTAACAAAAAGATAGAGCACACTCAGCCCCCCTACCCCAAGCAGGCTTGCAAACCATAGTGCCTGTTGTGGCGATATCGCCCCTGTAATGAGTGGCCTTTTTTTCGTGCGGGCCATTTTTTTGTCGATGTCTCGATCAATGTAATTATTAAAAACGCAGCCCGAGGCAATCACCAAAGAAAGCCCAAGAAGCATGCTAAAAAATGTGCCAAAACTAGCCGGCCCAAATGTAAAAAATGCCAGCAAGAAGCCGCTCACGGCTACTAGGCCATTGCCATAGACAATGCCGGGCTTTGTTAGGCTGTAATATTCTTTTAGCACCGTTTTCTAGAAGCCTTTTTTGCTCTCTTTGATCATGTGGTCGTTCATTTCGCTTGGCATCATATTGTAGTCAAGGTTGTCCATGATCCAAAGAGACCCTAGCACGACAATTAACACCACCATTACCATAAACAAAAAGACAAGCATGTTCCATTGGCCATTTTTTGAGCGTCCCAGCTTTAAAAAACAGATAAGCTGAGTGAAAAATTGTAAAAGTGCACAACCGATAACGGTGGCTATCAGTATACCTCCGCTCAGTAACTTTTCGGTAACAACTACATAAGGCAGGGCGATCAATAGCAGCGAGATTATAAAACCGATAATATAAAAATTGACATCTCGTGTGGTCGATTTCATTAGCTTCTGCTCGCTCATGCCGCTACCCCCATTAGATAGACAAAGGTGAAGATGAATATCCACACCACATCAAGAAAATGCCAAAACATAGTAAAGAGTGTGGCGCGCTTCAGCGTTGTTTTGGTCCAGCCTCGCTTCCAGGCGTAGGCGGCGAGCACAATCAGCCACAATAGACCAGCGGTAACGTGCAGCCCGTGCGTACCAACTAAGGTGAAGAAGCCCGAAAGAAACCCGCTGCGTTGCCAGCTATTACCCTCGCCGATTAGTGCCATAAACTCTGAAAGCTCCATGCCAATAAAGCCAGCACCAAGCAAGAACGTCAGAGCAAAACAGGCAATGGCTGGCGTACCCTGCCCCCATTTAGCAAAAATCAAAGCAATGCCGCAGGTGACGCTACTGGTAAGCAGCAGCAGTGTTTCAATAAGCACAAACGGCATATCGAAAATGTCTGCCCCGGCGGGGCCACCGAAGGTGTTATTTTGAAGCACCGCGTAGGTTGCGAATAATGTCGCAAAAAGCACACAATCAGTCATTAGGTAGAGCCAGAACCCAACCGCTGTTTTATCAGTTTCTGTATAGGCTAGGGCTGGTGCTTCAGCTTTTGTCATGCGGCGTATCCTTTGATGGGTGTGATGCTTCGGTTTTGGCAACAATATTGTTTGGAATCACCTCTTCGGTATCTTCATTGAACGCGCGGGCGGCTAAAATAAGAATGAGAGCTACCGTTCCAAGAATTGCCAGCCACCAGATATACCACACGAGCCCAAAGCCGATTAAGAAGCTACATATGGCAATTAAAATTGGCACACTGGTGTTTTTTGGCATCACAATAGCTTCGTATGTTTTTGGCGGTGCCGAGATACCCGCCTGCTGTTTCATTTCCCAGAACTGGTCGCGGGCGATAACGCTGGGTAGGCGGGCAAAATTGTAAACAGGCGGTGGTGATATCGTGGCCCATTCGAGTGTGCGGCCATTCCACGGATCACCTGTGGTATCAAGGTTGGCTTTTCGCTGGCGAAAACTTACAAAAATTTGCAGCAGCTGTAGGGCAATACCCAGGCCGATGATCGCTACCCCAACACCAGCGACAATAAACAACCATTGCCAGCCAAGCGAGGCATCATAGTGGTCAAGGCGGCGGGTAGCGCCCATAAAACCAAGAATATAAAGTGGCATAAAGGCTACCAAAAAACCAATAATCCAGGTGAATGCAGCTGCTTTGCCGAGCGTTTCGTTGAGCTTAAAACCGGCAAACTTCGGAAACCAATAGGTTATAGCTGCAAAAAAACCAAAGAGCACACCGCCAATAATCATGTTATGAAAATGGGCCACCAAGAACAAGCTATTGTGCACCTGAAAGTCAATGCCTGGCACTGCCAGCATTACCCCAGCACTGCCGCCGATGGTGAAAGTAATAATGAACCCCATAAACCAGATCATCGGCGAGGTAAAGCGAATACGGCCTTTATACATAGTGAACAGCCAGTTAAAAACCTTTACGCCGGTCGGAATAGCGATAACCATCGTCATAATGCCAAAAAAAGCGTTCACATTGGCGCCTGCACCCATTGTGAAGAAGTGGTGGAGCCAAACAATAAATGACAAAAAGGTGATGGCAATAATCGCCCATACCATCGAGACATAACCAAACAAACGCTTGCCCGAAAATGTCGCCACAATTTCTGAAAAAGCGCCAAAGGCCGGCAGCACCAAGATATACACCTCGGGGTGCCCCCACGCCCAAATCAGGTTCACGTACATCATCGGGTTGCCGCCAAAGCTTGAAGTAAAGAAGTGCGCGTTCATTAACCGATCAATCGAGAGCATACCGAGTGTGGCCGTTAAAATTGGGAAGGCAAACACAATCAGCACCAGCGCGCCGAGTACACTCCAAACAAACATCGGCAGCCTCATCATTGTCATGCCGGGTGCGCGCATCTTAAAAATAGTGACCAAAAAGTTAATACCAGCCAGCAAGCTGCCAATGCCAGCAATTTGCAGTGCCCATATCCAATAATCGACCCCCACGCCTGGGCTATATTCAAGGCCTGAAAGCGGCGGGTATGCTAGCCAGCCAGCTCCTTGAAACTCACCAATAACCAGCGAAATATTAACAATAAACGCCCCCACCGCAAACAGCCAAAAGCTCACGGCGTTCATAAACGGAAAAGCTACGTCGCGAGCGCCGATTTGCAGGGGCACAACTAAGTTTATCATGGCAAAAATCGCGCCCATTGCCACAAAAAAGATCATAATAGTGCCATGCGCCGAGAAGATTTGCTGAAAAGTATCAGAATTTAGAAACCCGGCCGTCTCGTTCGTTGCCACTGCCTGTTGCAGGCGAATCATCCCCGCATCGGCCACACCTCGCAGCAACATCAAGACGGCCACAATACCATACATAATGCCGATCTTTTTCGGGTCGAGCGACGTTAACCAGTTCTTCCAGAGGTACACACCGGTTTGCATGAACCAGCCCCAACCTTTGGTAACAAATAAAAATATAATAATACCTAACACTGCCACGGTTGCACCGGTGACGCCAACAATTGTCACTAGATCGTGCGGCAAAGCATCAAAGGTGAGCCGGCCAAACATTATTCTCTGCCCCCGTGGTTACGCTGGCTTTCGGCCTTTACTTCGGTTCCTGGCGGCAAAGTAGCCGGTGGGTTTATATATTTATGAACGATCATGTCATACAATCCGGTGTCAGCTAGTACGTATGTCATCTCTTGGTTGCTGCGGCTGGGCTTGGCAAGTTCGGCGTATGCCAGCGAATCAAGTGTGTGTGCCGAGCTACGAGCTGATCGTTCCCAAATATCAAACGATTCTCTCGAGGTGACTTCGGCCTTGAACGTCATACCGGCAAAGCCCTCGCCGCTAATATTGGCCGACGAACCAGGGTAAATGCCGGTTTTATTTGCAATCAAGTGCAATTTTGTACTCATCCCCGACATGGCATACACTTGACTGCCGAGTGCCGGGATCCAAAATGAATTCATTGGTGCGTCAGAGGTCAATTCAAAATTGATCGGCGTATCTTCGGGAAGCCGCGCATAGTTGACGCTGGCAATTTTTTGCTCAGGGTAAATAAACAGCCACTTCCATTGCAGGGCAACCACCTGAATCTTCAGCGGCTTTTTTTCCGACTCAATCGGCCGGTATGGGTCGAGCGCATGTGAACTTTGCCAGGTAACAACCGCCAATATGCCAATAATGACAATCGGAACCCCCCACCAGGTTGTTTCAAGCGCAGCACTATGATCCCAGTTCGGCCGATAATCAGCCCTTTTATTACCGGCTCGGTACCGCCAGGCGATAAAAAACAGCAAAACAAACACCGGAATCACGATAATCGCCATTAAACCAACGGCCAGTACAATCAGATCTCGCTGTTGCTCACCAATTTCACCCGCTGGATTCATCATAACTGTTGACTGGCTGAAGAAATAGAGTGCCGCTAGCACTGCCGTGGTAAGCAGCGCAAAGCCAATAATTATCAGTTTTGTTTTACGCATTGACCCTCATCTAGTAGTTACTATATCAATGAAAGGGCAATATTGTGAAGAGGGATAGATTATCTTCATTTTAGGAAGTCGGTAATGAGGGGAACGAGATTCTCGCTGCGACGATGCAAATTTTTATGCAATCGTCGCAGCGGGTTAGCAGCCAGATGGGCTAGCGACTAAGGGCTTCAAGCTCGCGCTCGTACACCTTGCCCCCGCGACTCTTGAATTTGGCGGCCTCATCGAGTGACTGCTCGCCGCCACCGATATGAACCAAGGCGTCGATCTCGCTCAAAGGGTTTCACTTTCATCGCCCCAATTTTGGCCGACGATCTTGTTCTTTTCAGTCTGGAAACACCTGTAGTCATGGGCTTTGGCGCAAGCAACACCCATTGTCCACCAGCCCCTGGCTCTGGCCTCGCGATAGGCAAGTGCCGGAATGCCAACATCGGTCAGCCCTGAAACGATCCAAACTTCGGTGACATGAGGGTAACCGGCAATGACTTCGTTAAGCGCTTCGTGCAACAGCTGCCTGGCCTCGTCTTCGTCGAAGACAGTTGGTGGGCAGTAACCGACAACGCCGATCTTGAGCATGCTCACGGAATGCCGTTCTGCTGTAGTATTGCTAACCATACTTTTATTAGTAGCTTTTTCCATAAAACACAACCTATTTTTGACTAAATAACTACTAACTTTGCTAATCGAAGGCCCCCAATAACCAATTATTTAACTATACGCCTTTATTTTTATGCACGATCTTATTACTATTAGAACAATGGAACGACAAAAAATTGTAATTGCTGGAGCCGGTTTTGGTGGCGTGCGGGCGGCTCGCAAATTAGCTCAAGGTGGTGTATTTGATATTACCGTTATTGCCGACCGTGACACATTTCGTTACTATCCCGCTCTTTACGCAACCGCCACTGGCCATGCCTATGAAGAATCGATTATTCCGTTAAGTGAAATGCTCGAAGGCCTTCGTGGGGTACGTTTTGTGAAAGATTCGCTGACAAAACTTGATAGCAAGAACAAGCGAATTCAAGGTGCTTCTGGGGAGTGGTACGAATATGATTCGCTCATTCTTGCTCTTGGTGTGGTAACGAACTACTTTGGCATTAAAGGCCTCGAAGAATTCTCGTTTGGCATTAAGAGTGAGCAAGAAGTTACCAAATTCAAAAAGCACATACATGCTGGTATTATGAATAAACAAAAAAGTGCCACCAATTACGTAGTTGTGGGGGCGGGGCCAACTGGTGTCGAATTTAGTGCGGCACTTAAAACCTATACGCGCGATATCGCCGATCGCCATAAGGCAGCCGGCGAGAGCGACACTATAAAGCTGATCGAAGCAATGCCAAGAGTGTTGCCAAAAATGCCCGAAGCTGCCTCACGGATGGTTGAAAAGCGCCTCAAAAAACTTGGTGTTGAGGTAATGACAGGCGCCAAAGTTGAAGGCGAAACGGCTGACGAGTTGCAGGTAAATGGCGCAGCCATTCAGACGCAAACGGTCATCTGGACATCGGGCGTTGCAAACAATCCATTTTTTAAAGCCAATGCCACACAGCTTAAACTGGCGCCGAACGGCAAAGTACAGGTTGATTCGTTTATGCAAGGCGCGTCTTCAGTGTATGTTATTGGTGATAATGCCGCTACGCCCCACTCTGGGCTGGCTCAAACGGCGCTGTATGATGCCGATTTTGTTGCCCGAAACCTAAAACGCCAAGCACACCGCCTTGAACCACTGGCCTATAAACCATATAAGCCACCAGTGGTGGTTCCGGTTGGGAGGTGGTGGGCGCTGGTTGAATGGGGGCCGCTCATGTTTGCCGGTGTCATTGGAGCGCTCTTGCGCCGCTGCGCCGATTTGATCGGTTATATTGATATCTTACCATTCTTTAAAGCTATAAAAATTTGGCTGAGAGCCTCACGCCGCGAAGAAGAATGCCCCGTTTGTGTGGCTGTATCCCCAGCACCACAACAGCACCCACATGACGCCGACGAATGAATTTGCCCCATTAGCTGAACGTGTTCGGCCTCAGCAGCTTGAAGATGTCATTGGCCAGGCTAAGCTTTTGCATGAGAATAGCCTGCTTAAAAACGTCGTTGCCAGCAAAATACCAGTCAATGTAATTTTTTGGGGGCCGCCTGGTACCGGCAAAACGACCCTCGCGCGCATTATCGCCCGTGAATGCAAAGCCGATTTTATAGAAATAAGTGCAGTGCAGGCGAAAAAAAGCGATGTTAATGACGTCGTAGAGCGTGCCAAAGTAAACCAGGCCGAAGGCCATCGAACCATTCTATTTGTTGATGAAATTCACCGTTTCAATAAAGCACAGCAAGATGCGTTTTTGCCGCATGTCGAAAGTGGCCTCTTAACGCTCATTGGCGCTACCACTGAAAACCCCAGTTTTGAAGTAATTCGCCCTCTGTTGAGTCGTTCGCGTGTAGTGGTGCTTGAGCCACTTGATGACGATGCTATTATCGCGCTTGTCAAGCGAACGCTCAAAACCGAATATAGCATCTTAAAACCTAGCAGTGAGGCTGTAGCTGAAATAGCCAAACTGAGTGGTGGTGATGCCCGCAAAGCACTCGGTATACTTGAGCTGGCGCTGCAACTTAATAAAAAACTTACAGTTGCAACGGTCTACGAGGCCGCCCAAGCCGACATTCGAGCCTTCGATAAAGGTGGCGAGATGCACTATGACCTAATCAGCGCCTTTATTAAAAGTATGCGCGGGAGTCAGCCCGAGGCAGCGCTTTACTACCTAGCGCGCATGCTGGCTGCTGGCGAAGATCCAAAATTTATTGCCCGCCGTATGATTATATTTGCCTCTGAAGATATCGGCCTCGCTGGGAATGGTGCCCTAGGCCTGGCGGTGGCTGTTTTTGAAGCAGTTGAGCGGGTTGGTCTGCCTGAAGCAAAATATGCGCTTTATCACGGAGTATTGGCGCTGTCAAAATCACAAAAATCGCGCGAAGTTGCCACTCGCATGTCTGAAGCTCAAACACTCGAACAGCAATACCCCCATGCCGCCGTTCCACTGCACCTTCGTAATGCCCCAACTAAGCTTATGAAAGAACTTGGCTATAGCAAGGGCTATAAATGGCAGGCGGATTTTCAACACCAGAAGGGCTTTTTGCCAGAAGAAATGAGCCGTTAACTTCTTATCATTTAGTGTTGTACGAAGCAGAACAGGACTCAGTTATATCATAGGGGGAGAAGCTCTTTGGCTGCTTAGCCGAATTGCTCCATGAGGCATGCTCATCAGATCTGCTTGATCCGCCCCCCGCCCTCTCTGGCACCTTTAGCTACGACGAATATATGTGTGGCTGTAATCGAGTTCGATCATTTTCAGAACATGCTCGATTTCTTCCGGAGCAACCTCTAGTGTTTCCCAGTTAGGAAGATCAGTTTCTTGCAGAGTCGCGAGCCACTCGAGTTGCATATTTTCGAGAATTCTCTTACCGAACAAGATAGCTAGCTTTCGAATATATAGCCCACCGTCACCCAGTGGGTATTGAACGAGTATCTCGATGCAATCTTCATTGGCGCAGTCGTCATGACCGCACCTCTCGATGGGCACCTCTCCCAGAAACATCAGCCATCCTTCAGCTGGTAGCTTCTCTGGCAGGTGAATTGCCAACGTGCTACGCAATGCAGGGTGCTCGGTAGCGTGGATGATGGGCATGATCAGTCCAATCTCGGTAAGCTTAATCTAGCTGGAATTGCCAGAACCCACTCAAGAGCCTGTTCTGCTAATTGCAGGTAAGAACCTTAACAATTAGGTATATTATAAATTTTAAATGCAGTTAATGCAAATGCCGTCAGGCAGCGACACATTTTTCCGGCAAACGAGTTGTCTTTCGCTCTTTCGGCAGCTATAATTGGAGGTAAGCATAAACAAATTCGGGTACCAAAAAAAGAGGGGTATGAAAATACTAATGCTTGGGTGGGAATTGCCTCCGCATAACAGTGGTGGCCTTGGGGTAGCCTGCTATCATTTAGCAAAACAGCTTGCACAAGAAGGTGTTTCAATTGATTTTGTTTTGCCTTATAAAGCTGAGCATAGCATTAATTTTATGAGAATTCATTCAGCGACCCAGGTAAGGCCTGAAGTGGTGCAACTTCCGGGTGCTTACGATAGCGCTTGTTATGCATGTGAAGATTCTGAAGCCTGTGAGCATATCGAACCGACGACACTCCGCAAACAACAGGTTCATTACACCAAGCATGTTGAAAAAATGGTCAAAAAAGAGACACCCGATGTTATTCATGCTCACGACTGGCTGACATTCGAGGCGGGCATGCGCGCTAAACAGCTCACTGGTAAACCGTTGATTGCCCATGTGCATGCCACCGAATTTGACCGCAGTGGCGAACATCACGGTAACCCGCTGGTGCACGAAATTGAATACAACGGCCTGATGATGGCAGACAAAATTATCGCCGTTAGCCACATTACCAAAGAGCTTATCGTGAAAGAATATGACATCTCGGCCGATAAAATCGAAGTCGTTCATAATAGTATCGACATCGGCTCGCTTGAGCCGATTGATGGTGCCAACACCTATACGTATGTTGAAGCAATGAAAAATCGTGGCTATAAGGTGGTAGTAAGCGTCGGTCGTTTAACTGTACAAAAAGGCCTCAATTATCTGTTAGATGCAGCCCGGCGAGCCATTTATATCGAGCCCAAGTTATTGTTCTTGATTGCCGGCTCGGGTGAGTTGCGCAACGAGCTACTACTACAGTCAGCCCAGCTTGGCATTGCTGAGAACATATTATTTACCGGTTTTGTGCGTGGCAAGGCTTGGCGCGACGCCTATGCTATTGGTGATATGTTTGTTATGCCATCAGTGAGCGAGCCATTTGGCTTAGTGGCGCTCGAAGCTGCTGGCTATGGCAATGCGCTGTTGCTTTCAAAACAATCTGGTGTTGCCGAGGTATTGGTGAATAAATTAACCTATGACTTTTGGGACACGCAAAAGTTGGCCGACCAAATTGTGGCAATTGCCCAGCATGATGCGCTGCGCCACACGCTCCACCAAGAGGCAACGAAAGAATATGCTACCTTCTCATGGCAAAAGGCAACCAATACATTTCTGGCAATTTATGAAAATCTCAAGCCAGCCGAGGCCCTTGTATGAGTAAGAGGGCGGTCGTACTCTACTTGCACGTTCACCAGCCATGGCGGGTGCGGCCGTATACCGTGTTTGAGGCCGGGCGTGATCATAATTATTTTTTTGAGCCTAACCCGCGGGGTGATGCCAATAATGAAGCGATTTTTAAAAAAGTCGCCGAAAAATCGTATCTGCCAGCGAACCGATTATTACTAGAACTGCTTAATAAACACCCTGAATTTAAGGTTTCTCTTTCGATCACTGGCACGGTAATTGAACAGATGGAACAATTCTCGCCCGATGTTCTACAGAGTTTTAAAGCTATTTTTGATACCGGCCAGGCAGAGATGGTTGGCGAAACCTACTACCACAGCCTTGCCTTTTTCTATAGCCGGTTCGAATTTGTGAAGCAAGTGCGCATGCACGAAGAAAAGGTGAAAACGGTGTTTGGCATTACCCCAAAAATTTTCCGTAACACCGAATTTGCCTACAATAACGATCTTGCCTATTGGGCCGATAAAGCAGGCTATAAGGGAATTCTAACCGAAGGCTGGGACCCAATTTTAGACTGGCGTAGCCCGAACTTTGTCTACCGCCCCAGCTATACCGAGAATATTCGTTTACTAATGAAGAACTACCGTATGAGCGACGATATCGGCTTTCGTTTTAGTGACAAACATTGGCGCGAATGGCCCTTAACAGCAGAAAAATACGTGCAATGGATCAATTCGCTCGACAAAACCCAAACAAATATCAATTTATTTATGGATTACGAAACTTTTGGTGAGCACCAATGGTCCGACACTGGTATTTTCGACTTCTTAAAAGAACTGCCAAGAGAGTTCTTGAAGTTTGAAGGTAACACTTTCATGACGCCCTCTGAGGTAATTGACGCGTTTGAGCCGGTTGACGAAATTGATATTCCCTACACCATCACTTGGGCCGATACTGAACGCGACTTAACGGCCTGGATCGGCAACGACATGCAAAAACAAGCTATTAAAATGCTCTATGAGCTTGAAAACGAGATACTCGCCACCGAAGATAAAGTGTTAATTGACGACTGGCGGCGCTTACAAACCTCAGACCACACCTATTACATGTGCACCAAATGGTTTAATGACGGCGACGTCCATGCTTACTTTAGCCCGTATGATTCACCGTATGACGCCTTTATTTATTTTATGAATGCCTTGCGCGACCTGCGGCTACGTGTTTTAAAACACCACGAGGGCGTTGTTTAATGTCGCGACCGATAACACTTTCAAACGGCGGACTCCACATTGGCATTAATCGTTTTGGTATGGTGCACGATTTTTACTACCCTTACATTGGGTTAGAAAACCACGCGACTGCTAAGCAAATGCGCCATAAAATTGGCATTTGGATTGATTATGAATTCAGCTGGCTCGATGACAACAGCTGGGAGTTTCGCCAAGTTTATGAGCCTGGAGCGCTCATTGGCATTACCACTGCGCGTAGCAGTCGGCTTGGCATAACAATGATATTTCATGATTGTGTTGACAGTGAAATCGATGCTTTTTTACGTTCAATTGAAGTTTTTAACCATAGTGACAAACCGCGGCACTTTAGGCTATTTATGCATCAGGTATTCATGATTAGCAACTCGCTCAGTGGCGACACTGCTCAGTATTTGCCCGGCGAGGCGGCAATTTTACACTACAAGGGCCACCGAGCATTTGTTATTGGTGCCGAGAATCACCGAAACCAAACTTTTGACCAATATGCGATTGGTATTTTTGGCATTGAAGGAAAAGAAGGCACATTTCGCGACGCCGAAGATGGTGAGCTTTCAGGTAACGCTGTTGAGCATGGCCGGCCCGATTCGGTAATTCGCTGTACGCTCGACATTGAGGCCCACGGCTCGGCTCGCGTTAACTACTGGGTGACCTGTGGCCGTACTCAAAAAGCGGCAATTGCCTTGCATCGTGCTATTGTTGACGACAGCGTTTATCACCGGCAAGCGGTGACTGAACAATCATGGCGTTTCTGGCTCGATCGCTCCAAAGAAGCTCGTACATTGGTACCAAAAGAGCTTGAGCAAAGTTTTACGCACTCGCTGTTGATTACAAAATCGCACATTGATAGCCGTGGCGGTGTGGTGGCAAGCACTGATACCGCCATGCTTAATTATGCCCGCGATTCATATGCCTATTGTTGGCCGCGCGACGGGGCCTACGCCCTTTGGCCGCTTTTGCGGCTAGGCTATCAAGATGAATTACAGCGTTTTTTTGAGTTTTGTAAGCGCGGGCTTTCGGCTGATGGCTTTTTAGTGCATAAATATCAAGCTGACGGTGCTATTGGCAGCAGTTGGCACCCCTATATTTATGCAGGCAAACCCGAGCCGCCAATTCAAGAGGATGAAACGGCAATCGTGCTTTTTCTGTGCGGGCAATATTACCAGCAAACCAATGATGAATTTTTCTTAAAGTACTATTACCCATCACTCGTCAAGCCAATGGCCAATTTTTTGGCAAATTACATCGATCGTGATACGAAGCTACCCCATGCCAGTTATGATTTGTGGGAGGAAAAGTTTCTAACCTCAACTTACACTACAGCAGTTGTGTGCGGAGCGCTTAACTTAGCATCACAATTGGCAGAGAAGGTCGGTGACGAACCAGCGGCAATCGGCTGGCAACTCGTTGCCGCCGACATGCGGCAATCTGCCCAAGAGCTATTGTTTAATAAAGATCGCAAGTTCTTTTATAAAGGTGTTCGTATTGCGCACGGATCTGTCGCCTATCATGACGATGTGATCGATATATCAAGTTTTTACGGCGCCTACATGTTTGGCTTATTCGACATTAAAAGTGAAGAAGTTCAAGTAAGCTTCGAGACACTGGGCCGAACTTTCGACTTTAGCATCAACCCGCAGCAAGTCACCCCTATGCCTCGCTACGAAAGAGATCGCTATAACGCAGTTGACCCACAAAATGGTAACCCTTGGTTTATTACTACTCTTTGGTTGGCGCAATACTATCTTGAAATCGGTAATATCGAACAAGCGCAGATGATCGTTAATTGGGTGCGAGACCACATGCTGCCCTCAGGCGTGCTTTCTGAACAGATTAATCCGTTTAATTTCTCGCAGTACATTTCAGTGGCACCGCTCACCTGGAGCCAGGCAGAATACATGAACACTGTGCTTGATTTAATGTCACATCTTGATGGCAATGCCGGGGCAAGATAGATGCCTGCCAACCTACTAAAAAAATGGGGTGCACTGTTGCGGCCAAGCCTCAGTAAGCGGGCTATTAAAGCGTTTGCAAAACGCTTCGACCTTGTGTATTTTGGCCATATCGACCATCGATACGATGAACATGCAGTCATTCGTGGGGTAACGGCTTCGGCGCATCATATCGACAATCATTTTGCCGTCGGTACGCTAAAAGGGCGGGATATGAGTGTACTCGAGCGCACGAATACACTTCGTTTTCCAGGTAAGCCTGCGAGCGAATATACCTGGATAATCTTACAAATTGATTTGAGCGATGGGCTTGAGCTGCCGCATATTTTTATCGATGCTTTTCACCACGATGAGTTATTCTACGCTAATTTATTCGTAAATTTTGCCAACTTTCAGTTGGCACAAAGCTTGTTTGTGCATCATGACCCCTTGTTTCATCAGCACTTCAAGGTCTATGTACCGACCGACAAGTTTGATGATGTTGCCGCCCTCTTTGACAATGAAACAACCAGTATGCTGGCACACCATTTTACGAAGTTCGATTACGAAATTGAAGACAATATACTCTATGTCTACGCCAGTAATCAGTATGCTACCGAACGAGATATTGAGCAGATGGCGCGCATTGGATTATGGCTGGCTAATAAGCTAGAAGCACAAGCTTCACATCTTCAGAGCCTGCATCAGGCAAATAAATAAACCGCATTATTTATGTGTCGCTAAAGCCAATAACGAAAGAGATTCTGGAGCTTACCAGCTTTTAGTAGTCAGAAAGCCTAGTGCTTGCGAGCTTTTACTTCATTACGGCCAAGATTTTTCTTTACTTCGGTAAATTCAGCATGGGCACGAATTTTTTTGTCGTAACGGCGAAGCACGAGTTTTTCAGTTGTGTTGCGAAGGTTTTTTGTAGTATAAATAGCAGTCCCGGTTTTAGGGTTAACGAGTCTAATTACCTTTCGCTGCTGATTCTTCTTTTTTGCCATCTCTTTAGCCTTATATTTTTTACAAACTTACAATATTTTATCAGTTTTGAGCAATAAATTCAATACTTGGAGCCACGATCGGGACTTGAACCCGAGACCCGTGAGTTGCCAGCGGCAAGTCACGAAGGGCCAATACTGCATCAGCAGGGGCGGCCCTCATAGCAAACTGAAAATCCTGAATATTACTTGGAGCCACGATCGGGACTTGAACCCGAGACCCCTTCCTTACCATGGAAGTGCTCTACCACTGAGCTATCGCGGCACGACACCAAAATATCAGTGCAATTATATCTGTTTCGCCTTGCAAATTCAAGCTTATGCCATCTAAGCCATGTTACTATTTAACTTTTGCCTTTACGCGCAGCCGTTTTAAAGATGAACCAATCTTTTTAAGATATTTCGTGAGCATATAAATAGCATACCCTGCGATAGTAGCCAGCAACAGCCCAATAAGGCTGAGATACAGCCAGTCAGCGCCGGCGAAGATTGCAATAATGAGCCCCAGGCCAACCAAAAAGAGGCCAAGCACTAGTGTTGTTAAGCTTGCGATAAACAGCATAAATATATTTCTCATGTTTTTAGTATATCATCTAGTCTTTACTGCTACCCATAAGCCAAGACTCCTGCGAGAGCGTCAGGCTCGTGATGCTTTCTTAACAAAATAAAAAACGGCACTTGCCATGAGCAGTTTGACCTGTGGTGGTCAAGGGTTGCTCATGGCAAGTGCTTCTTCGGCTTGCCCAGCTTCCAGTCAGATGTAGTGCCTGAGGGCTTCCAGCATCGGCGGAACACTGAGTGTGTCGCCTTGCTCCCTGTGGCAATCATCGAGCAGCTTGTCGGCGGTAGAACTGTCGAACTGGGGAAGTTTGCTGATCCAGGGGAAGCAATGACTGAGATGATCATTCACCCGCCGTTGAAGACGGAGAGTATCTGAGCCGTTGAGGAACGCGGTGTCTACTCCTGCCAAATAGTCGCGTAATTGCTTCACCAGCCATCTCTTGTCATCCGGCACAAGCTGATAAGAGAAGTAACCAGAGAGCACGACCTCTATTGAAAAATCCCTGGCTTCCATTCCTTGCCCTTCGCTAGTCGGGGAGCGTCGATATACTAAAGTATACCATAAAGTCATTGTATCGTCTACCTATTGATGCCAGCAGGGTGCGAACGGGGCTTTAAACTAATAGCAGCTTTTGAATGCAAGAGATTCATCTTTTGTGTAAAAGTGCAGCGAGAAAACATACCTATTTATTATTTCGGATGGTGATGCCTTCAATATAAGATGCAAAGCCTCCTTCCCAATATGTTTCAAAGAAAGCCTTATCGTCGACAATTCCTTTAAAATAATAGGGTGTTTTATAGAATAGTATTTCTCTAACAGCATGGTCATTGCCGCTGCTTACTTCAGAGAAAAGTTTACGAAAGAAGTTAAGCGCCTTAGCATCTTTTTCAAGTAAAGCGGCATTGCCAGATAGCTCATCTTGTATAAAATGATACTCATAGGCAAATTCCTCAGCAAACACTCTTTTGGTTATATGTTTGACTCTTTTTTTCAGTATGTCTGAGGTTATGATAATGACGTTATCAGGCGTAAGGGCTTTAATGAGAGGTTTTGAAAATGCGTAATTACCGATAAGTTCAACACTGATATCTTCTTTTATTACTTTTGCGTCGGGCAGCTCTTGCAAAATAAACTGCTTGCCAACTTCTGCCTCGGTCATTAAAAAGTTTTCAGTTACCCGGCCCCATCGGCCAGAAATAAAGAAGGTAATATCTTGTGTCTTATGATTTTGGCGAAAGTACTCAATTGCCCACTCGAGCCGTAAACGAAAACGTTGACTAGGTAATTCTTTTTCTACCTTGCCGCCATTGATAAAAAGTATTGTCTTCATCTTATAATTTTACAATACTTTGGGGCTATTTTAGGGTTAGCGGTGTTTTAACTAGAATTTATGTAGATACTGCCAATTAGTGTTTTCTTCTCAGTACTCGTTTTTAGTAGATTTTACTTCGGCTTATTCGCTGGGGAATCAAGCTTTGACCAAAAATACAACCATAGGCTACTCGTACACCTTTTTTAAAATCGGGAAAGGCTTTAAAAAAGAAATAAACCACCGGGCCAAAAATCGCCAGGTTAAGAATGTTCAAGCTTATCGCTAAATGAAACTTGATTGGATCTGCCGTCTCGGGTGCTGGAATTAAAAGTGTTAAGCCAGCAATAAGCGTGGCGCAGAGTACGATGAGCCAAATTTTGATTCTAAATTGCTTCTTTGTATCCATTGGGTAGCTACCTTCTATGCTACTGACTATAACTACTTATAGCTTCTAAAAAATTAAATAAGCCAATTTTCCGACGAAAATCTATTCTTGCTTTGATAACCTTGAGGCATAACTTTCTCAGGTCATGTTAGCTTCGCTTGAATTGGAACCCAGGCTTCAAGGAAAGAAAAAACACTAACCGATGGCAGTGTTTTTTCTTTGGTGCTGGGGGAGGGATTCGAACCCCCGAAGGCTGAGCCGTCTGATTTACAGTCAGATGTGTTTGACCGCTTCACTACCCCAGCTCTGGAGCCGACAGAGGGATTCGAACCCACGACCCACGGTTTACAAAACCGTTGCTCTACCAACTGAGCTATGTCGGCATATAAAAATTACAAGTGTTATAATAGCGTATTTTCTTGAAAATCTCAAGACCACTATTCTACTGCTTCTACTGCGCCCAGCCTCGAGAGTTTAAATTTCACTCTCGAGGCTGGGCTAACGAGTTAAGTCACCCGCTTTTTGCATTACCGAGAATAAAACAGAACCCTCGGTCGGTCGAAGGAATCACGTTTTTCGTTGGTGTTACAAAACTCTGCACACCAGCCACAACGCGCGGCTACTAAAGAGAAGCTAGGGCGCGCTATGACCTAAAACGATGCTCTTTACGGTGACTTATCAAGCTACTCTGGCACTTGTCTTGCGGCAACGAAGCTACTCCAGCTAACGCGAGGTGCGTTGTGCTCAGGGTGCCCTGTTGTCCTGAACACTGTGAGCATTAAAAAAAGCTTCTTTTTGACGCAAGCTTGTGTGCAAGGCGTCTCTATCACCCCTTTCCGGTGGTTGATCCAACAACGGACGCGGGGCGAAGACTACTCGCCCACAAACTTATTCTCTCAAAAAATTTCGGGGAGTCAAACTACATAACAACACGGCGAGGGGGGCGAGAGGGTGTATGGGGGGTTGCTACTTCGGGGGTCATGTGGGCAATTGCAGCTTGTGTTTTTTCGGCAAGTTCATGCTGGCCGGTGCGCTCATAGGCTTGGGCGAGCAGCCGAAGTGTTTGCGGATTCGGCTCAAGCTCAATGGCGCGCTCTAGTGCGTCGATCATTTTTTTGTCATTGCCGAGCTTTTCTTGCACTTTAGCGTACGCAATGTAGCGTGACGGCACGTCGCTTTCCATGGCGAGTGCTTGTTCAAAAGCAATGGCTGCTTTTTGATAGTTGCCTGTTTCATAATAAATTAGGCCGACGTTATGTAAGCTTGATGAGCTTGGTTCGAGGCTTTGCGCAATCTCAAAACATTCAATTGCATCTTGATATTCACGCTGACGGGCATAAAGAATGCCAAGGCGGTTATACGCAGTGGCGTTGCGCTCGTCAACCTTTAGAATAGTCAGCAAGGCTCGCTCTGCTCTTAAATATTTGCGGTCTTTCACGCTTTCTTGGGCGACCTCCCACAATTTATCAAGCCGGGCGGTGAGGCCCATGGGGTGCAGAGTGCCCGCCTTAGGTTCGCGCACGAATGCCCTGTAGCTGAAAACACCTAGAACGCTGAGTACAAGTAATGCGTACATAATCACTTCTTATTTTAGCATATTGTTATAAAATGGCCCGCAGCAGCTGTATTTTGGTGTTGCCGTTTTGAACAATATTTTCGTATGCGCCTAAAAAACGCGCGAGTTGGTGGGGTGTTGCGGGGTGCGCTGCGTTTCGCGAGGCAAGCAGGCTGAGCATTCTCAGCGCAAGTCGAAGCACGGCAAGCGTTTGCTCACGCTCGCCTGCTATCTTTTGAATAATGACAATTTTTTCAAAGATTGAAGCGCTCACCAGTTGCTTGGCGGTGGCGGCTAACTCAAGCTGTTTTTGACGGTATTTTTCGTTACTAGCAAGTAACACAAGTTCGCTGGCGCTACCGGCTGCCAGAAAAAGAAGCTGTGCTACGCTGTCACCGGTGCCCTGGTTACTTAGGTAAGCCTTGGCCGCTTGTTCCTGCACTGGCTGGCAGTACAAATTCTGAGTGCGCGACCGAACAGTCGGCAGCAGGGTGGTGGCTTCTTTTACGCACAAGATGAAAAGCACATCGGCCGGCGGTTCTTCAAGTAGTTTTAAAAATGCATTTTGAGCCTCAAGTGACATTGTTTCGGCATCTTCAATTACCCAAACACGTTTTGTGCCGGTTGATTTTGAGCGGGTTGCCTTATAGAGTTCGCGTATTTGGCTGATGGCGATGCCAGTTTTTTCATCAGCTTTTTTAACAAATTGTATTGTGCCGCCGCTTGCGATATTTTGAGCTAACTGACTCGCCTCGTATAGAGAGCTATGCTCACTTACCCCTATAAGCATTATGGCATGTGCGTGGGTGCGGAATGCTAAAAATTGCGGCAAGACTAATCTGGCAGCCACGACAACGCCTCTGGCGGCAAGAGAGCCTTAAAATCGTCGCCCACAGCGGCGCTGAAGATTTTTCTATCACCCCCTGGAATAGTAATTTCAAGCTTGAGAGCATGCAGTGCCAGTCGGCCTGATGGTTTTTTAGGGTTATAAAAACGATCATTCATGATAGGTGTGCCAATATACTTCATATGCACGCGAAGCTGATGTGTTCGGCCAGTCAGTGGTTGCAGCTCAACCAGGGTGTGTTGGCCGTTGGTCCAGAGTACTCTATAAGCTGTTTCGGCAGGCTTGCCATTGGCACCAACACGAAATGTTGCCGGTGCCTTGGGGTTGCGTTCGATTGGGAGACGAAGGAGTGCTTCAGGTTGGTTCGGCTCACCATCAAGAATAGCAAGATAGTTTTTTTTGGCTTTTTTAAGCGAGAACTGTTTTTGCAAGAAACTGTGTGCTTCGGGGTTGCGGGCGCAAATGAGCACGCCTGAAGTGTCGCGGTCGAGGCGATGTACGATGGCCGCTCTTGTTTCTTCAATTTGCGACTGGGCTCGGTCGCTCAGGGTAGACTTTTCCGTCGGGTTCGTACTATCACCTGTGTGTGGGCTTCCTCTTTCCGCGTTACCCCTTGGGTCTGCACTAAAACGAGAATGCATAAAGTCTGCCACTGTAAACTCTTCTAATAATGCGCCCTTGGCATGCGTTAAAACACCCTCGGGTTTGTCGATGACCGTCACGTTTTCATCTTCATAGAGAATCGGCAGTGTTTCGGTTGTAAAATCGGGCTGTTTTGGCGGGTTAACCTTTACCTCATCATCTTCGCCAAGCTCATACTTTGTTGAGGTAATGGTTTCACCATTGACGGTCACATAACCAGCTTTAATATATTTTTGCCAGGTTGAGCGAGAGTGCTCGGGCCAATACTCGGCAACATAGGCATCAAGACGCATGGTTATCCTTTTGACCGAAGGCCAACGGCTTGTTGCACTTTGTAAAGTGTAAGATTGGCGGCTTCATTCATGGCATGTTCGCTGTATTCAAGCTTTTGTAACAGTTCGGCTTCATTAACGGCTGCAAAACGGCTTTGAAAATCGGTTAAGAATCGTTTGATGACTTCAGCGACAGCTTGTTTCAGCTCACCATAGCGCTCGCGGCCTGCCCACTCGGCGTTCACTTCCTCAAGCGGGCGTTCGCCAATAAGTGAGAGAATTTGTAGCAAGTTAGCGATGCCCGGCTGCTTTTCCCAGTTAAAAGCTATCTTGCCGAGACTATCAGTGGTAGCGGTCATAATTTTTTTAGCTACTTCGTCTGGTGTGTCGCTTAAGAAAATGACACCTTTGCCTGCTGTATCACTTTTACTCATTTTTTTGGCTGGGTCAAGCAGGTCGCGAATTCTCAGGCCCTGATCTTTGCCGAAGAATGCATGCTGCTTCGGCACGGCAAGTGGCACGGTGAATAATTTGCCGAACTTATTGTTCAGGCGTTCGGCAATATCGCGGGCAAATTCAAGGTGCTGGGTTTGATCGTCGCCAACCGGCACATAGGTGGCGCCATAAAGTAAGATATCCGCTGCCATGAGAACAGGATAGTTAAATAGCCCAACACTAGTGCGCTCTGCGTTCAATTTGTCTGATTTATCTTTGAACTGCGTCATACGGCTCATTTCACCAAACCCAGTGAAGCAGTCGAGAATCCAGGTGAGCTCTGAGTGAGCCGGAATGTAGCTTTGGCGGTACATGTAAACATTTTTGTGATCAATTGGCATACCGGCGGCTGCGTAGACGCGTAGGTTTTTGATGGTTTGCTCGTAGAGGGTGCTGTGATCAATTGGCGTAGTGAAACTATGAAGGTCGGGCACAAACAGGTTAATTTGGTAGTTGTCTGCTTGCTTCTTGGCCATATCAACCATTGGTAAGAGCGCGCCAAGATAATTCCCTAGCGTCAAGTCATTGTTAGCCCGAAGGCCAGTTAAAATAATTTGTTTTTCGGTGGTCATATATAGTTCCTGCTATTGTTTAAGGTATAAAATTATGGTCGATGAAACAATTACAGACGCCACCTTTTTTGTTGTGTCATAAAACTATTTTACAAGCTTTTTACTTTTTTGACGATGCTTTATGAATATAAACTAATATTTGCCGCTCTTGGCCATCAAGATGGTAGTAATGCATGTGTAAAAGCTTAAGGCCAAGATATTTGGCTGCGGCGGCGCCATCGTCGAGTTCCCCACTGCTGGCGGTCTTATATAAAATAATGCGGCCGTCATTTTTTATAAATTGCTCACTCCAGGCTAGAATTGTTGGCAAATAGGCGGTGGCGCGCGAGGTTACAATGTCGAAATGGTTTTGAAACTTATGCTGTTGGTCGAGCCGTTCTGCACGGCCTTGAATAACATGAATGTTGTGTAAGCCAAGCTTATCTATGAAATGCTCACAGGCTTTCACTTTTTTGCCAACTGAGTCAAGCAGTGTAATGTCGACATTTGGGCAAGCAATGGCAAGTGGAATGCCCGGTAGCCCACCGCCACTACCAATATCGAGCAGCTTGCCTGCAAATGGCTCGAAATTAACAGGCATAAGGCTGTCGGCAATGTGTTTTAGCCAAATACCCTCAGGATCACGAATTGCACTAAGGTTAGTACGAGCGTTATAGGCCTGAAAAAGCTCAACGAACTGCTCTAACTTTTCTTGCTGCGCTATGTTAAGTGCAAATTTATATTTTTCGAACAACTGTAAAAAAGCATCCATGACTTTATTGTACCGTTTAATTTAGTAAATAAATATACCGCTTCAAATCTAAGCGGTATATTTTATGTTCTCTACGAGGCTTACTAGCGTTTTGAGAACTGCTCACGTTTACGGGCACTGCGAAGGCCGTATTTTTTGCGCTCTTTCTCGCGTGAATCACGTTTTAAGAGCCCTTCTTTTTTGAGGGTGCCGCGAAGGTCATCATTCATGGTGCTGAGTGCTTTAGCAATGGCAAGCTTGCAGGCGTCAAGCTGACCGCCTAAACCGCCGCCAGTGACCACGATGCTGACATCGAATTGGTTTTCTTTGCCCAGTGCGATAAATGGCTGGTGAAATTCGGTAATGAGCGCTTCACTGTGGTCAAAGTAGGCTTCAAGGTCTTTACCATTGATGCTAATGCTGCCCTTGCCACTTTTAACACGAGCACGTGCGGTTGCACTTTTGCGCCGGCCAAGCCCGTAAAAATAATCGTTTTTTGTAGCGGTTGGCATTATGTATTTACTCCTAAGATTTCAGGTTTCTGGGGGGCGTGATTGTGTTCGCTACCGGCGTATACCTTTAAGCGCTTGAGGCGCTCGGCTGCCAATTTATTTTTTGGCAACATACCCTTAACGGCCGATTCAACGACCTTGGCAGGGTTTTTTGCAAGTTGGTCGCGCAGTGTAATCTCTTTTAGGCCACTTGGGTAGCCTGAATAGTTGTAGTACACTTTCTCATCTAGTTTGTTGCCAGTAGCCACGATGTTTGCGGCGTTAATAACAACCACAAAGTCACCACTGTCAACATGAGGCGTATAGGTTGGCTGATATTTGCCAATTAAACGCTCGGCTATAACAGTTGCAACTCGGCCAAGTGGTGCGGTTGAGGCGTCAACCACCACCCACTTACGGGTAACGTCAGCTGGCTTTAAGCTGAACGTCTTTTTATGTGCGTTAATAGTCATCTAGGCGGTCTCCTTTGCGGCAACAGCTGGCGCTTCAACGGTAACGAAGCTCACCTTGGCCAATTGGGCGTTATCACCGCGACGCAATATGGTGCGCTTAAGTGTTAAATGTCCGCTTTGACGATCGGTGTATTGCGGCGCAATTTCATCAACTAATTTATGAGCCGCTTCTTTTGTTGAAAGCTCAGCAATAATTTGGCGACGATTATGAAGGTCGCCTTTTTTTGCCTTCGTAATGAGCTTTTCAACAAAAGGAATAAGCTCTTTAGCTTTTTCGAGCGTGGTTTCAATGGCACCGTACTCAATTAAGCTAGTTGCGAGGCCACGCAAGAGTGCGCGGCGTTGGTCGCGTTCGCGACCAAACTTTCTTCCTTGGTATCCGTGGCGATGCATGCTTAGAGCTCCATCTCCGCCAGCTTTTCACGAACTTCATCAAGGGCCTTACTGCCGAAGCCTTTAAGCTCGCGCATGTCGGCATCACCAAGAGTGACGAGGTCGTTGATGGTGCGGATGTCGTTGTTAATTAAGGCATTTGTTGTGCGTGCACTGAGGCCCAGGTCTTCGATAGGGGTCATTAACTCACCGGCGTCGTCGTCAGGTTGAGCACCAATAGTTGGGCCAGCTTGCACACGGGTGCTGCCAGCAAGGGCGGTATATTGGTTAATTAAAATTGCCGCTGCTTCTTCAAATGCCTCACCGGGTGTCATGCTGCCATCGGTGTCGATGGTAAGAATCAGCTTGTCGAGGTCGGTGCTTTGACCAACACGAGTGTTTTCAACTTTATAGCGTACACGCTGTACTGGGCTAAAGACGGCATCAATAGCGATCATGTCGCTGACTGGGCGTTTTTCGCCAGATTCTTCAATAGTACGATAGCCTCGGCCACTGTCGACCACAAGATCCATAACAATACTGCCTTTTGGATCATCAATGGTGCAGATAATAGCATCGGCATTTACTACTTCAACATCTGCATTAGTAGTAATATCGCCGGCAGTGACAGGGCCGGCACCCTTCTTTTCTAGCCGCAGCGTTTGCGGTTCGTCGCTGTGCATGCGCAGGTGTACGAGTTTGAGGTTGAGCATGATGTCGACGACATCTTCTTTTACGCCTTTAACAGTTGTAAACTCGTGTGTGACGCCTTCGATTTTGAATGCTGTAATAGCTGCGCCTTGGATGCTCGAGAGCAACACGCGGCGAAGTGAATTACCAAGCGTCATGCCATAGCCTGTATGCAACGGCTCAACCACAAAGGTTGCACTGGTTGCTGAGTGCTCGTCAACGCTGGCGAGTGTAGGGTTGTGAATAGTTTTTGACACGGATTGTCCTCCCTTTTTAACGTGAGTAGTACTCAACAATAAGTTGTTCGTTAATGTCGGTCTCAGCTTCTTCGCGCTTCGGCAGACCAGTAACGGTAATTTTTAAATGCTTCACATCGGCCTTCAGCCAGCTTAAGGGCTGTTGGCTTGACTCTTTGACGATGTCGTTGATGTGGGTGAAATATTCAGTTTTTGTGCTTTTTGGACGAACGGTGATCTCATCGCCTTCTTTTAGGCGGATTGATGGAATATCAACGCGGCGGCCATTGAGCATAAAATGACCATGGCTTACGAGCTGGCGTGCACCTCGGCGACTTACAGCTAAGCCGGCACGATATACTGCATTATCGAGTCGGCGTTCAAGAAACTGCAAGAGAATTTCGCCAGATTGGCCAGTTTTGCGGTCGGCTTCTTTCATGAGGTTGGCAAACTGTTTCTCGAGTAAGCCGTAGGTACGGCGAACTTTCTGCTTTTCACGGAGCTGAATTTGATACAAGCTTGCCTTGCCTTGTCGGCCCCGGCCGTGTTCGCCCGGAATAGTAGTGCGCTTTACTAAGGCTTTGTGGGCTTTAGGATGAAGCGCGTAGCCTTCGCGGCGACTTTGTTTAACAATTGGTGAACGGTCTCTGGCCATATTACCCTCTCCTTGCCTTTCGTGGACGAGTTCCACCGTGTGGTACGGTTGTAACGTCGCGGATAGAATCAATTGTTATGTCAAGGTTCTGCAAACTACGAACGGCGGCGTCGCGACCCATGCCAACACCTTTAACAAATACGTCAACTGTGGCGAGGCCATGAAGTTGCTTGGCAGCGGTAACGGCTTTTTCACCAGCAACCTGGGCGGCATAGGCCGTACCCTTCTTACTGCCTCTAAACCCGCAGGCACCAGCACTTGAAATAGTAAGCACGGCACCTTTCTTATCAGTGACACAAATAATGGTATTGTTAAATGTTGCCTGAATATGAAGTTGGCCGTTCGGAACTGACCGACGCTGCTTTTTCTTTGTAGTAGATTTCGTTTCTGCCATATATCAATCCTTAAGTCTTCGACGCTACTTTTTTCTTAGTGCCGCCGACCGTTGATTTTTTACCGCGTCGGGTGCGTGCATTGGTGCGAGTTCGCTGGCCGTGAGCCGGCAAATTTGCTTTATGACGCAAGCCGCGATACGCGTTAATATCTTTCAGGCGTTTGATGTTGCCTGTAACGATTCGCTGAAGATCACCCTCGACAGTGTAGTGTTGATCAATTTCAGCACGGATTTTGCTCAGTTCAGCTTCCGTAAGATCCTTGACACGAGTGGTCGGATCTATACCGCAGGCCTCGAGTATTCGACCAGCGAATATCGGACCGATGCCGTAAATATAGGTTAAACTGATTTGTACTTGCTTTTCAGTTGGAACCGTGACACCTGCAATTCGAGCCATATGCTAACTTCCCTGCCTTTGCTTGTGACGCTTATTTTTGCAGATTACTACCGCTCGTCCCTTGCGGCGAATTATCTGGCAGTCGTTGCATCGTGGTTTGACGCTTGGTTGTACTGTCATGAGATGCCTCTCCTCTCTTTTCTAGTTGATCGTCTCGTAAGCGGAAGGTGATTCTGCCCTTTGTAAGATCGTAAGGGGTTAACTCCACTTCTACTTTGTCACCGGGCACGAGACGAATGAAATGCTTTCGCATTTTACCGGCAACATGCGCGATGATGCTAAGGCCGTTTTCAAGTTCGACACGAAATTGGGCACCGGGGAGTGCCTCTAAAATCTTACCGACTACCTTGATTACCTCTTTATTATTGGCCATAGAGTACAATTAAAGATTATACTTTACTATCAGCCAAGTGTAAAGCACTATTTTGAAGAATAGCGATAATTTCGCTCCAATATCTACATTGTAACTCTGTCTGCGAATAAGTCAAGCCCAGCGGTTTCGGTGAAGTTCTGCTTGCTGGGAACGACCAAGCCCAGTAAAATGCTGGATCACAAGCTTGCCCAGAACCTCTTAGTAGTCTTGGTCGTAAGTGACCATGAGTGCACGCGAATTGATCTGACGCAGAGTTTCAAGGGTAACGGTAACAATAATCAACAGTCCGGTGCCACCAATTGCCAGCCCTTGGGCATTTATATTCACGGTGGCAAACAAATATTCTGTGACAAAAGGGAGCACCGCGATAATACCCAGCGCGAGTGACCCAAAAAGAGTTAAACGGTTTACCATGGTGCTTAAATATTTTTCAGTTTGCATGCCTGGGCGAACATCGGCAATAAAGCCACCCTGTTTTTGTAGGTTCTCAGAGATCTCAGCGCTGTTAAAGACGATATTTGTATAAAAATAGGTAAAGAGTATAACTAGCACTAAGTAAGAGACCGGGTAGATAAGCGCAGTTAAATCACCGGTCGCCAGGGTTTGCATTTGCGGCTGCTGAAACCATTGAATTAAGTTTTCGCCCATTTGCTTCCAGTAGGCATCGGGGTTAAGCCGCAAAACTTGGCCTACGAATGCCGGCAATGCCAAGAAGGCAACCGCAAAAATAACCGGGATAACACCTGCGGTAATAAGCTTAACCGGCAAAATACTCTGAACACCGCCATAGTTGCGGTTCCCTTGAACGCGTTTGGCATAATTAATAGTGACGATTCGCTGAGCTTCGTTTATTTTAACCATAATATAAAGCACAATGAGCCCGACGAAGGCCAGTGCTGCCATTAAATAGAACACAAAGGCATTAATGGGTAAAATAAGCCCAAAAATGTTCAACTTATCTGTTTCGGCCGCCACGCTTGTGAGTGATGCGCCGACTGTTTGAATGGTTTGTGGCAATTGGCTAATAATGCCCGCAAAGATAAGCAGTGACATGCCATTGCCGACACCTTGCTCTGTCATGAGTTCACCGATCCACATAAGCAGCATTGCGCCGGCGGTCATGGCGCCAACCATTACTACCCACTGTAGGGCGTCGGTGTTGGCAGTGATGTCGATGCTGCTGTTGGCGGTGAGCTGTGTTTGGCGAAGAATAAAGATGAAAGCGATTGATTGAATAATGGCTAGAGGCAGTGTAATCATGCGTGTCCACTGGTTGATGCGGCGGCGGCCTGTTTCGCCGTCTTTATGAAGCTGCTCAAGGCGCGGGATAGCTTTCGTTAAAAGCTGCATAATAACAGAGGCGGTAATATATGGGCTAAGGCCTACCAGCATGATTGAAACACTGGCGAGCGCCCCACCTGAAAGAAGGTTCAAAAACCCCCCAAAATTGTTACTGGCAAGAATACTGTTAATAACTTCTTTTAGCTGGGTTGGTTCGGCCAATGGCACCGGAACGTGCGAGAGAAAACGGTAGGCAATAATAAGCCCAAGCACAATCAGCAGACGTTTTTGCATGTCGCGTGATTTCAGAGATTTTAATATATTTCGCCAATTCATTTTTTACGACTTCCCTAAGCTTTTTTATTACTCATTCAAAGATATCATATTTTTCCATTTATTAACACCGAAATAAGAGCCCCAGCATATTGGCGAATCGTTAGAAACGGCAGGGTGTCGGCTTGATGGTGGCGATAAGAATTGTCTTACAGCAAAAGAGACCGTTTTGACGGTCTCTTTTTTGCGCTTGAATATTGCCCTATTCTTGTGTTTGTGTCTTCTTTTGAGAAGCAGGCAATAGAGGTACTGCAACTTTTTCAACGCTACCGCCAGCTTTTTCAATGGCAGTTTGGGCACCAGCTGAAACGCCTTGTACTTTAACGGTGAATGCTTTATTCACTTCACCTCGGCTAATAACTTTTACGGCGTGGTATGGTGTTGCAATCAGCCCGACATCAAACAGGGTTTGATTATCGGCCACTTTGCCTTTTAGCAGGCCTAAGTCTTCAAGATAGACAACTTGCGCTGGTGCACGAAGGCTTTTAAAGCCACGCTTTTTTGGAATACGGCGCACAAGCGGCCCCTGGCCACCCATAAAGGTGGCGCTGAGTTTTTTACCAGTGCGGGCGTTTTGACCCTTGGTGCCACGGCCAGCAGTTTTGCCTTGGCCGGCACTAATGCCGCGGCCCACACGCTTTTTCTCTTGTTTTGGGGTGGTAACGAGTTCGTGATACTTCATGACTTACTCCTTTACCTCTGCTTTTTTAGCAGTGGCCTTTTTCTTTGGGGCGTTCAGCCATTGCTCGGCGGGTACGAGTTGCTTCAGGGCTTCGATGGTTGCATAGGCGATATTTACTTTATTGCTTGAACCAAGCGACTTTGACAGTAGGTTGCGAATGCCGGTTACACCGATAATGGCGCGCATTGGCCCACCGGCAATTACACCGGTACCAGGGGCAGCCGGCTTCATCATGATCTTTGCACCACTGAATTTCACATCAACATCGTGTGGAATTGTATCGTTGACGATAGGAATCGTAACGAGGTTCTTCTTGGCGACATCGGTTGCTTTGGCAACGGCAGTCTGTACATCTTGGCCTTTTGAGACACCGACGCCAACGCGTGTTTTTCGGTCGCCGACAACAACAAGTGCTTTAAAGCGGAAGCGGCGGCCACCTTTGACAACACGAGCAACGCGGTCAATGCTAATGACATATTCTTCAAATTGCTTTTCTTCACGGGGCGCTTGGGTGCGGTCGTTTGATCGACGAGGGCGATCGCTATTTGTGCCACGAGGACTGCCGGTGCGTGGTGCCCGGCTTGTGGTTGCTTCTCGTTGTTTTTCTTCAGCCATATTAAAACTCCAAACCTTCTTTACGTGCTGCGTCGGCAAATGCTTGCAGACGGCCGGCATATTGGCGGCCATTGCGGTCTAGAACCACCTTGCTCACACTCGCTTTTTTGGCGTTCTTGCCGAGCTCGGTTCCGACCAGGGCTGCTTTCTCGCTAAGACTCCCTTTGGCGGCCTTGTTGCCCACGGTGCTTGCGCTGGCAAGTGTTTGGCCTTTTGAATCGTCAATGATTTGAGCGCTCACATGCATATTGCTAATAAAAACTGTCAAGCGTGGACGTGCTGACGTACCGGTTACGCGGGCGCGAACACGGTGCTTGCGTAACAGGCGGCTTACTAATTTCTTAGGTGTTCTCATTATTTCGCTCCTGTCTTGCCCGCTTTGCGGATAATGATTTCATCGACATACTTGATGCCCTTGCCTTTATATGGTTCAGGCTTTTTTAGAGCGCGGATTTCGGCAGCCGTCTGACCAACCTGCTGCTTATTGATACCGCTGACTGTAATGATATTTTTCTCTACTTTAAGGCTGACACCGTCGGCAGCATGATATTTGACGGGGTGCGAAAAGCCAAGGCTCATTTCGATATCTTGGCCACCACCGTTAACGCGAAAACCAACGCCGTTTACTTCGAGCTTTTTCTCAAAACCGTCAGTAACACCACGTACCATGTTGGCAACAAGTGCACGCATGAGGCCGTGGCGGCTTTTGGCGATTTTCTCATCGTTTATTCGAGTAAGCGTTACCACGCCGTCTTTAATAGCGATAGTAACTTCAGGCAAGGTAGCCTGCGTCAGTGATCCCTTGGGGCCAGCAACAGTTATAACACCGTTGTCGACCGTGATTGTCACACCATTCGGGACCGAAATTGGTAGTTTTCCGATTCGACTCATGAATTATCCTTTTAGTATACCTTACAAATTAATTCGCCACCAAGGCGGGCTTGGCGAGCGGCCCGGCCGGTCATGATACCTTTTGAAGTGCTCACTAGTACAATTCCGCGGCCGTTTTTAACACGTGGAATTTCGTCTGCACTAGCATAGACACGACGGCCTGGTTTTGAAACACGGGTAATCTCAGTGAAAGTGGCGTTTGTGCCGGGTTCATGCACTGTAATTTCAATTGTTTTCGTCACTCCTTCGCCCGTTACCTTAACATCGGTAAGATAATGAGCACGAGCGAGTTCTTTTGCTATAGTTTCTTTCAGTTTGCTGTGCGGTAAGCTCACAAAGTGCTTGCCGGCTAGGGCCGCATTACGAATACGGGTGAGCATGTCAGCGACTGGATCAGTTGAAAGCATTGCCATAATATCTCCTTACCAACTCGCCTTTGTTACGCCAGGGATCTCACCCTTGCTTGCTTTTTCACGGAACGTGATGCGGCTGAGGCCGAAGTGGCGCATAAAGGCACGTGGCCGGCCGGTTACTTCACAGCGATTCTTCCAGCGTGTCGGGCTTGCATTACGAGGTAACGCCGCCAAGCCTTCTGTATCGCCTGCAGCCTTCAGTACGGCGCGTTTTTTGGCAAATTTTTTAATCAATTTCTTACGTTTTAGATCGCGGGCAATCATAGATTTCTTAGCCATATTACTTTGCCTCCTTCTTTTCTAGTGGCATACCGAGTGCTTTAAGCAATGCGCGTGAATGTGTGGTGCTTTCGTTTTTGATAACGATAGTTACCTGTAAGCCATGCAGTACTTGAGTGTCTTCAAAGTTTAACTCAGGAAAGATCGACTGCTCATTAATGCCGAGGCTAAAGTTGCCACTTTTATCAAATGCATCTGCTTTTAGGCCGTGGAAATCACGGACGCGCGGCAGTGCCACGTTGATCAGCCGGTCAAGAAATTCGTACATTCTGGCACCACGTAATGTAACGCTGACGCCTATACGATTAAGCCCCGCACGAATTTTAAAGGTTGCGATACTCTTTCGAGCCATACGGTCGATTGGCTGCTGGCCGGTAATCTTACGTAAGGTGTTAAAAACACGCTCGTGATACGATTTATCGTCTTTGTGCTTGCCAATACCGATGTTAAGGACGACTTTTTCAAGCTTTGGCACTTGATGAATGTTTTTTAAGCCCAGTTCATCTTGCAGCTGCTTGCGAAGTGTTGTGTTGTACGCTTCCTTCAACCGGGGAGTGTAACTGGTAGATTTTTTCGTAGCCATTACTTGATCTCCTTATTGCCTGCTTGGCGAGCAACGCGAACCTTGGTTCCGTCTTTTTTGATATCGAAGCCAATGCGGCTAGTTGCATCCTTACCGTCGACCACCAGCGCTACATTGCTGATTGCAATTGGGGTATGAACTTCTTTGGTTCCGCCCTGTGGGTTGAGCTGGCTCGGTTTTACATTGCGTTTAATGAGATTAATGCCTTCGAGAGCGATTTTGTTGGTTTTGGGATACACCTTAACAACTTTCGCTATTTTTCCTTTAAACTTACCAGCGGTAACGCGGACGGTGTCGTTTTGCCTGATTTTCATGTTAGAGCACCTCCGGAGCTAAGCTAATGATCTTGCTGTAGCCGTAATCACGTAATTCTCGTGGTACGGGGCCGAAAACACGCGTTCCTTTTGGCATTTTGTCGTCGCCAATGATCACGGCGGCATTTTCGTCGAAACAGATAGTGCTGCCATCTTTGCGCTTGACTTTTGCGGTGGTGCGCACCACAACTGCTTTTACAACACTCTTCTTTTTAACATTGCCGGTTGGGTTTGCTTGTTTGACGGTAGCTTTGATGATATCGCCCACTCTGGCATAGCGTCGGCCCGTGCCGCCGAGTACGCGAATACACAAGAGTTCCTTTGCACCACTGTTGTCAGCGACTTTCAAGCGGCTTTCTTGCTGTATCATATTTAAGCCTCCGCTCCATCTGCCGCCTTGGCTTCTGGTGCTTTTTCTACTTCTTCTTGCTTGAGCTCGATCTTACCGTGCGATTTTTCAATGACGCGGTTAAGGGCAAAGCTCTTGCGCTTACTGATAGGACGAGTTTCAACGAGTTCGACAACATCGCCTATCTCTGCTGCGTTCTTTTCATCGTGTGCGGCAATCTTGTTACTGACCGTATATTGCTTGCCGTAGATCGGATGAGTGACGCGGCGAGTAACGGTTACGACGATAGTCTTGTCTTGAACGTCAGATGTTACCGTGCCGACAATTTTCTTTGCCATGATCTTAGGCCTCCTCTTTCTCGCCCTGCGGCTCGTTCTCGACTGTTAAAATCAGAGCGACCTCGCGGCGGAGCTGTTTAATGCTGAGTGGGTTAGCCAGTTCGTTGGCTGCAAGGGATCGCTTTTTTTCAAGCAATTCGGTCTGCTTTTCGTGAAGCAGGCTTACCCTTTCATCAGCCTTCATACTACGAAGGCTAGCCGCTGTTAGCTTGTCTTGTTTTGTTGTAGCCATACTAGCCCTCCCTCTTGATAAATTTAGTTTTTACTGGCAGTTTGTGGGCTGCTAAACGCATTGCTTCGCGCGCTGTTTCTTCGGGCACACCTTGCATTTCAAACATCACCGTACCGGCTTTTACTTTGGCGACGTAGAATTCGGGGTTACCTTTACCGCTGCCCATTTTGACATCTTGCGGCTTGCGACTTACTGGAGTGTGAGGAAAGATACGGATCCAGATTTTACCACCACGTTTGATGTAGCGGGTCATTGCTTGGCGGGCGGCTTCGATTTGGCGTGAGGTGATACGCTCGTTTTCTATGCTTTGTAGCCCAAAATCACCGAAGGCAATATAGTTGGCACGTGTCGCCACGCCTTCGTTTTTGCCTTTGCGAACTTTGCGGAATTTCAGCTTCTTTGGTAGTAACATAATGCCTCCTACACCCGCTCACCCTTATAGACCCACACCTTCACACCGATAATGCCGTAACCACCAATGAAGGCCCGGGCACAGTGGTAGTCAACATCAGCGCGTAGGGTATGTAGTGGCACAGAACCCTGAATAATCTTTTCACGGCGGCTCATCTCAGCATTATTGAGCCGGCCCGCAACTTCAATACGGATTCCTTTGGCGCCGGCGTTCATGGCATTTTGTGCGGCCATTTTAGTGGCACGGCGAAAGTTAATGCGGCGTTCTAGCTGGCGGGCAATATTCTCGGCTACTAACTTAGCGGCTAGCTCCGGACGTTTCACTTCTTCGATGTTAACGCGAACCGGACGGCCCATTAGTTTTTCAATGTGGTTTTTCAGCTCTTGAGCACCTGCACCACCACGGCCGATGACAACACCTGCTTTAGCAGTGTGAATTGTCACGGTAACGAGGTTTGGTGAACGTTCAAGATCGATTTTTTGGATAGTAGCGCGGGTTGAAAACTTGCCTTCAATGTAGTCGCGCACCTTAATATCTTGCGCCAAAAAGGCAGCATACTCACGTTTATCGGCGAACCATTTGCTTCGCCAGTCTTTGCTGACCTGGAGGCGCATGCTAATAGGGTTTACTTTTTGGCCCATATTATTTTTCCTCGGCTTTCTTTACTGGCTTCTTTGCGCTTTTCGCTTCGCCACTCACTGATACGAAAATATGGCTGGTCTTTTTTTGGTAAGGTTTTGCCATACCACGAGCACCGGCGCGAAAGCGCTTCAGACGAGTACCGGTTGTGACACTCAGCTGCTCAACTATGAGGCTTTTTTCGTCAAGTTTATGGGTATTAACTGCATTCGCCTTGGCGCTGGCAATCGCTTTTTTGACAGCGAGAGCGGCGCGCTTCGGAGTGTGGTCAAGAATAACCATGGCGTCAGCAACACGGCGTCCACGCACGAGACTGGCCACGAGGCTTACTTTGCGCGGTGCTTGGGTAATACCTTTAATAGCGGCAGATACTGTTTTCACGTCAGCCATTATCGTTTATCCTTTTTAGCATGACCACGGAATTTTCGGGTTGGCGAGAATTCACCTAGCTTGTGTCCTACCATATTTTCGCTGATGTATACTGGTACATGCATGCGGCCATTGTGAACGGCAATGGTTCGACCAACCATCTCTGGGCTAATAGTACTCGCCCGAGCCCATGTTTTGATAATAGTTCGATCATCAGCGCTCAAAGCCGCAACTTTTTTTGCAAGCTTGAAGTCGACAAATGGTCCTTTTTTGAGTGATCGGCTCATAAATATTACCTCTTCCTCTTCGCTTCGTGGCGACTCTTCACGATCATGTTAGTAGTATATTTACGTCGTCGGGTACGATAGCCAAGTGTTAACTGGCCCCATGGGGTGCGTGGTGCTTTACCGGTACCGTGTCGCCCGCCGTCACCACCACCGTGAGGGTGGTCGGCAGCGTTCATTACTACGCCACGAACAGTCGGGCGGATACCCATACGGCGCTTGCGGCCAGCTGAACCGATTTTAACGTTTTGGTGCTGCTCATTGCCAACGACACCGATATTCGCCATGCAGTCAAGACGGAAACGGCGGATTTCACCGGATGGCATTTTCACCTGGGCGTATTCACCTTCTTTGGCAACCAACTGTGCGGCAGTACCAGCTGAGCGAACTGCTTGCGCACCTTTGCCTGGCTGTAGCTCGACCGCGTAAATCATTGAGCCAGCCGGAATTTTCGAAAGTGGCAAGCGGTTGCTGGTTTCAATCGGCGCATCTTTACCGGCGAATATCTTTTTGCCTTGGTGCATAGTGTTGTCGGCGATAACGTAGTGATAGAGGCCGTGCTGGTCTTTCAGGCGGGCAATGCGGGCTGAACGATTCGGATCGTATTCGATATGCTCAACATTCGCTTCTGTACCTTCGCTGAGGCGATAGTTAATAATTCGATAAAACTGTTTCACACCACCGCCACGATGACGGGTAGTGATACGCCCAGTGTTATTGCGGCCAGCCTTCGACTTTTTAACGCGCAATAGTGACTTGACTGGTTTTCGGGTAGTGATTTTTGAAAAATCCTGGCTTGTCATGCCGCGGCGTGATGGCGTTGTCGGCTTGTATTGCTTGATAGCCATTATTTGGCCTCCTCTTCAAAGACGGTAATTTTATCACCGGCCTTTAGGCGAACATATGCCTTTTTTGTATCAACACGAGTTCCGTTGGCGAATTTGCCCCGGCCGCGGTAGGCACGCACCTTTTTACCTTTTTGACGAATGACATTTACGGTTGTTACCGTAACGCCATATTGTTCACTAACGCCGGCAGCAACTTCTTGCTTGTTGGCGGTGTCTGGAACGTTAAATACATAGGTGCTGTTTTGGCTTTGGTTGAAGCCTTTTTCGCTCATACGCGGGGTAATCAATAACTGTTTCATACTATGCTCCCAACCATTTTGTTACTGTTCCCAGTGCGTCTTTTGTCATAACGATTTTATCGGCGTTTAGTATGTGATAGACAGTTAAATACTGGGCTCGTACCAACACGACACTTTGCAGGTTGTTGGTTGATCGCAGTAGTTCTGGTGTTTTTTCATTTACAACCAGCAGAACGCGGCGAACATCGGCTTTATGATCGGCAAGAAAGGTTACCATGTCATGAGTTTTACCAGTGGCTTTAACGTCATCAACAAGGGTGATTTTATGTGCCTTATTGGCAAGCGTCAGAGCTTGTCGAAGTGCAACGTGTTTGGCGGTTTTACTTAGCTTTTTTGTGTAGTTTTCAACGCCGCGTGGACCAAAGACAATGCCACCACCACGCCAGATTGGGTTGCGGCTTGAGCCAAACCGAGCACGGCCGGTGCCTTTTTGGCGCCATGGTTTTTTACCACCACCCCTGACTTCACCGCGAGTCTTGGTGGTAGCGGTTGCCCGGCGACCGTTCGCAAGATAAGCGTCATAAGCAAGCTTTAGAAGTTCGTGGTTGGGAGTTTCAACGGCAAATACTTCTTTCGGAAGCGTTGAGCTGGTTGTTTTTGCAGAGGGAGCCATTAGTTTGTTCCTCCAATCATAACAGTGCCTTTTTTCGGGCCAGGAACAGCGCCTTTTAGCCCGATCAAGTTATTTTCAGCGTCAATCAAGGCAACAACAAGGTTCTTCACTGTCACGCGATCATGGCCCATACGGCCTGCCATGCGCTTACCCTTGAAGATCTTTTGTGGATACATTGAACCAATTGAACCAGGCTTACGGACATTACCGTTACCGCCATGGGTTCGTTTGCTTGTATTAAAGTTGTGGCGCTTCACTGTACCAGCGAACCCCTTGCCCTTACTAGTGCCAGTAACGTCAACGATGTCACCAACCGAAAAAGTACTGACATCAAACTTTGTGCCAACTGTCGTGTCGTCACTTAGTTCGTCGAGACGAACTTCACGAATAACACGAGGCGTCACCTTGGCGGCCTTAACGTGGCCGGCAACGGCATTGCTCAGGTTCTTACCCTCACCAAAGCCAAGCTGTACTGCGTTGTACCCGTCTTTATCAACGGTTTTCACCTGAGTAACAGTACAGGGGCCAGCGACAACAAGTGTTACCGGAATAGTAACACCGTCTTCGCCAAGGATCTGGGTCATACCAACTTTGGTACCGATGAGTGTCTTCATCCTCTTAACTCGCCCTTCTCACGCAAAAATCTTGGTCTCTCGCAGTATCCCTTCGGACTTACATAGATAACCAAGACGCCTTGCACGCGTTTAATATATACCGTTTTAGTGTAGCTATTTCTTCTCTGTTTGTCAACCATTTTATTAGGCTCGCTCTCATTCCTGGCTTGCTTACAGCACAAAAACCAGGTATGCTAGATGTAAATTGCTTGTGGTTGTATGAACAAAAATATAAAAATTGTCACCAAATCGCCAGAAGAAGCTGCATCACCGGTTGAGCTCCCCAAAAAAATGAATAAGCTGTTGTTCTTGAAGCTTAGCCTGGTAGTTTTGTTTTTGTGTGGGGCTCTGGCCGGGGGTTTTACCTTGCTTTATCGTGACCGTGCATTGCCAAATGTTCAAGTTGGTGCAATAAGGGTTGGCCAACGGTCACACGATGAGCTGAAGCAACTAGCCGCAGAGCAGCAAGCACTTTTGCAGGTGACTTTCTTTGATGATAAGAAAAGCGCAACCATACCCGCTAAAGACCTAGGCGTTACAATCAATAGTGAAGAAACAGCCCGCCGTGCACTGCAAGCTCGTTCTTTAATGCTGTGGAAGACAGAACAGATCGGCCTTGTGCTCAAAACCGACCCGGGTATTCTCAAACATTACATACAAACACACTATCCTACCCTGTATGTTGATCCGCAAGATGCACAGCTTACCTATAATGCAGCAGCCAAGCAATTCGATATAAAGCCGGGCGTGCCGGGCAAAGGGTTCGATGTTGCCTGGTTTGAGTCGCAGCTTTCTGACTTAGCGCTCAACCCCCGCAACTTAGCGTTAAGGTTGCAAACGACACCAACCGAACCGATCATCACTGAGGCGTCTCTTCAGAAGGTACAGAAAGCTGCGAATGAACAAATAAAGCTTCCTTTGACATTTTCGGCTAATGGCCAGCCTGTTTATGTGGCAACCAGCGATGATATTAGCAACTTTATGCATTTTACGCCCGACATTCAAAAACGAACAGTGGTTATTGAGTTCGACAAGGCGAAGATAGAACAGTTTTTGGCTCAAAAAGTTGCTGCCATTATTGCGCAGCCCCCGGTTGACCGTAAGGTAATTGTTGACAAGCAGACCGGGTCACAATTTGTCGTGAGCGAAGGGCGCTCAGGCCAACAAATTCAAGATAGCAATAAAATTGCCGACGAAGTGCTCACTGCCCTCACTCAAAGGCAGCCATTAACAAAAGAGCTTTCAATTACGTATGCACCATTTAAAACAGTAACACTTGAAGGCAGTAGCCACTGGATTGAGATTGATTTAAGCGAGCAGCGCCTTATTATGTATGTCGATCAAACACCGCTAAGGAGCTTCTTGATCTCTTCGGGCACGGCGCGAACACCAACGCCAATCGGTACCTTTCGCGTGCATTATAAAACTCCAAGTCAAACGATGACTGGCGGTTCTGCCTCTTCGGGCGATTACTATTACCTACCGAATGTAAAATGGGTCAGTTATTTTGCCGGAGAGGCGGCTATACACGGAGCTTATTGGCATAATAACTTTGGCCATCCCATGAGTCATGGTTGTATTAATATGACTGAATCGGCGGCTAAAATTATTTACGACTTTGCACCAATTGGCACAAGGGTAGTCGTACACGGCTAAGCTGGAATTTCGCTAAATAACTATACCGGCGGGCAAAAAGAAGGTAATAATTGTAACAAGCACGAGCACGGTGTATTCAATTTTGCGATCTATTTGAAAATGATCATGACTGGCAAATATAAGCCCAATGAATAACCCCAGCGGAAGACCGTGTAATAAAAATGTGCCGATATGCAATGGCTGCTGAAATTTGAGCCACAGCGAACCTAAGATAACATATAGCACTAACTTTAAAAAGAAGGTGCTGTCGGCTTCATTTTGCGAGATTGATTGCTTTTTCTTTTTTGGCACAATACTTATGATTATTGCAGGCGAAGAGCGCTGTGTAAAGCTATGAAGCCGAAAATAACGAGCCAAGTAGGCTGTGCGGAGCTATTTCGTAGCCCTGCCCCAGGCGCTACGAGCTTTGTCCTCAACATTAATAGCAGCATCTTTGATAGAGCCGGCAGCATGGCGTGCTGCCGTTGTTGTGGTTGAGGCGACCGTCTTTGCATCTTTGGCGACATCGTTGAACGCTTCTTGAAAACGTTCGTTAGCTTCGGTGGCTACTTCTTTGGCAGTGGCGGCACCTTGGTGAGCATGATGCTTCACACGCTCGGCTTGTTCGCGCAGTTCACGGCGAGTTTTTTTACCGCTTTGCGGTGCGAAAAGCAGCGCAACCACTGCGCCAACTGCTGCGGCGGCAACCGCAACGCCGACCACACTTGGACCACGATTAGTATGAGACATGCAATAACTCCTTAAAACAATTGTTTATATATCTAGTATACAAAAACGGCCAGGCGCACACAATTGAATCGTTAGGTACCGAGCCGTAACCTGCAAGCAAAGGAGTTTTAAGACCTATTGTCAGATAATCAATAAGCTTATATGATAAACACGTCTCGACACTGGAGGTAGATATGTCGAAAGCACGGAAAGCAGCTTACGCTTTTTTTCTCGTCTTTGGAGTCGGCCTGGTTAGCTTGTCTCTCGGTGAGTTGACGAGCAACATCGATCTTTTGTTGATCGGTGCGGTGCTACTCGTCTCGCTGGGGATGTTCTTTGCCGCTTGGTACTTCTTGGGAGGTGGCAGGGACTACAGAAGGGCGCACCGCGCGCTGCGCTTGGCTGTGCGTTCGCTTGGGTTTAAGGCAAGCCATGGCCGCAGGCTCTTCACTGTGCCAGCTGAGAATATTTGCATCGCCGTAACTGCCGTAGAGGTATTGCCGCTGGGCATTGCAAGCTGGTATTTCATAGAGCGGATAGAGCTGGGTGGTGAGCGCAGGGCCTACGCGTTCATTTCTAGAGGAACGTGGCTAGAGCTGCATCTGGATGTCTACGGAGAAGGCGTTATATTGAGAGAAGACTTGTCGTCTTGTGGCAAGTATTTCACCGAAATCTTCTCTAAGGCCACCCCCATTGAAAGAACGATGGCTAGCATCGAGAGCATCGAGCAGCTGACCTTCCAGCTGAAGGCTTGCGAGCCTATACTAGCCTAGGTCGGGATCGCCATTCGTGGCTCGCTGACCGAGAACGGTCAACGAAACATTATCAACCAAAAACACGCCGCATTTTATGGTGGCGTGTTTTTTGTTTCAGAAGGTTATCTACATACGAATTTCGGCGTCGCACCCAGCTGGCAAGCTAAGGTTTTGAAGGCTGTCGATGGTTTTTGGGGTTGCACCAATAATATCAATAAGACGTTTGTGAATTCGCATTTCAAAGGCCTCACCGCCTTTTTTGTAGACATGAGGCGATTTCACAACAGTATAGGTGCTCTTGCGGGTTGGCAACGGTACGGGGCCGGCAATGGTTGCGCCGGTGCGTAAAGCGGTATCGATAATTTGCTTAGCCGACTGATCGATCACTTTATGATCGTAGGCTTTTAAGCGGATACGAATCCGTGGTGCTTGGGTTTTGGTGGCTTCTGCCATATATCTCCTAATGTGTGCGGTGTCGTAACCTCCGAGAGTGCACTCTGTAATAGCCACTCACTGAGTTCTCAACACAATTATATTGTATATGTGATATTATACGTAGTTTTGCTAAAAGTGCAATAGTTTAAAACGTAAGCATGTCGTATTGACGGCTCTGTGAAGGGGTGCCACCATAGTAAGTGCTAATAATGTTCCTAGAGTTACCGACTCATACTATTAGCATTCATGAAGGAGGGTGTTGGTGAGTCGTTCTAGAGAAAATCGGTTTGACGGGTATGTCATGCGGGCTCTCATAAAAATCACTAGTGATCTAGGGTGCGAGAGCCTAGCGCAACAGCAGCCGGAGCGGATTCTTCACTATATCTGCAAAAGCCCATTGCTAATGAACGACCTGCCAGATGCCGATGATGACGCCCGTCAAGTAGTTCAAGAAAGCCTTAACCGGCTGAAGAGTCGTGGCCAGATTAGCTGGGATATCAAGCACACTGGCCAACAAGGAATTGAACTATGGACGATCATTGTGGCGGCAAACATGCTGAACCCGAATTAACAAGTCGAGATAAAGGGGACGGCGCCGCAGGTAGTAAACAGCGCCGTCCCTAGTCTCCCCACTCTCCTTCCCTTTATCCGGCTACGAAAATAGCGCCGTCAGAAGGCGCTATTTTCTCGGGGTGTAGTAAGAATATCTACTTGTTGATCTTTGTTACCACGCCGGCACCAACAGTTCGGCCGCCTTCGCGAATAGCAAAGCGTAGACCTTGTTCCATAGCAATTGGCGCAAGCAACTTCACCTTAAAGGTGATGGTGTCACCGGGCATCACCATTTCTTTGTCGGCTGGCAGCTCAACTTCACCGGTCACATCAGTAGTGCGGAAGTAGAACTGTGGTTTGTAACCCTTAAAGAATGGAGTGTGACGGCCACCTTCTTCTTTCGTAAGCACGTATACTTCAGCTTCGAATTCAGTATGTGGTGTAATTGAACCTGGCTTGGCAATCACTTGGCCGCGCTCAATGTCATCACGCTCAATACCGCGCAGCAATACACCTGCATTGTCGCCAGCTTGGCCTTGGTCAAGGTTTTTCTTAAATGCTTCGATACCCGTCACGACTGACTTGCGTGCGTCACGAATACCAACAATTTCAACTTCATCGTTCAATTTCACGATACCCTGCTCAATACGGCCGGTTGCAACGGTGCCGCGGCCTTTAATCGAGAAAACGTCTTCAACTGGCATAAGGAAAGGTTTGTCAAGTTCGCGCTTTGGCTCTTCGATGTACTCGTCCATAGCTGTGACGAGTTCCATGACACGGTCGCCCCACTCGCTGTTCGGGTCTTCGAGTGCTTTAAGGGCGGAACCCTTAATAATTGGCACGTTGTCACCATCGTAACCGTTCTTTGTCAGCAGTTCACGAACATCCATTTCAACGAGCTCAACGAGTTCTTCGTCGGCCATATCCATTTTATTGAGGAAGACGACGATTTTTGGCACACCAACCTGGCGAGCCAGCAAAACGTGCTCGCGGGTTTGTGGCATTGGGCCATCGGCGGCAGATACAACCAAGATTGCACCGTCAACCTGAGCGGCGCCAGTAATCATGTTCTTAACGTAGTCGGCGTGACCAGGCATATCAACGTGCGCATAGTGGCGTTTTTCTGATTGGTATTCCTGGTGGCTGGTAGCAATGGTAATACCGCGCTGCTTTTCTTCAGGTGCTTTGTCGATCTCGTCGTATGCGATTGACTTATTAACATCATTTGGCAGTTTAGCTGCGAGAACCGCGGTAATAGCGGCGGTAAGCGTGGTTTTACCGTGGTCGACGTGACCCATGGTACCAACATTTACGTGTGGCTTGCTTCGGTCAAAAGTTGCCATTTATTACTCCTTATTTTATGTAATTTCGCATGAGATAATAAACCCCACGGCGTATAAGTTAGATTATAGTTAATTTTCTTCTTTATGTAAAGAGCTCGGTGTGTCTCGCGGGGTAATGAGGCTGTCGTATTGCGTTAACGACCAGGCTGTTCGCAAAATTTGTGCCCCGAATTGCGAGAGATAATTTTTTGCTCCGGCATCGATGAGGAAGATAGCGTGCGTGACGGCTTCATAGTCGGCTTGATTGAATGCTGCGAGCTGCTGGTCTTCTTGTAGATTACGTTCCCTGATGCAATACGCATCTTCTCTGGAGCTCTCGATTCCTTTACGCAGGGTTTTATTGAGCGCTGAACGATAAATATCAGAATATAGAGAGGTACTTGTGAGATTTTTAGAATCAGGAGGGTAACATGCCGTTAAATGTGCAACTGCCTGTTGAGCAGTTTGCAGCAAATTAAAGCGGGCATAGTAGTTGCCAAGAGCAGATCGCTTATCAATAACCACCTCACCTACAAGCATTGCTGCTTTATTGGCAAAGCTATAAATCATTCCGCGTATTTCTTCGTTTTCAAATCTGTCGGCAGCTTGTAAAAGATCAATCGGTATCTCTAACGTCTCGCGCACTTCTTCTTCGTCATTTAAGAGATCGACTGCCTTTAGCGACAAAATTATCTCTAGAATACGGCTTTCAAAACTATAGTCGTCGGCAGAAAGCCGAGGAATTTCAGCAAAGTACGAAGCCAGCACCGCAACAGGCCCTTCAGAAGGGGGTTGCAGGACTTCAGGCATGGCGGTTAGCTATGAGGCGCGTTTAGCAATGATTTCTGAGGCGACATTTGGCGGTACTTCTTCATAGTGCGCCAGCTCCATTGAACTCGCGGCGCGGCCTTGCGTCATTGAACGAAGATCAGTTGTGTAGCCAAACATGTTAGCCAATGGTACAAAAGCAACTACCACTTTTACACCGCTTCTGTCTTCCATGCTTTCAATGCGGCCTCGGCGTGAGTTGAGGTCGCCAATAACGTCACCCATGAATTCTTCAGGAGTAGTCACCTCGACCTTCATAATTGGTTCGAGCAGCGTTGGGTTGGCCTGGCGAACACCGGCCTTGGTGGCAATTGAGCTGGCCATCTTGAAGGCGAGTTCGCTCGAGTCGACATCGTGGTAGCTGCCGTCGTAGAGCGCTGCCTTCACATCAACTACCGGGTAGCCAGCGATAACGCCGTTGTTAAGGGTTTCGATGATTCCTTCTTGCACTGGCTTTCGGTATTCTTGCGGAACCACACCACCTTTAATTTCGTCGATGAACTCAAAGCCCTTACCGGTTTCGTTTGGTTCAAGGCGCAGCCAAACATGGCCGTATTGCCCGCGGCCACCAGATTGTTTAATATATTTACCTTCAATTTCGGTTTTAACTTTGATGGTTTCGCGGTAGGCCACTTGCGGCTGGCCAACATTGGCTTCAACCTTAAACTCGCGTTTCATGCGATCGACTATAATTTCAAGGTGCAGTTCACCCATGCCAGAAATAATGGTCTGGTTGGTCTCTTCGTCGGTGTGGATTCTAAAAGTCGGATCTTCTTCGGCAAGTCGCTGCAGAGCGATACCCATCTTTTCTTGATCGGCTTTGGTTCTTGGTTCGATTGCAATTGAAACTGGCGGTTCCGGGAACTCAATACTTTCAAGAATAATAGGGTTCGCCGGGTCACAAAGTGTGGTGCCGGTGGTGGTGTTCTTTAGGCCAACAGCTGCGGCGATATCGCCAGCATTCACTTCGCTGACATCTTCACGCTTGTCGGCATGCATGCGAACAATGCGGCCAATGCGCTCTTTTTCACCAGTTGTAGCGTTTAAGATGTAGCTACCGGCGGTCATTTTACCCGAGTAGACCCTGAAAAAGATTAACTTGCCAACAAATGGGTCGTTCGAAATTTTAAAAGCAAGTGCTGCCATAGGCTGGTTGTCGACTGGCTTTCGTTCAACTTCTTCACCGGTCTTGGGGTGGGTGCCCCATACGGAGCCTTTGTCGGTTGGGCTGGGCAGATATTCATTAACGAGGTCGAGCAGTTTTTCAACAATCACACCACGGCCATCGCCGCCACTGACAATGAAGAATTCACCAGTCAGGACACTTTTTCGGATGGCTGCCTTTAGTTCTTCTTGGCTGATGCTTGCTTCGCCGCTTTCGAGATATTTTTCAAAGAGTGCGTCGTCGGCTTCAACGGCGGCTTCAACAAGCAGCGTGCGGGCGTTTTTGGCACGCTCGAGCATATCTGCTGGAATATCACCTTCAACTAAGGCCTTGTCGGTAAAATCGCTATAGGTATAGGCCTTCATAGCAACAAGATCAACAACGCCGTTAATCTCTTTTTCAAAACCAATTGGCAAGTGAATTGGCAAGGCACGGCGACTTAAGCGAGCGTGGATACTCTCAAGCGATTTATAAAAATCACCACCTGTTTGGTTAATCTTGTTCACAAAGCAAATGCGCGGTACGCCATATTTATTAGCCTGGCGCCACACCGTTTCGCTTTGAGCTTCAACACCACTTTTGCCGTCAAAAATAACCACGGCACCATCGAGCACGCGAAGTGAACGTTCAACTTCAACCGTAAAGTCGATGTGGCCGGGGGTGTCAATGATGTTAATTTTGTGATCTTTCCAAAAACAAGTAACGGCAGCACTTTGAATGGTGATGCCTCGTTCACGTTCTTGTTCCATGAAATCGGTCACTGTCTCACCTTCATGAACGGCGCCAATTTTGTGATTTAAACCGGTGCGATAAAGAATACCTTCGGTTGTGGTGGTTTTACCGGCATCGATGTGTGCGATAATGCCAATGTTTCGAAATTTATCGAGTGGAATTGTTTTAGTGGCCATAGCGTCTTGTCTTGATAGATCCTTACATATTATATTTTGTTGTCATCCATTCATTTTTAAGGCATGAAAAAACAACGATTACTCTTAATTTTAACAGATAACTGCCTTAAAAGCTATGTCGGCATGCCTCGGAGCCCACCATAGTAGGCTCCGAGGGTAACCGATCTCAACCAGGCGGCTGTTGAATAAGCTGCGGCTTTATGCATCTTGAGTCATGGCTCAGACCGCTCACCGGCTCTTCGCCACTCATTTTTGCCAAGGTACCAGCAATGTCTACTTCATGCCAGGCATCTTGCATCAGCGTGACTCGCCACCAATGCTCCTTGCTTAGCCGCTGAAACACATAAAGGCTTCGCTTGGTATCGAGGCGGAACACAATACCCCCAAGGGGCACTTCACGCAAGTTATACCACCGGTAGACGATATTGCTTTCTCGTCGTTCGCCCTCGGTTTTACCAACTTGCTGCTGAAGATCGCCCCCGATCGGCATGAGTGCCGTTGACGAATTCGCAACCGGTGCCCAGTGCGAGCGATAGCCCTTGGGCCGTTTGTTGCCAAGATCTTGAGCTCGCCGCCTGAAGAACGAAGCGACGAGGCTGTCTGAAATAGCCTCTCGCCGCCGTGGCTGCTTGCCAAGTGCGCCAATGACGCAAATGGGTGTAGCGGCCGCGGCGGTAAGGGGCGCCTTAAGCACTACGATATAATGCCGCCCTTGTCGTACTACTCCGTGTGGGCGAAGCAATACGCTTGCTAGTTGCGCAATTGTTGTTTCATTCCAGCTCAACTGATTCGAACTTTCTTCTGCGATGCGTGTTGCAAGGTCGAAAGCTGGTATTTGCACTGCACAGCCCCTTCCAATTGTTGAAATCGGCTAGTGCTATTATGCGAAAACGTGAAAAGATGTCAAGCTGGGGCGGCTCTATCCGCGGGCAAAGTGTGCAAATGCGCGGTTTGCTTCGGCCATCTTGTGGGTATCTTCTTTTTTCTTGAAGGCAGCGCCGGTATGGTTGTAGGCGTCGACAATTTCGTTGGCTAAGCGTTGGTTATATGGCATGCCGCTGCGGGCGCGAGCCGCCTGTACGAGCCACATAAAGGTGAAATGCTGCACGCGGTGCCCGTGAATTGGGAACGGAATTTGGTAGTTGGCACCACCAACACGGCGGCTTTTGACTTCAACATTTGGTGCAATGTTTTTAAGTGCTGCTTCAAAGATCTCGAGCGGGTTTTCAGATTTTAGTTTTTTAGCTGCAATTTCAAGTGCGCTGTAAACCTGACGCTCTGCGAGCTGTTTTTTGCCGCTAAGCATACTTTTGTTAATAAGGCGCTGCACTTGTACTGAATTGTATTTGCGGTCAGGCTGCACGCGGCGCTGGAGCGATTTAGTGACTTTGCGTGGCATTACTTGCTCTCCTTCTTCACACCGTATTTGCTACGAGCATTTTTACGGTCTTTTACGCCTTGCAAGTCAAGGTTGCCACGGACAACGTGATAACGTACACCAGGAAGATCTGGCACACGGCCACCGCGAATTAAAACAACGGCATGTTCTTGCAAGTTATGGCCTTCGCCGGGAATGTAGGCCCACACCTCGTAGCCATTCGTTAAGCGCACGCGAGCGACTTTTCGAAGGGCCGAGTTTGGCTTACGGGGGGTTTTAGTGGTAACACGAATACAAACACCACGCTTTAATGGTGCGTTTTTGGCGTAGTATTTTACCTTCAAGGCGTTTTGAATACGGCCTAGGTGTGGTGATTTACTTTTTTTTGGCACGCTCTTTCGAGGTTTGCGCACCAATTGGTTCATTGTTGGCATCGAAAAGTATGCTCCTTTATAGTGCTAATAAGTAAGTTTGTGGCAATCAACCGGGCAGCACTCCAACTAAGAGCCGACTTACTATGAAACTCAAAGCTGATTATAGCAGTAATCTTATAAAAAGAAAAGGGCGTACGCTAGCGTAAACGAAAAGAGTCCGCCTCTTAAGTGCGGTGAGAACGATATAAATTATCTTTCGCAAAACAAACACACCCCTAATTTTACCGGGGTGTGTTTTGATGTCGCTTGGCTGCTTTTTTTATGCTTCGAGAAGCGCTTCAGTAGGCTTTTCAACGCCAGTTCCAACTGGAATCTTGCGGCCAATGATAACGTTCTCTTTGAGGCCATAGAGGTTATCGATACGACCACTTACCGCGGCATTGATGAGTACGCGAGTAGTATCTTGGAACGATGCAGCCGAGAGGAAGCTATCTGACCAAATTGACACTTTGGTGATACCGAGTAACAGCTGAGTGAACTGTGCCGGTGCCCGGCCGTCGTCTGTCAGTGCGCGATTCTCTTCAACCACGGCGGCCTTCGAAACGATGTCGCCGGTGACGAATGGCGAATCGCCTGGGTCTTCGATTTGCACGCGGCTGAACATCTGTCGGACAATCACTTCAAGGTGTTTGTCGGCAATGTTTTGGCCTTGTGCGGCGTAAATACGAAGCACTTCGTTGACGATATAGCGCTGTGTGGCCTCGACGCCCTTGAGGCGCATTAAATCGTGCAGGCTAATTGAGCCGCTCGAGAGGCGACCACCCATTTCAACGGTGTCACCATCTTTAACGGTGAGTTGCTTAAAGCCGGGAATTTCGTAGCGAACAGGGGCATGTTGATTGGCGTTGACGACTAACATGTCTTTTTCAACTTCAACGATACCATCGTGCGGAGCGGTCAACGGGCGGCTTTCGTCGTTGTCGCTGGCGAGTACGTCGCCGGCAATAACTTCGGTGCCTTTCTTAACGCGCACCTTTCGGCCTTCAAGCAGCAATTGTGTGCTCTTGCCTTTTGTCGGGGTAACTTGCACGACATACTTGTCGCCGTCTTCCCACAGTTGAATGGTGCCATCGATTTCGCTTAAATACGCTTCACCCTTTGGTGCGCGAGCTTCGAATAACTCGTCAACACGAGGCAGACCTTGAGTAATGTCGTCGCCAGCCACACCAGAGGAGTGGAAAGTGTTTAGTGTTAGCTGAGTGCCAGGCTCACCAACTGATTGGGCAGCAATAACACCAACTGGCTCAGCGGCAGCCACCAGCTGGCCGGTGGCCATGTCGATACCATAGCTTTTGCGAGCGATACCACGAAGGTTTGAACAGCTCAGAACGCTCATGATGGTAACGTCGCTGAGAGCTTCATCTTCTTGAATTGCCTCGGCAATCTCTCGAGTGATAAGCTCGCCTGCCTTGATGTGGTTGGGCACATCTTTGGCAGCATAGCGGCCAAACAGGCGGTCGGCAAACTCAATCATGGTCTCTTCGGTTTCAGCGCGGTAAATGGTGAAACCACTGTCTTCGGCCTCATCGGCAACGGTGAAGATATCTTGGCTTACATCTACCAGGCGACGCGTTAAGTAACCTGAATCAGCTGTCTTAAGCGCCGTATCAATCAGACCTTTACGCGTACCACGAGTTGCTACAAAGGCCTCAAGCGGCGAAAGCCCCTTCTTGAAGCTCGAGCGAATCGGCAGCTCAATTTCTTTACCTGTGGCATCAACCATTACACCGATCATGGCGGTGGCAAGCTTCAAGTTTGTCACGTCACCGCGAGCACCTGAGACGGCAGCGACGGCAACTGCGGTGTCTTCTTCAAGAATTCGTTGCTTCAGAAGCTCAATAACTTCTTTGTCGACATGGCGCCAGGCTTCAACGGTCAGACTGTAGCGTTCTTGGTCGGTCACTAACCCTTGTTCGTATTGGCTTGAAATAGCTGCACTGCGCTCTTCGCCGCGAGCGATCATGCCGGCAATTTCAGGCACGTCGAAGTAATCTGAGATACCAGTTGAAACAGCACCGACTGTAGCGTATCTGAGGGCGAGGTCTTTAATAGTGTCGGCAATCTCGGCAGTTTTCTCTTGGCCATACTTATTAAAAATGCGCGCCAATACTTTGTTGAGCGCCTTCTTGGTCATGGCATCTTCAATATATTTAAAGTCTTCAGGTAACACTTCATTGAAGTAGACACGGCCAAGCGTTGTTTCACGAAGTTCACCTTTGGTGACGACATGAATTGGTGTTTGCAACTTAATTTTACCAGCGTCAAAGGCATAGACTGCTTCACCAACAGAGGCGAATCGCTTCAGTGTATTGGTTTGAGCACTTGGTTTTGCATAGGTTAAGTAATAGCAGCCAAGCACAATATCTTGTGAGATGTTAAGAATTGGCGAACCATCAGCAGGTTTTAACAGGTTACGGCTGGCGGCCATAAGCGTGCGAGCCTCTTCTTGCGCTTCGGCTGAAAGTGGCAAATGAACGGCCATTTGGTCACCATCGAAGTCGGCGTTGAAGCCTTTACATACTAGCGGGTGCAGCTGAATGGCGCGGCCTTCGACCAGTTTTGGCTGAAAGGCTTGAATTGACAAGCGGTGCAACGATGGTGCGCGGTTTAAGAGCACATATTTGTTGTCGATTGCTTCGTCAAGAGCATCCCAGACGACGCTGTCGCCTGATTCGATCAAGCGTGTCGCTGAACGAATATTGTGAGCGAACTCTTTTTCAAGCAAAATTGAGATAACAAAGGGCTTAAACAGTTCAAGTGCCATCATTTTAGGTAAACCGCATTCGCTAATCTTGAGTTCTGGCCCGGCCACGATAACCGAACGGCCAGAGTAATCAACGCGCTTACCAAGGAGGTTCTGACGGAAGCGGCCTTGCTTACCTTTGAGCATGTCACTCAGGCTCTTCAAGCGTCGGCGGCCACCGGTTGCCGAAACGGCGCGACCACCGCGAGCTGCCGAGTTGTCAATTAAGGCGTCGACTGCTTCTTGCAGCATGCGCATCTCGTTACGGCGAATGACCTCAGGGGCGTTCAAATCGAGCAGCTTCTTCAAGCGATTATTGCGGTTAATGACGCGCCGGTAAAGGTCGTTTAAGTCGCTGGTGGCGAAGCGGCCACCGGTTAGTTGCACCATCGGGCGAAGATCTGGTGGAATAACTGGCAATATGGTCACACAAAGACTCTCGGGCTTAATGCCGGCGCGTTGCATGCCTTCAAGCACTTTCAGGCGCTTCATGAGCTTCTTTTTGCGCTGGCCTTTGGCGGTCTCGGCCTCTTCGGCGAGTTCTTCAATAAGCTTGTCGAGGTTGATTTCTTTTAGTAGCTCGTTAAGCACGGTGCCGCCCATACCAACTTTTGAAGTGGCTCGATATTCGTCAGGCAAGGCGCGCCAGTCGGTCTCAGACATGAGCCGGTATTTCTCTAGGCTTTCCAGCTGCGTCTTCTTTTGTAGATAGTCTTCGGCGACTTCTTCGAGCTCTTTGGTTTGTTCTTTGGCAAGGGCTTTTACGTCGGCCTCATCGCTAGCGGCGGCTTTTTCGAAACGCACCTTAATGGCGGCTTTAGCGGCTTCGTATTCAGCCTCGGTATCTGCTAAGAGTTGGTCTCGTTTTGCGGTGTCGACGCTCTTTATAATGTAGCTCGCAAAGTAAGCAATGCGTTCGAGGTTGCGCACCGTGACGCCAAGTAACAAACTCATTGCACTTGGGGTGCCGCGTAAGAACCAGATGTGCGCCACTGGTGCAGCCAATTGAATATGACCCATGCGCTCGCGTCGCACAATACTGCGAGTAACGAGTTCACCATTTTTGTCAATGGCTGCTTCTCGAGAACGCACACCTTTTACTTTAGGATCGTGCGGGTTAAGGTCTTTAACTGGCCCGAAAATACGTTCGCAGAACAAGCCGTCACGCTCTGGCTTCTGTGTGCGGTAGTTAATAGTTTCAGGCTTTGTAACTTCACCATACGACCATTCTTCGATGTCGTTAGCACTAGCAATTGCTAGGCGAACAGCGTTAAAGTCGGCAATACTGGTTGTAGCGGTTAAGCGACTCATTACGCTACCTCCTTCTTAATTTCTTCTTCAATACTTTCCGTGTCTTGAATACTCATGCCATCACCAAGGTCGATATCACCATATTCATCGGCTTCGTCGGCAACGGAAACGTCAAGCGGTTGGGTGACGGTTGGGTCGATGGTAATTGTTGCCTGGTCATCACCGGCAGCCTGGGTTGAGCTTGCCAGCAAGTGTTCGGCATCAATTTCACCACTGCCTTCGTTCATGAGGTCAACTCGTAGGCCTAAGCCTTGTAGCTCTTTCACAAGCACGTTGAAGCTTTCTGGTACCTTTGGTCCCATAATTGGTTCATTTTTAATGATGGCTTCGTAGGCTTTAGCGCGACCATAGACATCGTCAGATTTAATGGTGAGCATTTCTTGCAGGGTTGCGGCGGCGCCGTAAGCTTCAAGCGCCCATACTTCCATTTCACCGAAACGCTGACCACCGTTTTGCGCCTTACCACCGAGTGGCTGTTGGGTCACCATGGTGTATGGCCCGATTGAGCGGGCGTGAATTTTGTCGGCCACCATGTGGTGTAGTTTAATCATGTACATGTTGCCAACAGTGGTTTTTTCTTGAAAGGCTTCGCCGGTGCGGCCATCAAATAGCTGCACCTTGCCGTTTTTAGGCAGGCCGGCTTTTTCAAGCTCTTCTTCAATTTTCTCTATCGGCACACCATTGAATGGCGGCGTTGCTACTTTGTAGCCAAGGGCACGTGCTGCCATGCCGAGGTGGGTTTCAAATAGCTGGCCAAGGTTCATGCGGCTCGGCACACCAAGTGGGTTCAAGATGACATCAACGGGCGCGCCGTCTTTCATGAATGGCATGTCGGCAACCGGCATAATGCGGGCAACAACACCCTTGTTACCGTGACGGCCGGCGAGCTTATCACCAACGCTAATTTTGCGCATTTGTGCTACAAAAATCTGAATTTGCATCAGCACGCCGGCCTTCAGCTCGTGGCCGTTCTCGCGGCTGAACACCTTGACGCCAACGACTTTACCGTGCTTGCCGTTGCTCATGCGCTGAGAGGTGTCGCGAACGTCTTTGGCTTTTTCACCAAAAATGGCACGTAGCAACCGTTCTTCTGAGCTCAACTCTTGCTCGCCCTTTGGTGTAATTTTACCAACCAGAATGTCACCGGCTTTTACTTCGGCACCAATGCGTACAATGCCGGTTTCGTCAAGGTGACGCAGACTTTCTTCGCTCACATTTGGAATGTCGCGGGTAACAATTTCAGGGCCAAGCTTGGTTTCGCGCACTTCAACCATAAAATCGGTAATGTGAATGCTTGTTAGATCGTCGTTTTGTACGAGGCGTTCGCTTAAGATGATGGCGTCATCCATGTTGTAGCCGCCCCATGGCATAAAGGCAACAATAAGGTCGCGGCCAAGTGCCAGTTCGCCTTCGGCCATGCTCATACCTTCGATCAGTACATCGCCCTTCTTTACCTTTTGGCCTCGGCTGGTGACAACTTTATGGTTAATACTTTCGCCTTCGTTCGAGCGCTGAAAGTGAACGAGCGGGTAGGTCTTGGTGGTAGTGGCGTATTTTACTTGCACTTCGTTAGCGTCTGCTTTTACTACCTCGCCGTTTTCTTCAGCGATAGTCAGCTGGCCAGAATTCAGTGCCACATGTGCTTCAATACCGGTGCCAATAATTGGCGCTTGCGGCTTCAAGAGCGGCACAGCTTGTTTCTGCATGTTTGAGCCGGTTAAGTTACGGTCGATACGGTTCTTCTCAACAAACGGAATAAGTGAGGCGGTTGAGCCCAAAATTTGGCTGCGAGCGGCATCCATAAAGGTTACTTCATGTGCATCGACTTCACCGGGCTTGCCGTGCACACGGGCTGACACGCGAGGTTCAACAAAGCTACCATCTTCATTGAGTGCGTTGCTGGCTTCGGCGATTACTTCTTTCACCTCTTGGTAGGCGTCAAGCCAAATGATGTCTTTTTGCACTTTACCGTTTTTTACCGGCAAATAAGGTGTTTCAAGAAAGCCATATTCGTTCACACGGGTGTAGGCAGCCAGATTACCCACCAGCCCGATGTTGGCACCTTCAGGTGTTTCAACGGTACAAAGGCGGCCGTAGTGGGTTGGGTGTACATCGCGCACATCAAGCCCGGCACGTTCGCGCGAAAGGCCACCGGGGCCCATTGAGCTCAGGCGGCGTTTGTGGGCAAGCTCAGAAAGCGGATTGGTGTGATCCATAAACTGCGAAAGCTGTGAGCTGGCAAAAAACTCGCGAACAGCGGCAACAACAGGGCGAGCGTTAATGAGTTGCGCTGGCGTAACGCTTTCAAGATCGCTCATGCTCATGCGATCTTTTGCGTTACGTTCCATGCGGAGCATGCCAATGCGGAACTGGCGTGCAACCAGTTCGCCAACCATCTTGACACGACGGTTATGGAGTGCGTCAATGTCGTCAGATGTCTCTTGTGTGTTATTTAAGCGAATAACCTCGGCAATGATGGCAATCAGGTCTTCAAGCCGCATAACGCGGTTTTCAACCGTGTTAGGAACATCAACACCCAGGCGTTGGTTCAGCTTATAGCGGCCTACGCGGCTAATATCAAAGCGCTTAAAGTCAAAGAACATGCGTTCGATCATGCCGCGAGCATTGTCAACCGTTGCGAGATCGCCCGGGCGCAGGCGTCGATAGACCTCAATTAAGGCTTCGTTGGTGCCTTTGGTGGGGTCTTTTTCAAAGGTAGCGTCAATATAGTTGGTTTCACCGGTGTCAACTTTCGCAAATAGTTCTTTAATACCAGCATTGGTTGGGTAACCAAGCGCGCGCAGCAATGTAGTAACGGCAATTTTGCGGCGACGATCGATTTTTACGTACAGTGCACCGTTGTTGGCGGTCTCAAATTCCAGCCAAGCACCACGGCCAGGAATAAGTTTGGCGCTATAGAGGTTACGGCCCGAGCTGGTGTCGGCTGTAAAAAAGACACCGGCTGAACGAATTAGCTGGTTAACGACAACACGCTCAGCCCCGTTAATAATAAAGGTGCCTTGCTTAGTCATCCAGGGGTAATCGCCAAGATAGATTTCTTGCTCTTTCACCTCGCCGGTCACTTTGTTGGTGAGCTCAACGGTTGCTTTGAGCGGCGCATCATAACTAATATTATTTTCGCGGGCTTCGGCCTCGGTCATTTTTGGGTCTTCAAAACGGTATCCTTTGAAGCGCAGTTCAAGTTTTTGTTCGGTGTAGTCCTTGATAGGATTAATTTCTGCAAAAATCTCACCGAGCCCAGTCTCAATAAAGTCTTGCCATGACTTTAGCTGGTGTGCAATGAGGTTTGGTAACGGGAGCGCGTCATCTGCTTTCGTAAAATAGACGCGCGACTTCATGGCGGTTTTTTGAGCCATAAAAGACGTTCCTCTCTGATTGTAATTAGTTGTTAGTGATGATGAACATTGCTTTTTCTCGCTTTAAAAGCAACGTTCAGGCGCCCGAAGATCACTAAATGGTGGTTTGCCAAAGTGCCGTTGCCATCCGGCCCTATAAGGCATACTAATAGCCACCTTACTCTACTTCTTAAGTTTAGATTGTGCGGTATAAAAAAATAAAAGTCAAGGGTTTATAGCCCTGACTCTCAAACTCATCGTGCAGGTAGTGCTCGGCGGCTCGACCCCTTCCGTGCTCACGAAAGGGGTCGAGCCCAGCGACAGGCTGAGGGTCTTGAGAGTCGGGGTTGTCTCATGCCTCAGAGTAAACTGGAGGTATGAAGGTGGATGGCAACTTACAGATTTTTACTCAGGCAAGATGTTCAAAGCTCGACCACGTGCTACGGCTTCTTGCCGGCTATTGACTTCTAGTTTTTTAAATAGCGCAAAAACGTGGGTCTTGACGGTATTCACTGAAACATACATCTGCCTAGCAATTTCCTCATATGACAAAAATGATGCCATATGATGCAGAACTTGTGTCTGACGCGGAGTGAGCCCATATGGATAAAGCGGAGGCAAGTCAGGAGGGCGCAAATCTTCTGGTATGATGAGGTGCCCGAGGTATGCTTCTTTGCTTATTTTTTGAAGTCTTTGCCGGGCAGCTTCAAGCTCTTCAATAAAGACCTTCCCAGTAACAATGAGCAAAAGCTTCTCATTGCTATTCACTATGGCCTTCAGCTCTTGCCGCGAAGCCTTGGCTATCGTTGAGGCTGGAACAGCCACTATATCATCTACTAGCGCTAGTGATTCGGCATCGCCGCCCAGTGAGAACTGCAAAGACAGCTTGCCCGTAAATTGCTTCGCCTTTATGCCTTCGGTAATCATTGCGGTCATTTCTGGCGGCAAACTAAGGAACAGCCCAGCCCTTTTATTGGCTTGCATGAGGCCTCCATTTTGTTAAGTAGCCGATCCTGATCTTAGCGTATAATATTTTCTTTGGCTTATCAAAGTTCTCTCAGATATACCAAAAAAGACGAACGGGTGCGCGCACCTCTACACGAGGCGCGCGCACCCAAAGAGCAAATTGCCTGCACGTTACTCAATAAGGCCCAGCTGCAAAGCAACCATTACTAGCTGCGCACGGTTTTTGACACGCAGTCTCCGAAGCAGCCGACTAATCTTGCGTTTGATAACTTCCTCACTGCTATCTAGCTTAAGGCCGATTGCGCGATTGCTTAAGCCTTTGCTCACACCTTCCATAATCCGCCTCTCACGAGGTGTTATATGAAGATTACCTAGTGAGAGGGGGGTGTTATGCTGAAGCTCCTCGTTACTCACCACAAGGTAGGTAACTTGCAACTGCCCCCCAAGCATAGCCGAAACCTCTTTCGGCTTGAGCCGGCCGGCATCTACCTTGTTAACAACGAGGTGAAGCGGTGCTTTCCACTTTACGATACACCCCAATGCCTCCGGCGGGCACTGTGCTAGCCTGGCAGGCGTGGTGTACACCGCCTGGGCAGTAGCAAGGGTGAAGATGCCATCCCACTCTGGAAACGCGAGGAATATGTAGCGCACAGGGGGAGAGCTCAGCCGAGGAATCACTCTTTCCCAGCCCTGCATTAAGGTCTGTACTATCTCTGGCGGATGATCAAGCAAGACGGCAGCAATTGGCGTCTCTTGAGCACTTCTACTTCTTGTCATTTGCCCTCCCGGGTTTGGGAACCAGGTCTGCGTATAGGGTACGATACTTCGTGGCTTTATCAAAGAGTTCTAAAATGAAAGGGGTGCATCCCCTGAGCTTCGAGACTCAGGGGATATAGATCCGGAGCAGCGGCATCAGCTCATCTCACAATGCCGAGGCGCCAAGCTTCTGCTACTGCCTCAGCACGGTTTTGAACCTTCAGTCTTCTGTATATACGGCAAGCATGCGACTTGATGGTGTTTTCTGTCAAAGACAGCTCGCGCCCTATCTCACCGTTCGTCTTACCTTGCATCATACCTGACAAAACCTGCAGCTCACGTTTAGAGAGCTCTATTGCTCCGTAGGCTCCTCCTTTTTTGAGCGGCATTATCGCCAGTGGGCGCTCATAGTCGCCTATAACCACGAAGCTGTGCGGTTGGCTGCTGAATTGCTTGGTAATTGCCAGGGCATCATGTAACCCTTGCCTGCAGGCTACCACTAGGGTCGGTATGCGTGTCATGAGCCGGCTAACTAGCTCTGGTGGGTGTGCCTGGAGCATGGCAGGAGTTGCCGCCAGCAGGTTTACTTTCTGTGGGTCAAGCTGGGCTACTTTTTGCCATGAAGTAAGCTTTACTTTAGCGCCAGCCCTTTCCCAGGTTATGATTAGCTCCATTAGCGGCTCTTGGGCCAATTCAGCCCTGTCGGCCAACAACGCAATGACATAGCCTTGCTCACTAGCGGCGTCTTCGCACTTCATACTACCCCCGGATACTCGAGATCGGGTCCATTTATAGCGTAGCGTATTTTTCAACAAGTGCCAAAGTTTATATAATATTAGAGAGAACTGAATACACCCCCCTTAAGCATTACTCAAGGGGGGTGCGAACCCGAAGGCAGACAGGCTAGGCCACAAGAAGACCTTGCTGAAAGCCTATTGCTACGGCGTGAGCTCGATCATTGACGTGAAGCTTTCGAAAGAGCTTGCTGGCGTGATATTTCACGGTGTCTTCCGATAGGTGTAGTCGATCGCCAATATGTTTGTTTGAGAAGCCCTTCGCTATCAACCGCAAGATATCAACCTCACGATCGGTAAGGTCGCAGCCAGCGGGCTGCCTGAGGCGCGATAGGGGGTGGACAATGCCACTGCTCATCAATACGGAGTCGCTTGATTGCAAAAAGAAAGTAGCAGCTCTCCGTATATCTTCAGGGGTGTTGCCCTTGTCGAGCAGCACCGACAGTTTCGAGCGTCGTGCTCTAACCTGAGGCAATAGAGCCGGCGGGCATTGCCGGAGCATGAGCGTGTCTGTCACGAGTGGCTGTTCGGGATCAATTTTGGCCCACTCCTCCCATGAAGAAAGCGGTTCTAGCGAGATATTTAGAGAATCCAGATACCTAGCGAGTTTGTTGAGTACTTTCTGTGACGACAACAGCGCCGCAACAACCTGCTCCCAACCGAATTTTTGCAATGTCGTCCTTCTCTCGGATTCATAGGATAAAACCCAATTCTAGCATACAATATTTAAAGAATAATTGAATCAAAACTGTGTTGCTTTTTGAAGCTATCGCTCCATCTATGTCTGCATTAATCGTTCGCGCAAGCTTGCATGCACATCGAAGGTGCGCGGGGCTCGCATTTCACGCACCTCGATGTCTTCTGTGAACGAGGCTGTTCTTCCTGTTTCTATAAACCCTAGGCTCATCAAAAATGGGTACGAATGCAAACTATACTCACTCGTATCAGATGCGACAAAACTGAGCGCCGGCGCCTCAACTAACGGATGTGGCTGCTGGGTGGCTCTTGTTTTCATAATACTATCAAGCGCAAAAAATGCCATGTGTAGCGACACGCCAGTGCGGCGATATTCGGGGTGCGTAGCTGCCTCCATTCTGTAATACGCTCCGTCACTAGCATCGGCCGGCCACACAGATAACGCATGAAAACCAGGCAAGTGCGCACTGAGGCGACGCGCTTTTCGCTGCCACGCAGAAGTAATTAATGGGTTAATATCGTCGTACATTGCCACACCATCTACTAATGCATGGGCAATAGTGCCCGCTTGGTTGCGCACCGCTATTCGGCGTGGGCCAATGCCGCCATCACGTCTTTTTTTGATCGATGCGGCAATCGCTTTTTGCTTGGCAGGGTCATCAGGTGTATATACTCGCGTTGCGAGCTCTTTACCAAATCCGTTCACAGCATGAGCGCCGACGATGCTTCGCAAAAACTCACCGACTTCGTCTGCTTCTATCTCTTGCGCCGTCAGAGTTTCGCCTGCTTTGTTGGTAAATCTCTGTTGGCTGAAATTGGGCAAACGATAAGAAGCTTCAGAAGAGTGTGCCATATAGCTAAGCTATTTGCTCTACTACTTTGTCGATCAAGCCATATTTCACCGATTCTTCGGCGCTCATCCAATAATCACGTTCCATGTCGGCTTTTATTTTAGAAATTTTCTGGCCGGTGTGTTTTGCGATAATTGCAGCCAGTTTGTTTTTGAGCTCAATTACCTCACGGAGGGTAATTTCCATATCAGTAACAACGCCTTGGGTGCCGCTGTGGGGTTGATGAATCATAGCGCGGGCGTGCGGCAGCATAAATCGCTTGCCTTTTGTGCCAGCGGCAAGTAACACAGCACCAAAACTCGCCTGCAAACCAATGCCATAGGTTCGGACATCTGGCTTAATAAACTGAATAGTGTCATAAATAGCAAGGCCGTCATAGACACTGCCGCCGGGGCTATTAATGTAGAGTGAAATATCTTTCTCAGGGTCTTCATAAGCCAGGTGAAGCAGCTGGGCAACCACCAAGTTAGCGGTGTGCTCATTCACCTCTTCTCCCAAGAAGATAATTCGTTCTTTTAAAAGGCGGCTATAAATATCGTAAGCGCGTTCACCAAAACTTGAGCTCTCGATAACAGTAGGTACAAGGTAATTTTTTGGCTTTTTAGCCGTTTTATCATGTGTAATCATGGCTCTATTGTAAACAAAATTAGCACTCGTGACAAGTGAGTGCCAATTGAATTCAGAGCGCATCAAAGCCCCTTGCGTCACACCATTGTCTCCTGACTGGCAAACAATTGGCATAACGCAAGGGGCAACATCCATCGTCACCTAGTGAAGAGACACCCTTATGTGCACGTAAACAACAACAAGATGCATACCACCGAAGATGATTACAGCTGCTGCCATTAACCCGCCCGGTTCTTGATTGAGTATTTGGCCAAGGCTGAAACGCCATAAGTCGGGCCGGCGGCCGTGGCCATATATCTGTATCCAGCCAGCCCAGCCGATAGAGATCAGCCAGCAAACGACTATTATGGCTACCGGCAGGTTAAACTGTCTCAAATTCCGTCTGAACACCGCAGCATCAGCCACAATAACTATGACGGTCGGCACAATTAACGAAACTATGGCCCCCGTCACCAAAAGCCAATCAGGCAGTAGTGCCAGCACGACTCCGGTAAAGGAATATTCGTCAAACACACCCACCCTCTCTACTAGTACAAAGATGGAGTGCTGTTATTTAATGATACACAACGTGTAATGTCAACTAGCTAGGCTTGAGCTTCAACAAAGCTTGTGAGTGTCTTCTCGGTCAGTATGCGGTTGGCTATATCCCGTCGAGCTTCAGGTGTGTCAAGCTGAGTCTTCATATTAGGGTTTTGCTGCATTATTTGTTTGAACTGCGCGTTAAGCTCCCCTTGCGAGACTTCTACTTTCAGAAGTTTGCTAAGTTCTGCAAGCAATAAACCAATCTTGACTCGTTTTTCGGCAGTTGGGCGTAGCTCTTTGGTGAGCCATTCGTCTTTGGTGAGCTTTTGTTCTGTTAAGTATGCTTCGAGTGTGAGGCCGCGGTAAAGCAGGTTTTGTTGCATATCGCGCTCAAGACTCTGCATTTGATCTTGAATAAGCACTTCGGGGGCCGGAACATCACTCTTGGCAAGCACGGCGTCAAGTAGTGCGTTACGGTATGTTTCTTCAACTTCTTGCTTCTTGCGCTCTGTAAGTTGGGCTTTTATGTCGGCCCGAAGCTCATTAACAGTTTTAAAATCGCCATTTTTGGCGGCAAAGCTATCATCAGCTTCAGGGAGCTTTGATTCAGTTATTTTTTTCACACTCGTTTTAAAAGTGACTTTTGCGCCTGCCAGTGGAGCGTGGTGGTAATCTTTCGGAAAAGTCAGGGGCAAATCAAACGAATCACCCGTTTTCTTACCCATAAGCCCGTCTTCAAAACCAGGGATGAAAGTATTTGAGCCAAGCGCTAGTGGGTAATCTTTACCGGCGGCACCGGACACTGGTTCACCTTTTTCGTCAACACCTTCAAAGTCGATCCATACCTCGTCGTCTTTTTTGGCCGCACGCTTTACCTCTGTTTTTTCGGCATGTGAACGGCGAAGGTTTTCAATAACTTCGTTGACCTCTTTCTCGCTCACGCTTACCTTTTCACGCTTCACGCCTAATTTTTTATATTCGCCCAGCTTAATCGCTGGCAGAATATCAGCCTCGGCAGTTAATTCAAGTGTCTCACCTGGTTTAAAGTTTTTTATGTCAACCTCGGGGCGCTCTAATGGCTGTAGCTTTTCGCTTGCGAAAGCCTCAATAACAAACTGGCTGGCGGCATCTTCGGCTACTTGGGTTGCCATACTGGCAGGGTCAAGATGCTTTTCAGCAACGCTAGCCGGCACTTTGCCTGGGCGAAAACCAGAAACCTTCACTTTCTGCGCCATTTTGGCGAGGGTTAGTTTTTTAACTCTAGCAAGATCATTTGCATAAACGCTAATTGTTAGTTCCACCCGAGATTTTGAGAGATGTTTAACACTATATTTCATACTCGGCCGATTATAGCCTAAAAACCTGCCGATTACTAGGGGGAGTCATCTGATAGTATAGTTCTGCTACTAAGCCGGCTAATAAACTGATTTTTGTGGATACCGGCCAGCAATGATTTGCCAAAGTGTTAAATATCAGTATCTTTCACACGGTGGTCGGTAATTGTTGCCACCAAGCGCTCAAAGCCAAACTTATGTTCAGCTGAGTTTTCAGTGTATTTTAGGGTGTAGCGTTCTGCTTTAAGCTCTTCTTCACCAACAAATATAAGGAAAGGGATTTTCATTTTCACGGCGGCTTTAATTTGTTTGTCGAGCTTGCGCCCAGTTATGTCAATGGCCACGTTCACCTCTTCGTCACGTAAGCGTTTGGCGAGTTTTTGGGCACCAGCGAGAGTATCGCCAAGTACAACGATATATGCATCGGTTGCCGGGCGCAGCTCGGGCAACAGTTTATGTGCTCGCAAAAATTCCTCCATCATGGTAGCTCCAGGCGCCATACCAACTGTTGGTAACGGCTCAACGCCAAATAAGCTAATGAGGCCGTCGTAACGGCCGCCGCCAAAAATAGCACGATTATTTTCAGGGTGGGTGTCGAACACCTCAAAGACAATATCGGTATAATAATCGAAGCCTCGCATTAAGGTGATGTCAAAAATGGCATTGTGCACCCCACGTTCACGCAGCAGTGTAAAGAGTGCTTGCACCTCTTTAATGGCGCTGGTTTCGAGCAGGCTCGGCGGTAGCTCTTGCATTGTCTTAGCACCTACAAGCTTTGCGATATGTTTTAGGCCCACCTCTGTTTTGTCGGTGTCGAAAATAGCTGCTGCTTGGTCGCGGAACTCTTCGGGCGTCATTTTATCTTTGCGGTCGAACAGTTTAATCATTAGTTGCGACTGCATAATGTCGAGTTCAAGATAATCTGCCATTACCGCATTAATGAGCTTGCGGCTGTTAATTTTTATGGTGTACATTTTTTCGCTAGCTCGAAAGGCTTTCATTAACTGATCGGCCATAGCAATAATTTCAACATCGCCATCAATCGTGCTAACGCCAAAAATGTCGACATTAAGCTGCCAAAACTCGCGTTCACGGCCTTTTTGAGGGCGCTCGTAGCGCATGTAATTGGCAATTGAATAAAGACGGGCAGGGTAAGCCAGCTCTTGGCGCCTGGCAGCCACCATACGAGCCAGGCCAGGTGTCATTTCAGGCCGAACCACCACTGGCCGGCCACCACGATCAGTAAAGCTATAGGTTTGTTCGTTAACAATCTCTTGGCCGGTTTTGGCGGCGTAAATGTCATAGCTTTCAAGCAGCGGTGTTATATATTCTTCATAGCCATAGCTTTCAACCACTTTACGCCAGGTAGTAAAAATATAATTTTGCACACGCTTGTCTTCGGGGTAATAATCGCGCGCACCTTTGTAGTTTTGAGTTGATAAGTAAGACATAATTTCCTTTATTGTAACAGGTTAGTAAAGCGCTCAAGCAAAACGCCGGTAACGAACCGGCGTGTTTCTATTGAATCAAAAGAGCTAGCCGATCCGTTCCGGCGTCATATGGAAGGCACAGGTTAATAAAATAGTCATACGTCAAGCATTGTACTCTAATTTTCAGCCACGCGCCAATGAAGTGGCAACGGCTCGCCTAGTTAGGCGGCATCTTTTTCTAACTCTTTATTACCGTCAATAAATTTAGCATTGAATGTCATGGCCGAAACCTTCCAGGAGTCGCCCAGTTTTTGTAAGGTGAAATTGTAATTGCCTACGAAAACACGTGTGTCTCGGCCTGACTTTGTGGGCAAATAATGATAAGCCACGCCGTAACAATTAGCCACGGCCTCATCCCCATTTATATCAGTGACAAAGTTGCCAACTTGGTGATGTATTGCCTTAAGGGCGGCTAGACCCTCTTGCCACATAGCGGTTATATCGCCCGGTGTCATATCGCCGTTAGGGCCACCAACTGAGCTCATGTTAAATTGCACTTTATCGGCAAAAATTTGTTCGAGGCGAGCCCAATCTCGTAAGTCGGTCGCAATAAATAGCTCTATAATTAAGCGTTCAACGGTATCTTTTTGAGTTAAGTAATCTAGTTTATCCATGCATCTAATATATAATGATAAGCCTGTGGGAACAATACGCTTTGGGGCTAAGCGCGAGAATGGCTTCCAGGAATCCCTCTACAGCAATTTCAAGCTAGAGCTTGGCAATGTAAGTTAGTACGACAACGAGGGCCAGTTTCTCGAAGCTATCGCCCTGCAACTGCACGGTGTGCCGCCGCGATCGAAGCAGCAGCCAACGGCCAGGCGTTCCAACCAGCTCACTGAGCCCGACTGAAGAGAGCCCACCGGAGGCAACCGCCACCCGCCGAGCTCCTTCGGCGGGCTCTCTTCATGTCTATAAAAGTCTCTGAATGCTTGCTGGATTGCCTGCCTCGCCGCATGCTGAGCGGCGACTTTTACTACTTGCTGTACAGCTAACCTCCCTAATTGCCAGGCAGCGAACGCTACAAGTGGCGCAATTTTTCCATCCAAGTCTTCGTCATTGACAGGATCATTCACATAAGAGTAGGCATTATCTCCTGCTCCTTCAACCGGATCAACAG